>NZ_LYXG01000041.1:0-414074 GCF_001663515.1 Halomonas sp. G11
GCGCTTAGCTTACGGAAAATTCTACTTTTGAACACTCTGGTTTTTCGGGGGGATTACCGTGGTATCTGCAGTGGGGTTACAAAACATTGGAAGTTCCGCGTAGTAACATTGATGAACGCATATCATTCATTTTGGAAGCTGTAGATAGGCTCCTAACAAATCGCTGCAGTTGATCGCCCATAGCGCTGGTGCGCTGAGGCCGACAACTGAGTTCAGGCATTAGGCTGTTACCGAAGGAGGGCTAGCTAAATGATCAAATTTCGCGGCGGGTGCCTATGTAAAGCCGTTCGTTACGAAACGACTGCTGATCCATTGAATCAGCGAGTGTGTCACTGTAGAGAATGTCAAAAAGCTATCGGAGCGGCTTTTAACGCCCGCGTACTAATGCGTATTGAAGATGTTTCTATCATTGGCCCAGTTAGCACATTTTACTCATCAGAAACCCTGGAGCGAGGTTCTTGCTCGCATTGTGGTTCAAGCATATTTTCCCGGCGTGCTTCTGCTGGAGTCATTGGGTTGACGGCTGGAAGTCTCGAAGATCCATCACTTTTCAATCCAGATATGCATTTTTGGGTATCTTCGAAGCAGCCGTGGCTAGAGATCGCCGATGATCTCCCCCAACATCCAGAAGGACCGCCGTCCCTAGGTTATTAAATTCATGAGCAGGTATGAAGATTGGCCAAACAAGGCCAATGCACTCGAACGCAAAAAGCGCCGCTTCTCTCTGCTTTCTTGGCGTCGGTGATTTGCGGGCGTTATTTACAAAAGGAGCTCGAGCAATGAGCAGGTGGGAGCTTTCAAATTCTTATGATTATCAAGGGCGCGAAGTTCGTTATGGCCGGTTAGGCGAAGGCCCGCCAATGGTTTTGATTCACGGAACGCCCTGGTCATCGTTCAATCTGCGACATTTAATTCGAAAACTGTCCGAAGAGTACACGGTCTACTTTTTTGACTTGCTGGGCTATGGTCAGTCGTGTACGACGGAAGGCGATGTTTCGTTGGGCGTGCAGAATGAGGTTTTGGATGGGTTGCTAACCCATTGGCAATTGGATAATCCGATTGTTGTCGGTCACGACTTTGGCGGCGCTACAGCTCTCCGGGCTAACCTTCTCAATGAGCGGTCTTTTAAAAAGATTATTCTGATTGACCCGGTTGCAGTCTCTCCTTGGGGCTCACCTTTTTTCCGCCATGTGAATAGGCATGAAGCCGCTTTTTCAGGGCTGCCAGACTATATTCACGAAGCTGTGGTTCGGACCTATGTGCAAACGGCTGCCTTCAAGCCACTTGATGAGGCAACACTAGAAGGAATCGTTTCGCCGTGGACTGGCGAGCAAGGTAAGACGGCTTTCTATCGTCAGATGGCTCAAGCAGACTCCAAATATACCGACGAGGTTCAGTCTCTTTATCCTACGATTACGACACCTACCTTGATTCTTTGGGGGCGGGAGGATAGCTGGATACCTCTGGAGCGTGGGGAAGAGCTCCATGGCATGATTCCGGGATCGGCTCTTCGTGTGATTGATGATGCGGGCCACCTTGTCATTGAAGAAAGGCCTGAGGAGTTGGCGAAGGAAATTTTGGATTTTGCTCAGGCTTAAAAACTAAATAACCCGTCGCGTCACGCGGATGGCTTTTAAGCCGTTTCGCTCTGTAAGGCTATCGGTGCGCTCTGTGTTGAGAGGCAAAGACTGTGGAAATCGTTCCTCTAGCAGATAAAAGGGAATTCATTGCTGAGTTGGCGGAGCTTCATCATGCGGAGTGGAAGCACTTGAACCCTTCGCTGACTTTGCAAGGGCGAGCCGAAGCAATCTCTGATGCTGCAGGACGAGAGGGTATTCCTTCAATTTTTATTGCAATGTCAGGAAGGCAGCTTGTTGGTTCGGCTGCGCTAGTACAGAACGATATGGACACAAAACCGGATTTATCCCCTTGGCTGTCAGCAGTTTATGTGAAAGAGGGCTTCCTGCATCAGGGAATAGCAACGAAATTGATTGCTCGGTGCGAAGCTGAGGCAGCTCGCTCAAATGCTAATGTCTGGTATCTATGCACCGAGTTCGCCTCGAAACTTTATGAGAAGCTCGGCTGGAACCATATGGAGCGATGCGAATACAAGGGCGTGACCGTCGATGTCATGTACAAGCAGATCGCCTCTTAACCAGCGCAGGCAATGCGACAACCTTATTCGTCGCAGCTGCGCCTCCACTACAAAGCCTCGCGTGCTGCGGTCGTTAAAAGGGGGGAGAGCATGTCAGATACACGGACACTAGCAAGCCCGCATTCCTTGATATGGCACTACTACGAATGCCTACAGCGACAGATAAGACGAGTGCCTACGGACGAGCCTGATCGGGTGCAGAAGCAGGAACTCGCACTTGCACTTTTCCTTGCGGTGTCGGTGGTGGAGACGTTTATCAATGCGTTCTTCCGTGTGGTTGTCGAAGAGGACGAGTTTCGTACTCACAGAGATCGGGTGCTGAAGGATATCGAGAGACGTCGTTCATTGGATGCGAAGATCAAGAAATGGCCTGAAAATGTGCTGGGAGTACGATTGGATGAGTCAACCCCGAATGTGAAGCGATTCCTGGATCTCAAGAATCACAGGAATGCACTCATGCATTTCGTTTCCTCGCATGAATCAATTGAATTGCCTGGCCCTTTGTACGTCCATGGCATGGCTGATATGTCTGCCTTCCAAGCGCTCTCGCTCGAGCAAGCGGTAGAGTATCCCGAAATCATTAGACGCTTCGTGTTTGAGATATTCTTGGCGCGAGGGATAACGGAAGAGCGCTTGCCGCACGCTTTTCACCAATGGTTTGGCGAGCCGCCTTCCAACCATGTGGTCCAGCCGACCGCGGTTCGTAATGTGGCCCGCCGCGACTGAGTGCAACGTTAGCGAGACAACAGGGGGCATTCCAATGCAGTCAGACGTAGTTAATTTAGCCGAAAAATTCAGAAAGTTTTCTGAGTACTGGTCGCCACGTGTGGTCGCTGAAATGAACGATTATCAGCTCAAGCTGGCAAAGTTTCAGGGCGATTTTGTCTGGCATGACCATCAGGATACGGACGAGGTTTTTCTGGTCGTCAAAGGTGCAATGGGCATCGAACTTCGAGGAGGTACTGTTCATCTATCCGAGGGCGAAATGTATGTAGTACCCAAAGGGGTGGAACATAGACCCTTCGCTGAAAGTGAGTGTCATGTTCTCCTAATTGAGCCCCGAGGCGTGGTGAATACCGGAGACTCTGGCGGAGAGCTCCAGGCGGAAAATGATGTCTGGGTATAGTGGTGGTCATGCCGTCGTTTCGCTAACAAGGCCAAGCACGGCGGCGCCCTTTACATTTCGCCCTCGGCTCCATTTCATGGGCGCGTATGCTCCAGGTATTGGGTGGCCGTCTAATAGGAGGGTTTGATGTCTATTGATCCGATTGCAGTATGGGCGAATATGAAGTTGAAAATCTGGCCTGAACGGTACTGGATGTTAGAGCTAGGAGATGTATCCGCCGCTGATGCTGCTAGCGTGTTTGTCGAATGTGATGGCCGCTATAGCTGTTTGATTCGCGACCAAGCGGGTGTGTCGGCGATAGTCGAGGAAATAGCATTTGAACGCTTGAAATCCGAAGTCCCTGTCAGGGGTTACTTCGGTCCGTTCCGTGTCGTTTCAACGGATGGAGACCTTCCATTCGACGTCATCGGATTCCTTCGTCCTGTTTTAGAATTGCTAAATAATGAAGGGATCAAGGCAGGCCCCCAGTGCGGTGCCGTGTTTGATCATCTATTCATTTACGAACGGGATGTTGAGCGTGCAAACACTCTGATAGAGGGTTTCATTAGTAAGGCTCGGGATCAATGACCCTACCCCTCATCATGGGACGGCAACGCTTACATTCTTGATTATGAGGATTATCACTGATGACGATGCATAACCCGCCGCATCCTGGTGAATTCATTCGGGAGGTATACTTGGAACCTTTTGGTATCAGTTCTCGCCAGTTGGCTTCCAGTTTAGGCGTCTCACCCTCTACGCTGTCACGATTGCTCAAAGGGAATAGCGGTATCAGCCCTGAAATGTCTTTACGTCTGTCGAAGGTTCTCGGGCGCACCCCGGAAAGCTGGCTGGCAATGCAGGATATGTATGACCTATGGATGGCTCGCGGCACACTTAATTTGGACGATCTTCACCCTTTGGATTTTGAAGCCGCTTAACGAACGCATCCGCGGTCACTGCGTTCTGCGGTAAAAGGCCCGAAAGCCGATCCTATCGGAAATCCATATGCTGACAGCCCATGTTTTGGGTTCTAGAGAGATCACAACCAAACTATGAATTTACTCTTCCTCGGCACTTCCGCCGGTGTACCAACAAAAAGCAGAAACGTCGCCGGGGTCGCATTGCGTGAGAGCAAGGGGAAGGGCTGGTATCTGATCGATTGTGGTGAGGGCACCCAGCATCAGATCCTGCACACCAAGCTGTCGCTGAATTCACTGAACGCCATCCTGATTACCCACGTGCACGGCGACCACTGCTATGGGTTGCCGGGCCTACTGGCGAGTGCGGCCATGAATGGCCGAACACTGCCGCTGACTATTGTGGCGCCCACGGGCATCAAGGCATGGCTGGACGCCACCTTTGAGGCCACCCAGCTATCGTTACCCTTCGCCTTGGAATTTGTCGATTCTGATGATCTGCCAAGCGTCGAGTTTGAGCGCATCGCGGTTACCACTTACAGGCTTTCGCACCGGGCGCCGTCCTATGCCTATGGGTTCACGGAGCAAAAGGTCGAGTCGGCACTGGATGTGGATAAGCTGACGCAAAAGGGCATTCCCAGAGGGCCGTTGTGGGGGCAGTTGAAACAGGGCGTTGATATCGAGTTCGCGGGCGAGCGGTTACAAAGCCGTGACTTCCTGATCTCCAAACACAAACCCAGAAAAGTCGCGATTGCCGGGGACAATGACCAGCCCGACTTGTTGTCGGAAGCATGCGCGGGGGCGCATGTCCTGGTGCATGAAGCGACTTACACTGAAGCCATGGCCGAAAAGGCCGGTGACTTTGGGCATAGCTATGCCAAGCAGGTCGCCACGTTTGCAGAATCGGTGAAGCTTCCAAACCTGGTGCTGACCCACTTCAGCCCCCGTTACCAGCCCAACCCCCACGCATCGCCTTCCATTGAAGACATCCGCAAAGAAGCCCTGAGCGTCTATTCCGGCTCGCTTTATTTAGCGCGGGATTTTCTTGAATTCACACTGAGCAAGTCGGGGCACTTTTCTGAAGTGGTAGACGGAAGTCCCTGACGCCCCGCCGTTTTGCTCTACCTTATGCATAGGGAGTCAATGCATGATCTTCGAGTTACCTGTACCAGAATTGCAAAACGCTGAACCATTGGTTGGCTGTATTGAGGCTCGTCGCAGTATAAGGCATTACTCAAAGGCGCCTTTACCCTTAGGCCTCTTGTCCCAGTTGCTTTGGTCGGCTCAGGGAAGCACCGGTCCAGACCAAAAAAGAACAACGCCATCGGCCGGAGGGGTATACCCGCTCCATCTACGAATCGCGGTGCAACGAGTATCAGGGCTTGAGCCTGGTATTTATGAGTATATGGATGACAGCCATTCGCTGAAGCTTGTCGGTGATCGTGTGCCGGAAGACACTATGCTAGAGCTAGGTATCGGCGATCAACCATGGTTGAAAGAGGCGGCTATCGTCATCGGCGTTACAGCGAAACTGGGGGAGGCGGTTCAGCACTTTGAATGTCAGCCACCTCAGGGGGAACGCGGTGCTCGCTATGTGTATATGGAAGTGGGTGCTTTAGCGCAGAATATCCATCTTTTGAGTACGGCTCTCGGAGTTGGCTGTGTCCTAGTGGCTGGGTTTGATGATTTGAAGGTGAAGCAAGCACTGAGATTACCCTCAGACTTGGAGCCGACGGCACTGCTGTGTATTGGGCAACGGCCGGATGTCTAGCAGCGCATAACGATGCGCGTCACGCTGATGGCCCTTGCACCGCTTCGCCACTCAAGCTACAACGCTTTTCGTACAGGGGGATCTATGCCAAGGATGCAAACACGCCCGCTGGTCGCAAGCCTGATTGCGCTAATGGGGTTATGGATGACGTTACGTCGATTGCCTGAGGTCGTTTCATCGTTATTTATGGTGTTTTCTGATCAGGGGGATATACCCGCTAGTGTCTTAATGATCCACGTGGTGCACTTTTTTAGTTACACGCTGATTGGCGTTGGTCTTATGTTGCTACGCGAGAAGCTGGCGGGTTGGCTGGTGCCAGACGAGGCAAGCGTGTCGATAGGCGTTCGCGCTTTGATGGCGGTTGGAACGGCGCTTATCGGTATTTACTTTATTGCCACCGGTGTCGTTTCCCTTGGCGAGAGTTTTGCGCAACAGCACTCAAGTGCCAACCCTTATTTATTATGGCGAGGGGGAGCCTCTTTAGCGATGGGGCTGGTCCTTTTTGTGGGGTCTGTGGGTATTCAAAGGCTATGGGTGTTGCTGGTCGGGCTGCGACGTGTGTAGGGGGCTGGCACATGAAGCCGCCTACACCGGGCAGGTGACCCAGAAGGCGGGCGATGTCGGGCATGGCCCAAATTTGTCGCCGCTGATTGAAAGGGTGCCGGGCAGGTCAGTCGCGGCAATAGCCTTCACCAGTTGCTACTACCAGGCAGTCTTCTTTTTCCATTAGCCACTTCATACCGGTGGCTTCGCCGTCGCCCGCAAGAAGCATCTGTGGGCCGTCCCCGCGGTTGAAGCGAATGCCCTCGTCGGTGGCCTGCCCTTCGAAGGTACCGATTTGATCGGCATCCAGGCCGTAGCGCATGTGAAGTCGATAATGGCCCGGGCCTGCCGACTCGTCCTTGCTGATTTCCAGGAATAACCCTTCTACGCCGGTCCATCGGCCGACCCACTGGTCGGTCATCTGATGGTGGGGCGCGCTTTGTTCGACTGACGTGCTTGGGTCGGTAACGCCGTAGGTTTCGGTATGTCTATCATGAGCACAACCGCTGATAAGTAATAGGAAGCTTAACGCTAACGCTGCTTTTGCCATGGCTGTCTCCTTATCAGTACTGCCGTTACGCCCTATATACACGTAACATGCTTTATTTAGTTTGATCGAATTTTGGGATATGTCGAAGGGGAAACAAAATGCAAAAGGTAAGAATTGACCTGGTGTCCGATGTGGCATGCCCGTGGTGCGCGATCGGCTACCGGCGCTTGGAACAAGCGCTAGAAACCCTTGATGGCGAGATTGACGTTGAACTCCACTGGCAGCCCTTCGAGCTCAACCCGGACATGCCGCCCGAGGGCGAGCCGATCCTGGAGCACTTGTGCCGCAAATACGGCAAGAATGCTGCCAGCATGGCGCAGTCCCAGCGTGAGATCATGGCGGTGGCCGAAGAGCTTGGGTTAAATTTTCGTGGCGCCCAGGAGCGTCGGGCGAACAATACCTTCGCTGCCCACCGCGTGCTTGCATGGGCCGCAACGCAGAACCTGGAGACGCCCCTGCAATTGGCATTATTTGATGCCTACTTCGGTGAGGCGAAGAACCCTTCAGATCCAGAGGTTCTGCGAGAGAAGGCCGTTGAGGTCGGGCTTGACGGTGACGCTGCCGAGGCCATCGCCCGGTCCGATCAATACGCGGAAGAAGTTCGTGCGGCAGAACAGCGATTCATGGAAGCAGGCGTGAGCGCGGTGCCAGGCTTTATTCTCGAAGGGCGCTACCTGATTTCTGGTGCCCAGCCCGCCGACGTGCTTATCGATGCGCTTCGTCAGGTGGCCGAGGAAAACGCTAACCGCTAACGCTCAGGTGAAATCAATATGGCGCTAGCAGTCCATCACATGGAGCCTGACTCGTTTAAGTGCTCCTTTGAGCCAGTTGGTGGGCGGTTACGCGCTTCACGTCAGCCTGACGCTAGTAATGATAACGACACGAAATAATCGTAATGGAACGCTCGTCAGCGGCATAAACCAAGCGGTTAGTGTCGTCGATTCGACGAGACCAGAAGCCAGCCAGGTTTTCCTTCAGAGGTTCTGGCTTGCCCAACCCCTCGAAAGGGGAGCGTTTTGCATCGTTGATAAGTTTATTGATCCGCTTGAGGGTCTTTTTGTCCTGCGTTTGCCAGTACACATAGTCGTTCCACGCCTCGTCTGTCCACGACAGTAGACGACTACTCATCCACCAAATCTCTTTGCGTTGTTTGCCCTGATTTAAACTGCTCAATGGAGCGATTAAGGTGCTCTGCGTTGGCGGGCGAACGCAGCAAGTGCACCGTTTCCATCAGGCTGTTGTAATAGTCTAACGACATCACGACGGCGTCTTCTGAATCCCGGCGCGTAATAACGGTGGTATCGGCATCATTAATTACGTCGTCCAATACCGCTTTCAGGCCATTTCTAGCTTCTGTGAACGATACAATTCTCATGGAACCTCCCATTGTACAGCTGACCGTACAAGTCTAGGCTTAAGTGCCTGACTTGTACAGTAAGCTGAACATGAGTTGCTGTCAGCGCACTAGCGCCGTTTGAACGGATTCAGCCCGTTGGCCTGCTGCATCATCATGCGTTTGGCGAAGGGGATGCGCTCGGCGATATGCAGGCTGAGATCACCCAGTTGGCGCAGTGGCTTGGCGCCGGTAAACAGATGGTGGAAGCTGTCGGTGGCGGCGATCATCGCCTGGTTGGCCAGGCGGCGCTGCACCTCGAAACGGTGCAGGTTGATATGGTCGCCGGGGTCGCGGCCGTGGATGATCAGCTCGGCCAGAGTATCGGCGTCGTGCAGGCCAATGTTCAGCCCTTGTCCCGCCAGCGGGTGCACCACGTGGGCGGCGTCGCCGATCAGCGCCAGGCGTTTGCCGATATAGCGTTTGGCGTGCTGGCGTTTGATGGGGAAGCTGGCGCGCGCCACGATACGGGTGAGCTTGCCCAGCCGCTCGGGGAAGGCGTCTTCGATGTCTGTCTTGAGCGCGTCATCGTCCAGCTTTTCCCGCGTCTTGGTGGCCTCGTCGCTGTCGTACCACACAAGCGATGCGCGCTTGCCGGGCAGCGGGAGCATGGCCATGGGGCCGGTGGGGGTGAAGACCTGCCAACTGACGTCTTGCTGGGGCAGCTCGGTCTCCACGTTAATGATCATCGCCCGCTGGTGGTAGTTGTAGTGAGTCACGCTGATGCCAGCAAGCTCACGCAGGGTGGAGCGCGCACCGTCGGCCCCGACGATCAGCGCGGCGGTTAGCGTCTTGCCGTTATCCAGCTCGAGCAGGCGCGAATCGCCCGTGGTCAGGGTGCTTGCCGGGGCGCACTGGGTATAGCAGGTCACGCCGGGGAGGTCGGCCAAACGCTGCCAGAGGGCGTACTGGAGCGTGCGGTTTTCGACAAAGATGCCGAAGTCTTCCATACCGCTGTCAGCCGCAGAGAAAAGCGAGTGGCCGGTGCCATCCTGATTGGCCACATCGATATGCCGGAAGGGGCAGCAGCGTTCCTCGGGCAGTTGCGTGCCGCTGGCATTGATAAACGTAAGCGAGCGCGCATTCAACGATGAGATACGCAGGTCGTAGTCGCCCTCGGGCGCTGCAGGAGCATCGCCTTGTTCGATCAGCCCGACCGATTGGCCCGCATTGCCCAGCCGGGCCGCCAGTGCGGCGCCGACCATGCCGCCGCCAACAATAATCACATCATGATCCCGCATCGTCCGTTGATCAGACCCTTGCATAAGTGGCTCCTCGGATAAAAAGCTTGGCACAGAGTAGGCGTTGCCGTTGTCATACAGTATCGTCTAGCGAGAGCAGAATTGCCTAGGGGTGAACATTTGACGCAGGCAGTGGACATGACCGATAGCGTGACCCAGGCAGGTGAAGAACTGGCTGGCTTTATCGCGCGCTACCCAAAACTCTGGATTCTTACCGGCGCGGGCGTGAGCACCGACAGCGGGATTCCTGACTATCGCGATGCCGATGGCCAGTGGAAGCGTTCACCGCCGGTTCAGCACGGCGATTTCATGGCTTCGCATGCGGTGCGCCAGCGCTACTGGGCGCGGGCGTTGGTCGGCTTCAAGGCGCTGAGCGGGGCCCAGGTGAGCGGTGCGCACAAGGCACTGGCCGCATTGGAAGCCATGGGTTATGTGGAGCTGTTGGTCACCCAGAACGTGGACCGCCTGCATCAGCGGGCGGGGTCCAAAAAGGTCATCGACCTGCACGGCCGGGCCGATACCGTCAGTTGCATGACCTGCGGCTACCATATGATGCGCCACGCCATGCACAGTGAAATGGCACACCTCAACCCGCGTTTTGCCGCCCTGGATGCCGGTCATGCACCGGATGGCGACGCGGATCTGGAAACCGATTTTTCAGACTTTACAGTGTTCGATTGCCCGCGTTGCAGCGGGATTCTCAAACCAGACGTGGTCTATTACGGCGATGTGGTCCCGCCTGCTCGGCGGGTCGCCGCCCAGGCTGGCTTGCAAAACGCCCAGGCAGTGCTGGCCGTGGGAACGTCTTTGATGGTCTATTCCGGCTACCGCTTCTGCCGCGAAGCGCATGGAATGGGCCTGCCCGTTGCCTCGCTATCCCTGGGCGTGACCCGCGCCGATGCCATGCTTACCTATCAGTGGCGCGCACCGTTAACGCCAGTGCTGGAGGAGGCTGTTAGTTGTCTGCAGGCGCGTTTACTTGAGTAAAATGCTAGGGTATTAGGACATATCTTATTCGCTAGCATCTGGATCGTCTCATGCTGTCATTTGAACATCGTTATGCCACCTTACCGGAACCGCTCTGGGTTGCCAGCCAGGCAACGCCGGTTGCCCACCCGGAGCTGATTGCGTTTAACGCGCCGCTCGCCCGCGAACTGGGCGCCCAGGACATCCCTGATGCCCCCACGCTTGCCGAGTGGTTCAGCGGTAACCAGTTACCGCCCGGGGCCAAGCCGGGTGCCCTGGGCTACGCGGGCCACCAGTTCGGCAACTTTGTGCCACAACTGGGCGATGGCCGGGCGCTGCTGCTGGGCGAAGTGATCGACCAGCACGGCAAGCGCCGCGACGTGCAACTCAAGGGCAGCGGCCGTACGCCGTTTTCCCGCGGTGGCGATGGCCGCTCGCCCTTGGGGCCGGTGCTGCGGGAATATCTGGTCAGCGAGTTTATGGCCGCCGTAGGGATTCCTACCACCCGCGCGCTGGCGGCCGTTACCACCGGTGAGAGGGTGGTGCGCCAACTGCCCGAGCCGGGGGCGGTATTTACCCGCGTGGCCAGCAGCCATATTCGCGCCGGGACGTTTCAATTTATCGCTGCCCGCCAGGATGAAGCGGCGCTAAAGGCCCTGGCGGACCATGTCATTGAACGCCACTACCCGGGGGCTGCCTCGGCAGACGACCCCTACATGGCGCTGCTTGAGGCGGTGGTTGCCCGCCAGGCGGAATTGGTTGCCCGTTGGCTGAGCATCGGCTTTATTCATGGGGTGATGAACACCGATAACTGCAGCCTGGCGGGGGAGACCATCGATTATGGCCCCTGTGCTTTCATGGAGCAGTTCAATCCCCAGAAGGTGTATAGCTCCATCGATGAAGGCCGCCGCTACGCGTTTGCCAACCAACCGGCAATTGCCCAGTGGAACCTGGCCCGCTTCGCCGAGACATTGCTGCCGCTGATAGACGGTGAGGGCGATGCGTTGGTCGAAAAAGCCACCGATGCTATCCGCCATTTCGATCCGTTGTTTAACGCCGAACAACGCCGCTTGCATGCCGATAAGCTCGGCCTGGAAGCGGAAAGTGACCAGGCCGAGGCATTGATGGAAGGGCTGGAAAGCCAGATGCACCAGGGCCGGATGGACATGACCGCCACCTTTGATGCACTGAAGCAATACGTCGCGTCGCCCAGTGACCAGAGACGTGAGGACGTGCTGGCGCTAACGCAGAACCCCGAGGCGCTAGGTGAATGGCTCACCCAGTGGCAAGCGGCCCAGGTGGCCAGCCAAAATACCGACCGCCTGGCGGCCATGCAGCGCGCCAACCCGGTGGTGATTCCCCGCAACCATCGCGTTCAAGAGGCCATTGATGCGGCGGTCGAGGGCGATTTCACGCCGTTCCATACGCTACTCGCGGTAGTGACCAAGCCGTTTGATGACACCGTTGAAGCGCGCCGCTTGGCGGCACCGGCGACGGAAAACGAGCAGGTGCTGCGGACGTTCTGCGGTACCTGATGCTATGATAAGCTGTGGTTTTTTACAGTGTATAAAGGTAGCCAGTGCGCAAAATTATTCACTGCGACTGTGACTGTTTTTTCGCGGCGGTGGAGATGCGCGACAACCCGGCGCTGCGCGATATTCCCATCGCGATTGGTGGCAGCGTGGAGCAGCGCGGGGTGGTCGCCACCTGCAATTACCCCGCCCGGGAATACGGCATTCACTCGGCAATGCCCATGGCCCAGGCGCTCAAGCGCTGCCCGCATTTAACGGTCATTCGCGGCGATATGGCCAAGTATAAAGCCGTCGCGCGGCAGGTGTTTGCCATCTATCGCGACGTTACCGAGCTTATCGAGCCACTTTCATTGGATGAAGCCTTTCTGGATGTCTCCGAGGTTACCCAGCATCACGGCAGCGCGACGCTCATGGCCGAGGCGATCCGTGAGCGGGTCAGCCGCGAGGTAGGCATTACCGTCTCGGCAGGTGTGGCGCCGAACAAGTTTCTGGCCAAGATTGCCAGCGACTGGAACAAGCCCGACGGCCTGTGCGTGATCACACCGGATGAGGTGGACGGCTTCGTACAGCAGCTGTCAGTGAAAAAAATCCACGGCGTTGGCCCGCGCACGGCAGAAAAACTGGCCGGGCTTGATATCCATACCTGTGCCGATTTGCGCGCCCGTACGCTTACGGATCTGGTCGAGCACTTCGGCCGTTTCGGGCGGCGGCTGCATGAACTGAGCTGGGGGCGAGACGATCGACCGGTGAAAACCCACCGCGAGCGCAAATCGATCAGTACCGAGCAAACCTATTCTCAGGACTTGCCCACTCTTGAGGCCTGTCGCCATGAACTGCCGGGGCTGATCGAGGATTTGGAGCGCCGCTACGCAAGGCTGGACCCGCCGCTCGGGGTGCGCGGGCTGATCGTCAAAGTGAAATTCAACGACTTCACCCAGACCACCGTGGAACACGCCGACCCCGCCCCCAACCTGGCCCAGTTCGAAACGCTGCTGAACGTGGGCTGGCACCGGGGCGAGCGGCCCGTGCGCCTGCTGGGCGTAGGCTATCGGCTGGCGGAGAATACGCAGGTGCAACAGCTGGCGCTGTTTTAATTAGCCTGTTAACACCTGGTCGGATTGACGCTGCGCACAGAGTGAATTAAAACAGATGTATGATAGATGGTTTCTCTCCCCTGACTTATCGACTTCACCACGAGCCTTGCCATGCCTGCTGATACCTCGTCACGCCCTCGCTTAGTATTTGCCCATGCCAATGGCTTTCCCGGTCTGAGCTATCGCAGCCTGCTTGATCCGCTGGCCGAGTCCTTTGATCTGCACCCGCTGGATCGCCTGGGGCACCATCCGGATTACCCGGTCAATCATAACTGGGGCAACCTGGTGGATGAGCTGCTGAGCTATCTTCCCGATAGCGACACGCCGCTGCTCGGCGTTGGGCATTCGCTGGGCGGGACCTTGATGGCAATGGCGGCAGATAAGCAGCCCGAGCGCTTCTGTGGCGTGATCATGCTCGACCCGCCGTTGATGCTGGGGCGGGATGCCTGGGCGATGAAGGCCGCCAAACGCTTCGGGTTTGTCGACCGGGTGACGCCTGCGGGTAAAACCCTGGGCCGACGCACGGTATGGCCGAGTCGCGAGGCCATGGCCAACTCGCTGCGCCGCCGCGGGCTGTTTCGGCGCTTTACCCCGGACGCGCTCAACGACTACATTGAAGCAGGAACCCGAGTATTGGCCGACGGCAGTGCCGAGCTGACGTTTGACCCGCGCATCGAGGTAGAGATTTTCCGTCATTTGCCGGACCACCTGACCCGTTTGCCGCGTCGGTTGAGCGTGCCGGTCGAAGTCGTGGCGGGGGAGAACTCGGACCTGCTGACGGCGTCACGCATCAAGCGTTTGCAGCGTTTCGGGGTGGCGGTCAGCCGTGTTCCCGGTACGCACATGTTCCCCATGGAGCACCCTGAGGAAACCCGCGACGCTATCCTGGATGTCTGGCACCGTCTGGCCAAGACGCGTCAGTCTTCCCACACAGCGTAAGGAGACGTTATGTATCTTTCCGTACAGCTTAGCTATTACCCGCTGGCTGAGGATTTCAAGCCGGTGGTGAAAGACGTGGTAAAACGCCTGGAAGCGACAGGTCTCGAAGTACACCCTAACCGGATGAGCACCCAGGTGTTTGGTGAATTCGACGAGGTGATGGCAGCACTGAGCGATGTCATGAAGTGGTCGTTCGAGACCCATGGAAAAGCGGTATTTACCGCCAACTTTCTAGAAGGCGACCGGCGGCCTCGTTAACGCCAACATCAAAAACGCCGCCCGGTTGGGCGGCGTTTTGGTCTGGTATAAAGGTAACGCTTATACCAGCGAATCCAGGCAGGACTCGATAATATCCAGCCCTTCATTGAGGACGTTGTCTTCAATGGTGACTGGCATCAAGAAGCGGATGGTGTTGCCGTACATGCCGCAGGAAAGCAGGATCAGCCCTTCTTCACGTGCTTTTTTGCACAGCGCCGCGGCCAGTTCTGGGTTGGGTGTACGGTCGGTCTTGTCGGATACCAGCTCAAACGCGGCCATGGCACCCATGTTGCGGCCGTTATCAACGCAGGCGAACTTGCTTTCCCAGCTGCTGAAGCGCTGCGCCAGCTTTTCGCCCAGCGCCTGGCTCTTCTCGAGAATGTTTTCTTCTTCAAACACTTCCATTACCGCAAGGGCAGCCGCACAGGCGGTCGGGCTGCCGGTGTAGGTGCCGCCCAGCGAGTTGGGGCCGGAAGCGTCCATGACCTTGTCGGTACCCACGATCGCGGAGATCGGCATGCCGTCGGCCATGCTCTTGGCCATGGTCATGATGTCGGGCTCAACACCGCTGTGCTCGATGGCAAACATCTTGCCGGTACGGCCAAAGCCCGACTGTACTTCGTCGATGATCATCAAGATACCGTGCTCATCGCAGATTTCGCGGATCTTGGTCAGGAAGCTGGTAGAAGCTGGGTAGAACCCGCCTTCACCGAGTACCGGTTCCAGCACGATAGCAGCGGTATCTTTGGGGTTGGCATCGGTTTTCAGCGCCATTTTCAAGCCACGGATGGCTTCGTCTTCGCTTACGCCGTGGTAAGGCACGGGGTAAGGGGCGCGGAAAACGGTGCCCGGCATCGGGCCAAAGTCGGTCTGGTAAGGCGCGACCTTGCCGTTCATGGCCATGGTGTAGAAGGTACGGCCGTGGTAGCCGCCGTCGAAGCAGACCACGTTGGAGCGTCCTGTGGCGGCGCGGGCAACCTTGATGGCGTTTTCCAGCGCTTCGGCGCCGGAGTTGGCCAGCATGACCTTGGCGTGGCCACGAACCGGGACGATCTGGCTGAGCTTCTCGGCGACTTTTACATAGCCTTCATAGGGCATTACCGTCTGGCAGGTATGCATCACCTTGTCGAGCTGGGCTTTGACTGCCGCTACGACCTTGGGATGGCGATGGCCCACGTTCAATACGCCAATGCCGCCGGCAAAATCGATAAAGCGGTTGCCGTCGGCGTCCCATACTTCAGCGTTTTCCGCGCGGGCGGCAAAGGCAGTGGCGGGGCTTGCGGCACCAGCAGCAACATACTTGTTTTTTAACTCGTTTAACTCGGCATTACTCATAGTTCAACTCCTGAGTGGATGGGGATAGACTTCAGCATAGTGCGCAATAGGCAGGATTACATGGATGAAGCGACCACAACGCGATTGCGACCCGACTGTTTAGCTTGATACATGGCTTTATCGGCATGATCAAGTAACCGGGTGGTGGAGGCCTCGACATAACCTGCCACGCCTGCGGAGAGCGTAACCGTCAAGGCCCGCTGGGTAAACGTTGTCTCGGCAACGGCACTGCGCACGCGTTCCATGGCCTGCCGCGCATTTTCGGCATCCACTTCGGGCATGATGACCAGAAATTCCTCGCCGCCCAGGCGAATCTGGATATCGGTCTCGCGCAGTGTCTCGTTCACTTTAGCCGTGACTTCTTGAAGAATATTGTCTCCGACGCCGTGGCCGTAGATATCGTTGATCGCCTTGAAATTATCCAGATCAAACATCGAAACGCTGAGTGGACTCCCATAACGCGAGCTTCGACTTAGCTCCTGCTCCAGGCGCTGCAAGCCAGCCCGGCGGTTCAACAGGCCGGTGAGTTCGTCATGGTGGGCAAGGTAGTGCAGGCGCTCGTTGGCTTTCTGAAGGCGCTGTTCCAGCCGCTTGCGCTGGGTGATATCGACAATGAAAGTGACTTTTCGTGGTAGCCCATCAGCGCCTTCAATGCGTGCAGCCTCGGTGATAATGGTGCGAACTTCGCCATTCTTGCAGCGTACTTCAAGTTCCTGGCGGAGTTCATGGCTTTCTTTGCCCGCAAGAAATGCATCGTGTAAAGCCTGCATTTTGTCGCGATGCTCTTCTGGAAACACAATTGTAAAAGGCTGGCCCAACAACTCCTTTTCGTCGTAACCGTAAAAGTCGCAGTAGGCTGGGTTGACCATCTCAAAATTGCCATTGGGATCGACAATGCAGATACCCAGCGGCGCCGCCTTGATGACGTTTTCCGTATTGCGTTTAGATTGGTCCAGAAGCTGATGAATGTCTGGCGAGGCGGAACTAGTCATTGGGTACCTGTAAGCTGGCCTGTTGTGATTCTTCGCGCAGCGCTATCAGGCGCTGCGTCAAGGCTTTGTCGTCAGCCAGGGCATTGATGGCCGGTCGCGCATAGTAGAACCCCTGCTGGCAGGGAATGCCTTCACGGGCCAGCCACAATGCCTCTGCGTGGGTTTCCACGCCTTCGGCAATCAGTTTGATGGCTAGCTCATCGGCCAGTTGAATGATCGAACGAAGCAGCGACTGGCGTCTATTATCATGGTCACAGTTCATCACCAGTTCGCGGTCTATCTTGATTTTATCGGGGACGAGGTCGGTCAGCAGGTCAAGATTGGCGTAGCCGTTACCAAAATCATCCAGAGCCGTCCTGAACCCCATCGAGCGATAGGCATCGATAATGTTGCATAGATGCTGGCGGTCGCGCACGCGCTCGGTTTCGGTAATTTCGAAGATCAGCCGGTCAGTCGGCCAGCCGACGCGCTGAGAAACATCCAGTGTCGCCTGGATGCAGGCCCTGGGTTCATACACCGCGTTGGGTAAAAAGTTGATCGACAGCGCCGTCGGCATATCGAGGGCGCTTGCCATTTCGATGGCTTTTACCCGGCACGCCTGGTCAAAGTGATAGAGCAGGGTATCGGTCACCTGGGAAATAACGCTCCAGGCGGACTCACCTTGCGGTCCGCGTACCAGGGCCTCATAGGCGTCAATTTTGGCAAGCGATACATCCACAATAGGCTGGAAGGCCATTGTGAAATCGAAGGGCAGCTCGCCTTCACAGCGTTTGCAGGTTCCGTTCACGCGCGCGCACTGACTCATCGTGTCTCCAGGTCTCTTGCGCTCGCCAATGGCAAAACAAGCGCGGCATTGCTTACTTAACCCAACAATAACAGGTCACTGTTGAAAGTTGGTCAACTTTCCGTAAGCTTTTTGTATATGTATTGTACAGTATTTGATGGCAACGAACATCAGTCAAAAAAGCGCCGGGATAGGCTGCTTTTTACAGTAGCCTAATAGGTCGTTGGATAGTGTACGGTTGGATAGACGTTTAAATGAAATCGGCCAGACTCAGATAATACCCGCATCGCGCAGTGCCTGTCGCTGTTCAGGGGTAATGCCAATACCGGTCAGCACGTCGTCGGTGTGCTCGCCGAGATAGGGCGGCGCCGTGCTGGCGCTGATGGATTGACCGTTCATGCGAATCGGATTTGCGACCAGATCAACCTGGCCCGCCTGAGAGTGGGGCAGCGTCTGCTTCAGTCCACGCGCCTTGACATGGGCATCGTCGAAGACCCGATCCAGAGTATTGATTGGGCCGCTGGGCACGCCCACGGCTTCAAACCTTGCCAGCCAGTCGTCGGTGGGGCGCTGGGCAAGCGCCGCCTCGAGTACCGGTACCAGCTGATCGCGATGCTGAACGCGCATGCCGTTGGTGGCAAAGCGGGGGTCGTCAGCCAGGGCGGGCAGTGAAAGCACCGAGCAAAAGCGCTTGAACTGCTCGTCGTTACCCACGGCGACAATCATATGGCCGTCCTGGGTGGCAAAGGCCTGGTAAGGCACGATATTGGGGTGGGCGTTACCCAGCCGCTGGGGAACGTTGCCCGAGGTTAGATAGTTCAGGGCCTGATTGGCGAGCACGCCTACCTGAACGTCCATCAGCGCCATATCGATATGGCAGCCGACACCCGTATCGCGGCGCTGGTATAGAGCGGCGAGCACCGCGTTGGCGGCGTACAGACCGGTGAAAATGTCGGTAAACGCCACGCCGCTTTTGACCGGGCCGCCACCGGGTTCTTCATCAGGTTTGCCCGTCAGGCTCATGATCCCGCCCATGGCCTGAATCATGAAGTCGTAGCCAGCGCGGTGGGCGTAGGGGCTTTCCTGGCCGAAGCCGGTGATCGAGCAATAGACAAGGCCTGGGTTGAGCGCCTTGAGGCTTGCGTAATCCAGACCGTACTTCTTGAGGCCGCCGACTTTGAAGTTCTCTATCACCACGTCGCTGTCAGCCGCCATCTGCTTGATCAGCGCCTGACCCTCGGGCTTCGCCATGTCCACCGTGACCGAGCGCTTGCCGCGGTTGGCGCACAGGTAGTAGGCCGACTCTTCGCTGCCCGCGAGCCAGGGCGGCCCCCAGTGACGGGTGTCATCGCCGCAGCCTGGGCGTTCCACCTTGATCACGTCGGCCCCCATGTCGGCCAGCATTTGCCCGCACCATGGACCGGCCAGCACTCGGGAAATATCGAGTACCTTGATCCCGGCCAAGGGTTTGGTCAGCTCGCCCATAGAGGCTCCTGTAATGGATGATAGGTGCTCAAAGTCTGGTGCTTGACAGACAGTGATGAAAGGCAGTGATCAAAAGAACGCCTGAATGCCGGTCTGGGCGCGCCCCAGAATCAAGGCATGCACGTCGTGGGTGCCTTCGTAGGTGTTGACCGATTCCAGATTCACCATGTGACGAATGACGCCATACTCGTCAGAAACGCCGTTACCACCGTGCATGTCGCGGGACTGACGGGCGATATCCAGCGCCTTGCCGCAGTTGTTACGCTTGATCAGCGAGACCATTTCCGGCGCCCAGTTGCCGCTATCCATCAGGCGGCCCACCTGCAGCGCTGCCTGCAGCCCCAGGGTGATTTCCGTCTGCATGTCGGCGAGTTTTTTCTGGATCAGCTGGTTGGCGGCCAGCGGGCGACCAAACTGCTTGCGGTCCAGGGTGTACTGGCGGGCAGCATGCCAGCAGAATTCAGACGTACCCATCACGCCCCAGGCAATGCCGTAGCGGGCCTTGTTCAGGCAGCCAAAGGGCCCCTTCAGGCCGCTGACGTTGGGCAGCAGGTTCTCTTCGGGCACAAACGCATTTTCAAGCACGATCTCGCCGGTAATCGACGCGCGCAGCGAAACCTTGCCTTCGATCTTCGGCGTGGTGAAGCCTTCCACGCCGCGCTCGACGATAAAGCCCTTGATCTGGTTGTCGTGGGCGACCGACTTGGCCCAGACCACGGCGATATCGGCAATCGGACTGTTGGTGATCCACATCTTGGCGCCGGTCAGGCGGTAGCCGCCGTCAACTTTCTCAGCCCGGGTAATCATGTTGCCGGGGTCGGAGCCGTGGTCTGGCTCGGTCAGGCCGAAGCAGCCGACCATTTCGCCGCTGGCAAGCTTGGGCAGGAATTTCTGCTTCTGTTCTTCGGAGCCGTAGGTCTCGATGGGGTACATCACCAGCGACGACTGCACGCTCATGGCGGAGCGGTAGCCGGAGTCCACGCGCTCGACTTCCCGGGCGATCAGGCCGTAGGCGACGTGATTGACGCCTGCGCCGCCGTAGTCGGGGGAAACGGTCGCGCCCAGCAGGCCAAGCTCGCCCATTTCGGTCATGATCTCGCGGTCGAAGCGTTCTTCACGGAAGGCGCTGAGCACCCGGGGCTGAAGGTTTTCCTGGCAGTAGTCGTGGGCGGCGTCGCGGATTTGGCGCTCTTCATCGCTCAGCTGGTGCTCAAGCAGCAGCGGGTCGTCCCAGTTGAAGTGTGACATGTGAACTCCTTGGTGCAGTCCCGCAGGCGCCCGCAAGCGACCACGGCAATCACGTGGCGGTCGATATGTTGCTGCGGCCAATGTATCGCCGTTATTTTAAAATATCTACATTTTTTTAAAACGCAGAATTTATTCGATGCCGCGTGCCTTGAGCACACGGGTGATGATGGGCACTGGCGTCATCAAATGGTCGCGCATCAGGATAGATGCTCGATCTGCATCCCGGGCTAGGATAACGTCGACCAGTGCCGCATGCTCCTGGCGCTTCTGTTCCAGGGCCGTGGGCGACATGACGGTTTCCTGCAGCCAGAGATGGCGGTAGCGCTCCACCTGGTTGAACAGGGTATCGCGCATTTGCAGTAAATGCGGTGAGTTGCAGCCGCTGGCAATGGCGGTATGAAAGGCTTTGTGACGCAGATCCCAGCCGTCGAGCAGCTCATCCGGCGAGCTGATGGCAGTGACCTTGGCCAGCCGGTGCGCCGCTGCCAGCACGTCGGCTTCCCAGTCATCGTCGCCGCGTTCGATGGCCAGGCGTAGAATGAGCCCCTCAAGCTGCGCGCGGGCATCGTAGATATCGTTGAGCTCGGCAAGCGACATGGGGGCAACGCGATAGCCCCGCTGGCTGATGGCCACGACCAGGTGGTCGGCCACCAACTGCGATAGCGCCTCGCGCAGCGGGCCGGTGCTGACCCCGTAGTCGTCTTTGAGGCGGCTCATCAGCAGCTTCTGTTCTGGCGCGAAGCGGCCGCGGATAATATCGTGCTTGAGCATTCGGTAGGCGCGAATGGCGAGGTTCTGACGCGGCGCGTCTGGCTCCATGGTGTGTGGGCTCCCTGGTAAAGGCTGGATGATATCGGCACCAGCAGAATAACGGCTATTATCAGAAAATGTTAACAATGTGGCCTGGAGGAAGAGATTGATGTGGGATTTCATCATTATCGGTGGCGGTATCCTGGGCATGTCCACGGCGATGCAGCTCCAGCAGACCTACCCCGATAAACGGCTGCTGGTGCTCGAAAAAGAAAGTGGCCCCGCACAGCACCAGAGCGGCCATAACAGCGGTGTGATTCATGCCGGCGTGTATTACACGCCGGGCAGCTTGAAGGCTAAATTCTGCCTCGAGGGTAACCGTGCTACCCGCGAATTCTGTGACCAGCACGACATTGCCTACGACATCTGCGGCAAGTTGCTGGTCGCGACGAACGAGGTCGAAAAGCAGCGCATGGAAGCGCTTTGGGAGCGCACCGCGGCCAATGGCCTCGAGCGTGAATGGCTGGAAGCCGATGCCCTGCGCGAGCGCGAGCCGAACATTACCGGCGTGGCGGGTATCCATGTGCCTTCCAGCGGGATTGTCGATTACGCCGAAGTGACTCGGGCCATGGCCGCTGACGTTCAGCGCCTGGGCGGTGAAATCCGCTATGAGGCGGAAGTGACGGGGTTGGAGGAGCGTCGCCAGGAGGTGGTGGTGAGCACAGCGGAGGCGTCGTACACCAGCCGTTACCTGGTGTCGTGTTCGGGGCTGATGGCCGACAAGGTGATCCGCATGCTGGGGCAGAAGCCCGACTTCACGATCTGCCCGTTTCGCGGCGAGTACTACCAACTGCCCGAGCAGCATAATCACATCGTGAACCACCTGATTTATCCCATTCCTGACCCGACGATGCCGTTTCTGGGCGTGCACCTGACCCGCATGATCGACGGCAGCGTGACCGTCGGGCCCAATGCAGTGCTGGCGTTAAAGCGTGAAGGCTACCGTAAGCGCGATGTATCGCTTGCCGATATGGGCCAGATGTTGACCCATCCCGGTATTCTGAAGGTGCTGGGCAGGCATTTTCGGCCGGGCCTTGCGGAAATGAAAAACTCGTTTTACAAGCGCGGCTACCTGGAACTGGTGCGCAAGTACTGCCCCAGCCTGACGGCGGATGACCTGCTGCCTTACCCGGCGGGGGTTCGCGCCCAGGCGGTCTCCAAAGACGGCAAGCTGGTGGACGACTTTCTGTTCGTCAATACCCGACGGACGCTCAACGTGGGTAACGCGCCGTCACCGGCGGCGACCTCGGCATTGCCCATTGGCGCGCATATCGTGAAGCAGGTCGCGGCGCTGCTGATCGATTGACCCCGGCGCTTAACCAAACAGCAGACGCAGCAGGATCGCGGCGATCATCGCAAGGGTCAGGTATTTGATCCACATCGCCCCCCGCGGGCTCATGTTGACCTTTACCGCCAGCCAGGCGCCGGTCATGCTGCCCACCGCCAGCAGAAGCCCGTAGCTCCAGCGCACCTGGTCAAACCACATGAACATCGCCAGGGCGGGGAGGCTGTAGACGAGAATGATCAGTACCTTGAAAACATTCACCTGTGCCAGGTCGATTTTCAGCATGCGGTACAGCACGATGATGAACAGCACGCCCACGCCGACCTGAATAAAGCCGCCGTAAATGCCGATCACGAACATGGCCAGATAAATCAGCGGGGTCAGTCGTTCCTTGGTGAGCGGGCGGGTATCCAGCTTGGGTTGCGGCAGCAGCATCACCAGGGCCGAGGCGGCCATGACGGCAATCAAGATCGCCTCGAACAGTGCATCACTAACCTGCAGGGCGAGCCAGGCCCCCACCAGCGAGCCGACCACGGCCGGTACCGAAAGGCGCAAGCTCAGGCCGATATGCGAGGCGCCTGCGCGTCTGAAATTGCTGATGGCGGACACGCTCTGGAGCACGATGGCGACGCGGTTAGTGCCGTTGGCCACCTGGGTGGGCAAGCCAAGAAACATCAATAGCGGCAGTGCCAGCATCGAACCGCCCGCCGAGAGGACGTTGATGAATCCGGCGATAATACCAATGCCCACCAGTGCGGCGGCTTCCCAGAGCATCATGCGCGGCGCCTTCCAGGGGTGTAGTGTCGATCGAGCATGGGGGCCTCCTTTCCAGAAATGTCGATAAGCCTTTAATCATATAAGCATCGCCAGCTAAACGCACGCAGACGACTTTTCGCTCTGGCGAAACGTTGAAGCAGGGTTTGCCTTGATGCCAAGTTATTGGCATCACACGGCGATTGCATGCTAATTTCATTGGGACTGCTTCCATTCGATCGGAAGCTGGATGTATTACCTCCCTATTCGTCAACCATACCTATAAGTCCAAACAGGACGGAGGAAACGCTTATGCGAACGCTTTCTAAAGCTGCTGCCGCTTCACTCTTGGCCGTTGCGCTGCCTGCCAGCGCCCAGCAACTGTCTATCGCCACGGGCGGAACCGGTGGTGTTTACTACCCCATCGGCGGCGGTTTCGCCGAGATGATCAACGAGCATATCGAAGGCGCTCAGGCCACCGCCGAGGTCACCGGTGCGTCGGTTGAAAACATGGGCCTGATCATGCGCGGTGACGCCGATATGGCCCTGGCCCTGGCTGACACGGTCTATCAAGCCTATACCGGTACCGGCGACTTTGAAGGCCGCCAGATCGAGAATACCCGCGCGCTGGCATCGGTGTATCCGAATGCCGTGCAACTGGTCACCCTGGCCGACTCGGACATTGAGTCACTGGCGGACCTGGAAGGCAAGCGGGTCTCCGTGGGGGCACCGGGTAGCGGTACCGAACTGAATGCGCGCGCCGTACTGGAAGCCAACGGCCTGAGCTATGAAGACTTCACGCCCCAGCGGCTGAACTTCAACGAAACCGCTGACGCCATTCGCGATGGCGACATCGATGCGGGTTTCTGGAGTGTCGGGCCACCCACCAGTTCCATCATGAACCTGGCCACTACGCGTGACATCCGCATCATCGGCCTCTCCGATGAGGAAGTTGCCAACGCGCGGGAAGAAGTGGAAGTCTTCGCGCCCTACCAGCTCCAGGAAGGCCTCTACGAAGGCATGGACGAAACGGTCCAGACCATCGGCATTCCCAACGTACTGGTGGTCAACTCGGATATGGATGAAGACCTGGCGTATCAGTTGACCCAGTTGCTGTTCGAGAATACTGACGAACTGATCGCGGTTCATCCGGCGGCGAACGATACCACCGTCGAGTTCACCATGGAGTCCACACCGGTGCCGCTGCATCCGGGCGCCATTCGCTACTTTGAAGAAGTGGACGCCGAAATTCCGGATCGTCTACGTCCCTGATCCGTACGCAGGCGATCATTATGCAACCATTACGACGCCTGCCTTGGACACTGGCCGCAAGGTTAGTCCCGGCCTTCGTGCTGGGGCTAACCGTTTCACCATTAGCCGGAGCGGAGTCTACCTCTGCTCCGGCTAATGCGTCTGAGTTCCTGGTAGTGACCAACGAGCAGGGCGAGCAGCTCTTCCACACGCCGATGCCCGCGGGCACCCGCTGGTGCCTGAAATGGCAGCATTCGGTGGAGAAGTTTACGGTCCTGGACTGTTATCGAAATCATGCGGGGGTGATGGAGCTGGAGCGCAGCCACCAACCCGACTTTGCCGCTGGCCTGGGGCATATTTATGGTCGTGGCGAGCAGGTTTCCGATGGTCAGGGCGGATATTGGATCGAACATATCGACGAGCCCGTTCCGGGGAATCAGTATGTATTGCGTGTCGGCGCGCCTGCCGTTAACCACCGCTTGGTGTGGCAGCGTAATGGTCAGGCACACAGCTTCAGCCTGAGTCAACGCGCCGCCGGGGAGCGGGTAACGCTGCGCCTGACCGAGTCGGCTGACGCCAACACGAAAAACTAATCAGCCAGATATATCGTCTGACGAGGACTCCATGAGTGAATCAAAACAACCTTCGGTGGTAATGCCCGGCGGCAACGTGGTTCAGCCACGCGCTGTGTTGTGGTGCATTACCATCGTGGCGGTAGGGCTTTCACTGTTTCAACTTTACTCAGCGGGCATCCAGCCGCTGGGGCTGTTTTATCAGCGCAGTATTCACCTGGCGCTGATCATGATGCTGGCCTTTTTAATGTTTCCGGTATTTGGCGGTGGGCGTCCCAGAGGCATTGTGGGCTGGGGGCTTGATGCGGTGTTTTTTACCGGTGCCTTGATCACGGGCGGCTATCTGGTGCTGTATCTCGACGAGATCATCAATCGGGCCGGTTTCTGGTCGCAGACCGATATTACGGTGGCCTGCATCGCCACGGTCACCGTGCTGGAGGCGAGCCGCCGAGCTGTCGGCCTTAGCATGACCCTGATCGGGCTGATCGCGATTCTTTACGCGATGGCAGGGCCACGTGGTGATCTGGCCTGGCTGGGGGAGTGGTTGCCCGGCATCTTGGGGCATCGGGGCTATAGCTTTGATCGTATTGCCGGTCAGCTCTACCTCGGCCAGGAAGGCATCTTCGGCCTGCCGCTGGGCGTTGCCGCGACCTATATCTTTATTTTCGTGCTGTTTGGCGCTTTTCTGGAAAGTACCGGTGCCGGCAAGTTCTTTATCGACATGGCTTACGCGGCGACCGGTCGCCAGCGGGGCGGACCTGCCAAGGCGGCGGTATTGGCCTCCGCAGGCATGGGCTCCATTTCAGGTAGTGCAATCGCCAATGTGGTGACCACTGGTGCCTTTACCATTCCGCTCATGAAGCGCCTGGGTTACAAGCCCAAGCAGGCCGGTGGGATCGAGGCCGCGGCTTCCACTGGGGGGCAGATCATGCCACCGCTGATGGGGGCGGGGGCGTTCCTGATCGCTGAATATACCAATACGCCGTACCTGGAAATCGTCAAGATCAGTATCCTGCCCGCGATCATGTACTTTGCAACGGTTTACCTGTTCGTGCATATCATCGCGCTCAAGCAAGGCATGCAGGGCATGGCCAGAAGCGAGCTGCCGCAGATGCGCCAGGTGATGAAGGATGGCTGGCACTTCCTGCTGCCGCTGGGCGTTCTGGTATGGCTGCTGGCGATGAGCATGTCACCCAGTCGCGTCGGCTTTTATGCAGTCGTCACCATGGTGGCGGTGGCCGTGTTGCGTTATGTGTTGTGGTTCTTCTTTGTGGCCCCTCGCCAGGGCGAAACCGTGACGGCCCACAGCATCAAGGAGATGGCCGCTGCGGGTTTCAAGAAACTGGTGGAAGGCCTGGAGTTGGGGGCGCGCAATGCCGTCGCCGTCTCCATGGCGTGTGCCGTTGCGGGGATCATCGTGGGCATTGTCGGGCTTACCGGCCTGGGGCTTAAGTTCTCGTCGATGATGATGGCGTTTTCAGGCGGCAACATTGTGCTCGCGCTGATCATGGTATTGCTGGCAAGCCTGGTTCTGGGGATGGGGCTGCCGGTCACCGCCAGCTATATCGTCTTGATCGTGCTGGTCGGCCCGGCGCTGACCACAGAATTCGGGATTCCGCTGCTGGTCGCCCATCTGGTGGTGTTCTGGTACTCCCAGGACTCTAATGTGACGCCGCCCATTGCCCTTGCGGGCTTCGCCGGGGCCGCCATTGCGGGCAGCAAGCCCATGGAAACCAGCTTCCAGTCGTGGAAGTTCGCCAAGGGGCTGTACCTGATTCCGCTGTTCATGGTGTTCAACCCGGAGATCATCGTGGGCGGGCCGGTGCCGCTGGTGATCTGGAACGCGGTGATTGCCTTGCTGGCATTATGCGCCTTTGCCGCCGCGCTGGAAGGTTACCTGTTCACCCGCATGGGGTGGCTGTCACGTGTGGCGATCGCTTGCGCTATCGTCGGCGTGTTCTACCCCAACCTGATGGCGGAAGTCGCCGGTGTGGTGGTCATGAGCGTGGCGATTGTCGCCAACTGGCTGGCCAGTCGCCGGGAGTCTACTGTCGCCGCCTAGCCTGTTAACGGGCAGGTGGTGTATTGATTCATGGCACAACCGCCGCACAAAAAAAGGCCTGGCATATCGCCAGGCCTTTTGCGTCGAGGTTGATGGGTTGGCTAGAAAATCGATTCCGCCGTGCCGGAGCCCTGTGAGCCGCTGGCCTCTTCCAGTTCACGGCTGATCTGGCTGTTCTGGTAGTCAGGCAGGTGATCCTCGTGAAACAGCTCAACGATGCCGCCGGACTGCTCGTCGCGCAGGCGACGGCCACTATCGGGATCAATGCGTGCGGTAATAACCGTCTCCGGGCGCTCGGGCCACGCCGAGGGTGTGCCTTCCAGGGCTTGTCCCATAAAGTCGATCCAGATAGGCAGGGCTGCCTGGGAGCCATACTCGGAGATGGTCTCGTTGCTGTCCTTGCCGACCCAGACGGTGGTGACCAGCTCGTCGTTAAAACCGGCAAACCAGGCGTCACGCTGGCTGTTGGTGGTGCCGGTTTTGCCAACGATATCGTCGCGCTCAAGGCTCAGTGCGGCGCGCCCGGTGCCGCTCTCGATCACGTCACGCATCATGTCGCGGAGAATATACACCGCAGCCGGGTCGGCCACGCGCTTCGCAACAGGGTAGTCGTGGCCGTCTATCTCTACCGTCTCCTGGTCGTCTTCGCACCCACGGCAGGCCACCTGTGGGTTTGCTTCGTTGAGGATTTCCTCTTCTTCGTCACCTTGGCGAGCGACCTTTTCGATAAACCAGGGCGAAACCTGGAAGCCACCGTTGGCCAGCACCGAATAGGCGTTGGTCATTTCCATCGGTGTCAGCGTCGCGCTGCCCAGTGCCAGCGAAAGGCCGTTAGGCAGACGGCCTTCGGCAAAGCCAAAGCCTTTCAGGTAGTCAAGCGTGTAGTTGATGCCCATGCTTTGCAGAACGCGGATGGTCACCAGATTGCGTGAGCGGGCCAGCGCCGGGCGAAGCCGTGTGGGACCCTGGAAGTCGCGGCTCGAATTCACCGGGCGCCATAGCTCGTTGCTGCCGTCATCCATCACCACGGGGGCATCATTGACGACGCTGGCCGCGTTCATTTCGCCATCTTCAAGGGCGGCGAGGTAGATAAACGGCTTGAAGATGGAGCCGGCCTGGCGCTGGGCCTGAACCGCACGGTTAAACTTGCTGGCGTTGAAGTCGAAGCCGCCCTGAAGCGCCCGAATCGCCCCGGTGCGCGGGTCCTGGGCCACCAGCGAGCCTTCTGCATCGGGGCGCTGTGACAAGCGCAGCTGCCCTTCCTCGTCTTCAACGACGCGAACCAGGTCGCCGCGTACCGCGATCTCCTGGGCCGAGCTGGGCTCGGCACCGCGGCTGCGCGGGCTGAGATAAGGACGTGCCCAGCTCAAGCCTTCCCACGGTATCTGGCGCAGTTCGCCGTCAACCAGCACGTCCATTTGCTGGCCGCTGCTCTCGACGACAATCGCGGGTTCCAGCATGCCATAGCGGGGCGTGCGGTCGAGGACCTGAAGCCAGTTGCTGACATCACCGTCGATACCCTCGATTTCAGTTTGGCTGCGTTCGGCCGCCTGGCGGGCGGTTTGGCGAATTTCCGGCGACTCGGCAAGCTCTTCTTCCAGGCCCCGGGTTTCGGTCTCTTCCTGGGCTTCAACCAGGCTTGCGGCAATGTCACGCTCCTCTGGCCCGCGCCAGCCATGGCGACGGTCGTAGGCAATCAAGCCGTTGGCCAGAGCGCGGCGGGCGGTGGGCTGCAGCTCGCTGTCGATGGTCGTGTAGATGCGATAGCCGCCGGTGTAGGCGTCGTCCCCAAAGCGGTCGATGGCGTATTGGCGAGCCATTTCGGCCACGTAGGACGCATCCACTTCCGGCTCGGTGGAATGCCGTTCTGCGGTTACTGGCGCCTGGACGGCCTCCCGGTAGGTTGCTTCGTCGATGTGGCCCAGCTCGCGCATGCGGAACAGAATCCAGTTGCGGCGAATCAGCGAACGTTCGGAGTTGGCCAGGGGATTGAACGCCGACGGGGCTTTGGGCAGGCCGGCGATCATGGCGGTTTCGGCCAGCGTCAGCTCATCCAGGGGTCTGTCGTAATAGGTGTCGGCCGCCGCGGCAATACCGTACGCCCGGTTACCCAGGAAGATTTTGTTTACATAAAGTTCAAAAATTTCTTGTTTGTTTAACACCTGTTCCATCTGCAGGGCGAGCAGTATTTCGCGAATTTTACGCGTGAAGGTTTGGTCAAGCGTCAGCAGATAATTGCGCGCCACCTGCATGGTAATGGTGGAGCCGCCAGACTGGATGGTCCCGCCGCTGCGCACCAGTTCCAGCGAGGCGCGCGCCAAACCGCGCGGGTCCACGCCCTGATGGTCGAAGAAACTGGCGTCTTCGGCGGCAGTCAGCGCGTTGATCATCTCATCGGGAATTGCCTCGAAATCAATTTCAATGCGCCGCTCTTCACCAAACTCCCCGATCAGGCGCCCGTCGCGGGTCAGGATGCGCAAGGGGGTGTGCAATTCAAAGTTTTGCAACTGACGAACGTCGGGAAGCCCCGGAGAGAAATAGATAGCGGCGCCGACCAGGGCAAGAACGACGGCACCGGTAAGCGAGACCAGAATGCCTAACAGCGACACAATAAGGGTGCGGAGAAACGTCATGAATGGAAAGTACCCGTGGGATGAATAAAAAAGAGACGGTATCTAAACGACCGTATCACGCAACTGGCTGCCATTATAGGAAGCCAAGGCGGCCGCCACCAGTGTTGATGTGCCATGATGCGGCGTGAGTGTGACTCGGCTTAAAATCATGTAACCTCAAGCAACGCGATAGGCAAGCGACTCCGGACCCATAATGCGCTTACTCAAACCCCGTAACGGGTTGATCGGCGTCGATATTACGTCGGCGACTGTCAAGCTGCTCGAACTCAAGAACGCGCATCAGAACTTTCAGGTGCAAAGCTACGCGGTGCGTCCGCTCCGTGAAGGGGCGGTAGTGGAACGGCGTATCCGCGATATCGACGATGTCGCCCAGGTTCTCAGTCGTGCGGTAGAACATGCCAGTCCGTCAACGCGTAAAGCGGCGGTGGCCGTACCGGCGAGCGCCGCGATCACCAAGACGCTCAGCTTTCCGCGCTCCCTTGGCGAAGACGACATCGAAGCCCGGATTATCGACGAGTCTGACCGGCATATTCCGTTTCCGTTCAATGAGGTGGCGTTTGACTTTGAGTGCCTGGGGCCATCGCCATTCGACGATGATCAGCAGCAGGTAGTGCTGGTGGCCTGCCGCCAGCAGGATGTAAGCCAGTTAACCGAGACCCTCGAGCGTGCCGGGCTTGAACCCGCCGCCGTTGAAGTTGAAACCTTTGCCATGGAGCGATCGTTCGAAGTGTTGCGCCGCCAGCTTCATGTTGAGGACGACCCCGACGCCTGCGTCGGCCTGGTGGATATCGGGGCCAATATGAACGCCTTTCACGTCGTGCGCGGTGGGCACATCGTCTACAGTCGTGACACGGTCTTTGGTGGCCGCCAACTGACCGATGCCATCCGCGACCGTTACCAATTAAGTATGGAGGAGGCCGGTTTTGCCAAAAAACGCGGCGGCCTGCCCGATGACTATCATGACAGCGTGCTTAACCCGTTTTTGGAAACGGTCGTGCAGCAGGTGGGGCGCTCGCTCCAGCTTTACTACACCGCGGGGCGTCAGCATGAGGTCAAGCACATTGTGCTGGCGGGCGGGTCGAGCGTGATTCCGGGCCTGGCGGAGCGAATCGCTGAAGATAGCGGCATGACGGTGACCATCGCCAACCCCTTCCAGGCCATGGCGGTCAACAAGCGCCTGGATGTCGAAGCGCTCACCAACGATGCCCCGGCGATGCTGACAGCAGGCGGCCTGGCCATGAGGGTTGGGCAATGAGCATTACCATCAACCTGTTGCCCTGGCGCGAGGAACAGCGCGAACGGCGCACACGGCGTTTTTACTCTTTCATGGTGCTGATGTTGTTGATAGGCGTCGCACTCGGCTGGGGCATTGCCAAGTTTTATTCAATGCAACTGGCTGCCCAGCAACAGCGCAATGCGTTTATCGAGACCCAGGCCCGGGAGTTGACAGAGGATATTGGCAACCTGGAGCAGTATAAGGCGGACGCCCTGCGGCTTGGGGAGCAACTGGTGCTGTTTCAAACGCTGCAAACGCAGCGGGCCAGCACCGTCGAGCTGTTCAATGCGCTCGCAAGCAGCGTCGCCAGCGGTGTGGTCTACCGGCAGGTATCTCGCAACGGTGCCCAGATAAGCATCGAAGGGGTTGCGGCCAGCGAACGGCAGGTGTCCGAGCAGTTACGCCGCGTCGCTGACAGTGGGGCGTTTGGCGTGCCATCGCTATCCGAAGTCGAGAGCGACGCCGAGGAGGGCGGCCGACAGTTCCGTTTCGACGTTGAGCAACCGTCACTGTCAACGTCCGTCGAGGAGCAGCCATGATCTGGAAGCGGGCGCGGTGGGCGCAGGAATGGCAACAGCTGCGCGATGTCGATTGGCGAGACCTGGATGTGAAAGAAGCCGGTGGCTGGCCATTGCTGCTTAAAGCGCTGTGCGGTGGGCTGGCCTTGCTGGTGGCTGTGTTGATCATGGAATGGTTGATCATCGGCGAGCGTCGCGCTGAGTTGGCCAGTGCGCAGCAGCAAGAATCGCGCTTGCTTGGTGACTATCGTCGGCAGTCGGGTGAAGCGGCCCAGCTGCCCAAGATGCGCGAGCAGCTTGCCACGCTGGAAGACCAGATGGAGCGTGTGCGCGCCATCCTGCCCACCGATGCGGAGATCCCATCGTTGCTCGATAGCATCAGCGATGCCGCGGTGGATAACCGGCTGACGATCGAAACCATTCGTTTGCGCCCCACCGTTACCCAACGGCACTATGTGGAGCAGCCGCTGGATATACAGGTACGCGGCGACTTTCACCAGATTGCCCGTTTTGCCGCCGATATTGCCTCGCTATCCCGGCTGGTGACCCAGCACGACTTCACATTGGCGCCCGTCGATAACAGCGGGGGCAACCTGCGGCTTTCCTTGCTGGCGCGAACCTACCGGGACCGGGAGGAAAATCCATGACGTCGTTGGTGCGCCGAGGTCTGGTTGCCGGATGGCTGGCGGGCTTGCTCCTGTTGACGGGCTGTGCGGATCCGGCACTCCCGCAACTGGAGGCAAGCCTTGATGATATTCGGCAAAAGGCCAGCAGTGAGCCGGTCATGGTGATTCCCTACATACCGCTTTACCCGGCACAACGCTATCAGCACAGTGACGCGCGCAGCCCCTTTTTGCCGCCGCAATCGATACAGGACAACGCCTACGGCGTGGCGGGTGAAAATGGGCCGGACCCGCAACGACCTGCCGAACCGCTGGAGCGCTTTTCACTGCAAGAGCTGCAGCTGGTTGGCACGCTACGCATGGGCGGGCGGCAGGTGGCCATGATTGCGACACCTGAGGGCGAGGTGGTTAACGTCAGGGAAGGTAATTATATGGGCACCAACGATGGCCGCATTGTGGCCATTTCCGCCCGGGAAATTGAGATTCGTGAACGCGTTTACACCCAGCAAAATGGCTGGCAGACACGTCCTGCTTCGCTCACCATCGACGATGAGCGCTAAATGATGACGGGCATGCGCATCACGCAGCGACCCAAAGCAAGTGGATGGAGACCCATGGCAAACACCTTGGCAAGCCGTTTTCGGCAAAGCATGCTGGCAGCAATGATGCTACTTCCCGGCTGGGCGATGGCGTCGGTGCTCACCGACCTGGATGTGCGAGAGACGCAGGGCGGCGATGTGGCGTTGGAGTTGCGCTTCAGCGGCGATGTGCCTGAACTCAACGGCTACCCGCTGACGGACCCACCGCGTTTGGCGCTGGACCTGGCGGATACCCAAAACGGCCTGGCCGAGCGTCGCACACGCGTTGACCTGGGTGGCATTGAAGGCATTACCGCGCTGGAGGGCAGTGGTCGCACGCGCCTTGTACTGGATCTGGAGACGCCCCGCCAGTTTCGTTCATCGGTGTCCGGTGACCGGCTGACGGTGACCCTGGCGGCCGCCCGTGCATCGAATGAGGCGCCAGTCGAACGCCTTGAAACCGCGCAGGGGCCGCAGGTGCAGGATATCGACTTTCAGCGCGGTGAGGACGGGGCAGGGCGCCTGCTGGTTACCTTTGATCGCGACAATGTCAGGCCCGAGGTGCGCGAGGGCGGACGTAATGAGGTGATTGTCGATCTGGGTGAGGTGAATGTGCCCGACGCCCTCAATCAGGTCTATGACGTGACGGATTTTGCCACGCCGATCACACGCATCACCCCGCGCCGCGGGCAAGGCGGCAGCGAGCTGGTGCTGGCCACCGACGGCCCCTATGCCATGGTGTCATCCCAGTCAGGCGATCAGTTGACGGTGGAAGTGCAGCCTGTCAGCGAAGCGCCCCAGCAGGCCCGGGTGGATCAAGGCGAAGACTACACCGGCGAGCGCCTGAGCCTTAACTTCCAGGACATCGAAGTGCGCGCCGTGCTTGCCACGCTCGCCGATTTTACCGGCTTGAACCTGGTGGCCAGTGACAGCGTCAGCGGGCGGGTAACCCTCAATCTTAACGATGTGCCCTGGGACCAGGCGCTGGACCTGATTCTCCAGAGCCAGGGGCTTTCCAGCCGTGAAAAGGGCAATGTGATTGTGGTGGCACCGGCGAGTGAGCTGGCCGAGTTGGAGCGCCAGGAACTGGAAGCCCGCGAACAGCAGGAAACGCTGGCGCCATTGATTACCGAGTTCATCGAAGTGAAATACGCCCGTGCCGAAGACCTGTCGCAACTGCTGCGTGGCGGTGATGGCTTCGGCCTGCTCACCGAGCGTGGTCGTGTCAGCGTTGATCAACGCACCAACACGCTGCTGGTTCAGGACACGCCGGATCAAGTGCGCGAAATCGTGCGCACCCTGGACCGCCTGGATGTGGCCGTCCGCCAGGTGCAGATTGAAGCCCGTATCGTGATTGCCCGTGATACGGCTTCCCGTGAGCTGGGCATCAACTGGGGGGCTTCCAGCACTCGCGGGTTTCAGGAAAGTGACAACGGTCAATTTACCGGCCGGGATATTAATCCCCAGGGCTTGAATCGCGCTCGCGGCGGACTGGCGGTTGATTTTGGCGACACCGCCGACGCCGGTGCCGGGTTCAGCTTTGGCTATCTGGCTGGCGACGTATTGCTCGATCTTGAGCTGCGCGCTCTGGAAAGTGAAGGCAAGAGCCAGACCATTTCGCAGCCCAAGATCATTACCGCCAATCAGCGCACCGCCACCATCAGCCAGGGCGAGGAGCGTGCCTTCCAGAGTGTTGACGGTAACGATAATCCGGATACCGAGTTCAAGGAGGCCGAGCTATCGCTTGAGGTCACCCCGCAGATTACGCCGGATAACCGCATCATCATGGATCTTCTGATTCGCAATGACAGCTTCCGGGAATCCGAGTTTGGGGGTGAACCGCCGATAGATACCAATGAAATCGAGACCCAGGTGCTGGTCGATAATGGTCAAACCGTGGTGCTGGGCGGTATTTTAACCACCGAGGAGCTGCGTCAAGTCGCCAAAACGCCGCTGCTCGGCGATATTCCCCTGCTGGGTCGACTGTTTCGCTATACCGAAGAGAGCAATGAAAAGGTAGAGTTGCTAGTCTTTATTACACCACGACTTCTTGATGATGGCTTAACGGTTCGCTGATGCAGGATTTACCCAACCTTTTTCTGATTGGCCCCATGGGGGCTGGCAAAAGCACGATTGGTCGACTGCTGGCAGCCGAACTATCGCGCGACTTTTTTGATAGCGACCACGCCATTCAAGCGCGCTGCGGGGCCGATATCCCGTGGATTTTTGATGTGGAAGGCGAGCAGGGCTTTCGCCAGCGTGAGATTCACATGATCGACGAGCTGACCCAACGCCATCCCGTGGTCGTGGCGACCGGCGGTGGCGCGGTGCTGCGCGAGGAAAACCGCCGCGCACTCCGCGAGCGGGGCACGGTGGTGTATCTGTTGACCACTGTCGATCAGCAGCTCCGGCGCACGGCCAAAGACCGCAACCGCCCGCTGTTGCAGTGTGCCGACCGTGAGAAGGTGCTGAACGATATGTTCGCCGCCCGAGACCCGCTATATCGCGCCACGTCGGATATTACCGTGCGCACCGACCGGCGCAGTCCGCGGGCGGTGGTCAACGAAATTGTGCGACGCGTCCGGCGCCTGGTCGACCCTCTTGAATCCATAAACTCGTCAAACAAGGTATCCCCATGACCGCAGTTGACGGCGTACAGCGTACGCTTGAGGTGGCGCTCGGCGAGCGCAGCTATCCGATCCTTATTGGTACGGGGCTTGTGGGCAGGCCCGACATGCTGACGCCGTATCTGGCCGGTCAGCAGGTCATGGTGGTCACCAATGAAACCATTGCCCCACTGTATCTGGAGCGTCTCTGCGATAGCCTGCCGGATGATCTGGAGGTGCGCACGGTCGTGCTGCCCGATGGCGAACAGTACAAGACCATCGAGCAGGTAGAGCGTATCTGGAATGCGCTGTTGGAAGCGGGGTTTAATCGTCGCTGTACCTTGATCGCCCTGGGCGGCGGCGTCATTGGTGACATGGTCGGCTATGCGGCCGCCGCCTACCAGCGTGGCGTGGCCTTTATCCAGGTGCCGACCACGCTGCTGTCCCAGGTGGACTCCTCGGTGGGCGGTAAGACCGGCGTCAATCACCCGCTGGGTAAGAACATGATCGGTGCCTTCTGGCAGCCCAAGGCCGTGCTGGTCGATATCGACACGCTGACCACACTGCCCGCGAGGGAGCTGTCAGCGGGGCTCGCGGAGGTGATCAAATACGGTTTCATCCGCGATGAAACCTTCCTGGCTTGGCTGGAAGCCAACATGGCGGCATTACGCCGTGTGGAGCCCGAGGTGATTGCCGAAGCCATCGCCCGAAGCTGCCTTATAAAAGCGGATATTGTCGCTGAGGATGAAACCGAGCAGGGTGTTCGCGCGCTGCTCAACCTGGGACACACCTTTGGCCACGCCATTGAAGCGCACCAGGGCTATGGCAACTGGTTGCACGGCGAAGCCGTAGGCGCGGGGATGGCAATGGCCGCCACGCTTTCCCAAGCGCTTGGCTGGATCTCGACCGAAGACTGCGAGCGCAGCCTGGCGCTGATCGAGAGCGCCGGCTTGCCTGTCCATGCACCGGCAGGCATGTCGAGTGACGATTTTCTGGCCCGCATGCGGCTGGACAAGAAAAACATCGATACCCGCCTGCGCCTGGTGCTGCTCGAGGCGTTGGGCAGCGCCTGCGTCAGCGATGCGGTGCCGCCTGACCAGCTAACAAGCCTGCTCGATCGCTACCCGCGGCGCTAGCCGCTGATTTTCACTTGTATTGCACCTTGTCGACACCTCGCTTTGACCAAGCGGGGTGTTTTTAGGTCGTGCGCACTAATTGTTTATGCTTTAGCTAATCCGTATGCCTTATGCAGCATCGGCATGGCTAAAAAGCACCTTATTAGACTAAAGTCTAGTTATTTTGGTTTTTCGTTAAAATAGCGTTTGGCTGCATTGCAAGTGGTTGAAGGATATCGATTTTTTAATTGATCGGTTGTGCAACTACAGGATTTGGAAAGGGTTTTGAGGGTCCGGGGGGCGAGGAAAGATTGCGCAAAGCGGCTGCAAATCGCTATGCTGACCGGCCATTTTCCAATGGTAGCGAAGGCAAAAGCCGCCCTCCAGCAGGCCGGTGATCACCACTTAAAAAATCAATAACCCGCCTTTTTATCACAACCGCGCTACCAAAAAAACACGCTGACTAGACTAGAGGCACGCCCATGAATAGAGGTCTTCACCAGCCCGGCGAGTTTCGCGACAACTGCGGCTTTGGCCTGATTGCCCATATGGAAGGGCAGGCCAGCCACGATCTGTTGAAAACCGCGATCGAGTCCCTCACCTGCATGACGCACCGGGGGGGTATCGCTGCGGACGGTAAAACCGGCGATGGCTGCGGGCTGTTGCTTAAAATGCCCACTCACTTCATGCAGGCGGTGGCCAAGGATGCCTTGGGCGTGGAACTGGGCGAGCGCTTTGCCGTTGGGGTCGTGTTCCTTCCCGATGATGACAAACGGGCCGCCCGCGGACGCGATACCCTTGAAGACACGCTCAAGGCGCGAGGCCTGAGCGTGATCGGCTGGCGCGACGTACCCACGGATTCCAGCGTATGCGGGCCGATGTCGCTCGATTGCCTGCCGCGCATCAAACAGGTCTTCGTGCAGCCGGGCAGCGGTGAGCACTTTGACGTTGACCTGTTCATGGCGCGCCGTTATGCCGAACAGGCAATGCGCGATGACGAAGACTTTTATGTCGCCTCGCTGTCGTCTGAAGTGGTGTCTTACAAAGGGCTGGTGATGCCCGAAGACCTGCCGGCCTTCTACACAGACCTCAACGACCCGCGTCTGGAAACGGCTATCTGCGTCTTCCATCAGCGTTTCTCGACCAACACCGCACCGCGCTGGCCGCTTGCCCAACCGTTCCGTCTGCTGGCGCACAACGGTGAGATCAACACCATTCAAGCCAACCGCGGCTGGGCGAACTCGCGTAAAGCGAACTTCGTTAACGAACGCCTGCCGGACATCGCTGAACTGGATGAAATCGTCAATACCACCGGTTCAGACTCCTCCAGCATGGATAACATGCTGGAAGTGCTGCTCACCGGTGGCATGGAGCTACACCGCGCAGTGCGCATGATGGTGCCGCCTGCCTGGCAGAACGTCGAAACCATGGACGCCGAGTTGCGCGGCTTCTACGAATACAACTCCATGCATATGGAACCCTGGGATGGCCCGGCGGGCGTCGTGATGACCGACGGTCGCCAGGCTGTCTGCATGCTCGACCGCAACGGCCTGCGCCCCGCGCGCTGGGTGATCACCAAGAATGGCTATATCACCCTGGCGTCGGAAATCGGCACCTACGGCTACCAGCCGGAAGACGTGGTGGCCAAAGGCCGCGTGGGCCCCGGCCAGATGCTGGCGGTGGATACCCATACCGGTGAGGTACTGCACACCGAGGACATCGACAATCGGTTGAAGTCGGCGTATCCGTACAAGCGCTGGCTCAAGCAGGAAGCCAACTACCTGGAATCGGCGCTCACCGAGTTGGCGCGTTTCCAGAACATGGATGGCAATGCCCTGAACGTGCAGCAGAAGATGTTCCAGGTCAGCTTTGAAGAACGCGACCAGGTGCTGCGCCCGTTGGCTGAAAGCGGTCAGGAGGCGGTAGGTTCAATGGGCGATGATACGCCCATGGCGGTGCTGTCCAGCCGTCCGCGGCTGCTGACGGATTATTTCCGCCAGAAGTTTGCCCAGGTGACCAACCCGGCCATCGATCCGCTACGTGAAGCCATCGTCATGTCGCTGGAAACCTGTTGCGGCGCCGAGCTGAATGTTTTCAAAGCGACCCCGGAGCATGCCCACCGGCTGATCTTGACCACGCCGGTGCTGTCGCCGCGCAAATTTACCGCCCTGGTCAGTCAGGATGATCCGGCGTTTGCCAGTCACACCCTGTCGCTTGGCTATGACCCCGAGCAGCAGTCGCTCAAACAGGCGCTGACCGCGCTGTGTAAGGAAGCCGAAACCCAGGTACGGGCCGGTAAGGTCCTGCTGGTGTTGACCGATGCCGATTTAACCCAGGGGCTATTGCCGATTCAGGCCGCGCTGGCGGTGGGCTCGGTTCATAGCCACCTGGGCCGACTCGCCCTGCGTCCCAACGCCAATATTGTGGTCGAGACCGGCTACGCCCGGGACGCCCACCAGATGGCCGTACTGTTCGGCGTGGGCGCGACGGCGGTCTACCCATGGCTTGCCTACCAGGTGATGGCGGATATGCACCGCACCGGCGAACTGACCGGCAACCCGGCAGACGCGCGGGAAAACTACCGTAAAGGCCTGCAGAAGGGGCTGTTCAAGATCCTCTCCAAGATGGGCATCTCGACACTGGCGTCTTACCGCGGTTCGATGCTGTTCGAAGCCGTCGGCCTCGACGACGACATCATGCAGATGTGCTTCCCGGGCATGGCGTCGCGCATCCAGGGCACCGGCTTTGCCGAGCTGCAGATGCAGCAGGCATTGCTGGCCAAAGACGCCTGGATTCCGCGCAAGGGCATCACCCAGGGTGGCTTGTTCAAGTACGTTCATAACCACGAGTATCACGCCTATAACCCTGACGTGGTGATGACGCTTCAGGCCGCCGTGCAGGAAGGCAGCTACGCCAAGTGGAAGAAATTCGCCCAGCTGGTCAACGAGCGGCCGGTGGCGACAATCCGCGATCTACTGGCCCTCAAGCCTGCCGAAACGCCGGTTTCGCTGGATGACGTCGAGCCGGTCGAAGACCTGCTGCCGCGCTTTGACAGCGCGGGCATGTCGCTGGGCGCGCTGTCGCCGGAGGCTCACGAAGCCTTGGCCCAGGCGATGAACGAGGAAGGTGGCCGCTCCAACTCCGGCGAGGGCGGCGAAGACCCGGCGCGCTACGGCACCATTCGCAGCTCCAAGATCAAGCAGATTGCCTCTGGCCGCTTTGGCGTGACGCCTCACTACCTGGTCAATGCGGAAGTCCTGCAGATCAAGGTCGCCCAGGGCGCCAAGCCCGGTGAGGGTGGTCAGCTACCGGGCGGCAAGGTCAATCAGCTGATTGCGCGGCTGCGCTACTCGGTGCCCGGCGTGACGCTGATTTCACCGCCGCCGCATCACGACATCTATTCGATCGAAGACCTGGCGCAGCTGATCTTTGACCTCAAGCAGGTCAACCCGGACGCCCAGGTATCGGTCAAGCTGGTGTCCGAGCCGGGTATCGGCACTATCGCGACAGGGGTTGCCAAGGCCTACGCGGACCTGATTACCGTGTCCGGCTATGATGGGGGCACCGCCGCAAGTCCGCTGACCTCAATCAAGCATGCCGGGTCACCCTGGGAGCTTGGGCTACCGGAAGTCCACCAGGCGCTGCGTATCAACAGCCTGCGTGACAAGATCCGCCTGCAGACCGACGGCGGCCTGAAGACCGGTTTGGACGTGGTCAAGGCGGCAATCCTGGGGGCGGAAAGCTTCGGCTTCGGGACCGCGCCGATGGTTGCGCTGGGCTGCAAGTACCTGCGCATCTGTCACCTGAACAACTGTGCCACGGGTGTCGCCACCCAGGACGACTACCTGCGCGGCGAGCACTTCCGCGGTACCGTGGACATGGTCAAGAACTACTTCCGCTTTATCGCCGAAGAAGTGCGCGAGCTGATGGCCATGCTCGGTGTGACCAAACTCACCGATCTGATCGGCCGTACCGACCTGCTTGAAGTACTGGAAGGCAATACCGCCTCCCAGCGCAAGCTGGATTTGACGCCGCTGCTGACCAACGACTTCGTGCCCGCGGATGCGCCCCAGTTCTGCAAGGTGAGCCGTAACGTGCCCCACGATCCGGGTGCCAAAAACCAGGAAGTGTTGGCGGCATTGAAAGATGCCATCGAAAACCAGTCGGGTGGCGAGTTCGATTTCACCATTACCAACTGTGACCGCAGTGTCGCCGCGCTGACATCCGGCGCGATTGCCAAGCGCTACGGTGAAGAAGGCCTGGAAAACGCGCCGATCACCGCCCGCTTTACCGGCGTTGCCGGGCAGAGCTTCGGGGTGTGGAACGCCCGTGGCCTGAACCTGTATCTCGAAGGCGATGCCAACGACTACGTGGGTAAAGGCATGAACGGCGGCAGCATCGTGATTGTGCCGCCGAAAGTCAGTGAATTTGAAAGCCATAAAACGGCGATCATCGGCAACACCTGCCTGTATGGCGCGACCGGCGGTACGCTGTTTGCGGCGGGTACGGCGGGTGAACGTTTCGGGGTGCGCAACTCCGGGGCGACGGCCGTTATCGAAGGTGCAGGCGACCACTGTTGCGAATACATGACCGGCGGCCTGGTCTGTGTCCTCGGTGAGACCGGGGTGAACTTCGGCGCCGGCATGACGGGCGGGTTTGCCTACGTGCTGGATGAAGAGCGCACCTTCGTCGACAAGTACAACCATGAACTGGTTGAGATTCACCGTGTTAACACCGAAGCAATGGAGGCGTATCGTCGCCACCTGCGCGAAATGATTGAGGCCTACGTCGCAGCGACAGGATCAGCACGTGGGGCGGCTATTTTGGAAGACTTCAGCGACTACGCGCGTCACTTCTGGCTGGTAAAACCCAAGGCAGCAAGCCTGGGTAGCCTGCTGGATCAGTCTCGGCGTCAGCCGGAATAACCGTTTTGTGCCCCTATCGCTGACAGGAGAGAAATCATGGCCAACCGTTTGAATAACGATTTCCAGTTTGTGGATGTGGGTCGTCAGGACCCGCAGAAAAAAGATGCGCGTAAGCGTGCCAAAGAATTTACTGAAATCTACGAGCCGTACAAGCCCACCGATGCGGCCAGCCAGGCACACCGCTGCCTGCACTGTGGCAACCCTTACTGCGAGTGGAAGTGCCCGGTGCACAACTATATTCCCAACTGGCTGCAGCTGGTGGTGGAAGGCAACATTATCGAAGCCGCCGAGCTGTCGCACAAAACCAACTCGCTGCCCGAGGTATGTGGCCGTGTGTGCCCCCAGGACCGTCTGTGCGAGGGTGACTGCACGCTCAACGACGGCTTTGGCGCGGTGACCATTGGTTCGATCGAGAAGTACATTACCGACACCGCCTTTGCCATGGGCTGGCGTCCGGATATGTCCCAGGTCACCTGGACGGACAAGAAAGTGGCAATTGTGGGTGCCGGTCCTGCGGGCCTCGGTTGCGCCGATATTCTGGCGCGCAATGGTGTCAAGCCGGTGGTGTTCGACAAGTACCCTGAAATCGGCGGCCTGCTGACGTTCGGTATTCCCGAGTTCAAGCTGGAAAAGAACGTCATGGAACGCCGTCGTGCGGTCTTTGAAGAGATGGGCGTCGAGTTCCGGCTGAATACCGAGATCGGTACCGACGTTGAGTTCGATACCCTGCTTCAGGACTACGACGCCGTTTTCCTGGGCATGGGTACCTACAAGTACATGGAAGGCGGCTTCCCGGGCGAAGATCTTCCGGGTGTTTATAAAGCGCTCGACTTCCTGATTGCCAACGTCAATCGCTGCCTGGGCTTTGAAAAAGACCCCAACGATTACATTTCCATGGAAGGTCAGCGCGTGGTAGTTCTGGGCGGTGGTGATACCGCCATGGACTGCAACCGCACCTCGATCCGTCAGGGGGCCACCAGCGTCACCTGCGCCTACCGCCGTGACGAAGAGAACATGCCGGGGTCGCGCAAGGAGGTCGCCAATGCCCGGGAAGAGGGCGTCGAGTTCCTGTTCAACCGTCAGCCGGTTGCCGTTGTCGGTGACGACAAGGTCGAAGGCGTGAAGGTGGTGCGCACCCGTCTGGGCGAGCCGGATGAAAACGGTCGCCAGCGCCCTGAAGTGGTTCCAGGCTCGGAAGAGATTGTTGCCGCCGATGCCGTGGTCATTGCCTTCGGCTTCCAGGCAAGCCCTGCCCCGTGGTTTGACCCCGCCAATATCCAGGTGGACGAGCGTGACCGGGTGAAAGCGCCGGAGCATGGCCAGTACGCCTACCAGACCAGCAACGAGAAGATCTTTGCCGGTGGCGATATGGTGCGCGGCTCTGACCTGGTGGTCACCGCCATCTATGAAGGCCGTCAGGCAGCGGAAGGCATGCTGGATTACCTGGGCGTGTAGCGCGCGCCTGACGCATAGAGCAGCGCCAGGGATAGGTCGTAGCGAGGGTCTTTCGCCAGGGATGGCGAAAGTAGCGCCCAGGGATGGGTTCACAGCGCCCTCGCGGAGACCTATCGCTGGGGCGTTGGCACAAGTGTGATTCAGTTGAGTAGGTCTTGGATGCTCAGTTCAAATTGAGCCTTAGGTCGTACTCTGCTATTCTGTCGTCCCATCCTGGTGTGGCTTTCTGCCGTGCCTTTTGATCACGTTTCGACAGGTTTTTCATGACACGATATATCTTCGTGACCGGCGGCGTTGTGTCCTCTCTTGGCAAGGGCATCGCGTCGGCCTCGCTGGCGGCGATTCTCGAGGCACGCGGCCTTAAGGTCACCATGCTCAAGCTCGACCCCTACATCAACGTCGACCCGGGCACCATGAGTCCCTTCCAGCATGGCGAGGTATTTGTCACCGAGGATGGTGCCGAAACCGACCTTGACCTTGGTCACTACGAACGCTTTATTCGTACCAAAATGACCCAGGGCAACAACTTCACCACCGGCCGTGTCTATGAGCATGTGCTGCGCAAAGAGCGCCGTGGTGACTACCTGGGCGGTACCGTTCAGGTGATTCCGCATATCACCGACGAGATCAAGCAGCGCGTCTACGCCGGGGGCGAAGGCTTCGACGTGGCGCTGGTGGAAATCGGCGGTACGGTCGGCGATATCGAGTCGCTCCCCTTCCTGGAATCGATTCGCCAGATTCGCAGCGAACAGGGTGCCAACCGCGCGCTGTTCATGCACCTGACGCTGGTGCCTTACATCAAGACGGCGGGTGAAACCAAAACCAAGCCAACTCAGCACAGCGTCAAGGAGCTCCGCTCCATCGGTATCCAGCCGGATATCCTGATCTGCCGCAGCGAAGTTGAGTTGGAAGAGAGCGAACGCCGCAAAATCGCCCTGTTCACCAACGTTGAAGAGCGTGCGGTCGTGCCGCTGCAGGATGCCGATACCATCTACCGTATCCCGCTGATGCTTCACGAACATGGGCTGGACGATATCGTCTGTGACAAACTGCGTCTGGAGGCCGGCCCGGCGGATCTTTCCGAGTGGGTGAAGGTCCTGGATGCCAAGCTCAACCCGCTGAAGTCGGTCAGCATCGCCATGGTCGGCAAGTACATGGAATTGCTCGACGCCTATAAGTCGCTCAATGAAGCGTTGACCCATGCCGGTATCCAGGGGCGCATCAAGGTCAATATCGACTTCGTCGACTCGGAAGATATCGAGCGCCATGGTACCGAACGGCTGGCCGGTAAAGACGCCATCCTGGTGCCGGGTGGCTTCGGCGAGCGCGGCGTTGAAGGCAAGATCATGACCGCTCAGTTTGCCCGTGAAAACAAGGTGCCGTATCTGGGGATCTGCTTGGGCATGCAGGTGGCCGTGATCGAGTTTGCGCGTCATGTGGCGGGCTGGGAAGATGCCAACTCCACCGAGTTCACCCACAATACCCAGCACCCCGTTGTCGGCCTGATTACCGAATGGCTGAATGCAGAAGGCAAGATTGAGCTGCGCGATGCAGCGTCCGACCTGGGGGGCACCATGCGCCTGGGCGGGCAGATATGCCGCCTCGCGTCGGGCAGCAAGGCACGTGAAGCCTATGGTGCTGATGAAATCGTCGAGCGCCACCGCCACCGTTTCGAGGTCAATAACCAGTTTATCGACGACCTGGAAAAGGCGGGGCTGGTGATTTCAGGCAAGAGCGTCGACCAGTCGCTGGTGGAAATGGTCGAGCTTGCTGACCATCCCTGGTACGTCGCCTGCCAATTCCACCCGGAATTCACCTCGACGCCCCGCGATGGTCATCCGCTCTTCTCGGGCTTTATCAATGCCGCCGTCGAACACAAGGCCGCGCGAGCACGTGCCCACGCGGCACCTCAGGAATAACCACAGGTCAGGAATAACAGGGGGAAGCATGGCTTCTCAAGAGACATTCCAAGAGCACCATATCAACGTTGCCGGCCTAACCGCCGGCAATTCTTTGCCACTGATGCTGCTGGGGGGCATGAACGTCCTGGAGTCGGCTGAGCTGGCCGACGAAGTGGCCGAGACCTACGTCAAGGTAACCCAGAAACTGGGCATGCCCTACGTCTACAAGGCGAGTTTCGACAAGGCCAACCGCAGCTCGATCCACTCCTACCGTGGGCCGGGGCTGGAAAAAGGCCTGCAGATCCTGGCGGACATAAAAGCCCGCCACGGGGTGCCGGTGATCACCGACGTCCACGAGCCCTGGCAGGCCGCACCGGCAGCCGAAGTGGCCGATATTATCCAGCTGCCAGCGTTTCTTGCACGTCAGACCGATCTGGTCGTGGCCATGGCCAAGACAGGGGCGGCGATCAATATCAAGAAACCACAGTTTTTGGCGCCGCATGAAATGCGTCATATCCTCACCAAGTTCCGGGAAGCCGGTAACGACCGCCTGATGCTCTGCGAGCGCGGCACCAGTTTTGGCTATAACAACCTGATTGTGGATATGCTGGGCCTGGGCGATATGAAGCAAACCGGGTCGCCGGTGTTTTTCGACGTGACCCACGCACTGCAGCGCCCCGGTGGGCGTGCCGATAGCGCCGACGGGCGCCGTGCCCAGGTGGCGGAACTGGCTCGCGCGGGCGTCGCGGTGGGGTTGGCCGGGCTGTTCCTGGAAGCGCACCCCGACCCGGACAATGCCAAGTGCGATGGCCCCTGCGCCTTGCCGCTGGATCAGCTGGAGCCGTTTCTGACCCAGCTCGTGCAGCTGGATGCGCTGGTGAAAGGCTTTGCGCCGCTGTCCATTCGCTGATGGCGCCGCCAAACGTGATACGTTAAACCTCCATTAGACCGACAACTAAGGACACTGTCATGACCAAAATCGTTGATATCCGTGCGTTGGAAGTACTCGATTCACGCGGCAACCCCACCGTTCAGGCGACCGTTCGCCTGGCAAGCGGTGCGGTAGGCGACGCCTGTGCCCCAAGCGGCGCTTCTACCGGCTCGCGGGAAGCGCTCGAACTACGTGATGGCGACAAGGCGCGCTACCTGGGTAAAGGCGTGCTCAAAGCAGTGGACGCGGTCAATGGCAGAATCCGTGAGGCATTGCTGGGGATGGACGCGCGCGACCAGCGTGGCCTGGACGACGCCATGCTGACCCTGGACGGCACGGACAACAAGGCCAACCTGGGCGCCAATGCCATTCTGGCCGTATCGCTTGCGGCAGCTAAAGCCGCTGCCAATGCCAAAGGCGTGCCGCTCTACGCGCACATCGCCGAGCTATACGGCCAGCCTGGCCAGTACCGCATGCCGGTGCCGATGATGAACATCCTGAACGGCGGCGAGCACGCGGATAACAACGTCGATATCCAGGAATTCATGGTCCAGCCGGTCGGCGCGCCCAGCTTCCGTGAAGGCCTGCGCATGGGCGCGGAAATTTTCCACGCGCTGAAAAAGGTTCTGTCGGCCAAGGGGCTCTCCACCTCGGTCGGCGACGAAGGCGGTTTCGCCCCCAACCTGGCGTCCAACGCTGACGCGCTGGCGGTTATCAAGCAGGCGGTTGGCGATGCGGGCTACTCGCTGGGCAGCGATGTGACGCTGGCGCTGGACTGTGCGTCTTCCGAATTCTACAAGGATGGTCAGTACAACCTTGCCGGTGAAGGCAAAAGCTACGACGCCCAGGGCTTCACTGATTACCTTGCAGGCCTGTGCGCGGACTACCCGATCGTGTCCATCGAGGATGGCATGGATGAATCTGACTGGGACGGCTGGAAAGCGCTGACCGATAAACTGGGCGATAAGGTCCAGCTGGTTGGCGATGATTTGTTCGTGACCAACACCAAGATCCTCAAGCGCGGTATCGACGAGCAGATCGGCAACTCGATCCTGATCAAGTTCAACCAGATCGGTTCGCTGTCGGAAACGCTGGATGCCATCAAGATGGCCCAGGACGCAGGCTTTACCGCGGTGATTTCCCATCGTAGCGGTGAGACCGAAGATACCACCATCGCCGATTTGGCCGTGGGCACCTGTGCCGGGCAGATTAAAACCGGCTCGCTTTGCCGCAGCGACCGTGTTGCCAAATACAACCGCCTGCTGGTCATCGAGGATGAACTGGGCGACGTCAGCTACCCGGGAATCAAGGCGATTAAAGGCCAATAAGGCTAGAAATGGCAGCGGCTTTGTAAGAGATGTCTCAAGATTTTGTAAGAGATCTCTTACAAATGCCGTCGAAAATCGCTCGATAGGTGTAGGAAAAACAGAAATTTTTCACTAATTAAAATTTAAGTATCTGTTTTTAAAGATGTTTATAAAAAGGGTAGGCCAGCATGGTCTACCCTTTGTCGTTTTTGGACCGCCTTGTGGTATCAGACGGTTCTGCCACAATGCCCATCAAGGACAAGGGGGGCAAGGATGTCGCCCAGGCAGGATGCAACGGGATGCAGGTTGGTGCGCCGGGTGAAACAGAGATGTAAGCCCTGGCAAGGACAGCACCAAAGGAAGTTGACACAGGGAGTGGTCAAGAGGAAGTGCTTGGAGCGGGCGGCCTACGGGCCGCCTTTTTTTTGCATGCATGTCGCATGATTAAGATAAAAGGCCAATAGACCTAAAAATCAGTAGATAGAAAAAAAACCAGCGTATTGGCTGGTTTTAATAGGATCGCTGTTAATGGTGCCGTGAATGGCTTCAGCGTTCCAGCTTCTCCAGCTTGCCGCTTTTTCCATCCCACTCTTCAGCATCGGGCAGCGGGTCTTTCTTCTCGGCAATGTTGGGCCACACTTCCGACAGTTCCGCGTTGATTTCAATAAACTGCTCTTGTCCCTCGGGCAGTTCATCCTCCGAATAGATTGCCTCGGCAGGGCATTCCGGCTCGCACAGCGCGCAGTCGATACATTCGTCCGGGTGGATCACCAGAAAGTTGGGGCCTTCGTAGAAACAGTCGACCGGGCAGACTTCGACACAGTCGGTGTATTTACATTGGATGCAGTTCTCGGTAACGACAAACGTCATCTTGCTATCCCTCTTGCGGGACCAAGGGGACGCCCTTGGTCGTGGTCAATCGTGAATGGTTATAAATCAGCCGTTTTTTATAAGCTAAAAAGTATGGGCGACATTCTAGAGGTGCCCAAACGCGGCGGCAAGCGCCGTGGCGTTGTTCTGTCACGCGAATTTAGAGCAGCTCGCGCCATTGATATAACAGCGACAGTGCCTCACGTGGCGATAGGCCATCCACATCCGCGTTTTCCAGCGCCTCCACCACCGGGTGAGGTGCGCTGGCAAACAAATCATTCTGCTGAGGTGCAGTTGTTTGAGACAGCGGCATTTGGCGTTGTTCCTCAACGTCGCGCTGCTCAAGGGTCACCAGCTTTTCACGCGCCCGCTGGATGACCTGGCTGGGCACCCCCGCCAGCTGGGCGACCTGCAAGCCGTAACTCTGGCTGGCGGGTCCCGACTCGATACGGTGCATGAAGACGATGTTGTCGCCATGCTCGGTAGCCGTTAAGTGAATATTGGCCACGCCGTCGGCCTGGTCGGGTAGCCCGGTCATTTCAAAGTAGTGGGTCGCGAATAGCGTCAAGGCACGGGCACTGGCCAGATGCTCTGCACTTGCCCACGCCAATGACAGGCCGTCAAAGGTGCTGGTGCCGCGGCCGATCTCGTCCATCAGCACCAGGCTGTGCTCGGTGGCATTGTGCAGGATATTGGCGGTCTCGGTCATTTCGACCATGAAGGTCGAGCGCCCGCCCGCCAGGTCATCCGACGAGCCGATGCGGGTAAAGATGCGGTCGACGGGGCCTATTTCGGCGGCGTCCGCCGGGACAAAGCTGCCGCTGTGGGCCAGCAACGCAATCAACGCCGTCTGGCGCATGTAGGTGGATTTACCGCCCATGTTGGGGCCGGTGATAATCAGCATGTGCTGCTCGGGGGTGAGGGTGACATCGTTGGGGACAAAGGGATGGTCACTCACCTGCTCGACCACCGGGTGGCGACCGGCGTGGATGGTCAGACCGGTGGCCTCCACCAGGGTCGGGCGTACCCAGTTGAGTGCCTCGGCGCGTTCGGCAAAGGCGCACAGTACATCCAGCTCGGCCAGCGCCTGGGAGGTCCGCTGCAGCGCGTTGAGTTCCTCGTTGAGCGCATTGAGCAACTGGTCGTAGAGCCACTTTTCCCGGCTTAGCGCACGGGATTTCGCCGAGAGGGCCTTGTCTTCGAACTCTTTAAGCTCGGGGATGATAAACCGCTCGGCGTTTTTCAGCGTCTGGCGGCGAATATAGTCGGCCGGGGCCTGCTGGGCCTGGGCCCGGGGCAGTTCGATAAAGTAGCCGTGCACGCGGTTATAGCCGACCTTCAGGTTGGCAAGGCCGGTGCGTTCGCGCTCGCGGGTTTCAAGCTGTACCAGGTAGTCACCGGCGTTTTCGGCCAGGCCACGGTGTTCGTCAAGCTCCGCGTCGTACCCCTGGGCGATGACGCCGCCGTCGCGAATCACCACCGGCGGATTGTCGACCAGCGCCCGCTGGAGGGTGTCGGTGATCTCCGGGTGGGGGCGAATATGCGGGCGCAGGCTATCCAGCAGGCTGCCGTTTTCGACCTCGCCCAACTGCTGCTCCAGCGTGGGCAGGGTGGCCAGGGCATCACGCAGGCGTGCCAGGTCGCGCGGACGGGCGCTATACAGTGCCACCCGGGCAAGAATGCGTTCGACGTCACCCACGTCGTTCAGGGTATCGCGGATGGCCAGGTAGTTGGCGTCCAGGCTTAATAGCGCAACGCCTGCCTGGCGACCCTGAATGACGTCGCGTTGGCGCAGCGGCCGATTCAGCCAGCGCTTCAGCAGGCGTGAGCCCATTGCCGTGGTGCAGGTATCCAGCACACTTGCCAGGGTGTTGTCGGTCCCGCCCCCCAGGTTGATATCGATTTCCAGGTTGCGTCGGCTGGCGGCATCGATCACCACCGCATCGTCGCGGTTCTCGACGCTGATGGCCGTCACGTGGGGCAGGCGTGAGCGCTGGGTGTCCCGCGCGTAGTCGATCAGCACGCCGGCGGCGACCAGCGCGGTGGTCAAGTGGGCGCAGCCAAAGCCGCGTAAGTCCTGCACTTCGAACTGGTCGCACAGGCTGCGGGTCGCGCTCTGCAAATCAAACAACCATTCACCCTGGCGGCGTAGGCCACGGGTCTGCGACCATGCGTCGGGCAGGGTAAGGCTCTCGGGGACCAGCAGCTCAGCCGGAGACAGCCGCGTCAGCTCGGCCAGCATCTCGGCCTCGCTGTCGACTTCCAGCACGCTAAAGCGGCCGCTGGAAAGCTCAAGCCAGGCCAGCCCCCACTGCTCGTTACCGGGCGCAACGGCCACCAGGACGTTGTCGCGCCGGGCATCCAGCAAGGCTTCGTCGTGCAGGGTGCCGGGCGTGACAATACGCACGACCTGGCGATCAACGGGACCTTTGCTTGTTGCCGGGTCGCCAATCTGTTCGCAGATAGCGACGGATTCACCGGCGGCCACCAGGCGTGCCAGGTAGCCCTCGGCGCTATGATAGGGGACGCCCGCCATGGGGATGGGCTTGCCGCCTGACTGGCCGCGCTGGGTCAGGGTGATATCCAGCAGCGCAGCGGCGCGCTTGGCATCGTCGAAAAACAGCTCGTAAAAGTCCCCCATCCGGTAAAACAGCAGTACCTCGGGGTGTTCGCGTTTGATCTTCAGGTATTGCGCGATCATTGGCGTGTGCGCGGGGCTGGGCTGTGACATGGGCGTCCTAATTAAGCGGGGCGCAAGCGCGTGGAACTTGCTGCCTGTTCTTTGAGCAACTGAAACACAGTATTCTACGCTGAATTGACGACGCACATGAAGGAGCGACGATGTCACCCAGTGTCTCAAGCTTGATGAATCTGGATTTATCCCTGCTGGCCCAACGCCTGGGGCGCCTTTGCCAGCAGGCGCAACTGGAAGTGACCGCGGCCGAGTCGTGTACCGGCGGCGGCATTGCCAGCGCGATCACCTCGGTGGCGGGTAGTTCGGCGTATTTCACCACCGGCTACGTCACCTACGCCAATACGGCCAAGACGCGGCTTCTGGGCGTGCCGGAAGCCACGCTCGACACCCATGGTGCGGTCAGCGATGCCGTGGTCAAGGCCATGGTGGCAGGGGCCTGCCGGGAAAGCGGTGCCGGACTTGCGGTTGCCGTCAGCGGTGTTGCAGGCCCCGACGGCGGTAGCGAAGCCAAACCCGTGGGCACCGTCTGGCTGGCGTGGGGCGATGCGGACCAGCAGCAAGCCGAGCGGTTTGTTTTCCCCGGCGACCGTCAGGCCGTTCGTGAGCAGGCCGTGCGCCAGGCACTGGCAGGCCTGATAGTGCGCCTGGCGGAAAAAGTGGGCGACGGCAGCGAGAAATAATCGCCCGAAACACTAGCTGAGGATTTGTTTAGCGGCTAATCTTTGGCATACTACTGGCTAATTATACAGCTTATGATGAGGATTGACTGAATGGCTCAGGATGATAATCGCACCAAGGCGCTCAACGCTGCGCTCAGCCAGATTGATCGCCAGTTTGGCAAAGGCACGGTCATGCGGCTGGGCGACGCTCCCCGCGTTGTCATGCCGTCGGTGTCCACCGGCTCGCTGGGTCTGGATATCGCCCTTGGTATCGGTGGCCTGCCGTATGGCCGGGTGGCTGAAATTTTCGGCCCGGAGTCCTCGGGTAAGACGACCCTGACCCTGTCGGTGATTGCGCAAGCCCAGAAGCAGGGCAAGGTTTGCGCGTTCGTGGATGCCGAGCATGCGCTGGACCCCAGCTATGCAGAAAAACTGGGGGTCAATCTTGACGACCTGCTGGTGTCTCAGCCGGATACCGGCGAACAGGCGCTGGAGATCACCGATATGCTGGTGCGTTCCGGCGGCGTCGATGTGATTATCATCGATTCGGTGGCGGCGTTGACCCCGCGTGCTGAAATCGAAGGCGAAATGGGCGATGCCCACGTTGGCCTACAGGCACGTTTGATGTCGCAGGCGTTGCGCAAGATCAGCGGCAATATCAAGAATGCCAACTGCCTGGTGGTGTTCATCAACCAGATCCGCATGAAAATCGGCGTGATGTTCGGCAGTCCCGAAACGACCACCGGCGGTAACGCGCTGAAGTTTTACTCAAGCGTGCGGCTGGACATCCGGCGTACGGGGTCGGTGAAAGTCGGCGACGAGGTCACCGGTAACGAAACCCGCGTGAAAGTGGTCAAGAACAAGGTGGCGCCGCCGTTCCGTCAGGCCGAATTCCAGATTCTCTACGGCAAAGGCATCTACCACGCCGGTGAAGTGGTCGACCTGGGTGTGCAGCAGAACCTGGTGGACAAGGCCGGTGCCTGGTACAGCTACAAGGGTAAAAAGATCGGTCAGGGCAAGGCCAATGCGGCCCAGTACCTGGAAGAGCACCCTGATGTCATGGAAGAGATCGAAAGCCAGATTCGCGCCCAGCTGCTTGCCCAGCCCGAGCCGAAGAAAGAAGAGGCTGCCAAGAAGGAAGAAGCGGCCGACGCCAACGCCGAAGACGACCTGCTTTAAGCCGCGAGCGTCAGCATGTTGTCATCCTCCCCCGAAGCCACCCCACGCGAGGTGGCTATCCAATTGCTCGCGAGGCGCGAATACTCGCGCACCGAGCTGGCGCGCAAGCTGGAACAGAAGGCGTTTGCTGCTGAGGATATCGACACCTGCCTGGACGCCCTGGTCGAGCAGGGCCTGCAGTCGGATGAGCGATTTGCCGAAAGCTTCATTCGGTCACGGGTGAATCGAGGGCAGGGCGTTATTCGCATCAAAGGCGAGTTGCGCCAGCGCGGTATCGACCAGGAAGTCGCCACGGCAGCGTTTGCGACCGTCGAGGAACGCGAGGCCGTCGACTGGTTCGAGCTGGCCCGTGATACCCTGGCGCGGCGCTTTTCATCGCCCGGTGCCACCCCTAAAGAACGCGCTAAACGCGAACGCTTTCTGGCGATGCGGGGGTTTGATTTTGACCAGATTCGCTACGCGCTGGATTGCCTGTAGCCTGCTTTATTGGGCGATTAACCCTTCTTTCTGATCGCTCTGCCACTAACTGCGGCTTTAGTCGTTTGACAACTGCGCTATAATGGCGTCTTTGCGACCCCAGCGGGTAGCGGCGACAGCGCCCTGGGGCATCACGCTTTATTGTTACGGATACCCTATGAAGAGCGCAGAGATCAGACAGGCCTTTCTATCCTTTTTTGAAGAACACGGGCACACCATCGTGCCCACGAGTTCGCTAGTGCCGGGCAATGACCCGACGCTATTGTTTACCAATGCGGGCATGGTGCCTTTCAAGGATGTTTTCCTGGGCCGTGACCCACGCCCCTACGTGCGCGCCACCTCGGCACAGCGCTGTGTTCGTGCGGGTGGCAAGCACAACGACCTGGATAACGTCGGCTATACCGCTCGCCACCACACCTTCTTTGAAATGCTGGGCAACTTCAGCTTTGGTGACTACTTCAAGCGTGATGCCATTCGCTTCGCCTGGACCTTTCTTACCGAGACCCTGGGCTTGCCCAAGGACAAGCTGTGGGTCACGGTACATATCAGCGACGACGAAGCCGAGCGTATCTGGAAAGACGAGATCGGTATCGATCCTGAACGTTTTTCCAAGCTCGACGAAGATAACTTCTGGCAGATGGGCGACACCGGCCCCTGTGGTCCCAGTTCCGAAATCTTCTTTGACCACGGCCCCGAGGTCTGGGGTGGCCCGCCGGGAAGCCCGGAAGAAGACGGCGACCGCTATATCGAAATCTGGAACCTGGTGTTCATGCAGTTCGATCGCGACGCCGAAGGGACGCTTAACCCGTTGCCCAAGCCGTCCATCGATACCGGCATGGGATTGGAGCGTGTCGCTGCCGTCATGCAGGGCGTGCACTCCAACTATGAAATCGACCTGTTCCAGAACCTGCTGCAGGCTGCCGCAAGCGCTACTGGCTACGCGGATACCACCGCGCCTTCCTTGCGGGTAATTGCCGACCACATCCGTTCCTGCGCGTTCTTGATTGCCGATGACGTACTGCCGTCCAATGAAGGGCGTGGTTATGTACTGCGCCGGATCATTCGTCGAGCGATTCGCCATGGCCACAAACTGGGCGCCACAGAGCCGTTCTTCCACAAGCTGGTTGACGCACTCGATGTGGAAATGGGCGATGCCTACCCCGAGCTGCGGGACGCTCGCGACCAGATCACCCGTGTCCTGCTCAAGGAAGAAGAGCAGTTTGCCCGTACGCTGGATCACGGCATGGGGCTGTTAAGCGCGGCACTCGATGACCTGCAGGGCGACGTATTGCCGGGCGAGACGGTGTTCAAGCTCTATGACACCTACGGATTCCCCTACGACTTGACCGCCGATGTGTGCCGCGAGCGCGAAGTGACGCTGGATGAAGAGGGATTTCAGCGGGAACTGGAAGCCCAGCGCGAGCGTGCCCGTGCGGCCAGCCAGTTTGGCGCCGATTACAGCGCTTCCATCGAGCTGGACGGCGAAACCATCTTTACCGGCTACGACCGGCTGGAAGACCAATCCAGCGTGACCGCCCTGGTGGATACCGAAGGCAACGAACTGGCAGCACTGGAAGCGGGGCAGAAGGGCGTTGTCGTGCTTGATCGCACCCCCTTTTACGGTGAATCGGGTGGTCAGGTCGGCGATACCGGTTACTTGTATGTGGACGGTGGGCGTTTCCAGGTCACCGACACACAAAAGCAAAGCGGCCACCATCTTCACCAGGGGATCATGGTCGAGGGCACGATGAATGTCGGGGCCAAGGTGCGCGGCGAGGTGGATGCCAGTCTGCGCTCGGCCACCGTTCGCAACCACTCAGCGACCCACCTGCTGCATCAGGCGCTACGCATGGTGTTGGGTGACCACGTTCAGCAGAAAGGTTCGCTGGTCAACGCCGAGCGCCTGCGTTTCGACTTCAGCCACTTCGAGCCCATGACCGCCGAGCAGCTGGCCGAAGTGGAGCGGCTGGTCAACGAACAGATCCTGGCCAACGCGCCGACCAAAATCGAGCAAATGAGCCTGGATCAGGCCAAGGCCAAGGGCGCAGCGGCGCTGTTTGAAGCCAAGTACGCCGATAACGTCCGCGTGCTGACCATCGGCGCCGATGACTTCTCGATTGAGCTGTGCGGCGGTACCCACGTGGCGCGCAGCGGCGACATCGGTTGCTGCCACCTGGTCAGCGAAGCAGGCATTGCCTCAGGGGTGCGCCGCATCGAAGCGATTACCGGCGAAAATGCCCTGGCGTATTTCCGCGAACAGGAAGCCCGCGTCCAGCGGCTGGGCGAGCGGTTGAAGACCAAGCCCGAGCAGGTTGAGGCACGTGTCGAAGGGCTGGTCGAGCGCAACCGGAGTCTGGAAAAAGAGCTTGAGCAACTCAAGGCCAAGCTCGCCAGCGCCGCCGGAAGTGACATGCTTAGCCAGGCGCAGGATATTAACGGCGTCAAATTGCTGGCGACCCAGCTCGAGGGCGTATCGGGTAAAGAGCTGCGCGGCGTTCTCGACCAGCTCAAGAACAAGCTGGGTTCGGGCGTGATCATTCTTGGCGTGGCCGACACTGACGCTGGCAAGGTCAGCCTGATTGCTGGCGTCACCAAAGACCTCACCGACCGTGTCAAAGCGGGTGAGCTGGTCAACCATGTGGCCTCTCAGGTAGGCGGCAAAGGAGGTGGCCGCCCTGATATGGCCCAGGCAGGGGGGAGTCAGCCCGACGCGCTTCCCGCTGCGTTGAACAGTGTACCGGCATGGTTGGAAAACACGCTTAGCTAAACAGAGAAGCCGGTGGCATTATTTGCTACCGGCTTTTTTGCTTCATACATTTCCAAATCACAGGAAAACGGCATATGGCACTATACGTTCAGAAGTTCGGCGGCACCTCGGTGGGCTCTGTCGACCGTATCAAGGCCGTGGCGGAAAAGGTCAAAGGCTTTCGCGACCAGGGCCATCAGGTGGTCGTGGTGGTCTCCGCGATGAGCGGCGAGACCAATCGCCTGACCGATATGGCGCACGCGTTGAACGACGACCCCGCCCCGCGCGAGATGGACATGCTGCTGTCCACCGGCGAGCAGGTGACGATCTCTCTGCTGGCGATGGCGCTCCAGCAGGCAGGTGTGGCGGCAACGTCGCATACCGGTGCCCAGGTGGGTATCCACACCGACAGTGCCTATACCAAGGCGCGCATCCAGCGTATCGAAACCGAAGACCTGAAAGCCGACCTGGACGCCGGTCAGGTTGTCGTGGTGGCGGGCTTCCAGGGTGTCGATGAAGAAGGCAATATCACCACCCTGGGTCGTGGCGGTTCAGATACCACCGGCGTGGCGCTGGCGGCAGCACTGGGCGCCGATGAATGCCAGATCTATACCGACGTCGATGGCGTTTACACGACCGACCCCCGTGTCTGCTCCAAGGCGCAACGGCTGGAAAACATTACCGTTGAAGAAATGCTCGAGCTGGCAAGTCTGGGCTCGAAAGTACTGCAAATTCGCGCGGTCGAGTTTGCCGGTAAATACAACGTTCCCCTGCGGGTGCTGTCGAGCTTTGAAGACGGCCCCGGTACCCTGATTGTTGCAGAAGCAGACAAAGACGAGGATTCCATGGAAGAACCGCTGATCTCCGGTATTGCCTTTACCAAAAACGAAGCCAAGCTAACCCTGCTCAACACGCCTGATGTGCCGGGTGTTGCCTCGCGTATTCTGGGGCCGATTGCCGACGCCAATATCGAAGTCGACATGATCGTTCAGAACGTGGCCCCAGCAGGCGATTACACCGACTTCACGTTTACCGTGGCCAAGGGTGATTACAAGGCCACCAAAAAGCTGCTTGAAGAAACCGTGATTCCAGGCCTGGGCGGCGGTGAGTTGCGTGGCGACGATAATATCGCCAAAGTGTCCCTGGTAGGTGTCGGTATGCGCTCTCACGCGGGCGTGGCATCGAAAATGTTCCGCGTGCTGGCTGACGAAAACGTTAATATCCGTATGGTGTCCACCTCCGAGATTAAAATTTCGGTGGTGATTGACGAGAAACATATGGAGCTGGCCGTGAATGCATTGCACAAGGCATTCGGCCTGGATAAGTCAGATATCGAATCTGAATAACATTAACGCCTTATACCTTCTACGCTGAAGGGTACTTGCCGCCGTGTGGTGGTGAGCTTTCTTTCAACGGGAGGTTAAGGTGTCATGGAGCCTGTGCCTTTGGTGGCAGGGGGTACCATGCCGCATAATGACATGGTACCGCCGCCGGCGGACACATCCCGTTGTATAAAACGTCTGAGAAGGAGATCAGCCATGCTCATCCTAACCCGCCGTGTCGGCGAAACCCTGATGATCGGGGATGAAATCACCGTCACCGTACTAGGTGTGAAGGGTAACCAGGTTCGTATCGGCGTCAATGCGCCAAAAGACGTGGCGGTTCACCGTGAAGAGATATACCAGCGTATTCAGCGCGAACGCAGCGGTGAGAGTGAAGCCGAGTGAGCGTTGTTTGGCGGTGCGATAGTGCCGTGTCATACGTGTAAGGTAAGGTCGGCGCGAAAAAAATCCGAGCAGGGCTGGACAACTTTCTGCCAAATCGGTAATATTCGCGCCGTGCCGTTAAGGAGAGGTGGCCGAGTGGCTGAAGGCGCTCCCCTGCTAAGGGAGTATAGGGTTTATAGCCCTATCGAGGGTTCGAATCCCTCTCTCTCCGCCAGCCGCACATCAAGGTAAGCGCCCGTAGCTCAGCTGGATAGAGTATCTGACTACGAATCAGAGGGTCGGAGGTTCGAATCCTCCCGGGCGCGCCACCTTTTTCAGATGTTGTTTTACCCGTGTTTTTAGATAGATAACGTGGAATAACATCCACGCGCCCGTAGCTCAGCTGGATAGAGTATCTGACTACGAATCAGAGGGTCGGAGGTTCGAATCCTCCCGGGCGCGCCAGATTCCAAACCCGTCCTTTTCAAGGGCGGGTTTTCTGCTTTCTAGTCAGGCTCAAGCGACTCGTGCTTGAGCCTCGTGCTCGTTTAGCGCCCCACTTAACGGTAGGGGCGCTTTTTTTATGCCGTCTCGGCCATGCGGGCTGGCACAACCAGGCTTTCCAGCAGGGTGTCCAGGTCGGTAATCCGCTTGACGCGCTGAAAGTGCAGGTTGGCCTCCGCATTGCCCTGCCGCATCTGCGCAAGCCACTGTTTGACGAGCGATACCACCACTTTCTTCGGCAGCTGTTGACGTTGACGATGAGCGTATTGCTTGAGAACGCTGGCGCGCATTGACCAGGTGGTGTCGGCCAGGCGTTCGCCGGTGCGTTGCCAGTGTCGTATCCTGGGCGCCAGCCAGGGGTCGGCCAGGGCGCTGCGTCCCAGCATGACATCGCGGCATCCGGATAGCGTGCGCGCTTTCCAGTAGTCTTCCAGGGACCAGATATCGCCATTGGCCACCACCGGCAGTGAAACGCGGTGGCGAATCCTGGCGATCCACTCCCAGTGAGCGGGTGGTCGATAGCCTTCGTCGCGGGTGCGCCCGTGAACCACGAGCCGGGCGGCGCCGCCGGCTTCAGTGGCCTGGGCGCAGGCAATGGCCAGGCGGCGGTCAGAGAACCCCAGACGGATTTTGGCCGTCACGGGAATTTCGCCGTCCAGGGCGGTAGCAACCGCTTTCACGGCCTGATAGACGCGCTCGGGCTGGCGCAGCAGCGATGCGCCGCCGTCGTGACGGTTGACGAGCTTGGCCGGGCAGCCGAAATTAAGATCAATGCTGCGCGCCCCGAGTGACAAGGCCTGGCGGGCATTGGCGGCGAGAGCCACCGGGTCGGCGCCCAGGAGTTGCAGGTGAACTGGAATACCGCTGGGAGTGGCAACCTGGTCGCGGGCGAGTTCAGGGCAGTGCTTGTAAAACACCCGAGGGGGTAGTCGGGCATCGACGACACGTACAAATTCAGTCACTGTCCAGTCAAACCCAGGCGTGACCGTCAGCAGCTCGCGCGTGACCGCATCGATCACCCCCTCCATGGGGGCTAGTCCGATTTCGCCTTTATGTAGTAAATTAACAACCATGACTTACACCATCGCGCCATTGCATTCTTCAGGGGGTGTGGCAGGTTAGTGTATTCCCAGCATTGCGCCAAGCGTCAATGGGCGGTCGCGTTGATGGTCTTATCCGTTACCAGAAAGGAGAAGCCTTATGCAGGACCCGGAACTATTACAGGAAGGCCTCGGGCTTATGGCGTTAGGTATGGGGTTTGTGTTTGTTTTTCTTGCGATTTTAGTTTTTTTGCTGACCTTGATGTCAGGCATTATTCGGCGTTTTCAGCCTGCTCCCGCGCCGGTTGCGCCCGGTGGCGGGGCCAAGCCTGCACCCCGGGGGAAAGGACAGGACGATGAGACGCTAGCCGTGATTAGTGCTGCAGTGCACCGTTATCGCTCGAAAAGACGTCGTTAACTTTCATCTTTTGTCGGGGCGCTCCGGGCAATCCGCATAATTTTTTGTTATTTTTACTACAAATAAACATTCCTTGACTACGAGCCAAGCCATGAACGAAACAAAAAAACCACTAGGCATTACCGATGTCGTGCTGCGCGACGCCCATCAGTCGCTGTTTGCTACCCGTCTGCGTCTGGCTGACATGCTGCCGATTGCCGAAAAGCTGGATAAAGTCGGCTACTGGTCCCTGGAAACCTGGGGCGGCGCGACGTTCGACGCCTGTATTCGCTACCTGGGCGAAGATCCCTGGGAACGCATTCGGGCCCTCAAGGAAGCCATGCCCAATACACCCCAGGCCATGCTGCTACGCGGCCAGAACCTGCTGGGCTATCGTCATTACGCCGACGATGTGGTGGATAAATTCGTCGAGCGCGCCAAAACCAACGGTGTCGATGTATTTCGCGTCTTTGATGCCATGAACGACCCGCGCAATCTGGAACGCGCCATCAAGGCGGTTCGCCAGGTGGGCGGTCATGCGCAGGGGACTATTTCTTACACGGTTAGTCCGGTCCATACCCTGGATAGCTGGGTTGACCTCGCCAAGACCATCGCGGCCATGGGCGCGGATTCGTTGGCTATCAAGGATATGGCGGGTCTACTCACGCCTTACACCGCGTTTGAGCTGGTCTCGCGTCTCAAGAAAGAGCTGTCGATCCCCGTGCACCTGCACTGCCATGCCACCACGGGGCTTTCCACCTCGACCATTCTCAAGGCGGTCGAAGCGGGCATTGATAACGTCGATACCGCCATTTCGTCGATGTCGATGACCTACGGCCACAGCCCCACCGAATCGGTGGTGGCGATGCTCAAGGATACCGACCGCGATACCGGGCTCGACCTTGAACTGCTGGAAGATATCGCCAGCTACTTCCGCGGCGTGCGCAAGAAGTACGCTGCCTTTGAAGGCTCGCTGCGCGGCATCGACTCGCGGATTCTGATCGCCCAGGTACCGGGCGGCATGCTGACCAACATGGAAGGCCAGCTCAAGGAGCAGGGGGCGGGCGACAAGCTCGACGATGTGCTCACCGAAATCCCCCGCGTACGCGAAGACCTGGGCTTTATTCCGCTGGTCACGCCGACCTCGCAGATTGTCGGCACCCAGGCCGTCATGAACGTGATGATGGGCGAGCGCTACAAGTCGATTTCCAAGGAAGTCCAGGCGCTGCTCAAGGGCGAATACGGCGCCGCGCCTGCGCCCTTCAACAGCGAGCTGCAACAGCGCGTGCTGGAGGGCAGCGAGCCGATTACCTGCCGCCCGGCGGACAACCTCTCGCCGGAAATGGACAAGCTGGCCAGCGAACTGAAGGACAATGCCAAGGCCGACGGCATTCGCCTGGCCGACGGCGAGCAGCAGGTCGACGACGTGCTGACCTACGCGCTGTTTCCGCAGATTGGTCTTAAGTTCCTCAAGAACCGCGACAATCCTGACGCCTTTGAGCCCGAGCCCCAGGCCGCCGAGGCGGAAACGGCCAGCGTCCCTGCCAAGGCAGAAAGCCAGGCACCTGCCGTAAGTGCCGGCCCGGAAACCTACACGGTCAAACTCAACGGCAAGGCGTTTGTGGTGGAAGTCGCTGAAGGCGGCGACATCAGCGATGTGAAAGAGCAGCCCGCGGGCGGTGCCGCTCCGAAGGAAGAAGCACCGGCCCCCAGCGGCGAGGCCATTACCGCGCCGCTCGCTGGCAACATCTTCAAGGTCAATGTGCGCCCGGGCGATACCGTCGAAGCGGGTGACGTGGTGATTATTCTTGAAGCGATGAAGATGGAAACCGAAGTGCGTGCCAGCAGTGCCGGAACCGTTTCGGCTGTTAGCGTCAGTGAAGGCGACAGCGTTGTCGTTGGCGATACGCTGATAGAACTTTAAGGACCCTCCACATGGATAAATTACTGACCCTATGGCAAGGCTCCGGGCTTTATAACCTGGAGTTGGGCCAAGCCGTGATGGTGATGGTGGGCCTGCTGCTGCTTTATCTCGCCATCTACAAGAAGTTTGAGCCACTGTTGCTGGTGCCGATTGGTTTTGGTGGCATTCTCGCCAACATCCCCGAAGCCGGTTTGGCGCTGTCCGCGCTGGATCAGGCGATTGACGTGGGGCGGCCCGTGCTGCTGGAACAGATCGCCTCGGCGCTGGGTGGCAGCCTGGACAGCCAGGCGAATATCGAGAGCTGGCGCACGAGCCTTCAACAGATGATGGCCAATGGCGCATCGGCCGAGCAGCTTGCTACCGCAAAAGCCGTGGCCAAGGGGGCGGGCTACGGCGATGGCTTGCTGTACATGTTTTACACCGTGGCGATTACCTCGGGCATTGCACCGCTGATTATCTTCATGGGCGTTGGCGCCATGACCGACTTTGGGCCGCTGCTAGCCAATCCGAGAACGCTGTTTCTCGGCGCCGCCGCACAGTTCGGCATCTTCGCCACGCTCTTCGGTGCCGTGCTGCTGTCGTCGATGGGCTGGATGGATTTCTCGCTCAACCAGGCGGCCGCCATCGGCATTATCGGCGGGGCGGATGGCCCGACGTCGATCTACGTCTCGAGCATGCTGGCCCCTGAACTACTGGGTGCCATTGCCGTGGCCGCCTACGCCTATATGGCGCTGGTGCCGTTGATCCAGCCGCCGATCATGCGCCTTCTGACCTCAAAGAAAGAGCGCGAGATCACCATGACGCAGCTGCGTCCGGTGTCGAAGCTCGAGAAAATCGTGTTTCCATTGCTGCTGTTGATCCTGGTGGCGTTGTTTCTACCCGATGCGTCGCCGCTGTTGGGGATGTTCTGTTTTGGCAACCTGATGCGCGAATGCGGCGTGGTCGAGCGGTTAAGCGACACGGCGCAAAACTCCCTGATCAATATCGTGACGATCATGCTCGGGCTGGCGGTGGGCTCCAAGCTCATGGCCGACAGCTTCCTGGCCGTGGAAACGCTGGGCATCATGGCGCTGGGGATCGTCGCCTTCGGGATCGGCACCACGGCAGGCGTGCTGATGGCCAAACTGATGAACCTGGTGAGCAAAATGCCGATCAACCCCTTGATTGGCGCGGCAGGCGTTTCGGCGGTGCCCATGGCGGCACGCGTGGCCAACAAGGTGGGGCTGGAGTCCAATCCGCATAACTTCCTGCTGATGCACGCCATGGGGCCGAATGTGGCCGGGGTGATCGGCTCGGCGGTGGCCGCCGGGGTGATGATCAAGTACCTGGGTTAGGCGAAAGCGCCTGGCCCATAGCAAAACGGCCGCACCTCAAGGGGCGGCCGTTTTTTTGCCTAGGTGTTGATGATCTGCGCGTTAATGGACTGCTTCAGGCGGCTTTCCAGCGGTGTCAAGTCGAGTTCCCAGTCACTCGGCCAGCCGATGGTGAGCGCGACTCCCTTTCCGTCATACTCGGCGTTGACCACGGGAATGGCCTGCTCCTCGCACCACCCGCGGGCAATGGATTCGTCGGCGAAGGAAAAGCATACCCGGTAGTGAACGCGTTGGATAACTTGCCGGGTTTCCAGGGTATCGAGGGCCTTGTTCACCGCCTGGGCATAGGCCCGGGCCAGCCCGCCGGTGCCCAGTTTGGTGCCGCCAAAGTAGCGGATCACCACGCAGCCTACCTCGCCCAACTGACTACCTTGAAGCGCTTGGAACATGGGGCGGCCGGCAGTGCCGCCGGGCTCGCCGTCATCGGAAAAGCCAATGCGCTGCTGCTCGCCCGGGGCGCCGGCGATGTAGGCCAGGCAGTGGTGGCTCGCATTGGGGTGTGCCTGCCTGGCGGCCTTTGTCAGTGCCTCCGCGGCGTCAACCTCCGGGGTATGGGCTATCCAGGCAATGAAACGGCTCTTCTCGACCTCGATCTCGTCAATATGCCAAGTGCCTGGGGGCAGTTGGGGTACGCGATAACGCATGAATATCCCGGCAATTTAGTGTGTCACGGGATGATGCTCAATTCCCATGAACATGCCAAGTACCTGAATATCGCGATTATGCAAAAACACTTCGGGGTGCCGGGCATCATCCAGCCACAGGCGTACGCCCGCCCGGCTAATGGATAGCTGCTTGAGGGCGAGGCTTTGCTGATTGATTTCGGCGATAACGGTCTCGCCCTGACTATCGTCCTGATAGCGCCGAATCACGATGACATCGCCATCGAACAGGTTGCAGTCGGCCATCCGGTTGCCGCGCACTTTCAGCGTATAGGTGTTACGGCGAGTCATTCGCGCTGCTGCCGACGGGATTGCATAGGGGCGTGGCGTTGGGCGCGTCGTCGGTAATGCGGCGTTCATCGACATGTTCATCGGCTTTCTCCAAATCAGCGCCCGGTCCCTAGGCAAGATCTATCGGTAGACACGATACGGTTGTTAGGTTTTTACATGTTCTTTCATACAGTGTTTGTCCAGTATAAACCTGTTTTTGCATACAGTGCCAGGAATAATTATCCAGTGGTTTGGCAACCTGGCCTGAGCGAGGGTCGCAGGCTGGCGCGACTAGCGGGGAAATGGCTTTGAGTGTAGAGTTCAAGCCAGTATTCGATTGCGTGGGGTGGCATGTGTCGCTGAGTTTGCAAGGCCGTCAACTGGGGTGTGAGCGCGATGGCCGCTGGCTCTTCGAGGGGCTGGATATCGACGTCAATCGCGGTGATATATGGCACGTGGGCGGTCCCAATGGCAGCGGCAAAACCACGCTGCTAAAAGTGCTGGCCGGGCAATTCAACGAGTTTTGCGGGGCACTCCACTGGCAGGGCAAGCCGCTGGGACAGAGTCAGAGTCGCGAACACTTGGCCGCCAACATGCTCTACCTGGGGCATTCGCCAGGCGTGAGTGCGGGCCTGACGCCGCTGGAAAACCTGGCCTGGTACCAGGCATTGCACGATGAATGCAGCGACGCGACGCAGCGCGAAGCCGCCCTTGCGGTCATGGGGCTTGAAGGCTTTGAAGATGTCCCGGTGGGGCATTTATCAGCGGGTCAGCAACGCCGCGTGGCACTGGCAAGGCTGAGTCTCACGCCGCGTGCTCTCTGGATACTGGATGAGCCTTTTACGGCCATCGATCAGGCGGGTGTCGAGGCGCTGGAGGCGCAGTTGCTTGCCCATGCCCGGGACGGAGGGGCCGTGGTGATGACGACCCACCATGTACTCGCTATTGACCATCCGCTGCGTCATGTTGCGTTGGGCTAAAGGAGCCAGAGTTGCCGCCTTCAGAAACCACACAGCGCGTTGCAGTACTGGCCGAACCGACCTCCAGGCGCCTCGGCGTCGCCTTTGGCGCAACCCTGTTACGTGACCTTAATCGCGTGCGCCGTCGGCGCGGTGACGTGCTGAATCCGCTGGTCTTCTATGCCCTGGCGGTTAGCTTATTTCCCATCGGTATTTCACCCGAGGCAGAGCTGCTGGCCGTCATGGCGCCGGGGCTGTTATGGGTCACGGCGCTGCTCGCCACGCTGTTGTCACTGGATGGCCTTTTTCGCAGTGATTTCGATGACGGCAGCCTGGAGCAGATGATGCTTTCCCCTCAGCCGCTTGCGGCATTGAGCATCGCCAAGGTGGCCGCCCATTGGCTGGTTACCGGCTTGCCGCTGGCGCTCATGGCGCCCCTGCTGGGTATCATGCTGGCACTGCCTGTCCACAGTATCGGGGTGTTGATGGCATCGTTAGCGCTGGGGAGTGCCAGCTTGAGCCTCATCGGCGGTATTGGTGCAGCATTAACCGTCGGTTTGCCCCGGGGTGGCGTGCTACTCTCGCTACTGGTTTTGCCGCTGTATATTCCGGTGCTGATTTTTGGCACCGGGGCGGTTCAGGCGGCTATCCAGGGCGATGCCGTACTGCCTCACCTGGCGATGCTTGGCGCCTTGCTGGCCGCGGCGCTGATATTTGCTCCCTGGGCCATTGCCGCGTCGCTGCGTATCAGTATTAACGGGTAGGGATGAGCACTGTATGTGGGGCTTGATACATAAGCTGGGGTCGCCAAAGTGGTTTTATTACCGGAGCGCAGCGCTGCAGCCCTGGTGCTGGGGCGTGGCTGCCGTGTTGCTGCTGGTCGGCAGCGTATGGGGGCTTGTCTTCGCCCCCGCCGACTACCAGCAGGGCAACAGCTTCCGCATCATTTATGTGCATGTGCCCGCCGCCTTTTTGGCCCAGTCGGTGTTTGTCGCCATGGCGGTTTCCGGGCTTGTTTTCATGGTCTGGAAAATCAAGCTTGCTGATATGGCGGCCGCTGTCATGGCCCCGTTGGGCGCGGCCATGACCTTTGTCGCGCTGTTTTCCGGCGCGGTGTGGGGCGTGCCCACCTGGGGTACATGGTGGATATGGGACGCCCGGTTGACGTCCATGCTCATTCTGCTGTTCTTGTACCTGGGCGTGATAGCGCTGCGCGGCGCCTTTAGCCGCCGGGATAGCGGTGCGCGGGCGGCATCGGTGCTGGCCATGGTCGGCGTGATCAATATTCCCATCATCAAGTACTCGGTGGACTGGTGGTACACCTTGCACCAGCCCGCCTCATTTACGTTGACCTCCAGACCCGCGATGCCGGTGGAAATGTGGCTGCCGTTGCTGATTATGGTGGTAGGCTTTTACGGCTTCTTTATCGCCCTTACGCTGACCCGTACGCGCAGTGAAATACTCCGTCGCGAAGCCAACACGCGGTGGGTGAAAGCGTTACTTGAGGAGGTTAACTGATGGTGGCCTCGTTGGCTGAATGGGTGTCCATGGGCGAGCACGGTGTCTACGTGTGGTCTGCCTGGGGAATCACGGCCGTATTTATGCTGGGCCTGACACTGCATGCCCGGCTTGAACGTCGACGATTGTTCAAACACCTCAAGCGGGTGGCGCGGCGGCGGGCCGCAGCCCCGCAGCAAAGAGGGCATTGCGATGACCCCAAAGCGTAAGCGCAAGCTATATGTAATCGTCACGCTGGTCAGCCTGGCCGCCGTGGCCGTTGGCCTGACGCTGTATGCGCTGCGGGCCAACATCAATCTGTTTTTTAGCCCCGTGCAGATCGCCCAGGGAGAAGCCCCCATGTCGCGTTCCATCCGTGCGGGGGGCATGGTGAAAGTCGGCTCGGTATCCCGCGATGCCGATAGCTTGAATATTGAATTTACCGTTACCGACTATGTAGGCGATCTGCAGGTTGACTACCAGGGCATCCTGCCCGACCTGTTTCGCGAAGGCCAGGGCGTGGTCGTGGTGGGCGAGCTGCAGGACGACGGCCGTTTTCGTGCCGATGAGGTCTTAGCCCGGCACGACGAGAACTATATGCCCCCCGAGGTCGCACAAGCCCTGGAAGAGGCCGGTTACTCGCCCGCCGATTTTCAGGCCAAGGCCGCCGAGGTAGGCCAGCAGCGCAAGGACGATATGTGATGCGCCGCCACCTCGCCGTCGATTGTCGTGCTCAGCCGGAGTACCCATGCTGACCCGGATATTGCCCGAAATAGGTCATTTCGCCCTGATCATTGCGCTACTGATGGCGGTGGTGCAATCAGTGCTGCCATTGGCCGGAGCCGCAACGCGACGCCCTCTGTGGATGGCTTACGGGCAACCCATGGCCACCGGCCAGTTCCTGTTTGTGCTGCTGGCCTATGCCTGCTTGACGGCCAGTTACGCCATGGACGACTTCAGCGTGGTGAATGTCGCCAACAACTCCAATTCGCTGTTGCCCTGGTATTACAAGCTCAGCGCCGTATGGGGCAACCATGAAGGCTCGGTGCTGCTGTGGAGTCTGATGCTGGCGGGCTGGGGATGTGTTGCCGGCTGGTGGTCGCGGCGCCTGCCCCGGGACATGCTCGCCCGTGTGCTCGGTATCCTGGGGCTGATCAGCGCCGGCTTTCTGTTGTTTATCCTGTTGACCTCCAATCCCTTCGAGCGGCATCTGCCCGACATCCCTGCCGATGGCGCGGACCTTAACCCCCTGCTGCAGGATATCGGTCTGATCATTCATCCGCCCATGCTGTATATGGGCTATGTCGGGTTTTCGGTGGTGTTCGCCTTTGCCATCGCCGCCTTGCTGGGAGGGCGCCTGGATGCCGCCTGGACCCGCTGGGCAAGGCCCTGGACCAATGCCGCCTGGGCGTTTCTGACGGTCGGGATTGCGCTGGGCAGCTGGTGGGCCTACTACGAGCTGGGCTGGGGCGGCTGGTGGTTCTGGGACCCGGTGGAAAACGCCTCGCTGCTGCCATGGCTCACCGGCACGGCCCTGATTCACTCGCTGGCGGTCACCGAAAAACGCGGCTCCTTCAAGAGTTGGACGGTACTGCTGGCGATTGCCACCTTTTCGCTTTCGCTGATGGGCACCTTCCTGGTCCGTTCCGGTGTGCTGACCTCGGTGCACGCCTTTGCCAACGACCCATCAAGGGGGCTGTTCATTCTGGTGCTGCTGGCCATCACGGTCACGCTTTCCCTGGTCGTGTTTGCCCTGCGCGCGCCGCGCGTCAGCCATGCCGTGGGGTTTAACTGGCTGTCCCGGGATGCCCTGCTGCTGATCAATAATGGCCTGCTGGTGACCGCGACGATGACGGTGCTGCTGGGCACCCTGTATCCGCTGATTCTGGATTCCCTGGGGCTGGGCAAGATCAGCGTGGGGCCGCCTTATTTCAATGCACTGTTCGTACCGCTGACGGTGATTGCCTGCCTGTTCATGGGCCTGGGGCCGATGGCGCAGTGGAAGTCGACGTCGCCTGGCAAACTGGCCCGCAAGCTGTGGCTGGCGGGGTTGCTGGCGCTGGGGCTGGGGGCACTGGTGCCGCTGGTGTATCGCGGCGAATGGAACCTGTGGGTGACCTTGGGGTTGTCGACAGCGCTGTGGATAGGGCTGTCATTGAGCCGTGACCTGTTCGACAAAGTGCGGCATCGGCACTCGATATGGAAAGGGCTGCGCAGCCTGTCGCTGGCTTATTGGGGGATGGTGCTGGGCCATCTGGGGGTAGCGGTGACCATTGTCGGCGCCACGGTGGTCAGCCAATATGCGGTGGAGCGCAACGTGCGCATGTCGCCGGATACCCGCGTCCAGGTGGCAGGCTATCACTTTACCATGACCGAGCTTTTCGACCGGCGCGGTGCCAACTTCCTGGCCGATACCGCTGTCATTGAAGTACAGCGGGGTGACAGCCGCCATCGTTTCGAGATGCAGCCAGAAAAGCGGCTGTATCTGGCGACGGGCATGCCCATGACCCAGGTGGCGCTTAGCCCGGGCCTCTTTCGTGATCTTTACGTGGCCATGGGTGAAGAGCTGGACGATGGCAGCTGGGCAATGCGTATCCAGTACAAACCCTTTGTGCGCTGGCTGTGGCTAGGCGGTCTTCTGATGGCGTTGGGCGGTGTGCTGGCGGTGTTCGACAAGCGCTACCGTAAGACGCGCCCGGCACGAGTGGCCCAGGAGGGACAGGCATGAAACGACGCTGGCTCCTGTTTCTGTTACCCGTTGCGTTTTTAGGACTGGCGCTGTTTTTCTTTGAGCGCTTGTCCCAGGACCCCGCAGAACGTGACTCGGCGCTGATGGCCCGGGACTTCCCCGCCTTTGAGGCCACGACGCTTGCAGACGAAAATCAGCGGGTCGATCAATCGTTGCTCGAAGGCCAACTGACACTGGTCAATGTGTGGGGCGAGTGGTGCGCCGCCTGTCGCCAGGAAATGCCCCAGCTGCTTGACCTGGCGGATCGTGGCATCCGTCTGGTGGGGGTCAACTACCGGGATACCCGCGAGAATGGCCTGGCGTTTCTGGATGAGTTCGGCGACCCCTTTGCGGCCAACATTTTTGATCCTGAAGGTGACCTGGGCTTTGAGCTTGGCGTCATTGGCGCGCCGGAAACCTTTGTGGTCGATGCGCAAGGTATCATTCGCTATCACCATAAAGGCTATGTATCCCCCGAGGATGTTCGCAACCGTCTGCTGCCGGAGGTGGAGAAATGGCGCTGATTCGCGGCTTAGGCCTGGTGATGCTGATGCTATGCGCGCTGTCGGCGTGGTCGGCCGGTATCGAACTGCGCGGCTTTGACGACCCGGTGAAGGAGCAGCGCTATCGCGACCTGACGGCCTCCATGCGCTGCCCGTTGTGTGAAAACCAGGCGATCGATGATTCCAATGCGCCAATTTCCGCGGACATGCGGGAACGCGTGTATCAGTTGCTTGACGAGGGTAAGTCGGACACGGAAATCATTCATCACATGGTGCAGCGGTTTGGCGACTACATCCTCTATAACCCGCGCCTGGAACAGCGTACCTATCTGCTCTGGGGCTTGCCGGTCGGGCTCTTGGTGCTGGTGGGTGTTGTCGTCGCATGGATCGTCAGGGCCCGTCGTCACGCCTCGGCGAAGGCGCTGACCGCTGACGAGCAGGCGCGACTGGATGCCCTGATCGAGCGTAAGGAGTCGTCGTGACCCAGCTTTGGATCGCCCTTGCCTGCGTATTGCTGCCTGCGCTCTGGCTGTTGGTGCTGCCGTTGCGCACGGCGCGCCGCTGGCGCGATAAGCAGCTGGCCTTCGAGCAGCATGACACCGCCGTCGAGCAGAATGTCGCCATCTTTCAGCGGCGTCTGGCAGCGCTTGAGAACGCCCATGCCGACGGTAAAGTGGACGCCACGCAATTGGCTGAAGAACGTCTTGAACTGGAGCGCAGTCTGCTGGACGATACCGCCACCCGGCAGCGTCGGCCGCTCAAGCCTTATGCGTCGGGGCGTTGGGTCGTGCCACTGGTGATGCTCGCGCTGGGAGCGGGCAGCCTGGCGTGGTACCAGCAGCAGGGCGCGGCGGACGATCTCGTGCTGTGGGCCATTGGTCAGGAGGTTCGCGAACATCCGGAGGGCTCACGGGAGATGTATATCGAGCGGCTTGAGGCCCAGGCGTCACAGCAGCCGTCGAACCCCAACCTGTGGAGCACGCTGTTTCCGCTATACCGGCAAACCGGCCAGGCGGATAACGCCGTGGCGGCGCTTGAGCGTTTGATCGCCCTGGAAGGCCGCCAGCCATCGCTGCTAGCCCAGCTCGCGCAGCTGCGCTTTTTCATGGCCGGGCGTGAGCTCACCGACGAGGTGCAGGGGCTTGTGGACGAAGTGCTGGCGGAAGATCCACGCCAGCCCACTGCGTTGGGTATACTCGGCATTCACGCCTTCGACGCTGGCGACTACGCGCAGGCGATCGACCGCTGGCGGCGTGCCGTAGCCAATGTTGAAAACCCGGACATTGCCGCATCGCTGCGCGAGGGGATTCAGGTGGCGCAATCGCGCCTTGGTGAAGAAGAAGGCCGTCAAGTCACGCAGGCAGACGGCCCGGGGGTGCAGGTCAGGGTGTCGCTTGACCCCGATCTGGCAAGTCAGGTTGACGGTGATGATAAAGTCTTTATCGTTGCTCGCGATGTGGATGGCGAACAGCCACCGCTGGCGGTGGTTCAAGGTCTGGTCTCAGAGTTGCCAATGACCGTCGTGCTGGATGACCGCGCGGCCATGACGGCCGATGCGCAGATATCGCAAGCGCGCGAGGTTCGCCTGATGGTACGTGTTTCACCAACTGGCCAGGCCAGCCCTCAGGCAGGGGATTTATGGGGTTCTGTCGACCGGGTCGACGTTGGCCCGATTAACGCACGAGAGGCTACCAGGGTGACCATTGATCGTGTCTTTGAATAATCTCAACGTGAAGTCTCCATGCGTTTAACGTCAATACGTCTTGTCGGTTTCAAATCCTTTGTCGACCCGGTCACGGTGCCTTTCGACGGTAATATGACGGCTGTCGTCGGGCCCAACGGTTGCGGTAAATCGAATATTATCGACGCCGTGCGCTGGGTGATGGGCGAGTCTTCCGCCAAGACGTTGCGCGGTGAGTCCATGTCTGACGTCATCTTCAACGGCTCGACGGGCCGCAAACCGGTTGGGCAGGCCTCCATCGAACTGAAGTTCGATAACCGGGATGGCGCCATGGGCGGGGTCTACGCCCAGTACGCTGAAATCGCGGTGAAGCGGCTGGTCACCCGCGACGGCCAGTCCAACTACTTTTTCAATGGCCAGAAATGCCGCCGTCGGGATATCGCCGACCTGTTCATGGGGACCGGGCTGGGCCCGCGTTCCTACGCCATTATTGGCCAGGGGATGATATCGCGGCTGATCGAAGCCCGCCCTGACGATCTGCGTGCCACGCTGGAAGAAGCGGCGGGGATCTCCAAATACAAAGAGCGTCGCCGGGAAACCGAAAACCGCATGCGGCGTACCCAGGAAAACCTGGAGCGTCTGGACGACATCCGCGAAGAGCTGGATAAGCAGCTTGAACGCCTCAAGCGTCAGGCCGAGGCCGCCAAGCGTTACCAGGCATTGAAGCAGCAGGAATTCCAGCTGAAAGGCGAACTTGCCGTGCTGCGCGGGCGTGCCCTGAGGGCGGAACAGGCCCAGCAGGAAAGCCGTGTGCGCGAGCTGGAAATCGCCGTCGAGAAAGACGTATTCGGCGTTCGCCAGTGCGAAACCCGCCTGGAGCAGGCCCGTGAGCAACACGATGAGCTGGCTGAAGTCCTCGAACGCCACCAGCAACAGTTCTTTGAGACCACCACCCGCATCGCCCGCCTGGAGCAGGACCAGTCCCACCGGCGCAGTCGGGAAGCGCAACTGGCAAGCGACATCGAGACGGCGCGGCGAGACCTCGACGAGCAGCGCCAGGTCAGCGAAGGCGACCAGGAACGTCTGGCCGCCATTGAAGCGCGGTTGGACGAATTGCTGCCCGAGCACGAAGCACTCGACGAACAGCTGGAAACGCTGGAACAGGCCCTGGCCGATGCCAGCCCCTCTCTGGAGGCCGCCGAACAGCAGTGGGCGGATGCCGAAAGCCACTGGCGGGATGCCAGCCGCGAGGCCGAGCGCCGCCAGGACCAGTTGCGAGACCTCGAACAGCGAATTGCCCGCCTGCAGGCCGAACGCCAGCGCCGCCGTCAGCAGCGGGGCGAGCTTGCCGATGTCACCGAATTACGCAGTGAGCACGCTGAATGCCAGGCCCGCAAGGAAGAGGCCGAGCAGCGTGCGGAGGCCTTCCAGGCCGAGCGCGACCAATGGCAGCAGCGCTACAGCGAAGCCAAGGCGGCTTACCAGCAGGCGACCCAGACCCGCGACCAACAGCGCGCCGAGTTGAGCCAGCGGCAGGGCGAACTTGCCTCGCTGCAGGCGCTGATTGATGCCGCCCTTGCCGATCACGACCCGCACCTCACCGAGGCGTTAGCCGCCCACGGGCTTGCCGAGGCGCCACGGCTGGGTGAGGCCATCAGCGTCGAACCCGGCTGGGAGCGGGTGATCTCCTGGCTGCTGGCACCCTGGCTCAATGCCCGCCTGGTCGCCGATGATCAGTTGCAGGCTCTGCCCGATGCGCTGGCCACCGACTGGTGCTTGATTGACCGGGCGTCGCCTGCCTTGCACGGCGGGCAACGCCTGGACGCCCTGGTCAGTGGGGCGGGCGCGCTGGGTGAATGGTTGGCAAGTATTCACTATGCCGAGAGCAGCGCCGAGGCGGATGCGCTATTGGCCACGCTTGCCCCGGGGGAAAGCGTGGTCACCCGTGAGGGAGTGTGGCGCGGGCGTGGCTGGTTGCACCAGCAGGCCAACGGCGACGGCGTGGACGCGCTGTTGGTCACCCGGCGTCGCTATGATGAGCTGGCGGCCCGCCGGGAGCAGGATGAAGAGGCGCTGGCGCTTGCTGAAGCCCAGTGCGAGACGGCCAGTGAAACCATCGAGACGCTGGAGCACACCCGCGATCAACAGGCGGAGGAAGAGCGTGCCCACGCCGCCACGCTCCAGCAGCTGGCGGTCACCGAGCAGCGCCTTTCTCAGCGTCTGGAACATCTGGAAAGCCGAGCCACAGAACTTGACGAAGAATTGAGTCAACTGCAGGAAGATGAAGCAGAGTTAGCGCTTACTCTCGATGAGCAGCGTGCCCGCTGGCATGAGGCCATGGAACAGCTGGAAATGGCGGCCCAGGCCCGCGATGAAAGCGCCGAGCAGCGGGATCACCAGCGCGAACAGCGTGAACGGCTGAATCAGCAACATGCACCACTGAAAGCCCGCCAGCAGGCGCTGGCGCTTGAGCGGGAGCGTCTCAACACCGAGCTTAATAGCCTGCGTTCCCAGCAGTCGCGTAGCCGGGAAAGCGAAGAGCGCCTGACGCTGCGTATTGAAGAGCTGGAAGCATCGCGGGAGACCCTGCTGGAGCCCGACGAACTTGCCGCCGAGGAGCTTGAAGAGCTGCTCCACCAGCGCGAACAGCAGGAGCAGCGTTTAAACGACACCCGCCAGCAAACCCAGACGCTGGCGGAGCAGTTGCGAAACGACGAACTGACCCGTCAGCAGCATGAGCGTAACCTGGAGCAAAGCCGCGAGCAGTTGCAGCAGCGCCGAATGGACGTTCAGGCGCTGGCGCTGAAAGCCGCCACCCAGGATGAGCAGCTGACTGAGCTGGGGCACGATGTCGATGCGTTGACAGAACAGCTTGCCGACGACGCCACTGAAACCGCCTGGCAGGAACGTCTGGAAAGCACCACCGACAAAATTCGTCGCCTGGGGGCCATCAACCTGGCGGCCATTGAAGAATACGATCAACAGGCCGAACGGCGTGACTACCTGGAAGCCCAGCACGCCGAACTCAGCGAAGCGCTGGAAACCCTGGAACGTGCCATTAAACGTATTGATCAAGAAACCCGGGTGCGTTTTAGAGATACGTTTGACCGGGTCAATACCGGATTGCAAACCTTGTTCCCGAGAGTGTTTGGCGGCGGCACTGCCTGGTTAACGCTCACCGGTGACGACTTATTGGAAACCGGTGTGGCGATCATGGCGCGTCCACCGGGTAAAAAGAACAGCACGATTCATCTTTTATCCGGTGGCGAAAAAGCACTGACGGCACTCTCGCTGGTATTCGCTATATTCCAGTTAAACCCGGCGCCTTTTTGTATGCTGGATGAAGTCGATGCTCCCTTGGATGATGCTAACGTTGGCCGCTATGCCAAGTTGGTAAAAGAGATGTCGGAAAACGTTCAGTTCATCTACATCACCCATAACAAAATTGCCATGGAGGCCGCCGAGCGATTAATGGGGGTCACCATGCAGGAGCCGGGGGTCTCGCGGATGGTCTCGGTAGGTATTGAAGAAGCGACAGCGATGGTGGATTAATGCTCGCAAGTGTTAACGTTATTAACTACCCTAACGGTTAATGATCCACATCCCAGCGTTAAAAAAGGTGACTCGAGGCGCTAAACTTATCTATATTATATGGCGATGAGTGTTTTTGGCCTTCAGTAGTGTTAAAAAATGCGCTAAGCACATCCGGCTTCCGGTACTCGGCAGGGCGATGTTTAAAGGGGCCGAGCTTGCATTGCAAACACCGGTTTCAATCGCAAAGGATGTTGCTATCGCGTAAGGTAGTTAATTAATAGGCAGGCATTGGGGCACTTATCGCCGACGGTATAGTCGAATTTTTGCCTTAGATAACGTTAAAAACTGTGCGATAACGTGAAAATTAGCAAAAAGTGGCCCTTTTCGTAGTAATCGCGCTATGCTTAGGGTAAGTATAGGTTTAACAGTAGTGATCTAATTTTCAGGCATCGCGCCTTAGCAACCGTCAAAATGACCCATGGAATGTTCAACATGGAATTAAGAGAGTGGCTAATCATTTTAGGGCTGGCGCTGGTTTCCCTCATCGTCATCGATGGGGTGAGACGACTCCAGCGCCAGCGCCGTGTTCCTCGCCTTGACCAGTCTGTCGGCGAAACTCCGTCAAGTCGATCCACCGAGTTTGACGATGAGGCTAAAGAAGCCGAAGTCAACTGGGAGCTCCCCAACGGGGGAGCACGTGTCGTTAAGCCTGCTGATTATAGCGGTCTCAATCAAAAGCCGAAGTTGGAACGCCAAGAACACCCGGGTCCCTCGAAAATACTTTCACAGTTTAAACGCAGTACCTCCAAGGCAGGTTCTCCCGCCTCTTCAAGGGTTGAAGAGAGCCCAAGGGTTGAAGAGAGACAGGATGAGCAGCCCGTCACCACGCGCACAGCCGAGGCACCAACGACGCGTGCCCAGCGCCCCGAGGTGAAAATGCCCGAGTCAACGCCAGAGCCGGAAACCAGCCGTCGCGAGTCGGCGCGGTCCTCCTCGGACGATGTCAGCCCTGCGTCTGATGATGCCGTCACCGCCAGCCGCGAGCCTCGTTTAAGTGCCATTGATGAAAACGAGGCTGAACGTCAGGCGGCCCCACAAGCTGCCCATGACGACAGGCCGGTCTTGAGGGCCGAGCCGGAGGATGCGGCATTCGCCAAACATGCCACCTCCGACGGGTCGACGAAACGTCGTCATCTGCGCAACGATATTGCCGGTGAGTACCCGGATGAAGACGAAGAAGACACCTACCGTCTGGTCGACTTTGAGGAAATCGGTCGTTCACTGAAACAGAAAATGATCGACCATCGCAAAGCGCGGGCGAAGAAAAAAGCCGAGAAGGCACGTCGCGCTGAAGCATTGGCCAAACAGAAAGCAGAACGCAAGGCGCTTGAAGCCGAGCAGCGCCGGGCAGCCGAGGAGGCCGCCGAGGCAGAGAAAGCCCGCATTGCTCAGGAGCAGGCGAAAGAACGCGAGCTGGCTGCCCAGGCCGCCGAGGAAGAACGCCTCGCCCAGGCGTCCGAGATGGCCCAGTATGCCGCCGAGGAAGAAGCTTATGACTCGGTAGAGCCACAAGCGACCCGTCACGAGCCTGATGAAGGGGTAGTACGTACTCACCCTGCACTGGAAAAAGCATTGCGGCACGATGTCTGCGGTGAACACGCCAAGGAAACGTTGACCAATGCAGAAGAAATGATCGTCATCAGCGTGCTGTCACGCGATCCGGAAGGATTTGACGGTGGCAAGTTACTGGAACTGATGATGGCCTGCGGCCTGCGTTATAGCAGTGCCATGGGGGTTTTCCACCGCTTCGAAACCGAAAGTGCCGACAGCGAGCTGCAATTCTCCATGGTCAATGTCGTCAAGCCGGGCACCTTCCCCATTGAAGAGATGGATGAGTTCGTGACGCCCGGCATTACCCTGCTCATGCCGCTACCCGGCGCCCACGACAGCTCGGCAGCGTTCGAGGCCATGGTCGAAACCGCCATGGTGGTTGTGCGGCATATGGGTGGCGAGCTTAAAGACGAGAACCATAGCGTGATGACGGCCCAAACCATCGAATTTGCGCGCCAACGCGTGCACGAGTTTGAACGCCGCCATCGCCTGCACCGCCATATGCAGGCCCACTGACAAGGCACTTGTCATCCAGCACCCGTCCTCTTGCAGAGGGCGGGTGTTTTTTATTTTATAATGCCGTTAACTTGTATCACCGTTACTAGCCTGTCGACGAGAACCCGCTTCAATGAGTCAGCCTGCCCCCGATGTGCGGCAAGAAGTCAGCCAGCTTCGCGCCGAGCTGGACGATGCCAACTACCGCTACTATGTGCTGGATGAGCCCACGCTATCCGACGCGGACTACGACCGTAAATTTCAGCGTTTAAAAACCCTTGAGGACGAAAATCCAGCGCTCGTCACGCCGGACTCCCCGACCCAGCGGGTGGGTGCAGCGCCTGCCGATGGTTTTCCCGAAGTGGCCCACGCCATCCCCATGCTGTCGTTGGATAATGCGTTCAGCCGCGATGATATCCATGCCTTTGCCGAGCGCGTTGCCGAACGTCTTGAATGCGAGGCAGATGACATCGAGTTTAGCTGCGAGCCCAAGCTTGACGGCGCCGCGGTGTCGTTGGTTTACGAGCAGGGTGTGCTGGTCAGCGGGGCGACGCGTGGCGATGGCCGTACCGGTGAAGGTATTACCTCCAACCTGCGCACGCTGCGTTCGGTGCCCTTGAAACTGATGGGGGAAAACGTCCCCGAGCTGCTGGAAGTGCGCGGTGAGGTGATCATGCGCCATGCGGGCTTTGAAACGCTCAACGAACGTGCCCGGGAAGAAGGCAGCAAGGTATTTGCCAACCCGCGTAACGCAGCGGCGGGCAGCCTGCGTCAACTGGACCCGCGCATCACCGCTAAACGGCCGCTTGAGTTTCACGCCTACCAGGCGGCTCGTCTTGAGCCCGACCTGGGCGATACGACCCACAGCGCCTTGATGGCACGGTTAACAACACTTGGCTTTCGTACCAGCGCCGAGCTAACCACCATGAAGGGCCCCAAAGCCGTTGCCGATTACTGCGAACAGCTCGGCGATAAGCGCGACCAGCTGGGCTACGATATCGATGGCGTGGTCATCAAGGTGAACGATCTGCGCCACCAGCGGGAACTGGGTTTTGTCGCCCGGGCGCCGCGCTGGGCCGTGGCCTTCAAGTTCCCCGCCCAGGAAGAAGTCACCACGCTCAATGAGGTGGAGTTTCAGGTGGGGCGTACCGGCGCTATTACCCCGGTGGCAAGGCTGGAACCGGTAACGGTAGCAGGCGTGACGGTAGCGAACGCCACACTCCACAATGCCGATGAAATTACCCGTTTGGGCGTCATGATTGGCGATACCGTCGCCATTCGTCGCGCCGGTGATGTGATTCCCCAGGTGGTTCGGGTGGATACCGACAAGCGCCCCGCGGATGCCCGCCCCATTACGTTTCCTGATCATTGTCCCGTGTGTGGTTCGGAAATCGAACGCCTGGACGACGAAGCGGTGGCCCGCTGTTCCGGAGGGCTTTACTGCGCCGCCCAGCGCAAAGAAGCGCTTAAGCATTTTGCCAGCCGCAAGGCACTGGATATCGACGGTCTGGGCGAAAAGCTGATCGAGCAGCTCGTTGACCTGGACTGGGTGAAAACCCCGGCAGACTTGTTTCATCTGACCGTTGAGCAACTGCAAAGCCTGCCGCGCATGGGGGAAAAGTCATCCCGCAATCTGGTCAATGCCCTGGATAACGCCAAATCGACAACCTTGGCGCGGTTTATCTACGCCTTGGGTATCCGCGAAGTGGGTGAAGCCACGGCATCCAACCTGGCGAATCACTTCGGCACCCTCCAGGCATTGCAGGACGCCGACCAGGCAGGGCTGGAGGCGGTGAACGATGTGGGGCCGGTGGTCGCGGCTCACCTGTACACCTTTTTCCGCCAGCCGCATAACCTGGAAACACTGCAGGCGCTGATAGACGCCGGGGTAACCTGGCAAGAGGCAGAGGTCACCCAAGGCCCCACGCCCCTTGATGGCCAGACCTGGGTGCTGACCGGTACCCTTGAGTCGATGACCCGGGATGAAGGCAAGGCGCGCCTGCAGGCGCTGGGCGCCAAGGTGTCAGGCAGCGTCTCCAAGAAAACCGCCTGCCTGGTGGCGGGTGAAGCCGCGGGCAGCAAGCTCACCAAGGCCGAGCAGATGGGTGTCGACGTCATCGATGAAGCGACCTTTATAGACCGTTTGGCAGAGTGGGAGCAGCGCTAATGAGCCGATTTATTGAAGTACCCGCCAGAATGCTGCCGCAGGAAACCCTGGATGCCCTGCTCGAGGCGTTTGTGACCCGCCAGGGCTACGACACGACCGATACCACGGGTGAGGGCATGCATGGCTGGGTCGCGCAGCTTAAAAAGCAGCTTGAGCGCAATGAACTGATCATTGCCCACGACCTCGAGCTTGAGATGACCGAGGTGATGACCCTGGCCCAGTGGCGTTCCTTTGGCCGCGATATCGCCGACGACGAGGAGGAAGGCGACATCTAGGTCATCGTTCCCCGAATAATCGCGCTGATAAGCCGCCGCCCCGGGTGGAGGTGATCCACCAGCGTCAACTCCAATGGCTGTGGGTCGTCGCTGATACGTGAGGCAATCACCTCGGCGCACAGCGGCGCGCTGGCAAGCCCGCGGGAACCGTGGGCGGTGGATATCCACAACCCCGGGTAATGCTCCCCCTGTGTATCAGGCACTTTCGAGGCGTCCTTGCCTAATGCTTGATACGCCGCCTGCCAGGATTCAGCCACCGGCACCGGCCCTGCGTAGGGGCTTTTGTCCGGGCTTGCCGCGCGTACGGCGGCCCGGCCCCGGAGTGATTCAGGGCTGAGCTCAACTCCTGCGTCTTCAAGGGCCGCCACCCAGTCGGGCAATGCCTCGCGCAGTTCGTCAATATTGCGCTGGTGGTCGTCATGGGTGACGTGGCGGGTGGCGTTATTGGGCACAAAGCTGGCGCCAAAGGTCAGCACGCCATCCACAGGGGGCGACACATAGCCACCAGCGCAAACCACGCGCTGAGGCGCAGGCACGCTTTCAGGCAGCGTCACTTCGCTGACCTGGCCGCGCACCTGCTGGAGCGGCAGTTGTGCGGTTTGCGCAAAGTGGTTGGCCAGTTGGGCGTTGGCGATCACGACCTGGTCGGCGCTCACGGTATCGCCATTGGCCAGGTCGAGCTGCCAATGCTGCCCGTCCCGTTGCAGCTGCTTCACATCCCCCTGAATAACGCGGATAAGCGGATGGGCGAGCAGCTGCTCGCACAGTGCCTTGGGGTGTACCCAGCCTGCCTGGGGATAAAACAGCGCCTGCTGGGCACTGATCGGTACCCCGGCAAGCTCGCTTAACCCTTCCGTATGAGCCGACACCACCGCTTCAGGCAGCGAGTGGTACGCCATGAAGCGCTGCTGGCGGCGGGCTTCCTTATCGCTTAACGCCAGCTGTACCACGCCGCTTGGCTGCCATACGGGCGTGTCCGTGGCTAACTGGCCAAGCCAACGCTGGGAATACATCAACCCGGCCAAATAGAACCGGCTTTGATGGTTCGTCTCGGCGGCCAGTTTGACGTATAGCGCCCCCTGGCGATTGCCCGAGCCGCCCGCGCCGGGTGCCTCACGCTCGACCACGCTGACCTTGATCCCGCGCCTGGCGAGGGCGGCGGCGACGCTGGCCCCGGCGATGCCCGCGCCAATCACCGCCACATGCCGGTTATCAAGGTTTGCAGGCGGCGTAAACCATGGCGTGGCGCCGCGGCGCGTGTCGCTGGGGGGCGCGTCAATCATGCCCGCCAGCATTTCCCGCTTGCGTCCAAAGCCCGGCACTTTTTGCCACGCAAACCCGGCGGCTTTCAGGCCGCGTTTGACGATACCGGCGCAGGTGAAGGTGGCGAATGTCGCGCCGGGACGCGAGCGCGCCGCCATGGCCTCAAACAGCTCAGGTTGCCACATCTCAGGGTTCTTGGAAGGTGCAAAGCCATCCAGAAACCAGGCGTCGACCTGGCCATCCAACTGCGACAGGCGCTCGGTGGTGTCGCCAAAATGCAGATCCAGCGTCACGCGTTCGCTCAGGTGCAAACGGTGGACGCCGCTAACCGCCTCGGGCCACTGGTCGCAAAGCACCTGTACATAAGTAACAAGCGACGGCCAGGCACTCAACGCGCGGATAAGCGAGGCGCGATCCAGGGGAAACTTCTCTGTGGATAACAGGTGAAGCCGGGCGTGGGCCGGTGCGTGCGCGTCAAAACAGGCCCAGGCACACAGCATATTCAGCCCGGTGCCAAAGCCTGTCTCGCCGATCACGAAGGCATGCCGTTGCCGCCACTCGGCAAAACGGGTGGGCAGGTAATTGGCGTTGATAAACACGTGCTCGGTCTCGGCGCGGCCGTTCTCGCGGGAAAAATAAACGTCGTCGAAGGCGTCCGAGTGGGGCGCCGCGTCGTCCCAGGTGAGCGACGGCGACGTCAGCGCCGCCAGAGGCGGCAAAGGGTAAGGGCGTTGGGTCACGCAGTCATCCGTGTTGCAGAAAGATGGTTAAAAAATGACCAATTTGTGAATAGGGGCGTTATTCCTGGCTTAGGGAAATGCGTCCGCCGTGTTTTCACAGAGTTTTCCACAGCCTCTGTGAAAAAGCCGACGGACCCTCCATATTCACTCGTCAGGGTCAAGGCAAAACTTTCTTGAACGGTTTGACGGTCACCTGGGAATACACACCGGCAATGACATAGGGGTCGGCATCGGCCCAGCTTTTGGCGTCTTCCAGGCTGTCGAACTCGGCAATCACCAAGCTGCCGCTGAAGCCCGCTTCGCCAGGATCGTTGGCATCAATGGCCGGGTGGGGGCCTGCGAGTATCAGGCGACCTTCGTCGCGCAGGGCTTCCAGGCGTGCGAGGTGGTCGGGCCGGGCGGCCAGGCGGCGTTCCAGACTGTTAGCCGTATCTTCACTGATGATGGCATATAGCATGTGCATAACTCCTTGAATGAAAAAGAAACAAAAAGGCGGGCAAGGACGCCTTCAATTGACCGGACCGGTATAAGCGAGCACCATGTCGCCTCAACCTGAACCTTATTCTGACAAACTCGCCACACGGCGTCATGCCTATGCCCCGACTTCCTGCTACGTTCGAGACCGACCAGCGTTACCCCGTTGATTTGCATATGCATTCGACGGCATCCGACGGTGCCCTGACGCCGACGCAACTCGTCACGCTGTGCGCCGAACGCGGGCTGACACACATGGCATTGACCGATCACGATACCATGGATGGCGTAGCGGAGGCGGGCCAGGCGGCTGAATCCGCGGGCATTTGCCTGCTGCCCGGCTGTGAGTTATCCACTCGCTGGCAGGGTATCAATATTCACATGGTGGCGCTGATGCCGGGCGGCCTCCAGGGCCCGCTGGTGGAAGGGTTGATCCACCAGCGAGAGGCGCGTATCAAGCGCGCCGAGGTGATCGCTGAGCGGCTTGAAAAAGCCGGTCTGGTCGACGCCCTGGCCAAGGCCCGCGAGCAGGCGGGGAGCGACCGGCCGCTGGGGCGCCCCGATTTTGCCCGTGCGCTGGTGGCAGATGGCATGGTGGCCGATTGGGCCAGCGCCTTTAAACGCTTTTTGGGCAGTGGCAAGAAAGGCGATGTAAAGGCCCACTGGCCGGAAATCAGCGAGGCGGTGGGCTGGGTGGTGGCGTCGGGCGGCGTGGCGGTACTGGCCCATCCGCTGCGACACGGCCTGACTCGGCGCAAGCGTGGCCTGTTGATGGATACCTTTCAGGCCGCCGGCGGCCAGGCGGTGGAGCTGGTCAGCGGCCAGCAAAACCCGGACAGCACCCGCGACCTGGCACGCCAGCTGGTGGAACGCGAATTATACGCCTCGATGGGCAGCGATTTTCACTTTCCCGGCAGCCACGCCGCCCCCGGCAGCATGAGCATGATACCGCGCACCGCGGCGCCCCCCATCTGGCAGCATCCGCGTTTACGCCACCTGCTGGACGCACCGGCTGGGCCTCTGGCCGCTGCATAAGCTAAGGTAGGCGGTATGAAACTAATACCCACAGGCAGGAGCACGCCATGAGCCAATACTTTCAGATTCATCCCGAGAATCCGCAAAAACGCCTGATCGACCAAGCCATCGAGATTATCCGCAAGGGCGGCGTGGTGGCGTACCCCACCGATTCCGGCTACGCGCTGGGTTGCCACCTTGGCGAGAAAAAAGCCGTCGAGAAAATCAAATGGCTGCGCTCGCTGGACGACAAGCACAACTTCACCCTGGTGTGTTCGGACCTGTCGCAGATCGGTACCTACGCCAAGGTCGATAATGACGTGTTCCGGCTGCTCAAGGCGCATACGCCTGGCCCCTACACCTTCATTCTAGACGCCAGCACCGAAGTGCCGCGCCTGCTGCTGCACCCCAAGCGGCGTTCTATCGGCGTTCGTGTGCCAGACCACCGCATCACCCACGCGCTTCTGGAGGCGCTGGGCGAGCCGCTGATGAGCGTCACCCTGATTCCCGTCGGCGAGGACCTGCCGATGAGCGACGCCGAGGATATCCGCGAGCGCTTTGGCGCACACCTGGATCTGATCATTGACGGCGGCGCCTGTCATCTGGACCCCACCAGCGTCATCGACCTGCGCGAACTACCGCCCAAGATCGTCCGTGAAGGCCGCGGGGATACCGCGCCGTTTAACATTTAAGCGGCTGATGTTAAGCGCTTGAACGCTTAACGCCCTCAGCGTCTTTCTCCGCGCCTCAGGTGTCACCTGCCTGGGGCGCGTTTTTGTCTGTGTCGTCGCCGTTGTCGTCGTTCTTCTCTTCCTCTTTCTTTTCTTTCTCTTTCTTGCGCGGGTCTTCAGTGTCTTCATCCAGCCAGGTGCCGCAGCGCAGGCAGTAGTAGGCGCGTTTTTCGTGGCGGTCGTGGCCGCAGCCGGGGCAGGCTTCGTCCGAGTAGCGATCCTCGCGGATAGAACGGATGACCTGGGCGGAGAACACCCCGGTGGGCACGGCGATGATCGAGTAACCGAGCAGCATCAACACCACGGTGATGGATTTGCCGAGGGGGGTGGCCGGGACAATATCGCCGTAGCCCACCGTGGTCATGCTGACGATCGCCCAGTAGATCGACATGGGAATACTGGTAAACCCGGCTTCTGGCGATTCGATGACATACATGAGTGCCGCAAAGAGCGTGACCACCATGAAAATGCTGAAGAAGAACAGCAGGATCTGGCGCAGGCTGCGCTTTAACGCATCGATCAACAGCCGTGCTTCACCGACAAACTCCATCAGCCGCAGAATGCGGAAAATCCGCAACACCCGCAGTATTCGCACAATCACCAGACCGTGGGCGCCGGGTATCAGCAATACCAGCCAGGTGGGCAGAATGGCGATCAGGTCGACAATGCCGTAAAAGCTTTTCAGGTAGAGCGTGGGCCGCTCGAGGCAGTATATGCGCAGCAGCAGTTCGACGCTGAACAGTATTGTGAATATCCACTCCAGGACATAAAAAAGTGTGCCGTAGCGGGCGGCATAAGCTTCGACGCTGCTCAGCAAAATCACGCCGACGCTGAGCAAAATCGCCAAAATCAAGCCGATGTCGAAGGCTTTTGCCCCTGGCGTATTCGACTCGAAAATGATGTGGAAAAGCTTCGTGCGCAATCCTTCTGCGCCCGGGTGCAAGGGAAAGTTCATCAATACCGTCCTGAAGGTGCCTTTGAAGCCGTCAACGTCTAGCGTAGCGCGGTTTGATACGCCAGGCGATGGGCAAAGGCCAACGCCGCCTGTCCGTAGGCAAGGTTGGGTTGGTCAGCGGTTTCCAAGGCACGGCGCATGGTTTCGACGTCGAAGCGCGCCTGGTCGGTGAGCGTCGGGTCTGACGCCAGCGTGGTGAGCGCTGCCTGGGCGATGGCCAAGTGATCGGCGCGGTGGCTGTCGTGGTAGGCATCCAGCGCCAGGGTGGCGCGGTGCATCCACTGGGCAGGCGTTGTTGCCTCGGGCAGTGGCCACTGTTGGGCGGCCAGGGCCGTGCCGCGGGCCGCCTTGCTGCTGTCGGAAGGGCGTAGGGGCACCTGCTCGGCAAGCGCCAGGGCCGTGGACCAGAGCGATTCAGGCTCGCCCTGTTTGAGTTCCAGCTCGGCCTCGCAAATGCTCGTCCGATAGCCGCCGCTGTGGATATCGCCCTGATCCAGCGCCAGTTCGATATGGCTTTCCGGCCCTGCCAACTGCCAGCTGTGGCGCACAAAATCGGTATTCAACTGCGCTACCAGGGCGGGGATCGACTCGGCGAGCGGCCCTTGAAAAGGCGGCAGTTCGGCCAGGCGCTGGGTATCCAGCTCAAGGGTCGGTACCGACCATTCCCATTCCTGGCGCTCGGAAAACCCGCCGCCACCGTGACCCGCTGTCTTGACCGTCTGCAGCACCTGATCATCCACTTGGCGAAGCCGTACGGCGATGCGTGCTTCTGCAAGCGCTCCCTTGGGCGTATCGAAATAGGTGTTGATGAGCGTTTGCCGATTGGGTGTCAGCGACTGCAACAGAGGATGCTGGAAAAGCAACGCCGGCCCCCCAGGGGCGAGGGCAAGTTTCAGTTCGATCTCGGTGGGTGTTGACATGACGCTAGCTACCCCTATTCGATGAATTTTTAGTGAACTTTTCATGACGTCGAGCAGCACAGTCACTATACTGTCGCCGTTATTTCATGGCTTCCCGAAAACAGGCGTAAAGGCTTTATGGTTACTTCCAACCCCTTCTCCGCGATGTTTGGCCGCTCGCCATTCCAGCCGCTGCTCGCGCATATCGTCAAGGCAAACGAATGTGCTGATCAACTTCTGCCATTCTTCGAAGCGACGCTGGTCGGCGATTGGGAGAGCGCCGGGCAGCTGCGCGAAAACGTCACGCGCTTGGAGCACGATGCCGACGTACTCAAAACCGAGCTGCGTCTGAACCTTCCCAACACCATGTTCCTTCCCGTCTCGCGTTCTGACCTGCTCGACCTGATCAGCGTACAGGACAAGATTGCCAACAAGGCGCGTGACATTACCGGCATTATGCTGGGCCGTAAAATGACCGTGCCCAGCGAACTGGCCGACCCCATGCGTGACTACATCCGCACCAGTGTGGCCTGTGTGGCGCAAGCCCGCCAGGCCCTGGAAGAACTCAAGGACCTGCTGGAGTCAGGCTTCGGGCGCAACGTCTCGGATGTGATGCAAAACATGATTCGCGAACTGCATACCCTTGAGCACCAGGCGGATGCCCAGCAGGTGGCGATCCGCCGTCAACTGTTCAGCCTGGAAAGCGAGTTGCCGCCGGTGGATGTGGTGTTCCTCTACCAGATCATCGATTGGGTGGGCGAACTCTCCGACCGTGCCGAGCGGGTGGGCAGCCGCCTGCAGATCATGACCGCCAACTAAGTTGATCCCGACTTAATATCTGATCCCCAAACAAGGGAAGCGTTATGCAGATCATTGCTCAGCACGGTGATATTTTTATCATCCTGGCCTGTCTTTTCGGCTTTTTCATGGCCTGGGGCGTGGGGGCCAACGACGTGGCCAACGCCATGGGTACCTCGGTCGGCTCGAAAGCCATCACCATTAAACAGGCGATCTTGATCGCTGTGGTATTTGAGTTTTTGGGGGCCTGGCTTGCGGGCGGCGAGGTCACCAATACCATTCGCAAGGGCATTATCGATCCCGAGCTGCTTCAGGCGGACCCGCAACTGCTGGTATACGGCATGCTGTCGGCGCTCCTGGCAGCGGCCACCTGGTTGTTGGTGGCCTCAATGAAAGGTTGGCCGGTTTCGACTACCCACTCGATTGTGGGCGCGATTGTCGGCTTTGCAGTAGCTGGCCTGGGGGCAGAGGCCGTTGATTGGGGAGCGGTTGGTAACATCGCCGCGAGTTGGCTGGTGTCGCCGCTATTGGCCGGTACGGCCGGTTTCGTGCTGTTTAAATCGGTCCATCACCTGGTGTTTGAAGACCGCAACCCGCTGGCCGCCGCCAAGCGTTACCTGCCCGCCTATGTGTTCCTGGTAGGCTTTGTCGTTTCCATGGTCACCATGACCAAGGGCCTGAAACACGTTGGCCTGGATCTATCCTTTGGCCAGAGCCTGGTGATCTCGTTGATCCTGGGCGGGTTACTCGCCGGTGTCGGTGTATTGATGGAGCGCCGAGTGACGTACGTAGAAAGCAGCGATGATCACTTTGGCTATGCCAACGTGGAGCGCGCTTTTGGGGTGTTGATGATCTTCACCGCCTGCGCCATGGCCTTTGCGCACGGCTCTAACGACGTGGCCAACGCGGTTGGCCCGCTGGCGGCGGTGATCAGCGTGGTGCAAACCGGCGGTGAGATCGAAGGTTCCGCGCTGGTGCCCTGGTGGGTGCTGGTGCTCGGGGGCGGCGGTATCGTCGTGGGCCTGATCACTTACGGTCATAAAGTGATTGCCACCGTGGGCACAGGCATCACCGAGTTAACCCCCAGTCGTGGCTTTGCCGCTACCCTGGCGGCGGCCACCACCGTCGTGCTTGCGTCAGGCACCGGCTTGCCGATTTCCACCACCCATACCCTGGTAGGCGCCATTCTGGGCGTTGGCCTGGCGCGGGGGATGACGGCGCTCAACCTGCGGGTAATCGGTACCATTGCCATGTCGTGGTTGATTACGCTGCCTGCAGGCGCGGCGCTCTCCATTCTGTTCTTCTTTATGTTCAAGGGTATGTTCGGTTAAACGGCGGACACGCAGCCGCCGAGATAGCCTGCGAAGGCACGACGCACGCCCATCCAGCGGCACCTTCTTTTATGCATAAGTGCATTAGAAGGTGCCGCTATTTTTTGCGCTCTGGTAAAGTAAGCGTAGTTTTTTCATTCACCTGCTGCCGGAGAGCGGCCCCTTGGATACTCGCTTCCCCTTTGTCGACTGGTTTCGTAATGCGTCCCCCTATATCAACGCGCACCGGGGGCGAACCTTTGTCATCTTGATTGAAGGCGAAGCCATGGCGTCTGGCCGAGGGGAGCAGCTGATCCAGGATCTGGCGCTGCTGCACACCCTGGGCGTGCGCCTGGTGGTCGTGTTCGGCATTCGCCCTCAGGTGAATGAAGCGCTCACCGCTGCGGGGGTCGAGCCCACGCGCCTCAATGGTCGCTGGGTGGCTGACCGAGCCGTCATGGCCCATGTCGAGCAGGTGGCGGCGCACCTGCGGTTGTGGCTGGAAGCACGGCTTTCATTGGGCCTACCCAGCACCCCGTTGCATGGCGTGGAACTCAGCGTGATCTCTGGGAACCTCGTCACGGCCAAACCCCTGGGCGTGCGCGAAGGCATCGACTTCGACCACAGCGGCGAAGTGCGCCGTGTGCGGGCGGATGCCATTCAAGGCCTGCTGGACAAGGGCTCGCTGGTGTTGCTGCCGCCGCTGGGATTTTCCAGCACCGGCGAGGTGTTCGACCTGGACGCCTCGGAAGTCGCCCAGCACGCCGCGGTGGCGCTCAAAGCCGACAAGCTGATACTGCTGGGCGAGTCCGAAGGCCTGGAAGACGAGCAGGGCGCGCTGCTGCGCCAGCTTTCTCCCGCTGATGCCGAGCCGCGCCTGCAGCATGCTGTTCCAGGCAGCGAACTGGCCCGCCACCTGAACGCTGCCTGCACCGCCGCGCGGGAAGGCGTGGCCCGCACGCACCTGCTTTCCTGGCGCAACCATGATGCCTTGCTGGGAGAACTCTTCACCCGTGACGGCGTGGGTACCATGATCACCCAGCACCGCTATGAACAGCTGCGCCCGGCCACGCTCAACGATGTGGCGGGCCTGTTGGAGCTGCTGGAACCGCTGGAAAACCGGGGCATGCTGGTGGCACGCTCCCGGGAGCGACTGGAGCACGAAATCGACGACTACATGGTGATCGAGCGCGACGGCATGGTGATCGGCTGTGCGGCGCTGCATGTCTTCCCGGATGCGGGTGTTGCCGAGCTGGCCTGCGTGGCCGTGCATGGCAACTACCGGGGCGGCGAGCGCGGCGAGCGACTGGTCGAGGCGCTGGAACGCCGTGCCCGCCAGCGCGCAGTGCAGGAGATGTTCGTGCTGACCACCCACACCGCGCACTGGTTTGTGGAGCGAGGCTTCCGCGCCGCCAGCCTGGAAGAGCTGCCGCCGCTGAAGCGTGAAACCTACAACCATGCGCGCAAATCCAAGGTGCTGATCAAGACGCTGGCTTCCTAGGCCTCGGACCCCAGCTATCAGGTATTGAGAATCACGCCGCCGTTGAGGTGCATCGTTTGCCCGGTCATGTAGGACGACTCTTCGCTTGCCAGATACACATAGGCAGGCCCCATTTCGCTGGGCTGGCCGGCGCGATTCATCGGTACCTGACCGCCAAATGAGGCGACTTTTTCGTCGTCGAAACTGGCAGGAATCAGCGGCGTCCATACCGGCCCTGGCGCCACGGCGTTGACCCGAATGCCGCGGTCCATCAGCGACATGGCAAGCGAGCGCACCAGGCCCTGAATCGCGCCTTTGGTCGCGGTGTAATCAATCAGCGTATCGTTGCCCTTGAAGGCATTTATCGACGAGGTGGCGATAATCGTGTCGCCCTCGCTCAGGTGGGGTAGCGCGGCCTTGGTCATGTAAAAGTGGCTAAACAGGTTAGTTTGAAAGGTGCGCTGCAACTGGTCGTCGGGGATCTCGGTAATATCCCGCCAGTCGTACTGTTCAGCCGCGTTATTGACGACGATATTGAGTTTGCCGAACTCTTTCAGGGCTCGCTTCACAATCTCACGGCAGAAGCTGGGAGCCCCTACGTCGCCTTTCACAACCAGGCAGCGACGGCCTTCAGCCTCAACCAGTCGTTGGGTTTCTTTGGCATCTTGGGTTTCCTTCAAATGCACGATCACGCTGTCGGCACCTTCGCGTGCATAGTGCACCGCCACCGCGCGGCCAATACCGCTATCGCCGCCGGTAATAATCGCCACTTTATCCAGCAGCTTGTCGGCCCCTTTATAGCTTTCACGAATAAACTCGGGTTCCGGGCGCATGGCATATTCGTCGCCCGGCTGTTTGGCTTGATGCTGAGGGGGTTGTTGCTGATCGCTCATGTGCGGTCACTCCTTTGTTGGCACAAAAAGGTAAAATGCAGCAGGTGCCAGCCTCCTTGGGCACCCGGTTTTTAATGTAGACCCGGCTCGCCGGTAGGGGCAAACCGGGTCATCTACCGCATGGCGTAAGCCGGAATCCACGGCGATAGCGACAGGCGATGTGCCCTATTTAGTTTGCTAATCACCTTGCTGAATACCATGGTTCTTGTATGGCATTGTTTTTAAATTATTTTTTAATTCGAAGGGGATGGGTGGGCGAGAGGTGCTTAATTGCAAGTTACGCGTGACGCACTACAGTGAAGACAGGCAACGTAATGCCGAGCACCATTAACCGTAAGGAGTACGCGTTATGTCTCATCCCGACAGGAAAGAAGAGAAATCACCCAAACCTCAGGACGAACACTACAGTGAAGCCAATCCGATGCCGGATACGCATCATGTAAATCCCGAGTCCGAAGACTCGCCCCAGAAGCCGGGCAAGGACAAGAAATAAGCTGAGTTGATCCCATCAGCTCAACCATCGCGGCGCTACCCCTTGTAGCGCCGTTTTACTTCCACACTGAGTTGGCCTGCCAACGTTTTGGCATCTTATGGCAGTTGCGGGTAATACGTTGGCATAACCGTTCGAGTAACACCTGCTCGGTGCCAGGTTTGGCGTCTGCCTGTAGCGGCTCTGCCACGTCAGGCAGACAGGTGAGTAAGGCTTCGGCGAGCTCTACACCCTGCCGGATGAAATAAGCAGGCTTGAACCCCAGTGCCTTCGCCAATGACGCCAAATGCGCTTGCTCAATACTGCCAGGTTGATCGACACCGCCTACCTGAAACGCAAAACGTTTGGATAGACCGCTGTAAATTGTCGTCGACATTAGGTCGTAAAACGGAGCCAACTGAACGCCCTGGGGCGTTTGCAGCAATGAAAGGTTTTTGGCGTGGCTATCGTTGTTGCCGATAAGAAGGTTGTAAAAAAACCAGCGTATGAATCGCTGCAAGTCTTTGGCCGGGGCGCCAGCACGCTGCAACAATTGGCGGCACTGGATCAAACCGGGGCCGCCATCGTTTTCGTACTTAAGCGTTGAGGGCGTTCCTGCCAACTGGCAGAAGTCCAACTGATGGTAGCGTTTTAAGTTACCGTGCTCATCACGCGGTCGTACCGCTTGATCAAGCACGCGCGTGTCTCAGGCTGAAAAGACGTTTCAGCCACATTCAATGACAACGCGGCGGCCAGCTGCATACACAGCGTTTCGTTAAGCGCAGAACACCAAACGCCTTTTAAGCCTCTTATGTCGGGTTTTAGCAGATGGCTGGAAGGGGCTGAGCCTTCAGGAATGGCGGGGCGACCATCGTTGCCTATCATCAATAGAAGTTTATTTTGAGCGCCCGCCAAGGATATGCGTGCGTTGTGCACAAGCTGGCCGGGTAGTTCTCCCTGCATGTCGTTATCGAGAAACGTCTTGATTGCTTGCCAGCTCGTTTCTCGATAGCGGGCGGGCTGCGGGGTTTCTCCCTGGGGAAGCAGCAGGTAGCCGCTGGCCGTATCGCCGCCAACGGATTTCAAAAGCCCAAATATCGTGGTGGTATGGTGGCTTAGCTCAATGTAGCGACGCAGCTCGCCCTCTGGCAGCAGATTCTCAAAGTAAGCCAGTACGTCGTCACCCTGATGAGTCTGTTGCGTTATCGGCAAGTGAGGGGAAAGGCTGGAAACGTCAGCTTGCTCTAGCCACTCTTTGCGATAAGTGAAACTCAGCGGTTGGGTGTCGTAAAGCCGCCCTACATGCTGCTCACCCCAATAAAGATCCAGCGCTTCATTATGAGTGCCCATTAGATTGACCCTTACGCTGAATGATTACCTCAAGCCCCATCAGGTCGAGTGTATCAAGCACTTTCTGGAGCTGTATCGTGGGTTTGCCGCGTTCCAGGTCGACAATGAAGCGGTTGCCCGTGCCTGCAAGCCCCGCGATATCGCTCTGCAGCAGCGATTGGTCTTGGCGTACCTGCTTGACCAGCTTGCCAAGTTCCTCGCTTGTACGAATGCGTGCTGTCTTGTCGTCAATGCGTGTCATTGCCCATGGCCTGTAAAATTACCGTACGGTAATGATAGCCAATATAACGCTTGATTGCCTATTATTTTTACCGATCGGGAATTTTGTAGCCAGTGGAAGCGGATAACAACAAAAAAGTTACCGTTCGGGAATTTTAGGGCTTCATGTAGCGCCGTTTTACTTCCACGTTGAGTTGGCCTTCGCCCAGGCGCAGCTTGAGCTTCTGCCCCGGCGAGGTATCTTCCGCACGCCGCACGATCTGCCCCTGCTCGTCCTGGGCAATCGCATAGCCGCGCCCCAATACCGCGAGCGGGCTGACCGCATTGAGCTCCCGGGCGGCGCTGGTTAACCGCGCCTGGCGGCTTTCCAGCTGGCGCTGCATGGCGGCCCCCAGGCGACGCTGGAGCTGGCCGACGCGTTCCTGTTCGGCGCGATGCAATCTCGCCATGTCCTGGCTGGCCAGGCGCCTGCTCAATTGCGATACCTGCGCTTTCTGCTGGGTGAGCGTGTGCTGCATAGCGCGGCTCAAGCGCTGGTGGAGCGCGTTTAAATACTGGCGCTGGCGATTGAGCTGTTCGCCGGGGTGGCGCAGTTTGGCGCGCAGGGTGTCCAGCCGCTGGCTGTCGCGCTCCAGGCGCGCCTGCATGGCCCGCATCAATCGGTTTTCATGGTGTTCAAGCTGGCGCTTGAGGGTGTGCTGGTCCGGCACCAGGCGCTCGGCCGCGGCGGAAGGCGTGGGCGCACGCATGTCGGCGGCAAAATCCGCCAGGGTGATATCCACCTCGTGGCCCACCGCCGACATCACCGGCAGCCGGGAGTGAAAAATCGCCCGGGCCAGGTGCTCGTTGTTGAACGCCCACAAGTCTTCCAGGCTGCCGCCGCCGCGGGTGATCAGGATGGCATCGCGTTTCGGGTCCAGCCGCGCCTGGCGATTGAGCAGGGCCAGTGCCGATATCATCGCAGGCGCCGCCTCGGCCCCCTGTACCGGCACCGGAATCAGTGTGACATCCGCCAGCGGCCAGCGGGCGGCCAATACCGCCAATACGTCACGAATCGCCGCGCCTGTCGCCGAGCTTAAAATCAACAGCTTGCGCGGCGGAAAGGGCAGGGGGCGGGCGTTGGCAAATACGCCTTCACCGTCGAGCTGGGCTTTCAGGCGTTCGAACGCCGCCAGCAGTTCGCCCAACCCCGCGGCCTGAACCGCCTCGGCAATCAGTTGGTAATCGCCGCGAGGCTCGAACAGCGATACCCGTCCGCGTAGCTTGACCTGGTCGCCGTCGCGCATGGGCGCCGACACAAACCGTGCCCGCTGACGAAACAGCGCACAGCGAATCTGCGCCCGGTCATCTTTCAGGGTGAAATAGACATGCCCGGAAGCAGGGCGCGAGACGTTGGAAAGCTCACCCTCTACCCACACCTCGCCCACGTCGCGCTCGAGCGTCTGCTTGGCGCGCTGGTTGAGCTGACTGACGGAAAGCGCCTGGGGCGTGGCAGAGGACATAGGTTAAGCGCGCTCGGTGAGGAAGTGTTTCAGCGCCGCCGGGTCGGGGACGCCCTGGATCGTTTCACCGTCGATGATCAAGGTGGGCACCGACTGAATGCGCGCTTCTTCCATGGCGTGGCGCAGCGCTGCCTGGTGCTGCTCGCGGTAGCGGCCCTCGGCAAGCGCATCGAGCACCGCCTGGCGTTCCAGACCGACGGAGTCAGCAATGTCGGCCAGCACGTCCGGGTCGCCAATATCGCGTTCCTGCTGGAAGAACGCCTTCAACGTCGCCATCGAATAGGCGTGGCCGACGCCGTGTTCTTCAGCCATGGCGAAGACTTCAAAGGCCTTGTCGGTGCGAGGCTGTGGCGAAATATTGGGCAATTTGATAGGCACGCCGAGTTGTTCCGCCATCGGGTAGACCGCCTCGCGCCACACTTTGGGCAGGTACGGGTCTTCGACCTTCAAGGTGGGCACCGGCGCCGGGCGCAGCTCGAACGGGCGCCATTGGATGTCGACGTCCAGGCCTTCGGTGGCCTCGGCAAGCACCTCTTCGGCCAGTAGGCAGAAGGGGCAGACGTAATCGCTGTAAACAATGATTTGCTGGGTCAACACGCACCCCTTGGGTCGGTAAATGAGTCGGCTATCAGGCTACCATCAATCGTCATTATCCATTGGTATAAGCGTAATGGCGTCTCTGCATTGCTGGGACGGCCCTCTACCCGTTATAATGGGGGATTAACTTTTCACGCCCCGTCTTCCACTTCAAATTGGGTGTTGCCGCTATGCTACGTATGGCTCAAGAAGCACTTACGTTCGACGACGTACTCCTCCTGCCCGGTTATTCGGACGTTCTCCCCAAGAATGTTAACCTTAAAACCCGCCTGACCCGCAATCTCTCGCTTAACATTCCGCTTGTCTCCGCCGCGATGGACACGGTGACCGAAGCGCGTTTGGCGATTGCCATGGCGCAGGAAGGTGGCATTGGTATCATTCACAAAAGCATGACCATGTCGCAGCAGGCCGCTGAAGTGCGCAAGGTGAAGAAGCACGAAAGCGTGATCGTTAAAGACCCGATTACCGTCAGCCCCAAAGCCAAGCTCGAAGACCTGCTCGCCATGGCGCGCGAGTACGGTTTCTCCGGTTTCCCGGTGGTCGAGGGCGAAACCCTGGTGGGCATTGTGACCGAGCGCGACATGCGCTTCCAGCCCAACCACGGCGACAGCGTGGCCGACATCATGACCCCCCGCGAGCGGTTGGTCACCGTGCCGGAAGGCACCCAGCTTGAAGAAAGCAAAGCCAAGATGCGCGAACACCGCATCGAAAAGATGCTGATCGTTGACGACGCCTTCCACTTGCGCGGCCTGGTGACCTTCCAGGACATCGAAAAAGCCCGCACCTACCCGATGGCCGCCAAAGACAGCGACGGCCGTCTGCTGGTCGGCGCTGCCGTGGGTACCGGCCCGGAAACCCCGGACCGCATCGCGGCGCTGGCCGAAGCCGGTGTGGACGTGATCGTGGTAGACACCGCCCACGGCCACTCCGAAGGCGTGATTGACCGCGTTCGCTGGATCAAGGAACACTTCCCGGCCATTCAGGTGATTGGCGGCAACATCGCCACCGCCGCCGCCGCCAAGGCGCTGGCCGAAGCGGGCGCCGATGCGGTGAAGGTCGGCATCGGCCCCGGTTCTATCTGCACCACGCGGATCGTCACAGGCGTGGGTGTACCGCAAATCACCGCGGTCTCTAACGTGGCAGAAGCGCTCAAAGAGTACGATATTCCGCTGATTGCCGACGGCGGCATCCGCTTCTCCGGCGACCTTTCAAAAGCCATTGCCGCTGGCGCAAGCGCGGTGATGGTGGGTGGCCTGCTGGCCGGTACCGAAGAAGCCCCGGGCGAAGTGGAGCTTTACCAGGGTCGTACCTACAAAGCCTACCGCGGCATGGGCTCCATGGGTGCCATGTCCGAGAATCAGGGCAGTGCCGACCGCTACTTCCAGGATAAAGCCGAAGGCGCCGAAAAGCTGGTGCCGGAAGGCATCGAAGGCCGCGTACCTTACAAAGGCGTGATGGGCGCCATCGTCCACCAGCTGATGGGCGGCCTGCGTGCCTCCATGGGTTACACCGGCTGCAGCACCATTCAAGAGATGCGCACCAAGCCTGAGTTCGTGAAAATCACCGGCGCTGGCTTCAACGAATCCCACGTCCACAACGTGCAGATCACCAAGGAAGCGCCCAACTACCGGGTGAGCTAACCAGCGCTTTAGTTCACTAGCGGCGGGCATGGCTCGCCGCTTGCTTTTTGGCCTTACCGTGGCCCCGCCCCGCTTAATGAGATACCGCCATGAGTGACATTCACGCCCACAAGATCCTGATTCTCGACTTCGGCTCCCAGTACACCCAGTTGATCGCCCGCCGGGTCCGCGAAATCGGTGTGTATTCCGAAGTTCGTGCCTTCGACATCACCGAAGAAGAGATTCGCGCCTACAACCCCAACGGCATCATCCTGGCCGGTGGGCCGGAATCCGTCACCGAGCTGGATTCCCCGCGTGCGCCGCAGTGCGTGTTTGACATGGGCCTGCCGGTATTTGGTATCTGCTACGGCATGCAGACCATGGCCGAGCAGCTGGGCGGCAAGGTGGAAGGCTCCAACCAGCGCGAATTCGGCTACGCCCAGATCCGCCTGGACGAGCCCACCGCGCTGTTTAAGGATATTAAAGACCACGTCGACCACGAGACCGGCAAAGCGCTCCTGGACGTATGGATGAGCCACGGCGATAAAGTCGCCAAAGCGCCGGACACCTTCACCGTGACCGCTTCCACGCCCAGCTGCCCGATCGCCGCCATGGCCTGGGAAGAGAAACAGTTTTACGGCGTACAGTTCCACCCGGAAGTGACCCACACCCTTCAGGGCCAGCGCATTCTCGAGCACTTCGTGCTGGATATCTGCCAGGCCGAAAAACTCTGGACGCCCGCGCAGATCATCGAAGACCAGGTACAGCGCGTACGCGAACAGGTCGGCGACCGCCACGTACTGCTTGGCCTTTCCGGCGGCGTGGATTCCTCCGTGGTCGCCGCGCTGCTGCACAAGGCGATTGGCACCCAGCTGACCTGCGTGTTCGTGGATAACGGCCTGCTGCGGAAGGCGGAAGGCGATCAGGTGATGGAAACCTTCGCCAAGCACATGGGCGTGAAGGTCATCCGCGTGGACGCCGAAGACCTGTTCCTCGACAAGCTGAAGGGCGAACAGGATCCGGAAGTGAAGCGCAAGATCATCGGCAACACCTTCATCGACGTGTTCGATGATGAAGCCAGCAAAATCGAGGATGTGGACTTCCTCGCCCAGGGCACCATCTACCCGGACGTGATTGAATCCGCCGCCAGCAAAACCGGCAAGGCCCACGTGATCAAATCCCACCACAACGTGGGCGGCCTGCCGGAAACCATGAAGCTCAAGCTGGTCGAGCCGCTGCGCGAACTGTTCAAGGACGAAGTGCGCAAACTCGGCCTGGAACTCGGCCTGCCTTACGACATGGTCTACCGCCACCCCTTCCCGGGGCCGGGCCTGGGCGTACGCATCCTCGGCGAAGTCAAAAAAGAGTACGCCGACATCCTCCGAGAAGCCGACGCCATCTTCATCCAAGAGCTGCGCAACTCAGGCTGGTACGAAAAAACCAGCCAGGCGTTTGCCGTGTTCCTGCCGGTCAAGTCAGTCGGCGTAGTAGGCGACGGCCGCCGCTACGAATGGGTCATCGCGCTACGCGCCGTCGAAACCATCGACTTCATGACCGCCCGCTGGGCGCATTTGCCCTATGAGCTGCTGGAGAAGGTTTCCAACCGGATTATCAATGAGTTGGAAGGGGTGTCGCGGGTGACCTATGATGTCTCCAGCAAGCCGCCTGCTACTATTGAGTGGGAGTGAGTCAAGAGAGTACTCGATTGTTCTAGTCTGGGCATGTATTAGGAGTCTACTATTTTGGTAGACTCTTTTTTTTGCAATCTGCCCCATTTTTTAGTCTACTTGGTGCTAAGACTGATAAGAATAAAGATGAATAGCCGGGAAAAGCTGCCATATTCAACGGTAGCACGACTAATCCTCTTTTCTGCCCAGAATTTTCGTGATGGCATAACCTAGCTATGACTGAAACATAATATGTGTTTTAGCTAAGAGATTATCTCAACTATTTATGGAGTAGGGATTTGACTGAACTTGAAGCTGCTTTGGAAATAGAGCGTATTTTGCTTAATCTTCAAAGCCCTACTGATGAAGAGTTGAAGTTGGCCAGGCTATCTGTTAGGGCTGTATTTCAAGATTTTTCTAAAATAGAAATAGATAAGTCGTTAACATTATTTGAAACAATAGAAAGAATAGCTTTTCTGGGTGAAAAGAAAGCTCGGAGAAGTTCTGCTATTTTTATAATCAGGTTGAATTCAGAACCAGGTTTTTTCCCAAAGCATGTGGCTGGAACTAATGCAGATGCAAAAATAATTACTCTATTAGAGCCTAGTCTTCCCGATTTTTACAAGAGATTTTCAATTGAAGAGAAAGAGCAAACATATATTAAATTAGACAAACTTTACGCAGTGCACGAATATTGCTGTGATAAGTTAAGATGCCTTAAGCAAATACCTGCTAATATAGAAGGTATATCAGCAGAAAAGCAAATGATTTTGAGATCCCTTGGAGACTCAACCGTAAAATCTTATCTTGCTCCATATGAGTATTCTAAAATCAGGAGCGCTGTTGAAGCTATCCTTGCTCAAGTTGTTGCTTTTTCAGCATCTGCAGATACGACGTTTAATAGGAAGCTAAAAGAACTGTTAGATTTGCTGAACGATGAGTTGATTCATTGTGATGATTATAAAACTTTTGTTACAGAAGATTTTTATAGGTTTTTTTTAGAAACTATTAAGTGCGTAGTTGAGAGCGAAGCTGAACGAGCAAAAGAGAGGTTCGTTTGTGAGGTTATAAGCAGAAAAGGGTGTGCGTTTACTCTTGATAAAAAGTACCCTCTGAGTAGAAGCAATGAAGAGGTGCGTTTATTTATACCTTTGTATAATAGTGGCCCCGGCATTGCTGATCGCGTCAATGCGTCAATTAATACTTCAAGCCAGAACGTATTATTGCATGTTGAGGAAGTGGATTTAGGAGGGGTGGGGCCTGGAGAGTTTGTTCTGCCAGTTTCTTTTACAGTATATGAGCCAGTCGAATCACTGAAAATAAATATATTAGTTTCCTGGATGATTATTGGAGACAGTGAAGAAAAGCTAATTGATTTATCAGTTGAAGTGAAATCGCAGTCCGCAAACATTGACTGGGATTCGCTTAGTAACTTAAACCCTTATAGTTTAGATATTGCAACCGGTTTGGACTTTTATGGAAGAAAGGATAAAGTTGGCCGTCTAGTGTCGAGGGTATCTCGCGGAAAAATGCAATCAAGTTATATTACTGGACAAAGGAGGGTTGGTAAGAGTTCGTTGGCAAAAGCGGTAGAAGATAAAGTTTTAAATAATGATTTGGACTGCTATGTTTTAAATATTGAGTGTGGGGACTTCAAGCATCCTGACGCAATAAGTACGATAAATTCACTTGGAGAAAATATAGAATATTTTCTATCTAGTTTTCTTCCACAAGACGCGAAATGGTCTCCTATTGGTATGAATGGCTCACTAGCTACGCTATCTCGATTAGCTGGAACTTTAGAGAGACTTGACCCTAATAAGCGATTTCTAATTATTATAGACGAATTTGATGAAATTAACCAAGAGCTTTATCGTTTTAGTGAAATTGCAGAAACTTTTTTTCTTAATATTCGTTCTTTGAGCAGTAAAAAAAATATATGTTTTTGCTTGATTGGTGCAGAAAGAATGTCTTTCGTAATGTCTTCACAAGGGGAAAAGCTAAATAAATTTTTCCGTGAGTCACTGGACACTTTTAAACAAGAAGAGTGGGAAGATTACGAAGACTTAGTTAAAGCAAACTTGTCAAGTTCAATTACCTGGTTGGATAACTCTATTAGATACCTTTACTCAATTACTTATGGTCACCCATATTTCACTAAGCAAATATGTGCTAAAGTTTTTGATGATGCTATTTCGTCTAGAGATGCAGAAATAACTGATGAGGAAGTTAAGGAGGCAGTGAATAGCCTAATCCCTGAATTAGATGTTAATGCTTTCCAACATTTTTGGAGAGATGGTATATTGGGAAACTTAGACGAGGTAGAAATAATAACATTAAAGCGTTGCCGAGTCTTAGTAGGCTTTGCTAGGGTAAAAAGATTGGGCTTGGAGCCAAATGTTGAAAACATTAAATTGCATATACATTCTGGAAAAATATCAGAAGTGGATGTGTTGCCGATATTGATGGATTTTTGCCGTAGAGGCATAATGTTTGAATATGAAAATAAATATAATATAGAAATTCCTTTATTTGAAAGTTGGCTGGTGAATCAAGGCTTTAGTAGTTTAATTGCTGATCAACTGGGCGATGAACTCGCTGAAAAGAAACAGAAGGAAGAAGATAATGCTTACGTAAAAGATATAGAAATAGCTTCCCTCTTACAAACATGGCCTAGTTATAAAGGTATACAGATCACTCCAACTATTGTGCGTGAATGGCTTGCACAAGTGGAAAGTCATATTCAACAAAGAATATTGTTCAAGCTTTTAAGCAATTTGCGCTTTTTTGGTGAGGCGGAAGTTAGAAAAATGTTTAAAAATATGCACGAGAGAAATTATAGCCAGTTTAAACTGGTGGTTAAAACTTCCAAGGCTCAGCGAAGAAAAGATATTTGGATTACATATGTCGATGGTCCTAGTAAAAGTGGAGCTCAATTTGCTGCATATTACGCTCAAGAAAACCTTATAAGTACAACTTGCATCAAGGAGATGAGTGAAATTAATTCCCTTATTAAAAAAAGTGATTTTTCTTCTGATCAAGTTTCAACAGTTGTTGTAGTTGACGACTTTATTGGAAGTGGAGATAATTTATCCAGTGGTATGCGGCATTTTCACGAAAGTAATGGTCATGCATTGAAAAATGCAAGTGTGAATGTGCTGGTGGCTGTGGTTTGTGCAACTAAAGACGGCGAGGATATGGTCAGAGGAGAACTTACATCCTTAGATGCTGAGTATGACCTCATTGTATGTGAAACGCTAAGTTCAAGTAATATAGCATTTGATAGTAGTAATTCGATTTGGTCTGATGAAAGCGAGATGTTCGCTGCAAAGGATTTATGCCAGAGACTAGGAGTCAGAGTGGATAAAAATCACCCTCTTGGATATAAGGATCAAGGGCTTCTAGTTGTTTTTTCAAGAAACTGTCCAAACAATACTTTACCTATCATGCATTCAACTGGGCGAGGTGGTAATCTTTGGAATCCTTTATTCGAAAGGGTCAAGCATTAGCCAAGAGATATGTAGTTTAATAGAGTTTTATAAAATTAATTTTTAGCCTTGTGTTCAATAATTTATTGATTACTAAGGGCTAAGCACCGACATCCAAGGCGCTGGTAGGGCAATACCCGAAACTGGGAGATACTTAGTCCAGTGTCCCTCAACTATGGAAAAGTGCACGATATCGAGCGTAACAAACAGGCTGCTTAATGGCAGCTATTTGGACAACTGGGCTGAAAATCATCGTTATCACCTACGCTGATTTTATGAGGATTATACTGTAAGGATAAATTCTTGAAAATTGGTTAAAGATGGGTCTTGGTCGTTTGTAGTGCGCAGCTAAATGGTTAATTAATGTTTTTTAGTGTTAGTATTGGCTTTTTTATATAATCTGTTACGCAGCAGCTTTATCTTTGATGCTTCCAATAATTGAGATTAAATCTACTACTTCAGCAGAACTAAAAATGCCCTCGACCCCCATGCTGTTTAGATCAGTGAATGGGCTCTCATAAAGTGTACGAGGATCCATGATTCCGCGTTCTGTCAGGTAATCTATGACCATGTTTAGGAATTCAATCTGATCAGAGTCTGGATTATATTTTTCTATGAAAGCATTGAAGGCTTCCTTGGCAGCCGCACGATCAAGACCAACCATAGAGCGGATGAACAAGCTGAGCCCGCCATCTTTTTCCAGCTCTTTAATCTGCTCCCGCTCGGCGGTGCCGGACTCAATCAGAATCCGCTCCATCTCTTCCAGATCCTGCTGCGTCAGGGGCTCATTGCGCCGTAGTTTCTGGATCGTAATGTGATCCATGTGATCTGTCAGGAAGTGACGTACCTTCAGACGGAAGCGATGCATGTCCGTACCGATGGAAGAGCCTAGCGCTTCAATCTCAGAAGCTTCGCCTAGTTCATCCTCAAAGTTTGTATAGACATGCGGGCGCTTTTTGACTTCTATGAGTTTAATGAGGCGCCGCAGCCGACGCCGGACGGTATCCAGAATTGGTGCCGTGATATCTTGCCAGAATTCATCGGTCTGGAGTTCAAGGATTAGGTCCAGTTCATCCGAAACCATCGGAACATTCCGCTTTTCCTCCATAAGACCAGCCAGATCCCGGACCTTCCTGGAGTACCCTTCAAAGCTTCTTTCGCCCTGAAGCAACGCGAGCTGAGAGCGTAGTATGAGCAGATCGAACTGCTTGGCCTCCAACTCGTCATCTTCATTGGCTGTCGGCAGGCCGGCAAGCTCTTCGATGAGCTCTGAGCGCTCATCTAGGCCGAGCTGTTTCCATGCTTCAGATGACTGGAATTTTTCAACCAAACGGCGCTTCGGGCGAACCTCAAAGTTATCAGTATTCATGCCCGCGATATCGGCCTTGAGACGCTCTACCAAAGCGGTGCGTAGGTCATTCAAAGCGTCGGTTAGCTGCTTGTCCGGTCTGTCTTCAATTTCTGCGGCAAGCTTAACTCGTGAGGAGAATAGGCGGCTGCTCAGTGATTCACTGCCAGTGCCATCCGTTACTGCGGGGTTCTGTTTGAAAAACTCGAAGTTCTGGCAAAAGTCAAAGACATAAAACTCTTCTTTATGTTCGCCAGGACCGAAAAGATCCGGGCACAGCCGGGTTCCGCGTCCAAGCATCTGCCAGAACTTTGTCTTCGACCGAACGATCTTGAAGAAGACAAGATTGACCGTCTCTGGAACATCAATGCCGGTATCTAGCATATCAACGGATATGGCAATATGAGGCGACTTATCCTTTTCGCTGAAATCATCGATTAATGATTGTGCGTATTCTGTTTTAAAATCAATAACACGGGCGAATTTGCCGGCCAGGTGAGGGTAATTGGCATCAAAGCGCTCTGCAATAAATTGCGCATGGTCATGGTTCTTGGCAAAGACAATCGTCTTGCCAAGTCGGTCACCGTCAGCGACCTTGAGACCGTGGGTCATCAGATGTTCGAGAACCTTGTCTACCGTATCTTCATTGAACAGCCAATTATTGACCGCGGCCGGATCGATCTGATCGGGAACGGTTCCCTCTTCATCCCACTCGATAGCATCCCATGCTTCTTTTTCTTCTTCGGAGAGATCGTCGTATTTTATCCCCTCGCGCATGAAACGAAGCGGCACCGATACGGCTTTGGGCGGTACTAGATAGCCATCATCGACAGCCTGATCCAGGTCATATGCGTCCGTCGGGACGCCGCGCTCTAGGTTGAACAGAGCATAGGTGTCGCGGTCAACATCATCTTTTGGCGTTGCCGTCAGGCCGACCAGGAAGCTGTCAAAGTAGTCAAAAATGGCTTTGTATTTGCGATAAACGGAGCGGTGCGCTTCGTCAATCACAATCAGATCGAAATGCCCCGGCCCAAACCGCCGCACGCCATTATGAGTTTCATCGATCAGCCTCATCATTGTCGGGTATGTCGAGACATAGATGCGGCCATGACCGGTATTGTCCTCGATGAGGTTGACCGGTGACGATTGCGGTAGAAACTTCTTAAAGGCATTTGTGGCCTGATTCACCAGTGCAACGCGGTCAGCCAGGAACAAGGTACGCTTGGCCCAGTTCGCGCGCATGAGAAGGTCGGTTAGTGCGATGACCGTGCGCGTCTTACCAGAGCCGGTTGCCATAACCAGAAGCGACTTGCGCATTTTGTCCTTTTCAAAGGTCTCGGCAATACGCCGGATCGCACGGGTCTGATAATAGCGCTCGACAATCTTGCCGTTGATGCTCTCAGGCGCCAGCGGTTTTAGGGTTGAGCGCCGCTGGATAAGCAGCTCCAGCTCGTCCCGTTTCAGGAAACCCTGGACTGGCCGGGGCGGATAACGCATATCATCCCATAGCCAGTGTTCATAACCATTAGAATAAAATATAACAGGACGCTGACCGAACCGGTTTTCGAGGGCGTTGGCATACAGCTCTGCCTGCCGCTGGCCTTCGCGGGCATCCCGCTTGGTCCGCTTGGCTTCGATCAGAGCAAGCGGCTTGCCGTCATGCCCCCACAAGACATAATCAACGAAGCCTTCGCCGGTTTTATTGGGCATGCCCGTAACCGGGAATTCAATGTCGCGCTCATCGTCCAGTGACCATCCTGCCTCGGCGAGCAGCAGGTCAATGAATGCATCTCGCGTCTGGGCCTCGTTATAGTCATGATCGTCAGGAATCTTCAGGTTCGCTTTCTTAACCCTGTCGATTTCAGCACGAAGTGCTTTAATATCCTCTTCGACTTTTAAGCGGTCACCTTCGCTTTTTAACCGCTCTTTTTCCGCAAAGGCGCGGGCTTTTTCAGCTTCTGCGTAGCGGCGTTCGGTTTCCTGAAGTTTCTGGAGCGTATTTGACTCAATCTGTGTTGTTGCTGGTAGCGCATCGGCAGAGAAATTAATATCGGTGGCAGGCTTTTCACCACTGGCATAGGTGCGCACAAGCCAATAGGTGAAATGAAAAAGCTCACGAACGGCTGTAATGGCACGATGTGGTGGAACAGGTTTGACCTCGTGAACGGCCATATTACCGTGGTCTTTGATGATCTTGGCTTTTGTGACCAGTGCGCTGCCGACCAGGCTTCGGAACGTCGGTTCATGAATATGCGCCGACAGGGTTGATTGATAAGGGGAACTGAGAGTTCCGTCACTGCGGTACATCCATTTAACAGCGACTTCCAGGGCAAGCCGGGCATAAAAACAGGCACTGCGCGGATCAGATCGTGCCAAAAGCTCGGCTTTATGAGCATGGTCATATACGTCCGCAAATTCCTTTTGTGCGAATGAAAATTGCGAATCCATAGCTTAATGCTCCCCTATGTCAGGGAAGTGCTCAATAAAAGCGGCTTTTACCATGCTCCAGATCTCCTTATCCAAAGGTTGCCTACAATGGACCGTATTGAGCACTTTATAACCCGCGGTCGCTAATGTACAGGCAAGCTGCTTCTCCAGCGCAGCGACTATGTCGCGGGGCCCGCGATGAGAACCCATGTCATCCTGTTCCGCGTAAAGCGGGCCGTGCGCGATCAGGTCGAACGCCTGGCAGCTTTCCGGTTTCACTCCAGCGCGGACAAGATGCGCGCGCAGGGCGTTGGATGCCTTGACATGGCCGAGGTGCTGACCCATCCGGGCATAGGGCGGCGCCGCATTCGGCGATGAGCTGTCACCTGTCCGGCCAACATAGAGCAGTTCACCTTCCGGCGTATCGACACGCCACACATAAAGCCAGAAGCCACGCTGTAGCATCGCCCCTGGTACTTTTAATGTGTGGGTATCAGCGCCCATGGTTATGTCCCCTGATAAACGCGATCAGAATTTAGCTGATCTGTTAAGTATGGGGAAAATCCAGTAAGCACGACAGCAACTGATACTAAGTCGCGCATTTCAATGTCGCGTAGAACGCTATCATGGTTTCCTGCGTGTCCAAGCCCAGGATAATTTGAACGGAAGCCATATAGTTTTTTCAAAGCTTCTCTAAGGGTTGCATGTGGCCACGAGTTGACCTGAGTGCATATATCGCCAAGAGTGTTTGCAGTTACATTGGGGCCTTTCTGTCCAATACCTTCCAAAAGATTGAATTGCTTCTGAATACAAGTTTTCATCCGTGCTGAAGATGCATCACCCTTCAAATCACGCAAGGAATCTTCAAATTCCTGCATCAATTGATGCAGGTGTGCATCGCGTTCAGTATGCCATTTTAATTCACGAATAAGTTGAGCGAACACGCCAGGCAAAGTTGGGTGGAGGCTGAAGGGGCGACGCAAATCATAACGTAAACTGTATTTTTGAAGAAAACTTTCAACTAGCTGGAAATACCGGTTGCGGTAAGGCTCGTCATCATAGCTGGATATGACGTTGTAGGCGCTTTCCAGCGCTGCAACAGCAGTGGCTTCATCTTTTACCTGTGCTTTCATGGCAAGACGAACGGCACGCCTGCTTAGGTGACCTCCACTCACGGCCTCCTCATAGGCAGCTCGTTCCTTTTCATATTCAGCAAAATACCTCAAATACTCGTCTCTTGCTGCAATATCTTCAGGGTGAGTGAGTTCACCATCATCGGTGAAGTCTCGTGGTGGTGTTGGCTCTTCTGGAGGATTAGGCTCTGGCACCAGTTCCCTGTATAAATCAGGGAAAAGGTCATCACCATACTCGGGATGTTTTCCAAGTTTGGCCCAAATCTCACGCCATGATTCATTCCATACACCGATAATTTCGCCCCGCATAATTCAAAGCTCCCCGCGGAAGGCGCGTTGCTGGAGGGAGGCGAAAAGTTTGGATTGTTTCTTATAGAGAGCTTGTGCTTGTGTTGAAAGATCATGGATAGCCTGACATTTCTTGTAAAAGTTTTTAACAGCATTTTGACCAGGCCAAATTACGTCGAGGTTTCGAAGAATTGACAAGTTTATATTTTTCTGAGCAACAGCTGGGGCAATGCGGTCAAGCTCCCCTTTGGTAAGTTTAAACCAAACATGTATAAAAAAGTTGGTTTCATGGTTTTCTGCATTGAATGCAACGACACTATCGGGGAAGCAGGCATCAAAATCTAGTATTGCAGTGTCGGCAATGTTTGCAGCAATAGTAATGCAAACAGTACCCGCTGGCCACTTTTTACTTTGGGCGAGACCAATATCAGAATAAGTTGAGCTGAAAGAAGTTATATAATCCTGAGCGGAAGAAACATCGCCGGTTTGGATTAGTGGATGTTCCCCGCCTAGTAACACTGGGTCATTTCGGGGGCGATATTTAGATATTCCTCTGTCCAAGCTACCAAGCTTCGCAAGCTTTTCTGTATCCCATTTCTTAGGGTTTATTACTGGGTTGCCAAACATCTCATAAAAAATAGATTGGTTAAGTAGGTTTAGTTTTTTGATTGCATTTTGTCGAAGATAGCAGAGTTCGTTAGCCTGGTCTAAAATCGCTGCGATACGAGTTTGTTCGTCCAGAGGCAGCAAGGGTACATCAAATTCTGCCAAGGTCTTTGGGCTTAAGCGTGGTAGATTCGCACCAGTCGAACGAGAGGTAGCATAATCCACCATCGATGGTTGACGAAGAAAGTAAGCAAGAAATTTCTTATCAATCTTGGGTCCCGGCCTAATAGGTAATATATCAGTGCTGCACACACCATCGAAATCAGGTAAAGCTATCTTTGAAAGGTATGGTCGAAGCTTCCCATAAAGTATATGTTCGTGACTAAACGAAAATTTAGTGCTGGCAAGCTCTCCGTTTAATACCTTCTTGCGCCCAATAATACGGCCACCGCTTTGAATATGTTCCAGTCCGAGATAGTTGGTCCCTGACTCGATTGCTGAGGGATCAACTCCCTTTCTTTCAATGGATGCAACTTCTACCAGTTTGACTGTCGTCCAATTCATCTAAGCATACCCTCTAGGGAGTTGAGTCCCTCGGCGATCTTGGCATCGATTTTTCGAAGGTCAGCGATTATATCTTCTGGAGGGTCGTATTTTACTTCTTCATGCTCTATCTCAGCGTAGCGATTAAGAGACAGGTCGTATCCTGCTGTGGCAATTTCTTTTCGGGGTACGCAAAAGCTTTGCGCAGTACGTGATCGCTTTTGCTCGGTTGTCTCACTATTGACCCAGCGTGTCAGAATATCCGGCAGATTATTTTTTTCATGCTCTTCGGTTGTTAATGCTTGCTGAGGTTTCGGACCAAGCTTTTCTGGGGGCAGCAGCGGAGTGCGCTTGTCGTCGAGCGAAATGCCGTCTTGCTTGACATTGTAGAACCAGACATTGTCAGTGCCGCCGACTCCGGTTTTGGTGAATACCAGAATAGCAGTTGACACACCGGCATAAGGACGGAACACGCCTGAAGGAAGCTTAATGACAGCGTCAAGCTTGTGCTCTTCTACCAACATCTGGCGCAATTCCTTGTGCGCCTTTGATGAACCGAACAACACGCCGTCGGGTACAATTACAGCTGCGCGACCCCCAGTGCGCATGAGACGCAGAAACAGGGCAAGGAAGAGAAGCTCTGTCTTCTTCGTCTTGACGATCTTTTGAAGATCCTTAGCGCACGCTTCGTAATCGAGTGATCCCGCGAAGGGTGGATTGGCTAAGACAAGCGAATAGGTACCCGCATCTTCAGAATGATCTTCGGCCAGGCTGTCACGGTGGCTTATATTCGGGTTTTCGACCCCATGCAGTGTCATGTTCATTGATCCAATACGAAGCATGGTCGTATCGAAATCAAAGCCGTGAAACATGTTGTTGTGAAAATGTTCCCGGAGCTTCGGATCGCGCAGCATCTCCTTGTGGTTATCCCGGAGATATTCACCTGCGGCAACCAGGAAGCCACATGTACCGGCAGCCGGATCGCAAATTACATCTGTCGGCTGCGGATCGGTGATTTCGACCATAAGCTGGATAATATGGCGCGGCGTACGGAATTGACCGTTCTGGCCGGCACTGGCGATCTTGCCCAGCATATATTCATAGACATCGCCTTTGGTATCCCGGTCTTCCATAGGGATTTTGTCCAGCTTATCAACCACCTTGGCAAGCAGGGCGGGGTTTGATATGCCAAGGCGCGCATCGCGCATGTGCTTGCCGTAGCTGGATGTCTCTCCGTTCAGGGTTCTCAGAAACGGGAAGACATGTTCATCAACGACCGTCATCATTTCGCGGGCTTCAAAATTCTTGAAGCGAGACCAGCGTAAATCTTCGTAGGGACGGCCGCGCTGATCTTCGCCTTGCGGGAAAATGCAACGCTTCAAGGGAATATTCAAACGTTGGCTTTTACGCTCTTCGAGCGTATGTAGCTCATCCAGGCGTTTAATAAATAGCAGGTAAGTTATCTGTTCGATAACTGAGAGAGGGTTTGCAACGCCACCTGCCCAGAAATCATTCCAGATGTTGTTAATCTGGGTTTTAATGTCGCCTGTTATCACTGTTGCAATCCTAATTTCTGCTGAAATTTAAAACAATAATTCTTACGAGTATGCCCGATTTACGATGATGCTTCCTGCAAGGCTTTTTCAAATTCAGTCCTGTTTGAGACCACAATCGGCACTTCTTCTGCATTATCAACTTTATCAGCTATGTCTAGACGTAAGCGCTTTTTGAAATAATATAAAAAAGACTTTCTTATTGGTATATCAATCACATGATTATCCATAGCATAGTCAGAAGCGATAATGTCTTGCTGCGACTTTGACAGAGTGGGATTCGGCATTAGTTGTACTGTGAAAATAGTATGCCACATCTGATCATCTCTAGCAGCCGCTTTAGCCTTGCCAGCCGGGCGGCACTCAAGGCAACGAGACAGCAAGAAGTCCTTGAACTTGAAGTCTATATGGCAATAGGCACGAACATGCCAGCGGAAGCCGTCACTTGCCAGCGCATGTGGTGAGATCTCACGCCACACGGGGTCGGGGCGGTTCGGGTTCATGGACTGGTAATGAATCTCAACAGCACCCCTATTGCGAATCGCCGATAGTAGCGTGCGCAACACCTTAGGGTCGATCCTGCGGTGGGGTATGGGTAAGCAGTCAACATTCGGTAGATTCGACAGCCATGTCTCCTCTACCTTTTTGCCCTTCTCGGCGATCTGGCGCAACTGTGACAAGTACTGATCCGGTTCGGGCGTTAGGAAGCGTGGCTGGAAGGTGTCAGCGGCAAAATAACGTTTCTCGCTCTTGTCGTACGCCATGTTGCCGGGGGCCAGCTCCTGGTACTGGCTCAGGTCCTTGGATGCCTGCGGCACGGACACGCCGAAGAACCCAATAATGTCGCCGCGATTGATCCCGCCCTCCCAGTACAGACGGAACTCTATGAACCTGAGGCGTCTTTCGACCCCCCAGCGTAAGCCTGATGAACCTTCGCTCACTGATGACTCCTTGATGGGTATAGAAACTATATTGACATCGAAAAGCGATGCGTATAGTTTTTATCCTATCGATGAGATGCAGTCAACGGAAATCGGAGGTCGCTATGGCGCGGAATGACCGGTATTTCGTCAAGCATGGCAAGGCGTGGGCGGTGAAAGGGCTGGCGTTGCCGCGCCTGAAAGCGTGCAAAGGACGCAGGGTTCGGCTGAGCAGAGCGCAAAGCGACCCGTTCGCTCCGCCGGTGGCGGGACTCGGATACGGTGGTGCCGGGCAACGCCCGTCCCCACCACGGGACAAGAAGCACTGAACCGGCTCAGCAAAACATCAACAAACTTGGAGTAACAACACATGACAGCACGTATTGAGTTCTTTCCTCTCGGCAACGCAGACACGCTGCGTCTTGACCTTGCGGACGGTCGCAAGATCCTCTTTGATTACGCGGCGATGCGCAGCGGCGACGATTCCCAGGACAAGCGCTGCGACCTGCCTGCAACACTTCGCCGGGACCTGGACAAGGCCGGCCGCGACTATTTCGATGCAGTCTGCATTACCCACACAGACACGGATCACTGTAAGGGATTCGGCGATTTCTTCTGGCTTGAGCATGCCAAAGCTTACCAGGGCGACGATCGAATCAAGATCGACGAACTCTGGGTACCGGCAGCAGCGATCCTGGAGGACAACCTGAAAGGCGATGCCCGACTTGTCCGCGCTGAAGCGCGGCACCGCTTGCGCGAGGGCAAGGGTGTGAGGGTGTTTTCACGGCCAGGGAGGTTGAAGGAATGGCTCGAGGACGAGTGCCTCAACTTCGAAAATCGCAAACACCTGATTGTCGACGCCGGAGAGCTCGTTCCCGGTTATGAGAAGGACGGCCCCGAACAAGTTGAGTTTTTCGTTCACAGTCCTTTCGGCTGGCGTCAGGATGAGAACACCGTTGTGTCCCGGAACGAGGACTCTATCGTGATGCATGCGACGTTTCAGGAAGCCGGCACAGAATCGCGCCTGTTCCTTGGATCGGACGCGACCTACGAAATACTCTCCCAGATCGTGCGAACGACCCGCCGACACGGCAATGCGGACCGGCTGCGATGGGATATTATGAAGCTTCCTCATCACTGCTCTTACCTGTCGCTCGGACCGGAGCGAGGCACCGATGAGACCGTCCCCGATCCTGATGTTCGCTGGCTGTTCGAGGATCAGCGGGAAGAGGGTAGCTGCATCGTGTCACCGTCCTGTCCCATTCCGGCCAAGGGGACACTGGATGACAAGAGCGATCAACCGCCCCACCGGCAGGCCGCGAACTATCACCGGCGTATCTCCAGGGACTTCGATGGTGAGTTTGAGGTGACGATGGAAAAGCCATCGAAGGCAAGTCCCAGGCCGTTCACCTATATGGTCACCGCCCAAGGCATCGCGCCGGAACTCGCGGCGCCTATGGTCGGCAACACTGCGGCTGCTGAAACGCCGAGGGCTGGCTGATGGACATCGATACCTGGCTGAAAGAAAGCGGGGAATCAGTGGCGGCCACGTGTCTCACTTATCCGGCAGCGCAAGCTCTTGTTTCTTACGTTGATCGATACGCCGGTCACCTCGCCACCGTCGTGGAAGGGCGCCGGGGCGCGGGGCATGAGCTTGTCGTTCTCGATTTTCAGACGGGCAGGCCGCAGAAAAGTGTCCATCCGATCAAGCGTGTGGAGCGTATCGGTGTCTGTTTTACCCATGACGCGGGCATGCCGCTCGTTTTCATGCTGCGTGCGGATTTCCCGGACACGGAGCACCAACAGCTCACGCCTGAAGGTATTCCGCGGGCTATCTGTATCGATGATCGACCTTGGGCTGAAGCGCGCCTCGCCTGGACGACTGCGGAACTGGCCGAACGCATCCTCTCCTGGTTCAGGCGAGCAGGGCGCGGGGAACTGCATAACGCGCACCAACCCCTTGACCCTCTGCTCTTCGGCAGCCCGCTGAGCTTCATCATCTCACGGGATGCCCTACATCATGCTGCGGAGCTTGATCTGGTCGCGCTGCATGAGGCCGACCAAGGGCAGATTCTGCGAGTGCGTCCGGCGAAGCCCGGCGAGCGTCCAAACGAACATGTAGAGCCGATCTGCCTCATCGCATACAGCATCCCGCCAGAAAATATGCGGCGTCTTCAGTTTGCGCCCGAAACGCTGGGGAGTCTTGCGGACATGCTCGAGCACCGGGGTATAGACCTGTTCAAGGATTTGCGAACCCGATTATCAGAGTGGATCCTTCAGGCTGAAGAGATCCCGTGGCGCGTTCTGTCGCGCTTTGCCGTTATCGTGGAAATGCCTGTAATCGCTCCTGACGGCTCGCCGCAGAACGGCATCGACCTGCGCGCGTTCGTAACCAATCAGTCGGTTGGCGACATTGCCGTGGCGCTTGGCATTGCGCTAAAGGCCGAACGCAGCGATGAAGTTAGCAAGGTAGGTTACACCAGTGCGGTAGTCCCGGGCCCAGAGGAGACGGACACACTGCGCGCCATCACGGCGCAGTCGGCAGAAATCCACTATGAGTTTGACCGCCGACTTGCGACCCAGCTAAGCGGCAGGCATAACACTGATGAGCGCAAGGCAGTTATGGTGGGGGCCGGGGCTATCGGCTCGCATGTTGCAGAGTGTCTTGGCCGGGAAGGACGTTTTTCATGGACGGTGATCGACGATGACCGGCTGTTACCCCACAACATTGCGCGGCACACGGGCCGTGATTGTGACGTTACCAAGAGCAAAGCCGAGCTGGTTGCCGCGCAGCTTGAAAGCACCATCCATCATGAAAGCGGGCAGGTCGCGCGCGGCCTTGCCGCTGATGTGATGACAGCAGGCGATTGCCGTGAAGAGATTGACCGCACGCTCGGAAACGCTGACATCATCATCGATGCCACAGCATCCGTCCTGGCGGCGCGATACCTCTCGGACCATTCAACGTCAGCCCGGCGTGCAAGTGCGTTTTTCAATCCGTCCGGCGAGTCTGCGGTGCTGCTAGCTGAGCAGGAAGGCCGCACAGTAACCCTGCGCGATCTGGAAGCGCAGTATCTTGGCCTTGTCGCGCGTGATGACCGGCTGGCTGGGCATCTCGCTGCAGGGGACGGTACATATGCCTACACCGGAGCATGCCGGGCGATCACGAACCTTATCCCGGAGTCCCGTGTGATGGCCTTGAGCGGGCTTGTCTCCGGCGGCCTTGGACGGGCAGCCGATCAGGGTGAAGGCGCGATCCGGATATGGTCGATGTCAGAGAGCGGTGCCGTCGCATTTATAGAAAGTGAACCTGAACCGGTCAAACGCTTTAAAGCCGGAGACTGGACCATCGCTATCGATCATGGGCTCATCGAGCGCATACAGGTGATGCGGGGCGGCCATCTTCCCTCGGAAACTGGCGGCGTGCTTTCCGGCGTGGTGGATATACCGGCGCAATGCATTCATCTAGTCAACGCAGCTCCCGCGCCTCCCGACAGCAAGGGCAGCGCTACCGGGTTTGTGCGTGGCACGTCCGGTGTGCAGGAGCATCTTGAGCGTATCTCAAAGCGGACGCGGGGGCAGGTCCGCTACATTGGCGAGTGGCATTCTCATCCTCCGGGATCGGGTTCAGCACCAAGCCCTACAGATCTAGTGCAAATGGACTGGCTGGCTACAGTATTTGACATGGATACGCTGCCGGCCCTGATGCTCATCGCAGGAGAGCACGACATCAGCATCATTCTGGCCAATACAGATGCAGAGCAGGTTGATGAACCGCTAAACAGCATGGATGCATAGGGGAGAAATGAGGTTATGAGCGCACCTAAGATCGGGTTGTCTCTTTCAGGTGGCGGATCGCGCGCCATTGCGTTCCATCTCGGATGCCTGCGTGCCCTGCATGAGTTGGGAGTCATGGACAAGGTCAGGGTCCTTTCTACGGTCTCGGGCGGGAGTGTGATCGGCGCGTTATATGCGGAACATCAGGGATCTTTTGCCGACTTTGAAACCAGGGTACGCGATATCCTTTCGCATGGACTTGTCAAACCTTCCATCAAGAAGGTTTTGACGACCACAGAAGGGCTTCGCGCCGTTTATTGCTGGGCTTTGCTCTTTATCGTGAATACTTTTATCTTTTTGGTTTCACGGGGGACATGGCTGTTTTCGTTTCTTATGCCGCCGGGGCGGCGACATGAATGGCGTATGACGAAGATGGGGGCGCCCATGCGACGCTTTGCCAGCCGGACAACTATCCTGCGCCGTGTTTTCGATGAAGATATTTTTAAAGGGAAGCGACTTTCTGACCTCTCTTCAAAGGGACCGCTTCTGATTGTCAACGCTGCTGATCTTCGCACGGGCTCAGCTTTTTACTATTCACCACAAAGCTCGGGAAGCTGGCGGTTTGGTAAGCTTGCCAACAATGATGTGACATTAGCGCAAGCTGTGACGGCTTCCGCTGCTTATCCTATAGCCCTGCCGGCACTGGATGAAAACCTGGCCTTCGATAAAAAAGACGGCTCCCGCCGTGTTGAAAGAGTGACGCTGACAGATGGCGGCGTCTACGATAATCTTGGTCTTGCGCCTCTATGGCCTGATCGCCACCCGGATGTCAGCCTGAACGTCACAGATATCGATTCCATTATCTGCTGCCGAGCCGGTTATGGGTTACGCTTTGATCCACCCAGTCAATCCTTGTTTTCCAGGTTTGCAAGTGCTTTTAGCTGTGTTCATAACCGTTCGCAGAATGCAGCGATGAAGCGCCTGTATGATCTTCACGGTTCAGGACACCTGAAAAATATTCTTGTGCCTTATCTCGGTCAGATGGATAGTCGCCTTGAATTTCCGCCGGGAGACCTAGTGACGCGTGAAGATGCGCATGATTATCCCACTGACTTTTCAGCAATGCCTGATGAGTGGATTGAAAAATTGAGCCGCCGTGGTGAGCAGTTGACAAAAGCTCTTATCAGGGAGCATTGGCCAGAGCTGCTAAGCGAAAAGAGCTCTTTACCAAACGCCTAAGTTGTCGGTCTCGATGACCAAGTGCAACACCTAACCTATCAAGTAGGGTATTGCCATGACTCACTGTGACCACCATCTCGCTGCTGAAGAACGAGCCGCCATCATACTGATGCGGGTTTACCACTCGATTCGTGCTATTGCGCGTCAGTTGGGGGCGTGCGCCCAGTACTATTTCTCGAGAACTGTTGTGCCATACTGTTAGACCTGACAGAGCTTATGACACTAGCCTCGCTGGACACCGAGCTCGACTGACCTGGCCCGCTGTCTGCCTCGCCGTAGTCCGAAGCTGCATCTCGACGGTGAGCTTTCCGAACGGGTGGTCTACCCACTGCGCAAGTAGTGGTCACCAGAGCAAATAGCCCGCACACAGAAGCGTATGTTTCCTGATAAGAATGACCACCATGTCTCACACGAAGCCATCTACCTCATGTCGCGGCTCGCTCAAGAAGGAGCTCATTGCCTGTGTTTGAGCCAGGGTTGTCGACGCCAGTGCTATAAGCCCGCACCTCCATTGCGTTGACAGGGTAAAGGTAAACGACGCTCGCGCAGCCGTGGCAAGGATAGGCGGCAACAGATTGCTGACCTAATGAGCGTTCACCTGCGGCTGCCTGAGATCGAAGACCGACTGATGCCCGGCAGTGGGATATCATCATTGGCGCTAACAACCGCTCTGCCGTTGGTACGCTGGTAGAGCGCACGACGCGTTTAGTGATCCTGGCGAAAGTGGATGGCACTCCGGCCACAGCGACGGCTGTCGGTTTCAGCGACAAGCTTAATGAGGTGCCGCGCCCCCTACGCCTTTCCATGACCTATCACCAGGGCTAAGAAATGGTGAAGCATGCCTAGATCACTCAAAAGACGGGGACAGTGAACTACTTTGCCAACCATCATAGCCCATGGCAGCGGGGTTCCAATGAGAATACCAACGGGCTGTTGAGACAGCACCTGCCGAAGGGCACGGGTCTATCGGTTTACAGCCAAGAGGAACTCGACGAGACCGCTGACTCACTCAATACACGCCCGCGCAAGAAACTGGACTGGCGCACGCTGCTGGAAGTCTACTCCGAGGTGCTCAAGCAAGACATCGCCGATCCGAGGACTCACCTACAGTTTTGCACTTAGAACTTGAGATCACCCTGCCTATTGATCCAATAATTTGGGAAAAAAGGCTTGAGTGAGTGGCTTTTTTTCTGCGTAGCGCTTGAACCAGTCCTGAAGAGCAGGGGGGATTGGTAAGTTAAACAGCTCGCTTTTCGTCCAAGCATAACCAACTGCAACTGCAACAGCTACTTCCCCACTTGTTGATCCCAAGTTACTACTGATTTTAATTCTAGGGGTTTGTAATGTCAGCCACTCTAGGCCCCTTGTAACTTTAATTTTCTGGTGATTGCACCAATCGGAATTGGGTCGATTACTATCGTGGCGGAACTTTTCTTCATAGACAAGAAGAAGTATGGCATCGATTATGCCTTCACTTACAGACTCTAAACAAGAGTCGCGCATTAAATTCTCTGGAGTTTCAGGGATGAGTGCCGAACCTGACGTACTCAAGTGTAGGTACCTTACGATATGTGTGCTACCTGCAAGGCTTTCTTTGGTTTCTGGATTATAAAGTACAGGAATCTTACCAAGTGGGTTGTACTCAAAAACACTGTTAGAGTTTGGTTCTGTTGAGTAAACATCTAGAGAAACCTCGATCTCATTAGCACAGAGAAGAACCCTTTTTCCATAAGGAGAGCGATTATTAGTTAGTAATTGGAGCATGATCTTGACTCAGGTTTTGAAGAGAGAAGTAGCTTGAACGTGATGAGCGCCATGAGGCAGTTTTGAAGGGAGACCGTGTCCCGGGATGATGGTTTCGCCTTCTGATTCTAGCAGCCGTAGGGTATTGATTGATTCCACCCCCTTCCTGATGTCAAAACTTTTAGGGAAGGGCCTTCTTGTTTCGAGATTTTTTAGTAGATGAGCTGCATCACTAGCCAGTACTGCCGTGCTGTGTGGTAAGTTTATCCTTACTCCTTGTAATCCCGGCGAGTGCCCGGACAATAGGATTACTGACACGTCATCACTGAGCTGAGCGGATCCATTGAGTAAATTTAAGCGTTTAGTATCGGCCAGTTGGTTTAGGTTACGTCGAGTAGACTCAACGTAAAATTCATCACCGTTGTAAGCGCCAAGAGTGGGAGAGTTGAGGTATGACCACTCAACTTCTTGAACATAGAAATGTGCGCGTTTGAACGGATTGATATTACCAGCATGATCATAATGTAAATGGGTCAGTATAACATGGTCAATTTCTGCTGCATGAAGGTCAAAATTAATTGCGAGCAGTTCTGGGATCGCTGTATCTACTACTTTGCCGAAAGCACGGGCAATTGAAGCAGTGCATCCTGTGTCGATGAGCCAGGATTGTCCATAACGGTCAAAGTAGAGCCAAGCAAAGAAATGAAATGGTAGTGAGGAAATCTTTCGTGCACAAAGACGCGTCTGATATTTAACTACGCATTCATTTTCCGAGCGCCGAATTGGTATTCCATATTCAATAAGGTAAAGTGTCTGATACATAATGCCTACCCCGCTTGTGCTCTGTCCTGTGGTACTGGTATTCCAAGAATTTGTTGGGCCATGGCTTCACAATTAAGGTATTGACTAGATTTGATTCCGAATCTTGGAAGCGCATGCATGTAAAAGCGAGGCCCCTCGCATGGTAGGCCGACCAACCAAAGTCCCCGAACCGGTTCACCCTTGGCGCCTATAGCCTGCCCAGTTCGGGTTACGTCAAAACCTCCCGCCAAAAAATCACCATTCCGATAATAACGGATCAGACCTTGTTCTCGAAGCGACCTGATAAGGGGTTGTTCATAATGGTCTTCATGATATGAGAGAAGTCTTGCCTGAAAGTGATAATCTCCATAAGTTATATGAGTCCCGTTATCGAAAACGCTCTCAAATGCGAATCGCTCTTTATGATTAACCAGCCTCCCCCCAGGGCCACCTGCAAGATCCACAATGTCGGCTTGCAGCAGTGCCAAAAGCTGTTGATTCCGAAACAGGGGGGGGCCAAAAGAAATTCGGTTCATCAATGGGACAAAAGTTTTTAAAAACCAACGGTGCGAATGGGGTGTTAAGCCGGAAAATTCAACAGCTTCTTGGATTGCGCCACGGCAGTCACGAATGACATCAGTTGCAGCTTTGATACCGGAAGTTAAGTTGCCTCTTAGGGCCTCTGATAGATCTCTTTGAATAAATTTGACGAATTCATTTTTTAATTGTTTAGGTGATTGTCTGGCTTCAACTCCAAAGCGAGGGTTGAGAGCCATTACGATTACGGTATTTCGAATTTCTTCCCAAAGACTATGAGGTATATTGCTGGTTCCGAACTCGGCAATACAGTAAGCCCGTGTCATTTCATTCTTAAGAATTGGTAATACGTCTTCGACGAAATCTAACTGTTTACTTCCATATTTATGTTCGTGCTGAGTCCTTAAAGCCTGAATATTTTCACGTGTCATCCAGCAAGGAGCATACGAACCGGTCAATCCTTTCTGATTCAACGCCCTTGCATGGGCCGGTATGCAGCTACGGGAAAATAAGTGTAGACGGGGTTCTTGGCCTGATGGGCAATAGATGAGCTCGTTTGAATTATCTCCTTGGCGGTACTCACCACCTCTGCCTTCTGTAAGTTGGGCAATAACATCCCATGCTGTTAGACCAATCCCCTCTACAAGTACATCTTCTCCTGGCTTTATTTGGTTCATCGTACGGCTTGTTGGGTAAACATCAAGCTGGAGAGGGGTATTGGTTTCGGGGGTGGGCTGGTCTTGAAATGGTCGTAGGTCGTATATAGATTCGATATGACCGGTCGAAATTATTATATCGTCAAAATAAGATGGCGTCTCTGACGACTCTGTCCAGATAATAAAGCCGTCATTATAGGTTTTGATTGTCTTAGCTATATCCGGAATATGTTCAAGCGTAGCGTATTTTCGAATCTTATCTAGGATTATTTCAGAGGATGCGTTTAGGTACTCACCGAGCATTGACCGTGGAAGGTAATCCCAACTCTGTCTCAGGAAGTAGTTATCCTCCAAAGAAGATTTTGTTTTTTTGGGTGGCTGTTGCCGAGCCCAGTCTCGGAAGCTTAGTTCGCCATTTTTTTGGTCCTTTCCATCGAAGATGTCAAATATTGAAACTTGACCAGCAAGTGTATTTGTGAATAAAAAATCTCCTTGGTCTAAGTTGTGAATACCAGTGCCAATTAAATGGGGTTCAAAAATACTGATGGCAATCTTTGGAGCTGTAAGGTGTTGAGCCGCAATGTTTGAAAGCGCATTCAAAGTAATTAATCCCCAAGGCCCACAACCAACAAGTGCTATTTTTTTCGTGTCCATGATAGTCCTCATTTAAAGGGAAATTCAGTACCTTGGAATGGCTCAAGATCGTCTAGCCAGGTTGCAGTTGTGCTGTGCTTTGCCAGGAAGGGAGTGTGGACCCAGTTAGAATTTCGTCCCTGCAGCATTGTCAAAGCTATTGCCATTTCATGTCCGATTTTTACTTGACCCAAGATTTGTACCTTCCCAGGCGAAGCACTCATTACAGGTCCACGTGCAGTACGCGCCAGACCAGATACACTTTTTATAGCCTCTTTATAAATGTGATGGGTGTGTAGTAATGGCAGTGAAAAATAGTGTTGTGCTCCGGTATCACGTTCGACGAACATATAGTAAGGTACAATGCCAAGGGAGACTTGATCTTCCCATAGCCGCTTCCATATTTTAGGGTCATCATTAACATGCCTGAGTACAGGAGCTTGTGAACGGATAGTTGCTCCAGTGTTAAGAATGAGTCTAACTGCTTCTTTAAAGGGCTTGGGTTGCATCTCACGCCAGTGGTTTACGTGAGACATGATTGCCACATGTTTTCCCTGAATGGAGAGATCTTCAAAAAGAGTTAGTAGATCTCTAGAGTCCTCTTCTGAAATGAAGCGATATGGCCAGTATGTAAGAGATTTTGTGCCGAGACGGATATTACGGATATGGCCCAGGGATGGACTGAGGAAGGTGGTGAGGATATTTCTCAAGCGACGAGTATTCATAACTAGTGGATCGCCACCAGTGATGAGAATATCAGAAATCTGAGGATTAGCCTCTAGATATCGTCCGAGCATATTTGTCTCGCGAGCTTCGAAACGATGGGCACTGGTCTCGACAAATTGGGGCCAGCGAAAACAGAACGTACAATACGAATGGCACGTCTGCCCTTGTTTTGGGAAAAATAGTACTGTCTCAGAATATTTGTGCTGGATACCATCAAGAAGGTCTTGGGCATGGTTGGGCCGATTCATTTGTTGGCCATCTGGATGCGGATTCATACCGTCACGAATAGCGATAATCTCATCGCGATAAGTTTGTGTATCTTTTATAGAGTCAAGCGATTTGACTCGCTGCATAGCATCTTCAGTCAACATTTCGGGATGGGGGAAAAGTAGTCGATATATTTCGTCATCAGGCGCAGTCGACCAGTCAATCAAGTTTTCTAAAACATAGTTGTTAACCTTGAACGGGAAAACTTTGGCTGCCTGAAGTAGGCCGTTAACAGTACTTCTGTTTAGGTGCTTTAATTGCGGGATGCGCTCTATAGACTTGTTTGTGTAGGTTACTATTTTGGTTTTTTTAGTAGAGGTCTTAAATATGAGGTTCTCCATTGTTGAAGCTCCTTTAAGTAAATTTCTGGGTCTTGCATCGCTATACCTAGTTTTAAAAGATTTTCAATGGCTAACTTTTTAGACTTAATTTTTAATTCGATTACGTCACTTGCTAGTGAGCATAGCAGGGCCTTTCTCAACCTCAATCGTCAAAATTCCATAATATTGAAAGGTTCTTTTTTTGTATTTTTATTTAGAATCAGAATGTTGCGTAACTTAGTTGGTTTTGATGGTTCTGGCGTGTGCGTTATGTAGTAGTGTTTAATGTTAGCTGCTGTTTCTGAAAAGCTAGTCGTAGCGTGGTTTTACACTACCTGAGGAAAATCAGAGGATATCAAACGTACTTTTCTAAAATTTGGATAAATTATTATTGCTAGAAGTAGTGGCTTTGCTAGGGTTTGATTTGTAGTATGCCTATCTACAAAGGAGTGAATATAATGAGCCATGAAATGATGAAAGCTGAGGAAAGTGCCTCTATCAATGCATCTGTAGGTACGACTTATATTCAAGGTGGTATCAAACGTACTGTATTGCAGAAGACAGAGTATCCTGAAGGGTATGTTGTTAATTGCAATATTATTGAGGTTCCAAATGGCGAGAGTGCTTCTCCACACTTCCATCCTGGATTAGAAATGACCTATGTCCTTGAAGGGGAGTTCGATTTAGTAACGAGAGGAAAGCCGGATAAACGGTTTGAGCCAGGTATGTCGTATATGGTTAAAGACTGTGATGTCCACTTTGCTAGGGTTGTTGGCAATAAACCCATTAAACTTATTTGCATATTTATTAATAGAGAAATAGATCCGGTCGCCAAAGTTGTCGGGCAGCCAGAGGCGAGATAGTGCCATATATGCCGGTACGATTTAATTTTAACTCGTGCCGGTTTTTTCTGATTTCTCCTTTGGTTTAAAGATTGCTTTATCTCAGAACAAAAATAATTATGTAAAAGCTAAGGCCGTTATAATGTTTTCCGTTTTATTGTGTAAGGCTGTATGTGGACGGTAAAATATCCGAATTTTACTGCATTTAGCGTATAGCAATGTCGAGCCCACCTACTTGAAACATTCTAAAAATTGTATTGCTGTCCCCTGTGATGACTTGAAATACAACATTTTCTTTTCTCTCTTCGAAGGCATTCTGAATGACAGTGAGGCACATTCGGCTTAAAAGATGATCTGAAATGCCGACAGTTACTAGATCTGGTTCAGAGGCGGGTTGATCTCTTGAGAAAAATGAGTCATTAGAGGCAAGAAGTGCCTTTGCAAAATCCGCAAATTCTTTTCCTTTTTCAGTTAGTTCTAGGTCGCGCCCATTTTTCTTAACCAAATCAATGTTTAAATTTTTCTCTAATTTTTTGAGCTTGTAGCTAGCTGTGGAGACTGCTATATTTAGCTTAAATGACGCATAACTAAGGTTGCCTCCTTCAAGCAAAAATACAATAAGTCTTAATGATACTAAGTCAAGGTGATGGTATTTTTCCATGATGCTTAAGTCTATCTTAATTTATGTGTGAGGCAAGAATGTTTTTGTTATGGTTCTATTCCGTAAAAATTTTATTGATCTGATTTCCGATAGATGAAAAGCGCCTCAAGTAGGTTCTTTTAATTAGCTAGGATTTAAATCTGATTGTAGCAATCCTAACAAAGAAGCGGCAATTAAAAGAAAAACCGAAGCCAACAACCCTGCTGATAAATTTCCGGTTAGATCACTCAGCCAACCTGTGAAGGTGGGGCCAAAGGTCTGGCCAATACTGAACGCCAATGTCATTGCGCCGATACCCGATGCCCAAGAGGATGGAGGACAGTTACGTCGCACGTAAGCAGTTGTCGACGCGACAACTGCAAAAAAGGAACTCCCAAAAACTGCTGCTGAAATAAGCAAGATAGGCCAAGTGCTAAAGGCTAGAGGCAGAGCAGCTCCCGCCATCGTTAGTCCATTTAAAATAGCGAAGGCTCGGCCACGGTGTTGGGACTTTAATACTCCGGACCATAGCCAAGGAAATATTGCTACACCAAGGCCAAGAATGATCCAAAATAGAGCCTGAAAAATTGGACCTTCATCATGTGATTGGATCCACGCAATCATGAAAGTCATGTAAGTAATATAACCTGCACCGAATAGACAGTAGCCTGCAATAATCCACTTCATAGCTAGTATTGGAGACTTAGTGTGTTGGAATGTCCGATTTTCTGGCAGATTTCGAGCGCCATAGAACATCCCCAACATCAATACGCTCGATATGGTTGCCAAAACTATCCAAGCGCCCGGCCAAGCCGACTCACCCCATTGGGATAAAATCCAGGGTACAGAGATACCGGAAAGAGCAATGCCTAGCCCTGAACCTGCATAGAACAGTCCTAGCAGGAATGCTGAGTGTTTAGGGTGACGCTGAGAAACATGGGTCGCAAGAACCCCGCCAGCTACGAATGCGAAAGCACCGCCTATCCCAGCCAGTAGCCACGCACAGTTTAGTAATACCGAATCATTTATGACGCCAAGTAAAATCAAAGCGGTAACGCATGCAATGACACCACCAGCCATGACGCGATAAGCGCCTGCATAAGCGATGACACGTGCGGCTAATAAGGCTGCGACCATGTAGCCAGCCGCATTAACTGAGGTCATCCAACCGGCATCAGCATAGCTCCAGCCCAAACTAGACTGCATTGCAGGAAGCAGTAGCGCGTAGGCGAATCGTGCAATGCCCAGACCAATCGCCGGGACCAGAGCCAATGCGATCACTGTCCGAAGGTCCGACAGAAAGCGAGGGTGGTTATTTGCGGTAGGAAGATCAATTTGTGACATCTGATGTACCCCCTGAGTTTCTTTATGAAACTCAGTATATGCCACCCTGGGTTTTTTTTGCAAACCCTGCTATCATGATGGTATGAGAGATAAACAAGAGGTTCCGGTTTCACACACACCTGTTCCAGTGTCCGAGTGCGCTCTTGCCAAAGCGATCGGGAAAATCGGTGATACCTGGTCGCTACTAATCTTGCGAGAGGTTGTCTGTGGAGTAGGACGCTTCGATCATATTAGAGAAGACTTAGGTATAACGCGTTCGGTTCTATCCGTTAGATTGGCGAGGCTGGTTGAAGAAGGTCTCCTGGAACATTATTACTACCGCGAACCAGGACAGCGTTCACGAAAAGGATATGCGCTTACCGAGAAAGGGCGCGCCTTGCTACCGGTTTTGATTGCGCTGCGTGAGTGGGGGGGCAATTATCTTGAGCAAGGTTCATCCCGTTTACGCCTGCAGCTGCAAACTAAAGATGGGAAGCGGGTCAGAACGCAGTTAGTCCGAGAGGATGGAACGGTAGTGGATGATGTGTCGAGTTTGGTGGCAACAGTGCAGGCTGATTAAGGCTGTACCCACAAATACATCCACCGTTCCCTGAGATGGCTCTTATCCCGCATGGTACGGAGCCAAGCTGAATCACTGACGTTCTCTTGCGCATTGCCTTTGAGGCGGGTGCGGTTCGAAAGCTTTATTCAGCAAGGTGTCACTCACATATCCGCACTATGCCGGTTCGGCTGATGCACTACGCCGCTTGCTTCTACAGTGAGTTGCTCAAGCAGAAGGTCATCACACCCGGCCAGGGTTTACCGCCGGTGTTTCCGGTAGTGCTTTATAACGGCTCAGAGCGCTGGTCGGCATCGTTAGACCTCTATGACATGATCATGCCGGAACCACCGGGTCTGCTACAGGTCTACCAGCCACGGATGCGTTATTACCTGGTCGATGAAGGGCGCTATACTGATGAGCAGTTAGGCTTGGTGCAGTCGCCGTTAAGCGGGGTGTTCAGTATCGAGAAGGCCTCCACGAATCGCCAGGGGCTTCAGCAAGCCGTGGATCGAATTGTGGCGATTATTCAGGCCGATCCTCACAAAGAACGTATCGACAAGATTATTACCCGCTGGCTTAAACGCCACTTGCAGCGGCTCGGGGCTGAGGTCGACCTCAATCAGCTCAACAGTTTGGTGGAGGATAAAGACATGTTGGCAGAAAATTTGGAAAACTGGGCACAGCAAGAACGCCAAGTAGGTCTTCAGGAAGGCGAAAAGCTGGGCATCGAGAAAGGTGAAAAGCTAGGCATAGAGAAAACCGCCCGTAATCTGCTCAAGCTGGGAGTGCTGAGTGATGAGCAGATTGCTGAAGCGACAGGCTTGGCGTTAGATGAAGTGGCAAAGCTGCGCACTGAAGATGAGCGCTAACCCTGCATTCATTTCCGTATTCCCGCTTCACACATAAAACGAAAGGGCAGTCCAAGTGACTGCCCTTTCTGTATTTGGCTTCTGAGGATGACAGGTATCCCCATGCCATGAAAGAACATGATGCAATGGTTCATATTCAGTAGTGAATGGCTGTTTAACGTGAATCAGCAGTGCGCGCTTAGCAAAACAAGCTAGTGGCAACCTAATTTCCTTTTGGTCTAAACAGCAGCCGCTTAACCCCGTGGGTAAGCAACGCTTGAGGGCGAGTTCAGGATAGATCCAGAAGGCTCACCCATAGTGATTAAAAAACCTTTTCGGTAAACCTCGCATTCACTGGACAGAGTTTTTCTAAGCCGTATTATGTTCACTATGAGTGAACAAAAATCGTCAAAATTAAACCAGTTGCTAGCCAGCCTCGGAGACACGGATTTAGTCTCCAGCCGTTGGCTGCAGGCACATGGCTACTCGAGAAGCCTTGTGGCGCGCTATGTCGCCAGCGGTTGGCTGGTGTCTCCGGCACGTGGTGTCTATCTGAGAAAGGGAGGGCGGCTGCAGTGGCAGGGCGTATTGCAAAGCCTGCAAGAGCGCGAGGGCCTGGCATTATACGCCGGTGGGCGTTTTGCGTTGGCAATGCAAGGGTATGAGCACTACCTGCGCCTGGGCGAAGCAGCCACGGTAACGCTTTATGGGGATTCCCGTCCGCCCGGCTGGCTCACTCAATTGGCACTGCCTGAACGATTTGAGTTCTGCGGCAAGCCTCCCTTTGACTGGCCGTTGTCTGATTTCACTGCGGATACGCAGAAGGATCAGCTACCTGAGCAGGGCCTTAAGCGGCAAGAGGTGCTTTCTGGTGCGGGAACCATCGTTTGTTCTACACCAGAGCGCGCGATACTGGAGCTTTGCGATGGCCCCGCTGGGGCGGCGCTGGTCTACGAAGCTGATACGCTTATGCAGAGTTTGACAACACTGAGCCCAAGGCGAGTGACGGAGTTGCTGCGCCATTGCAGCAGCATCAAGGCAGCACGACTGTTTCTCGCCTTGGCGGATCGGTACCAGCATGCATGGCTAAAACGAATCTCATTAGAGGGGGTGGATCTCGGCAGCGGTAAACGCGTTCTGGTGCCCGGTGGTCGTTTACACCCGACTTATCAGATTACGTTACCGAGGGACTTGAATGAGCACTTGGGATAAACGCACACCGACCGCGTACAGCTACTTGTAGATATTCTCCATCAGCTTTCATTTCCGTATTCCCGCTTCACACATAAAGCGAAAGGGCAGTCCAAGTGACTGCCCTTGCTGTATTTGGTGGCTGAGGATGTCAGATATTCCCCATGCTGTGAAAGAGCCTAATGCATTGGTTCATACTCAGTAATGAATAGCCGTTTGGCGTAGATCAGGTTTTGCTACAGCTTAAGATAGGCGCCTAAACCAATCTCATCGCGAAGAATGGTAAAGTTGTTCAGCACGGTCTTTGCAGCATGCACGCACATAGTTAAGAAACTCGGTCACGGTTTGAGAGGTTCTTAAATCGGTATGCATCAGTCCCCACATGGTCGTGCTCAATTCAGGGATGATCGGGCTGATTCGTTTGATGCCTGCGCCTTCTTTTTCCAGATAAGTTGGTAACACCGCTGCATAGTCGTAATTGGCGACCATGAAGTAATCCATAAGAATGGAGTTGCTTTTTAATAGTCTGTTGTTAAGCAGGTTGTTTTTTGAGAACCACTCGCTGAGCTGTGGGTATTGCATTTCCGTATTGGGCGCAATCCACGAAATATCGCTTTCCAGCCAGTCAGTATGTTTGCTCTTATGTGAAACATAGACAGCCTGGTAAATAGGCAGGATTTTCTTGCCGATAAGCGTTTCGTTCGGATTGACCACAGGGCGAAACGCGATATCTGCGTCACGCGCCTCCAGGCTCATGAGTTTGTTGCTGACGATGACGCTTATGTTCAGTTCTTTGTATTGGCAATTGAAGTCGTGAATGATATTGCCCAAAAGGCCATACATTAATGTATCTGTGGTAGTGATCGTCAGGTTGCCGGATAATGTTTCTTTGGCAGAGTAAAGTTTTCGCTGGGCATAGAGCACTTGTTTTTCGATTTCCTTTGCACTTCTCACCAGCTCTAATCCGGCAAGTGTTGGCACATATGCATTGTCTTCACGATTAAAGAGCTTTACGCCACATTTTCCTTCAATGTCAGCCAGTCGCCTGTAGATGGTGGCTTGGCTGACATGGAGCTTGCTCGCGGCTTGTTTAAGTGCTTTCTCCTCAGCGATCGCGAGCACAACGTTAAAGTCATCCCACTTTAGATTCTCAATCATGAAAAACTCGTTCTCATTAATGATGGTTTACATGCTGGTAAAGGGTGGATAGCGTTTCAATAAAAGCTTTAATAGAAGTTAATATTGCCATGAGTGAAACGCAACAAGCTTTTCCACTGATTTCTTCACAGCAGAAATTCAATGCCATTCTGGTTGCCGCTCTGTGTGTTGTGACGGCCGGTAGTTATGTCACCTTGTCGGGGTTGTTGACGTCACAGCTAATTGAGGAGCTTGGCTGGTCGTCCCTGAATACAACCTTTGGCATCACCGTCAATATGATCCTTTATGGTGCGACGGCACCCTTCGCCATTCATTTGATGGAAAAGCATGGGATCAAGAAAATTGTCATCGCAAGCCTTGTGATACTGTTGGCTGGCGCTTTGGTCTGTACGCTGAACTCAAAGATAATATTCAACCTTGCATGGGGTGTTTTGGTTGGGCTGGGTTGTGGCGCGTTAACGATGTCGTTTGGCGCTCTCTTTGCTCGTTCCTGGTTTGAGAAAACGGGCTTGCCGACAGGTATATTGACGGCTTCCTCGGTGACGGGGCAATTTGTGTTGCTCCCCATTTGGGCCAAGCTGGCTGATGAATTTGGCTGGCGAGCGCCATTAATAGGCTGTTTTGTCTTGACCCTGATCACATTGTTAATCGTGGGTTTGCTGCTGAATGAGAAGTTCTCGGCGGCGAGGACGGTGACGGCTCATCATATTAAGCCGAATAGTACATTTAGCGATGTGTTTATCAGCCTGAAAGGATTTGTGAAGTGCAAGAAGTTTTGGGTAATCGCATTAGCTTTTGGCATGTGTGGCGCTACCACGAATGGCCTGATGTGGAGCAGCTTTACCCCCGCGGCATCGTTAGAGGGGATATCGGTAGCGGAATCGTCTTATCTGCTCCTGATAATCGGTCTTTTGAATATACCGGGCACCATTGGAGCAGGGTGGCTTTCAGATAAAATCAATAAGCAGGCGCTGCTATCCGTTATCTTCTTTTTGCGGGGCGCGAGTTTGATTTGTCTGCCTTTTATTTTGTCGCAACCGGTTGGATGGGAGCTGATAGCCTTTGCCGTCGTGTTTGGTGTTTTTGATGTTGCAACGGTGCCTCCGGTGATTACTTTGTGCAATCACATCTTTGGTGATCAAGGGCCTTCGGCCTTTAGCTGGATTAACGTGGCTCATCAGTTAGGCGCCGGGTTGGTTGCTTTCTTAGGCGGGTTAATTGCCTTTATGACGGGATCTTATTTCGTATTGTGGTTTATCGCAGGCGGGATTTGTTTCATTGCCGCTGCGATTGTGCTCAGCCCTCATCATGGCGAGAATTAATGCCCTTTTACGAATCTCGCGCGCGTGGCCAATAGCATTACGAAGGCTGATAACGCCGCTGTTGGTGCCCTTTCTGCATGTCGCCTACTCTCGGCGAGGATTGATGTCGGCTAGATAGAGCTGACTTTGATCTCGCGTCGCCCCTCCTGACTCTATTTCTGGCACCTATCCGCGACGGCAGCGAGGCGCTTCTGGGCTGCTATGCTAAGTAGGCATTGCCGCATTCCTGAACTGTTGCGTGGCATTTTGTTAGCGTAGCGCTTGGGTCAGTGGCCGATATCCTATGCGTTGAGCAGAGAGGTTATCGTTGCTGTTTTTTTACCTCTACGTGGTTACCCGAAATACTGCAGTTTTCTATGAATTCAGGAAAGCCATATCAACATGGAGCCAAGATGATGAGAAAACGCTATCCCCTAAAACCGATGATGCTGGCCGTGCCGCTACTCGCGCTTAGCCCAGTAGCCTCGGCAAGCTATGCCTACTATGTAGGCAAAAACCTGACCGACGAGGGCGCCGTCATGATCGGTGGCACCGGTGAGGAAGTCTCCAGCCACTGGTTGGAGATCATGCCTGCCGAAGATCACTCAGCTGACGATACAGTGAGTGTTGGTGTCACCGCTGATGCTGGCATCCCCGGTGAGCTAATCGATATTCCGCAAGCCGAACACACCTTCCGCTATCTCTCGATGTCGTATTCCGACTATGAGGGGTTCCCTGCACCGCTCACCAACGGCGGTATCAATGAGCACGGTGTGGCTGTTCGTGACGTCTGGGCGACCAATCGTCAGGAACTGATCGACATGACGGAAACGCCGCAGCAGGGCCCACAATACAGCGACTTGGCCAGGCTGGTGCTCGAGCGCGCCGAGACAGCCCGGGAAGGCGTCGAGTTGATCGGAGAGCTAATTGATCAATACGGCTACTCCACCTATGGCGGCAATACGCACCTCATCGCCGACGAAAATGAAGGCTGGGTTGTTTGGGAATTTGCTGGCAGTCAGGGGCTGTGGGCCGCCGAACGGCTTGGCGATGATGACGTGCGTGTGCTCTATCCCGGCTATATTGAAGATTTCCCCGTCGACTTCGAGAACGACCCCGATTACATGGGCGCCGACAACCTGATTTCCTTCGCCGAGGAACAGGGCTGGTACGCAGGCGAGGGTGACTTCAATGTGTTTGACGTCTATGGCCGCCAGGATACCCAGGCGCGTACCGGTGGCTACAAATACATGTCCCAAGCGGACATAGAAGAGGCCCTGCGCGACTTGGCGCCGATCACTGAGCGCGAAATGATGGCGCAGGTTCGTGATCATCGTATCGCTGACGATGAGGCGGGTTATGGGCAGGTCGCCACCTTGAAGGCCGATACGGACGCCGATATGCAGCAAATCTGGGTGGCGCCCACCGGCTCGTTAGCGGCTCCCTTTATTCCCTGGTGGCTCGGTGTCCAGGAGGTCCCCATGGAATATGGGCAGCACCGTTATCTTTCCAAGGGCGCCGCGTCTACCTTCCTCAACCCCGATTTCCAGGTGCAGGAAGCCAGTGATTTTGCGGGCCGTCGCTTCAAGCAGGTCATGTACCTGATGTGCGAACAGCCAGATCGTTTTCACGGCTCTGTTACCGAACTCCTGGAAGGCTTTGAGCAAGATAGCTTCGATGATCTGAGCTGGGTGGAAACATCCGCCAAGACATTGATTGATCAGGGTAAGCGTGACGAAGCCAGGCAGTTGCTCACCTTCTACAGCCAGCAGCGTGCCGATGAGGCCCTCGATCTGGGGGATACGCTAGTCAATTGGCTGAACGCTTCGCTTGAGCTTCGCGATCAGCGCCGCCGTCCAGAGGGCGTTTTGCCTAATGACCAGGGCGGCGAGACCGTCAATTGCCTGGTTGACGCCGACCCGGATAAACCCAGCGATGCTCAGTAACTAAAGCCCGCTTACATCCGTGAAGAGAAAGCCTCCTCGGCTTGGCGCCGGGGAGGCGTCTATAGGGTTTGTACTCAGAAATTCGGTTAGTGACCATTCATTTATTAAGACAACGCTCGACATTAGCTGAGCTGTCAACGATGAAAAGGGAGAATGCGAATGCCTGGACATGACGAAATTGAACTTGGCGGTAAGCGTTTCAAGCATGCCATGGTAGATGCAGGAGATGTCCGTTTGCATACGGTATCAGGTGGCAAAGGCTTTCCCGTGTTGCTAATGGCGGGTTTCCCGCAGAGCTGGTATGCGTGGCGTCGTATCATGCCCATACTTGCCGACCATTTTTATGTCGTCGCCATAGACTTACCTGGACAAGGTGATTCCGACAAACCGGTAGGTGGCTACGATACACAAACGGCTGGCGATCGTGTCCATGCGCTAGTTAAGGAGCTTGGTTTCGAGCGCTATCAAATTGGTGCGCATGATATTGGTTCGTGGGTCGCTTACCCCTTTGTGGCTAGATTCTCCGATGAAGTAGGTCGACTGGTCTTGCTAGACGCTAATATCCCGGGCGTGACGCTAAAGCCAACGGTTGAGGTGGGGCCAAACATCTGGAAGTCATGGCACTTCTTTTTTCACCAAGTACCGGATGTCCCTGAGTTTTTAATCACTGGTCGGGAGAGAAGTTATATCGAGTGGTTCTTCCAGCGGAAAACTTTTAATCCCGCCGGTACTTTCTCAACTGCTGATATAGATGAATATGAGCGCGTCTATAAGCAACCCGGAAACCTACGTGGGGCGCTGGCTTATTATCGTGCAGTGCTTGATGACGCCGAGCAGAACGCGTCATTGGCGGCCAAAAAAATTGAGACGCCAATCTTGGCTTTGGGCGGTGATTTCGGCATGTCGCCTGATATTTATGACGCTATAAAACCATTAGCGACCCATGTGGAAGGTGGTGTCATTCAGAATTGCGGTCATTACATGCCCGAAGAACAGCCGGACGAAATCGCCGCTAAAATGATCAAGTTTTTTAGGGGCTGAATAGTTTGTCTACTGGGCTCCTATCGAGCTCTGTGTGGATGCAATGGCCGATTGACGATGCAATTCTTTGTGCAGCTTTAAATACGCTGTTGCCGTAACACCATCACCCCCGCGATTAAAATCATGCCCATACCGAACCAGGTCGTGGCATCGGGCACTTCGCTGAATAGCAGATAGCCCCAAAGGCTGGCAAAGATGAGGTAGGCGTAATCAAAGGTGCCGATCAACGCCGAAGGGGCGATTTGATAAGCCCTTGCCACCCCTGTATACACAATGATCATTCAGCACTAGGGCGTAGACGCCTACGATCAACAACGCTTTGGCATCTAGCGGTTGCCAACCGGTGAACAGGAATGGCGCGCGTTAGGCGGACGTTGCTTAAGAGCCAACTTTTCGTACAAACACCTAGGGAGATCGATGATGCATAATCTCGGGGCATTCGCAGTCATTTTTGACGATGCATCAAGGGTTTTGCTTTGTCATCGAACAGATTTTGATGCATGGAATTTGCCTGGCGGAAAGGTTGAGCGCCTGGAAGCGCCGTGGAAAGCCGCACAGCGTGAAGTTCTGGAAGAAGTTGGCCTTGTCGTGAGAGTTGACCACCTTGTCGGTGTATATTCTGTGCCCGAGCAGGAAACCGTAGCGTTTGCTTTTCTATGCACTCGAATGGGTGGCGCTATTTGTCTTAGCGATGAAGCCGACGATATTCAGTATTTCCACAGAGGCGATCTGCCCCCAAACACATTGCCTCGTCATGTTGAGCGCATCGAAGACGCGTTCAACGTAAGTGGCGGTGCTTCGTTGCGTGTACAAGTCCAATAAGCGCTTGCTGCGGATGGCCCGTGCGCTACGCGCTCGCGCCACCGCTGAAGCCAATCGACATCTAGACTTCCTAGGTTAATAGCTTGGCTATCCGCTACTTCTCCCGTTGCGGTTGTTTAGCCACTGCCCGCCACAATCAGTACCGTAGCCACGATAGAAAGTGCTATACCCACCATGCCGGTGTCACTTAGGGAGTGCAAGGCGTAACAGGCTCTTCATTATATCTTGTGAATGTATTACGGGGAGATGGACATGGTAATCTGTCTCGTAACGATTGGCAGAGGTCTCCATGGTCAATAATCACCACGATACCGGCTACAAAGAGCTGTTCAGCTATCCGGAGTTTGTTCAGCAACTTATCGAAGGCTTTGCGCCCGCCGAGATTGCCCAATTAATGGACTTTTCTACTCTGAAAAGCCATAGCGGCAACTACATTACGCCTCTGTTCGAAGAAAAAATTGAGGACGTGGTGTGGTCAGTCAACGTTAACTGGCAGGGGATGGCCCAAGAGGTCTACCTGTACATCTTGTTGGAGTTTCAGTCCTCGGTGGATCGCACTATGCCGGTTCGGCTGATGCACTACGCCGCTTGCTTCTACAGTGAGTTGCTCAAGCAGAAGGTCATCACGCCAGGCCAAGGCTTGCCGCCAGTGTTTCCGGTGGTGCTCTATAACGGCTCAGAGCGCTGGTCGGCATCGTTAGACCTGTATGAAATGATCAGCCCGGAACCGCCGGGTCTGCTACAGGTCTACCAGCCACGGATGCGTTATTACCTAGTCGATGAAGGGCGCTATACTGATGAACAGTTAGGTTTGGTACAGTCGCCGCTAAGCGGGGTGTTCGGTATCGAGAAGGCCTCTACAAATCGCCAGGGGCTTCAGCAAGCCGTGGATCGAATTGTGGCGATTATTCAGGCTGATCCTCACAAAGAACGTATCGACAAGATTATTACCCGCTGGCTTAAACGCCACTTGCAGCGGCTCGGGGCTGAGGTCGACCTCAATCAGCTCAACAGTTTGGTGGAGGATAAAGACATGTTGGCAGAAAATTTGGAAAACTGGGCTCAGCAAGAGCGTCAGGAAGGCGAAAAGCTGGGCATCGAGAAGGGCGAAAAGCTGGGTATTGAGAAAACGGCCCGTAATCTGCTCAAGCTGGGAGTGCTCAGCGATGAGCAGATCGCTGAAGCGACTGGTCTGGCGCTAGATGAAGTGGTTGAACTGCGCATCGAAGGTAAGCGCTGACCTGCTCCCATTTTCGTATTTCCGTTTCACGCATAAAACGAAAGGGCAGTTCACGTGACTGCCCTTTATGTATTTGGGGCTGAGGATGGTAGACAGTCGAGCTACGGGCATGATGACGATCAGAAGTATTCCTGAGGAAGCGAGTGCGATTCTGAAAGAAGCCACACGTCCATCAAACCGCCTCAAAATGGGCGATGCCCTGGCGAATTTGACCTGTAACGTCGGGTTGACCAATGAAGATGTTGCAGCCATTGAACAGGTTCGCGACAAGACGCCTGCTGAGCTGATTAGGTTTGAATGATCGTTCTCGATACCAATGTCATTTCCGAGGCGATGAAACCCGAACCTGACCCGGCCGTCAGAGCTTGGCTTAATGAGCAGTCAGCCGAAACACTGTATCTGACGACTGTCACACTGGCTGAGTTGATGTTTGGCATTGCAGCGATTGCCGTATCGCAGGGCTACCAGGTTGCATCTCGCGACATGGCGACATTTGAGGCGGCTAATGTGGGCGTGGTTAACCCTTGGGAGGGCTAGCGGTTCTTGAGGGAGTATTGATGATCAATCGGGCAGAAAATAAGAGACGATATCCGTTTCTTTGTGAGGAAGGCCGATGATCTCAATGCCCCCTTGGCCAATCAGGTAAAAGATAACATGCTGGCCTTGGGGGTAGCTGTAATAGCCCTCGCTGATGTCTGCGCGATGTTTTCCTGATAGTGGATTTTCTGCGAGCCAGTGAAATCGTTTTTCAAAATCTTTTAGATAGATATTACGTTGGCTCCTGCCCCATTGCCGCTCCGTATAGCGGCCAATATTCTTTAAATCGTCTCTCGCTCTCGGTGTGATATGAAACGAGGGCATTACGTTTCTCTATCCAATTCGTTGATTAGTGAATCCATCGAGAAATCATCCACGAATTCACCAGACCTTGCTTGCTCGGCACCTTGGGCTAGATGAGTACGTAGCGCTTCCATTTTGCTTTTACGCTCCTCCATGGCACGCAACGCGTCACGCACAACCTCACTTGCGGAGCCGTAGCGACCGCTGGAGACCTCGTTTCTGATAAAGACTTCCCAGTGCTCTCCGAGGCTAAGGCTTGTCGTCGCCATGAGTGCTTCCTGTATTCAAAAGTAACAAATTTGAATATAGGTGAGGCTGGCAAGAAAGGCAAGAGAGCCCGCTAGCGAGGGCCGATGCGTATGTATACGGCTGAAACTAATCCTAATCATGAGCCGAATATTAACCATAATTGGCTCACGATATGATCTGAATAATTGACGCAGCATTGGGGCATTTGAACAGGGCATCAATGCGCGTAAATACCAATCGCTGGCCAAGGTAAGTAAAGCCACCGCAACACGTGATTTGGCTGAACGGGTAGAGAAGGGCTGCCTCTACGAGCTACCCGGCGGGGGGCCGCAGCACGCGTTATTGGGTGATGCTTGGTTAAGCAACTACCGAGGATGTCTCGGAAGTTCATCATGAAAATAGGCGTCAGCCCCGCTGTTGCCGTAATACCATCACCCCCGCCATTAAGATCATGCCCATTCCCAGCCAAGTCATGCCATCGGGCACTTCGCTGAATAGCAGATAGCCCCAAAGGCTGGCAAAGACGAGGTAGGCGTAATCAAAGGTGCCGATCAACGCCGAAGGGGCGATTTGATAAGCCCTTGCCACCCCGGTATTCACAATGACCAGCAATAGGGCGTAGGCGCCCACGATCAATAACGTAGTGGCGTCTAGCGGTTGCCAACCGGCAAACAGAAAGGGGGCGCGTTCAGCAAGCGATGCGGTGATGTTGATTGCGACCAGCACGCTGAAGAGAGTGCCTGCTACCAGGAAGGCTAGATTTAATCCCAGGGTGAGAAGTAAGGGATGCTCTCTTTGGCAGTGGTGGCGAGTGACCAGCATGGCTAGCGCATAAAAGAGGGCGGCAAGTACGGGTAGCAGTGTCGCAGGTGTGAAGGTGTCGCCGCCAGGGCGCAATACCACCACCACGCCAAGGAAGCCGCAGAGGATGCCCAGCCAAGCCTGGCGTGAAAGATGCTCGCCCGCCCCAAAAGCAGCCAGCACGGCAATAAACAGCGGTGTGGTGTAAATAGCGACCGCCGCCACCGAAAGCGGAATCAGCGGTAGTGCTGCGTAGTAGGCTATCCACATCAGTAACAGAAGCAGGCTTCTTATCGCCACCCAGCGGCATGATTTTACCTTGGGACGGGGGCCTGAATGGCCAATGATCAATCCAAAGAGTAACGACAGCGATAGTGCTGAGGCGATGACATAGAGCTGCCATAGCGACATACTGGCACTTAGATACTTAACCAGGGCGTCGGTCAATGCCAGCAGAAAGACAGCCCCCACGATAAGGCTTATGCCCTGTAGGATATTATCTTGTGGTTCAGCGGTGACCTTCATTGCAGCGTTCCAGGTATGAATTTCGCTCTAGAATGCCGCTGCCTCTAGCAGTGCTTCAAACGACTTCTGCGTCACAATGCATGAGCTCAGATTATGGATAACGTCATCAAGTCTCTTCCGCCGCTGGCGACGCTGCGTCCCTTTGAGGCTGCCGCCAGGCTTGAAAGCTTTTCGCGCGCGGCCGATGAGCTACACCTTACTCAGGCGGCTATCAGCCGACAGATCCGTGCGCTGGAGGAAGACCTTGGCGTGATGCTTTTCGAGCGCCGTCATCGCCGTGTGGTTCTTACCCGGGAGGGGCGTGAGTTTGGCCGTACGGTCTCCCAGGCGCTGGAAAGTATTGCCAAGGGGGCTCAGGCGCTGCGTGGCGACCCGGATGATAAGCGCGTCGTATTGTTCTGCCAGTTATGCGAAGCGTTCTATTGGCTGATGCCACAGCTCGCGGACTTCAATCGACGCTATCCTGACATTGAGATACAGCTGGCGACGTCGACACGGCCGATTACCGAATTTAGTGGTCGCTTCGACATTGCGCTGCAAACCAACGGACGACCCAGCGGGAGCCATCGTGTGGTGTTTACCGCCGAGGACGAGATATTTCCGGTCTGCAGCCCTGCTTACCTTAAAGGTGCCACCACGCCGTTGAGTCTCAATGCGTTGCTGAACCAGCGGCTACTGCACCACCACGCTGAACCGCCGGATTGGCTGGAATGGGATGATTGGTTTCGTGCCATGGGGCACTTTGAGTTTTCATCAGCTGAGAGCGCTGTGTTCGATAGCTATCCACTGTTACTGCAAGCGGCTGTCGCGGGGCACGGTATCGCCCTAGGGTGGCGGCGTACCACCCAGCGCTTGATTGAGAGTGGAGAATTGATCCGCCCGGTGGCAGAGAGCTTGCCCCAGCACGATGCCATCGCCTTATACACACGCCAGGGCGCGCCTCAACGCCCAGGAAACGAAGCATTACTTGGTTGGCTGCGAGAGGTGTTGAGTCATGAGTGATAGTAGGGCTTGTTCGACGCAATAGCTGTTCAAAAACTGCCGTCCGGCAAAGAGCCTCCGTCTCGATCCCGGCTGATCTCAGAATCAGCTTCGCCGTTTTCGATATTGCGGAGGATGCTGCGAGTGATGCCTGCACGTTTCGATAGTTCGATAGCCGTCAATTTGAGTAATTTAAGGCCCATGAGAGTTTTTGTGGGCCTTTAAATGCTCACTGTGGGTCAGGCTGGGCAAGATCGTGAGTATTTAATACCTGAGACAACGGCTTTTTACTCTTCATTCGGGCGACTAGCCGCCCGAATGAAGGTCGTTGGAGACTGACCAAGCACCTTGCGAAACATGCTGGAGAAAGCGGCTGGGCTGTCGTAGCCGAGCTCCAGTGCGGTTCGTGTAACGGAGCTGCCGGAGAGCAGTCTGGGAATTGCCGCCATCAGGCAGGCCTGTTGGCGCCATACGCCAAAGGAGAGTCCAGTCTGCTGACGGAACAGGCGATTGAAGGTGCGCTGACTGCAATGTAAATGCCGCGCCCACTCCTCCGGAAGGGTGTGAATGCTCGGCTGGCCGAGAAACTCTCTGCACAGACTGGCGAGTGGAAGGTCATGGGGCAGGGGCGCAAACAGTGGCAGGGCCTGAGCCTGTTCCAGTTCGTATAGGAGTAGTTGCGCCAGGGCACCGTCGCGGCCGTTTTCCTTATAGAGCGCGGGGATTTGGGCGGAAGCCAGCAGCAGGTGATGCAGTAGAGGTGTCACAACTAGCACCTCGCAGTTGGGCGACGTACGTGGTGCGACGTGAGGCTCGATGTACAAGCTTCGGGTGCTCACCTCGTTCATGCGCACTTGGTGCCGCTTGCCCGCTGGCAGTCAGACGCCGCTGAACGGTGGCACCATCCAGGTGCCGTCATCCGTGTTGACTTCCATCACGCCGGTCATGCCATAGAGAAACTGGGCACGGCGATGGGTATGAAAGTCGAGGAGGGTGCCGGGGCGGTAGTCAGTACCGATGGCCACCACCGGCCGTGCTACATGATCCACATCTGAAAGAGGCGTATTGAGCATTAGCGTTAACCTGGCTGAAACGCGTTGATGATTGTCCGAATCACGAATGTCGGCCAACTTCCTCCAGCAAATAGTGCCTGTTGTTTCGTTTCATCAGGAGAGTGCCGGTGTATAGCATATTGCTAATTTGTGGCGGGTTGGCTGGAGTCACGACCGTGTTGTTCGGTTTCGGTGGTGGGTTTGTGGTAGTTCCTTTGCTGTATACCTTACTGATTTCTGTTCATGGGCCGGATAGTGGTATCGGTCAGGCGGCCATGCATATCGCGGTGGCCACTTCGACCGCGCTGATGGTGTTTGCTGCCTCATTAGCGACATGGCGTCACCATCGGCGAGGGACTGTGCAATGGTATCTGGTGCGTTCACTGGTCGGCTATATCGCCATGGGGGCCGTGCTCGGCGCAGCAGCCGCCGTGTCGTTAAGTGGGGATTGGGTGCGCTGGGCCTTTATCGGCTATCTGGGCATCACGATTATGGATGCTGTGCTTCGGCCCGGTTTTCTGCATCAGGCGGAGAGTGATGTGCGTCCTATGGGGCGTGGAGTAACGGCGATGACGGGGACATTGATTGGTGCGGTGGCCGCCTTGCTGGGCGTGGGTGGAAGCGTAATGACAGTACCGCTCATGCGCCGTAGAGGCGCAAGTATGACGGCAGCTACTGCCATGGCCAATCCATTATCGTTGCCCATGGCGGTAAGTGGCACCGCGACGTATGTGCTGCTGTCGGCAAATCACCCAGCGTTGGGGGACTGGTATGCCGGTTATGTGGATCTGCGCGCGTTGCTGGTGCTCGCGATAGGCTCATGGGTCGGTATTCGACTGGCGTCGATATGGATCGGGCGCATTCCTGATCATATCCATGCCGGGGTGTACCTGCTATTGCTAACGATGGTGCTGGCAGTGATGGTTTTTGTGCGTTGAAGTGTCCACTTTTATTTGGCAGGATCATGATAATATTAAGCTGTATAAATAATCAGTAATTTGGTAAGGTTTAATTAATCTCTGATAACAGGCGTGCTTGGGTAGGCAAAGGTGAATATTGCTGCATTAAGTGATGCTTGCTTTGAAGATGCATGGAGCTTGATGTAACCCCGGGAGGCAACACTGATGACTGACCAGCAAATACAGATATTCACCAGCGAAGACGGGCAAGCACACCTAGAGGTGACCCTGGAGCACGAGACCGTTTGGTTGAGCCAGGCGCAGATGGGGAGCTTGTTCGCTACTACATCCGAAAACGTTCTCATGCACTTGCAAAATATTTTTAAAGATAAGGAGCTGAGTGAGCAGGCAACTACTAAGGATTTCTTAGTAGTTCGCCAAGAGGGCAAGCGACAGGTTCGGCGCCGTATCAAGCATTACAATCTGGATGCGATTATTTCGGTGGGGTATCGGGTCAGCTCCAAGCGTGCCACCCAGTTCCGCAAGTGGGCCACGCAAGTATTAAAAGACCATTTAGTTCAAGGCTATACCTTGAATCAGCGTCGCCTGACCGAACGTGGTATCGAGTTTGAGCAGGCGGTGAATTTGCTCAGCCGTACCTTGACCAATCAAGGTTTGGTTTCAACAGAAGGCGAGGCCGTAGCGCGTGTGATTAGCGATTACGCGCGTTCCTGGAGCTTGCTACAAGGTTATGATGAACAGCAATTAACTGAGCTAAACATCAAGCAGCCCGGTATGCACTCGCTGGAGTTGGACGAAGCCTTGAGAGCCATTGGGGAGTTGAAGCAAACCTTGATCGCCAAAGGCGAGGCAACCGAACTGTTTGGGCAGGTGCGGGGTGATGGTTTGACGTCGGCTTTGGCCACCATCGAGCAAGGTTTTGGCGACGAACTGTTTTACCCCAACGTGGCCATCCGAGCGGCGCATCTGCTTTACTTTGTGGTTAAAAATCATCCATTGGCCGATGGAAATAAGCGCTGTGGCTCGTTTCTGTTTCTATGGTACCTGCGCCGCAATGCATCGTTACTGGCTCGACCCGTTGAGCAACTGATCAACGACAACACCTTGGTGGCGCTAGCGTTGTTAGTGGCTGAAAGCCTGCCCGATCAGAAAACGCTGATGATACGGTTGATAGAGCATTTTATACTGCTGAAAGAAAGCTGATCACCGAGCTATTACGGCTGAGGGGAGTTCTTTACCGGTCCTGGCTCTGATTCTGGCTCCGGCTCGATCACGATTTCATGCGCAAGCCGCTCTTCTTCCAGCGCTGCCAGGGCAATCTGATAGCAGTCTTCGATATGCCGGTTGCCCATCACCTTCATGGCGGTGAAGCTGATGCTGCCTGCCACGGCGCTACCGATTAGCGGGACGAACTTCGTCACGCCTTTTGCGGCGACCTTGATGCCCATCTTGTTGAGCACCGTCACGATGAGTTTTTTGGTGATGTATTTCCCGGCCAGCTTGCTGCCGGTATTGGAAATGGCGGTCATCACAAAGAGCTTGGATTCGGTATCCAGGCTTTCGATTTGTTCAGGCGATAAGCCAAATTTTTCATTAATTTGGGGGATCAACCGCATCAAGATGGCCACGTCTGAGCCAAGATCCACCCCGGGGATGGGAATGATCGCCGCCCCGGCAGAAAGGCCTGAACTCCTTGTGACCATCGACTGGCACGACTGCTTGATGGCGTCGAGGTCTTCACGTGACTCGATCATGATGCGGTCCTCTCTTGATAGACGATGGTGTGCTTCTCAGGTGCCTTCAATCCCATCCACGATAAACACTCGATAGTCGGCCCCCTGAAAACGGTGCTGGCGGGCTTCCTGGTAGGCGGGGCTTTCATACCAGGCGCGGGCGGCAGCCATATCGGGGAAGCGTAAAATCACCGCCCCTTCCATGGCGCTACCTTCGAGCACTTTGAAATCACCATAGAACGCCAGCGGTTCAGGGTCGTGGCCTTCGCGGGCGGCTTTGGCCTTTTCGCTGTAGCGCTCCATTTCGTCACTGTCGTGGGTGTGTTCTTTGATCATTACCACATAAGCGGTCATAGGGAGCTCCTCGTCGGTGTGAAATGTGGGTCTGTGCATCATACCTGCCATGGGCAGACTTCTGCTGGATCTAAGTGTCTTGCGTCCAGAGCGATGTGAGTGAACCGCCGACCGGGTCGCTCTCGGGCATCTCCACGTTAGCCACGCGCGCCTTTGCCGCTTCCAACTGTGCCGGGTCGCCGCGTTCTATCTCCGGCCTTTGGCCTGGCGGGTAGGCGCCTACCATGCAGAAATCATCATCCGCCTCCAGGCTGGCATGCCCGACACCCGCGGGCAGCACCAGCACATCGCCCGTACAAAGCATCAGTTCGCGGCCGTTGGGGCCGCCCAGCCGGGCACGGGCCTGCCCGCGAAAAATGCCCAGGACCTCGTGAGCGGTCGAGTGGAAGTGATCAAAGTCATACAGGTGGTAGCGCCACGACGGCGGCCAGCCGTGGCGCTTGAACATGGCTTCGAACGTGGCGGCGCATGCCTCTGGATCAGGTGTGTCGATAACGTCTCGGTAGATCAGTACCGGCAGCGGTGAATTGGGGTAGCCGGTGGTTTTATCGCTGTCGAGATACAACGTTTCGGGTTGTGGGGTATTCATCAAGGCCTCCTGATGCTGCGTTGAACGTCGATGTTTAGCAAAGGCTAGCGCATAGGTCGGCATTGCTCTAATATAGAAATACGATAAAATTAATGATTATGATTGGCATTACCACTATTGATGCGTGGTAGTACCTCTGATACTCCCAGCGCCTTTCAAAAGAAACCATAAGGCGAGCAGGGCAGTTTTATTCATTTCAAGGGATCTTTAACATGACTGACAGCAGTAGCCGCGTCCGGTGCCATGCAAATCGCTTACGGTGGCAGCAGACCCACTACCGCCTTTTTGTGCGGCGTCACTATTCCCATGATCGGGGTCGCGCAGGAGGCAAGCGACGGCAATGGTAATGACGAAAAGGAGGCTTATCGCCTCGCCCCCGTTATTGTTAACGCCCAGGCCTACGCGGATGATGATGCCAACTCGATAGTGGCCCAAGAGCTGTGGGTGGGTGGCAAGGTTGCGACCAGTATTCTCGATACACCTGCTTCTGTGTCAGTCATTACGGAAAAGGAGATCGAGCAGCGGGACGCCTCTACCACTGAAGAGGTCCTGCAATATACTCCTGGCATCATTACCGATTATTACGGCACCGATGACCGCAATGACTATTTCCAAATCCGCGGCTTCCAGGCGACCACCTACCGTGATGGGCTGACGCTAGGCTCCATGCGCGGTGTTCGTGAGGAACCTTACGCCTACGAGCGTGTGGAAGTGTTGCGAGGTGCCAACTCTACGCTGTTTGGTCCGGCGGACCCGGGTGGTTCGGTGAACTTTGTGAGCAAACGACCACGGTTTGAGCGCTTTGGTGAAGGCTACCTCTCATACGGATCATTTGATGAGAAAGAGGCCGGTATTGATGTTGGCGACACGCTAAACGCTGACGAGACAGTAGCCTATCGTTTAACCGGTACTATTCGGGACAGTGATCGCGAATACGATCACTCTAAAGACAATAGTGGCTTTTTGATGGGCGGTCTTGCCTGGGAGCCAACGGATTACACATCAGCAAGTGTTATCTTCGATTACTTGAAGCGTGATGACACCCCCAATAGCGGTGGTTATCCGCTTGACCGTGAGTACGACCGCAGCGAGTTCTTTGGTGAGCCTGATTTTAATTATCATGACGTTGAGCGCACCAGCCTTACTGGGCAACTGACCCATGATTTCAACAACGGGCTCACTTTACGCGGTAACCTGCGTTACAGCGACCTGACCGACGACTTCGGTTATATTTATATTACAGACTCTCCAGGGCGAGTGGGCAGCGTGGTGGATCGCGATTATTTTGGCACCGACAACGAAGCCGAGGAATTAATTGGTAACGCTATCCTGCAATATGATGCCCGCTTTGATCAGATTGATAGCAGCACGCTTGTGGGTGTCGAGTACCGCGATGCCAGCACGGAAGCCAGCTCCATCTACGGAGATGCAGAGCCAATCGATCTGGCGAATCCTTCCTTTAGCGGAGCTCCAAGCAGCCTGAATATTTTTAGCAGCAACGAGCAGGACTTCACCACCGAGTCGGCTTTCCTGACCCAGAATTTGTCCTTCTATGATCGATTTATTGTGACCGCGGGCGTGCGCAACGACGCTCTGGATGTTTCCAGCACCAACATGGCTGGGGTTACCGAGTCTGATGACTTCTCCGAGACGTCAGTTCGTGGCGCGTTGACCTATCGCGTCACTGACGAAATTTCTACCTACATCAGCATGGTGGAGTCGGTTGCACCGCCCACGGTTGGCGTCGACCCTGAAAGGGGCGAACAGTATGAAATTGGCGCGAAATACGCGCCATTCGGTACGAATGCGCTGTTTTCGGCGTCTATCTATGACCTGACGAAGAATGACGTTACTATCTCGGTGGTACAGGAAAATGGCGTTATCGAGCAGGAAACCGTGGGGGAGTCCCGCGTAAAGGGTCTTGACTTGGAAGCCAAGGCTGAGTTGACCGATAACCTGAGCATCGTCGGTGGTTACTCCTACATGGAGTCGGAAGTGGTGCGCGACAGCAACACCGCTAGAGAAGGTAACGAGTTTACCGCCACACCCAACCATATGGCGTCGCTGTGGGGATACTATACCTTGCCGAGCCAGGATATGAGTGTTGGTCTCGGTGCCCGCTACGTTGGCTCCTACTATTTTGATGTCGCCAATACTTCAAAGAGCAGTGCAGCAACGCTGTTCGATGCAGCCTTTAGTTACCAGTTAACTAAAGACGCCGATCTGGCCGTCAACGTTAGCAACCTGCTCGACGAACAGCATGTGGTCGGTTCAAGCACCGCAGACTACTACAATCCAGGCCGCGAAATCAGCGCGAAGGTCAGCTATCGCTGGTAAAGCGCCAAGTCAGGCCCATGGCAACATCGCATAGCCCCCGCTTTTACAGGCGGGGGCTTTGCTTTGGCTTTCATGGCGACCTAAGCGGGCATTCGGGTCCTTTCAAGTCTGTGGTATGAGCATAACTGAGCGGCCTGCTTAGTCACCTGTCATCTCGCGGATAGTATCGAGAAGGCCGTCAAAATAAGGATTCCAGGTCAGCCGGGCGTGGTATTTTTCCGCGTTGCTATGCCCCCAGGCGCTAAACCACAATGCGTCAGCGTCGTCGGGCGGGTCTAAATCTTCCTGGCCGTTTTCCAGCATGGTGTAGCTGCCCGCTTCGCCGTAGTAGGGGTTGTCGGGCGCAAACAGCACATTCATGTGGGAAAAGTTGCTGATCCGCCGGTCGGGCAGGTAGCTGGTCAGCGGCGTGACGCGTGGATCATCAAGGTGTTGAGGCGTGTCGCCGTACCATACGAAGCGCGATGACGGGTGGGTAAAACGGGTTTGAAAGGCGTTGAGCGTCGCGTCTGGGTCCAGCACGCTGTCGTGCTGGCTCATGGTCATCAGTACGGGTTTATCAAAGCGCTCGGCGTCGAGGTTTTTTTGCACGGCATTGACCGAGCGATAATACAGCGAGGCGCCGCGCGATGGCAGCGACTGGTAGGTGACGATATTGTCTTCGTCATCGATATCGAGCCAGTCCCAGAAATAAGAAATGGCCGGGGCAAGAAAGAGGTATTGGCTGTCCGAATAAAAGCCGGGGGAGAACAGCAGCAACCCGTCGACGCGATCGTCCTTGAACGCTTGGGAAGTGACCAGGTTGCCTCCGGTCGAGAACCCGCCCAGCCAGAGCTCATCGACTTCATCCGCAAGCAACTGGGTGTGATGGGCGACGGCATCTTCCCAATCCTCATGGCCCGGCAGCATCAGGTCGGCGGGACGGGTGCCATGGCCGGGCAACAGAATTGAACGAACCAGCCAGCCGTCTTCCGCCATGGCGTTGGCCATATCCGTGAAATACCAAGGGCTTGAGCCCAGTCCGTGCACGAACAGAATGCCACGCTTTGCCGGTGTGTCCGGGCGACGTTCAAACGGGGCGTTGAGCGCTATCTCTCGCTGGCGGTCGTCGCCGATGAAGGCGCGATTGTCGGCAATCCACGCGCGGGTGACGCGTATGTATTCATCGAAGCTTGGCTGATCATAACGCGGCAGGTCGCCCGAGGGCTGAAAGCGCGGGGAGTCCGGCGGCATGGCGCAAGAGGGCAGCAACACCAGGGCGGCAAGCAGAACGCTAAGGCGGCGAAACATGAAACTCTCCATCGGTGGGTGCTGGCCTCTGGCAGGTCTTGGGGTGGCCCCCGTGCGGCCTTACGCGTTGCTGGGCGAACGCTTGAAACAGGCCGTTGAGAGCGTCATGACGCTGAAAGCCTAATCATCGTGGCTTAGCGTTTTTGCCGGGTCCTCGGCAATAACGACCAGTTCCCGGTCATTTTCCAGCGTTGCCAGGGCAATCTGATAGCAATCTTCAATATGCCGATTGCCCATCATCTTCATGGCGGTGTAGCTGATGCCGCCTGCCACGGCGCTACCGACGAAGGGGACGAACTTGGAGACGCCTTTGGTGGCGACTCTGACGCCCATCTTCTGTAGCAGCATCACGATCAGCTTTTTGGTGATGTATTTCCCCGCCATCTTACTGCCCGTGTTGGAAATGGCCGTCATCACGAACAGCTTGGCCTCGGTATCCAGGCCGTCGATTTGCTCAGGCGTTAGGCCAAACTGGTGATTAATCCTGGGGATCAGTCGCATCAGGATGGCGACGTCTGACCCTACATCCACCCCCGGCAGGGGAATAATCGCCGCGCCTGCTGAAAGGCGTGAGCTATTCGTGACCATGGCCTGGCACGACTCCTTGATGGCATCGAGGTCTTCCCGTGACGTGATCATCATGCGTTTCTCCTTTTCGCGAATGATAGGCGCTTGGCTAACGGCGAGCAGATGCGAGAGAACCGCTATGTTAACCACCCAAAACGTTTAGTTGCTATCGTTTAGGTGACTTATCTCTTGTGCTGACGAGGTGGCTTTTGGAGCGGGCTTGAGTATGGCGCTGTTAGCCCTCGCCAAGCCCGCGGTAAAGGCAAGGCATGCGAAGACCAGCACGGCGTAGTCGGGGGTCAGCCGATCCATCAAAAAGCCGAACAGTGGCGCACCTGCCGTCTGGCCGATTGCGATGGTTAGAAAGCCGATCATCAGGCCTGTGGCAGGCCGGTTGGGCAGTGCGGTGACGCCCCATACCAGATAGACGCCGGTCAGCATGATGTAAGCCGCGCCGAAGAGCATGCCGCCACCGAGTGTTAATAAGGGCGTAGTGGCACTGGTGCCAACCAATAGAATGCCTGTCGCCAACGCCCCAAGAAAAAGCCAATGCACTCGGTCGATCCCGAAACGCGCCACTAGCGTACCTGCGCTTGCTCCCACGATACCGGCTGCGCCAATGGCGATCCAAAGCAGCCCTGCACCGGTATTGCCCCAGCCAAGCTGCAGCGCGGCGAGTTTGCCACCGAAAGACCAAATAGCGGTGCTGGACGCGCCCATCAGAAATGCAGCGGCGATCAAGCGCATAATAACGCGGTTAAAAGGGGGTAAACCGCCCGGGGTCTGGGTCGCCCTGGTACCGCCTGGTACGCTGAGCGCGGCGGCTACCGCCATCACAAAAGCGGCCACGGCAAAACACGCGAAGGCTAACCGCCATTGACCTCCCATCAGTAACGCGACAGGCCCTGAAAGCACCACACCGGCACCCGTTCCGGCATTAATGATCGTGTTGGTGACACTTTGCCGATCAGGTCTTACGGCGGCGGCCACCGCTGCCGCCATGGGCGGTGAGGCGAGCCCAGTACTTGAGCCTGCCAGCATGACCGCGCTGGCGAGCAGCTGCGGCGAAGGCGCCATGGCGATGCCGGCCATGCCGACTGCTGCGACCAGCGCCGCCCCAATAGCCACGGCGCGGGCGCCGATCTGCTCGGTCAGGTACGCCGATAGAATGATAGCGAAGCAGTAGCCCAGAAAAGACCCACCCGATATGAAGCCACTCAAGGTGGGCGATAGGGCAAGGTCAGTGTCAATTTGTGGCAGGAAGAGCCCGAAGGCGAAGCGCGCAAAACCATAGCACACCGCGATCATGCCAAACCCCGCCGCACCGAGGTACACGCCAGGGCTCATGATCGTGCCTGCTTGAGCAGTGCCAAGGCGGCTTTATGTGCCGAGGCTATCGCCTCCGGGCCACGGTAAATCGCGGCCGCGGTGGCGCCTTCGTACAGTATAAGGATCTGCTCGGCGAGTTCCGGTGTTTCTTTTTCAGCGGTTTCTATCGCGACAATATCCTTGATCTTGTCGTAAAGCCTCGCCTTGTAAGCTAGCACGGCGTCGGTGATTGCCGGTGTATCACCGCCGGTTTCACCGTAAGCGCGCAGAAAAAGGCACCCTCTTGCGCTCTCGGTCCGTATCCATTCTTCCAGCGCGTTAAAGAGAGCATCAACGCTGTCCACTTCAATGAGCGGCTGGAAGCGTCGGTGGCGTTCTTGGAGCACCTCCGTTATCAGCGCCGTTTTACTACCCGCATGCTTGTAGAGCGTTCGGCTCGACATGCCGGCTGCCTTGGTTAGCTTGTCCATCCCGGTGGCGGTAAAGCCGTGCCGGTCGAAAAGCTGCTCTGCTGCTGAAATAAGCTTTGTTTTGGTATCCATGCAAGCAGTGTAAAACGATCACTTTACACCGTCAATTATTACCTGCTCGTGATGAAATACGAAGTACTCACATCCTGCTGAGCATCTCCACCACTTCATCAAAGTGTCCGTCCCGCTCCGCCCAACGCAGGAATTTTACGTTCTCCACCAGGATTTCCTTGGGCGTGGGTTGCTTTTGAAACAGTGTCATGACCTCTTCCATATAGTCATTAAGCGGCATATAGCCTTCGCGGGTCGACTGACCAGGTGTCAGCTCCGTCTGTACCGCAGGTGGTGCCAGCTCGATGAGTTCAACCTTGCCCTTGAGCTGCTCGCGAAGCGAGATCGTATAGGAATGGATGGCTGCCTTGGTGGCGTTGTAGGTAGGCGTGCCGCTTAACGGCACAAACGCCAGCCCTGAGGAGACATTCACGATGGCGGCGTCCGGTTGGTTGACCAGGTGGTCGGTCAGGGCATTGGTCAGCCGGATCGGGCCGAGCAGATTGGTGACGATCGTCTGTTCGGCATCAATGAGGTCATGGGTGCTGGTCAAGTCCTCGCGGCGCATGATGCCTGCATTGTTGATCAACACATTGAGCCTGGGATGCTCGGCGACGACGCGCTCCGCAAAGGTAGTAATGGCCGTCGGGTCTTCGACATCGAGGGCCATTGCGTGCATGTCACGCTGGCCTGCAATGGTTTCCTCCAGCGCCTCCATGCGCCGCCCGGCGACGATCACAGTGTTGCCCAGCGCGTTGAAGCGTAGGGCCAGTTCGCGGCCAATCCCGGAGCCACCGCCGGTAATGAGCATGGTATTGCCTGATGTGTTCATGGTTAACGCCTCCATTTCTGAATAACTCGGTATGTCGAATGCCTTCGGCGTGGGTGTTATCGCCGAGCTGCCCCAGTGTTGATCATTCAGTGGCGGCGGGGCTTGCCAGCCCATGCGCAAAACTTGCCTAATCCTGTAAGCGCAGCGAGTTTCCTGTCGATGAATGCTAACGTTGATCAACAGGCGGCGAGAGGAAAGCAGATGAATTCACTCAAACAGGCGGTTCAAATCTATGCCAAGCACCACGCTAATCACGATGGCTTGGTGTTCACCTCAGTGCCCGGGCTTACCATGATGTGCGTCGAAACCCCCGCCGGTGATTTGCAATCGGTCTACAAGCCGCTGGTTTGCCTGGTGTTACAGGGGGCAAAGCGGATGACGGTCGGGCACCAGAGCAGAGTGGTAGCGGCCGGGGAATCGGCGATCGTGAGCGCGGATATGCCGGTCGTCGGGCGGATTGTCCAAGCCAGCCAGGACGAGCCCTATCTGGCCGTTGCGATTGACCTGGATAGAAGAATCTTGCGCGAGCTTACCGCGCATATGGGCAGCACCCGCGCCCAGCGCCCATCCGAGATGCAGACGCTATTCGCCGAAGACACGGAAGCCGAGTTGATTGACTGCGCATCCCGGCTGATGAAACTTCTGGATCGCCCCGATTCCGCGCCACTTCTGCGTCCCGGCATCCTGCAGGAGCTGCATTATTGGCTGCTTTCTGGGCCCCACGGCAATGCCCTGCGTGAGATTGCCGATCCGGATAGCTACGCAAGCCGCCTCGCGGCCGCTATCTAGATTCTCAGAGCTAACTACACGTCACGTGTGCCGGTGGAACAGTTGGCGACTGAGGCAGGCATGAGTCTTAGCTCGTTTCACAAGCATTTCAAACACATGACGTCGCTAACGCCGGGCCAATACCAGCAGCGGCTGCGCTTGATCGGAGCGCGCCGCCTGATGCTTGACGAAGGTGTGACCGCGAGCAATGCCGCCTTTGAAGTAGGGTACGAGAGTGTCTCTCAGTTCACTCGCGAATACGGCCGCCTTTTCAAATCACCGCCGAAGCGTGACGCACTGCGTTTGCAGAAAAACATCACGGCCGACAGTAGAAGTGTCGCTCCGCCGAGACGGATAGGCGCTTGAGGTACATGGCTGCTTACTCGGGGAGTTTGGCGATCACCTTGATTTCAAAGTCGAACCCCGCCAGCCAGGTGACGCCAACCGCTGTCCAGTTCGGGTAGGGTTTTTCCGGAAACGCGCGTGCCTTGGCGTCCAGCCAGATAGGAAATTGGGCTTCGGGGTCGGTATGAAAGCTCGTCACATCGACGATGTCATCGAAGCTTGCCCCCGCCGCAGCCAGGACGCTCTGCAGGTTGTCGAAGGCCAGCTGTACCTGGGCGGCGAAGTCTGGTTCGGGAGAGCCGTCCTCACGGCTGCCGACCTGGCCCGACACAAACAGAAAGTCGCCCGAGCGGACGGCGGCGGAATAAGTGTTCTGGTCATAGAGCGCCTGGCGGCCCTGGGGAAAAACGACGTCACGCTTAGCCATGTGAATCTCCATCAGTGGTCGGAGTCGACCGGTGAGTTACGGTGATGTCACTTTAGGCCTGTATTCGGGGTGGATAAACGGTGGATTCTGTTCAACATTGTTTGTAGTTTGCAAACAATCACAAGGTATTTGGCGCAGCCATGGATCGTTTTAACGCAATGCAGGCCTTTGCCCGGGTGGTGGAGACGGGCAGCTTTACCAAGGCTGCTGAAACACTTCACATGAGCAAGACCAGTGTGACGCAACTCGTGCAACAGCTGGAGGCCCGGCTGCGTGTCAAACTGCTCAACCGCACCACCCGCAAGGTGAACGTCACGGCGGACGGGGCGGCCTACTACGAGCGCGTCATCAAGCTGCTGGCCGATATGGACGATGCTGAAACCAGCCTGTCCAACGCCTCGGTGTTGCCTCGCGGCCGACTAAGAGTAGATGTGCCCAGCCCTTTCGCTCGCATGATCCTGATTCCTGCCTTACCTGCTTTTCATGCTCAATATCCCGATATTCAAATCGACATGGGCGTCAGTGATCGCATGGTGGATTTGATTGGTGAAAGCGTGGACTGCGTAGTGCGGGGCGGAGAGCTTACCGATTTATCTTTGATGGCACGTCGCGTGGGTGATCTGACGCTGGGTGTTTACGCTGCACCAAGCTATCTAAAACGGGCAGGTGCTCCTTCGCACCCACAAGAACTGTCGCTCCCGCCTCACTACATTGTCGGTTTCAGATGGGCACGCACAGGCTCTGCCTTTCCCTATGCCCTGCACCGCAACTCAGAGCGTGTCACCGTGCAGGGACGTTATGTGATCTCGGTCGACGATGGGAACGCCGGGCTGGCAGCGGGCTTGGCGGGGCTCGGCGTCATGTGGTTGCCTGATTACATGGCCAACGAGCACGTATCGCGCGGCGAGCTGGTCCGCCTGTTTGATGATTGGCACCTGGAGCCGATGCCGATGTACATCGCCTTTCCACCGAATCGGCACGTCAGCGCCAAGCTGCGTGTGTTCATTGATTGGGTGGTAGATTTGATGGCGCAGCATGCGCCCGTCATGGATCGGTAGAGGTAGAAGCGCTGACATAGAAGTCTATCCGGTATGATGATTTATAAGTTGTTGCGATGGAACACCTTGGTCAGTCACGTATGTTTGGTTTTAATCTCGCCGTAAATGGTGATTACTGCTTCTAGACAGGGATGTATGTAAGCAGCTTCTTTGTATATTGTTTCAGATGATTACCTCTGAGTGGATTTGTGCTCTGGCGGGATTTTCTGCACACCGAGCACTGCTTTAAGTAAAAGACGGGGCTGCATAACCACCAAGCGGCAGGCTACGAGCCCCTTGGCGTGCTCGAATAGCGCTAGCGCTTTATACGCAGGACGATGATCAGCTGTACTGCCGCACCCATGGCGGCGATAGCCCCCGCGCCAACCGCTAATGTCGAAACAGGAAGGTGGAGAGCAAGCAACATGCCGCCACTTGCTGCGCCTAATGCACTGCCTAAATAGAGCGCCGATTCATTGAGCGCGACGGCCAAGTTGCCATCACCATGGGCTTGGCGTGTACGCACGAGCTCGTTGTTTTGCGGTACTTGCAGTGCCCAACCTACGGCACCCCAAAGCGCAATCGGCAGTAACGTCAGCAGTGGATGAACAGATGCCGAAAAGGGGAGGGCGATCAGCGCTATAAAGAGCAGCAGCATAATCCCCAAGGTGATTACCGGGCCGTTAAACTTGTCGACCAATGGGCCAATCAGAAAGCTGCCTACGACACCCCCAATTCCCCATACCCATAAATAACCAGTGATCGACTGAACAGCGCCTGATTCGGTGGCCGCCATAAACGGGGCGATAAAGGTATACATCCCTAGGCTGGCAATGGCCGCCAACAGTGACACTCCCAGAATGGCCATCGCATGAGGGTTTTTCAAAATGGCCAGTTTACGAACAAGTGAGAGCATCGGTGCGGGCGGAACCGCAGGCAGTTTAACGTGTAGGCCCGCATAGGCAATGAAGCCAAGCACTGCGATAAGCCACATCGCTGACGCCCAACCTAAACGCTCGGCCAATAACAGGCTGATCGGCACACCCAGCACCGTGCCACTGGCCATGCCGCCCATAATGATGGCAATCGCTTTACCACGCTGCGCTTCGGCTGTAATGGCGGCTGCGGCGGCAATGCCCATGGCAAGGTAAACCCCCGCCCCCACGCCCGCGACCGCCCGCCATACAACGAGAGATACAAAGCTGGTGGCCAGCGCGCTGGCAATATTAGCCACAACAAAGATGACTAACGCCACCAGTAAGCCCAAGCGCTGCTGACGCCCGGGCAGCAGTGCCACAACGATGGGTGAACCCAAGCCATAGGCTAAGGTGAATGCCGTGACTAGCTGGGCTGCTTTGGCTGCAGAGACACTAAAAGCGTCGCCGATAAGTGGAATAAGCCCAGCGGTTACATAAGAGGCCATCCCCAGCGCAAATGCACCCAAGGCGATTAAATACACCGATAAACGAGGTTGGTTAGCCATCACGCTCTCCATGTCAGGTAAGGATCGAAAAATCATCGCTAGTTCTGCCAGCGAGAGGCTATTCTGGAGAGGCTTTTAAGGGGGTACAATTTAACCATTTATGCTATTACTAAAAGTGGTAAGTTCTTTAAAGGTAATAAGATGACCGCTTCCAGAACCCTGACTCGAACGCGGGAAGACCTGGCTGCATTTCTACGCAAGCATCGCGAGAAAATAGCGCCGGAAGAGGCGGGGCTACCTCGTGGCCGCCGAAGGCGCACGCCTGGGTTAAGGCGCGAAGAAGTCGCCGCTTTAGCGGGCGTGGGGCTGACTTGGTATACCTGGTTAGAGCAGGGGCGGGATATAAGCGTATCGGCGACGTTTCTGGACAACTTATCCAAGACGCTCAAGCTGGATGCGGCGGAACGCCGCCATCTGTTCTTGCTTGCCCATCAGCGCTTACCCTCTGAACTGGCTAAAACCTGGTGCAGCGTGCCGCCGCTGGTGCAAACGTTGATCGACGATCTGCCCACCCGGCCCGCCTATATCCTGAACCTACGCTGGGACGTGCTGGCCTGGAATACTGCCGCTGATAAGCTTTTCAACTTCTCTGCTCACTCGCCGGAACGCCGCAATATGCTGTGGTTGTTGTTTACCGACCCTGCCATGCGTCAGCGCTTGTCACCCTGGGAAGCGCAGGTCAGCCAAATGTTATCCAGCTTTCGGCGCGACTTCGCCCGCGCCACGCAAGACCCCGCTATGGATGAGCTGGTCGAAGAGTTAACCAAGGTATCGCCTGAATTTAAGCCGTTATGGAAAAACCAGGAGGTCAACGCCCCTTGCCAGGGAGTGCGTCATCTTTATATTGAAGCGCTTGGTGATGTGGCGCTTGAACACACGACGCTCACCGTTGATGAAGAGCGACACCTACGGCTGGTCTACTATGCGTACAAAAGGGGTAAGGACGAAGCACGTATCTTCAATGAGTGGATTATGGCTTGAAGTCAGGAAGGCGGAGCTCGCAAGAACGACCTCAGGGTCGCTTACCGCACGCATCTGCGATGCGTCTTTGGGTAAAAGCGGCTTGGTCGATCGTGCACTCTCTGCGTTATGCTAGCCAGTTTCGCCATCTGGTGTGAAACGACTCAAACGGAGTTTGTACGCTTATGATCAACCCCCGGGGGCTAACCCGCATTCCTCTCCGACATGCCACCTTTATTGCCTGTTTGTTGCTGTTGGCGATCTCGCTGATTGGGCTGATGTTTTCAATGATGTGGCTGTGGGGCGTGGTGGTCTTCGGCCTGCTGTCGGCGCTGGGGGTTCACGATGTGCGTCAGCGTCGGCGTACCGTCAGCCGTAACTATCCCATACTGGCGCACTTGCGCTATGTTCTGGAGTCGATTGGCCCGGAGATTCGGCAGTATTTTATCCAGTCGGACCTGGACGCACGCCCTTTCTCCCGGGAACAGCGGGCGGTGGTCTATCAGCGCGCCAAGAATGAAAGCGACAAGAAGCCGTTTGGCTCGTTGCTGGATATGTATCAGCCGGGCCATGAATGGATCAATCACTCCCTTCAGCCCAGCACCATCGACAATTACGATTTTCGTGTTCAGGTGGGCGGCAGCCGCTGCCGCAAGCCCTATTCCACCAGTGTGTTCAATATTTCGGCGATGAGCTTTGGTTCGCTGTCGGCCAATGCGATTGAGGCGCTCAATGCCGGGGCGTGTAAGGGCGGTTTTTATCACGATACCGGTGAGGGATCGATCTCCCGTTACCATCGCAAGCACGGTGGTGATCTGGTGTGGGAGATAGGCTCGGGCTACTTTGGCTGCCGTAACGACGATGGTACCTTCAACGAGGCGCGCTTTGCGGCGAATGCCTGCGACGATCAGGTGAAGATGATCGAGATCAAGCTTTCCCAGGGGGCAAAGCCCGGTCATGGAGGCATTCTGCCAGGCGCCAAGGTGACCGCTGAAATCGCCGAGGCGCGGGGTGTGCCGATGGGCGAGGATGTCGTCTCGCCCGCCGCTCATACGGCGTTTTCCACGCCGCTGGAGTTGATGCACTTTATCGCCCGCCTGCGCGAGCTTTCCGAGGGTAAGCCGGTGGGCTTCAAGCTGGCGGTCGGCCACCCTTGGGAATGGTTTGCCATTGTCAAAGCCATGCTTGAAACCGGCGAGCGGCCGGATTTTATTGTGGTTGACGGAGGCGAGGGCGGCACAGGGGCCGCGCCGCTGGAATTTATCAATCGGCTAGGGGTCCCGCTAACCGAGGCGTTGACCCTGGTTCACAATACCCTGGTGGGGGCTGGGCTGCGTGACGAAATTCGCATTGGGGCGGCGGGCAAGATCATGTCCGGTTTTCATATTGCCCGCACCATCGCGCTGGGAGCCGATTGGTGCAACGCGGGTCGTGGCTTCATGTTTTCACTGGGGTGTATTCAGGCGCTCAGCTGTCACACCGATAAATGCCCCAGTGGGGTGGCGACCCAGGACCCGAAGCGGGGGCAGCATTTGGATGTCGCCGATAAGTCTGAACGGGTCTATCACTACCACCGTAATACGCTAAGGGCGTTGGCAGAGATGCTGGCCGCCGCCGGGCTAGGTCATACCAGTGAGCTGGGCCCAGAGCACATTATCCGGCGGGTGTCGGAAAATGAGATTCAATCCTACGATCAGCTTTTCACGTTCTTGAAGCCTAACGAGCTGCTGACCGGGAACTGCCATCACACAGTCTTTGAGCACTACTGGGAAAACGCCCGGTCAGATTCGTTCTTACCGCCTTCGCGGATTGCTCAACTACGTTTCACTAAGCTGGAGTGAACGGCATAACGGCTAGATGCCAATCATCAGATGCATTGCGTTGTGCTACTTACGCTCGACTCAACCGTTGGCGTAGTTTGGGCAGCGTGCGCGAGACAGGGGGCAGACGGGTGGCCATGACGAGCGCGCCGATGACCGCATACATTGCCCATTCGCCCATGTCGGCGCGTACCACCCAGAAGAAGTGCAGCAGCACCAAGCCCAGAATGGCGTAGGAAAATTTGTGTAGCGACTTCCAGCGCTTGCCCAGGCGGCGCATCGACCATTTGTTGGACGTCGCGCCCAGCACGGCCAGGCCGATCAATGCGATCATGCCGACGATAATGTAGGGCCGTTTGACGATTTCGCTGCCCAGCAGTGCCCAGTTCAGCCCCAGGATAAACAGCGCGTAACTGAGCATATGCAGGATGGCGTAGGTGAGCGTCCACAGGCCCAACTGACGCCGGATCAGCGCGAAGCCTTTCCAGCGGGTTAGCTTTGTCAGCGGCGTCAGGCTGAGGGTAAGCAGCAGCATCCACAGCCCGCCAATGCCAATGTTGAGCAGCAGGTAGCGCCCCGGCTCAGGGCCAGCGGCGTTGTTCGCCACCTGCCAACTCCAGAATATCAGCGGCGCGAGTGCAGCGAGAAACACTGCCACCCGCCAGGCCAACCATTTGCGCTGCGTTGCCATCAGTAGTGCTTCCTCAAGTCCATGCCCGCATAGAGCTCGGCGACTTCATCTTCGTAGCCGTTGAACATCCGGGTGTCGATGGTATTGGAATTGAACAGGGTGTTGGGTAGGCGGCGTTCGGTGGCCTGGCTCCAGCGGGGGTGGTCCACATTGGGATTGACGTTGGCATAAAAGCCGTACTCATCCGAGGCAATCTTTTGCCAGGAATTGACCGGCTGCTCTTCGACCAGCGAGATGCGCACTATTGACTTGATACTCTTGAAGCCATACTTCCAGGGAACCACCAGCCGCAAGGGGGCGCCGTTCTGGTTGGGCAGCTCGCGGCCGTACATGCCCATGGCCATTATCGTCAGTGGGTGCATGGCTTCGTCCAGACGCAGGCCTTCCACGTAGGGCCAGTCGATGATCGAGAAGGATGAGCGCTGACCGCGCATCTGATCCGGGTCGACCAGGGTTTCAAAGCGCACGTACTTGGCTTTGCTGGTAGGGTCGGCGCGCTTGATGATCTCGGCAAGCGGGATGCCCAGCCAGGGAATCACCATTGACCAGGCCTCAACGCAACGCAGGCGGTAAATGCGCTCCTCAAACTGTGACGGTTTGACCAGGTCTTCGAGCGCAAAACGCCCGCCGTTGTTCACCTCACCATCGACCACCACGCTCCACGGCTGGGTTTCCAGGCTGCCTGCATGGCGGGCAGGATCGCCCTTGTCGGTGCCGAACTCGAAGAAGTTATTGTATTGGCTGGCGTCATCAAAGGGCGCGAGCTTGTCTTTTTCAGGATCGCTTGGGGTGATGGCATCCCACTTGGCGTCGCTGATTTTTTCTTTCAGCCAACCGGGCGCGTCGCCTTCGGGAACGTCCGAATAGTCGTCGGCGGCTGCCTGGGCGTGGCCTGAGAGCGCGAGCCCTGCCCCCAGGCCTGCCACGCCGCCCATAAAGCGACGTCGGGAGAGGTAGATGGATTCGGGCGTGACATCGGATTCGTGCAAGTCACTCGGTTTGGCAATCTTGATGAGCATTGGATGCCTCCTGTGTGGGTAAGTCGTCGACAGAGGGTGGCTGGGTTCGCTATAACATCAGCATTGTTTTAAAGCATACGCATTCGACGCTGAATTGGATGAAGGGTTCTACACAACTTGTATGTAAAAGCTTATAAAAACAAGTTGCAGGTGATCTTTTTCTTGCCGAGCGGGTGTAACGATGAACGCTGGCTCGGTCATCCTATTTAGTAGACAGTTTCAAAACCTTATTGCTCTGACCGACTGACAAGGAAAACCATGGCTTCAAAACGCCGTGAACTGGTGTCGTTAATTGAACAGGGAACACTACCGCCCGAGCAGGTGGCGCTGGTCATCGAGTCTGGTTCATCGTAGCTATTCTGCCTTTGCCTGGATGATGGCACCTCTTTAGCCGACGACGAACAGCAACTGCGCTATCGGATTCGCAATGGCCAAGTGCGCTTTGCCACTGATGCCTTCTTTTTCCAGGAAGGTCATGTTGAACGCTACGAGCCTGCCCGTTACGGCCGTTTTCGTATCAATGAAGATGGCGAACCCTTACTGGTTTCTCTCCATGATAGTGAGCTTAATCTGCTGGGAGCTCGGTAATCTCCCATGTCAGTATTCAGAACCAAGCGCGGCATAGCGTTCGGCAAGAAAATCCAGCAGCGCTCTGACCGAAGGCAGTAAGCCGCGTCTCGATGGGTAAACCGCATGAATGACTTCCCGCCGTGGTTCCCACTCGGGCACTACTTGCACCAAGGTTTTTGACGTGAGCGAATCTCCCAGCATCAAGCTAGGCAGTTGCACCACGCCGACGCCAGCTAAAGCCGCTTTATAGAGCGCGGTCATGTCGGTGGTAATAAAGCGTGGTGAATGTTCCACCACACGCTCGTCACCGTCACGCTTCAAGCGCCAAACATGCGGTTCTTCCGGCCGTGCCCGGCTTAAGCTGGGCAGGTTGGCGAGCATCTCGGGGGTAGAGGGGACACCATACTCCTCAAGCAGTGCCGGACTTGCCACCAGGCACTGACCGCGATCCGACAGCACTTTAAGAATCAGGTCACTGTCTTCCAGGGGGAGGGGGCGGGCACGCAGAGCGATATCCACGCCTTCCACGAGCGGGTCAATGCGCCGATTGGTGCCTTCGAGATGAACCTCTACCTCGGGGTAAAGGGTCATGAAGTCCGCCAGCATGGCACTCACGTGAAAGCTCAACAGCCCGGTGGGGCAGCTTATGCGGATAACGCCGCAAGGGGCCTGCTTGCTCTCTTCAATGAACTGCTGGGCGGCTTCCGCTTCCACCAGCATCGCCTTGCAGTGCTGGTAATAACGTTGGCCAATATCGGTAAGCGTCAGGTGGCGGGTCGAGCGGTGCATCAGGCGAACATGCAACTGATTTTCTAGTTCGCCCACGCGCCTGCTCAGCTTGGATTTTGCGATGCCTAAGGCACGCCCCGCTGGCGAAAAACCACCGTGGTCGACGACCTTCACAAAGTAATACAGATCGTTAAGGTTGGGGGCCGTCATGTGTGTTCTCCCTATGCAACGCTGTGTCCTAATTTCTTTATCTAATCCTCGAATAAGCGGAATACTACACTCTATAAAGCATGTGGAAACGCATGTTGGCACTTCATTAGCCACTGCTCACTCAGCCTTGTAGATAAAAAGGAGTACATCATGGCCAAGCCCTATGTTCGTCTTGATAAAGATAATGCCGCTGTTCTGTTGGTAGATCACCAAACCGGGTTGCTGTCGCTAGTACGTGACATTGATCCGGATCGTTTTAAAAATAACGTATTAGCGCTGGCGGATCTGGCTAAATATTTTGGACTGCCCACCATTCTCACCACGAGTTTTGAAGACGGTCCCAATGGCCCTCTGGTGCCCGAACTGAAAGCGATGTTTCCAGACGCTCCCTACATCGCACGTCCTGGGCAGATCAATGCCTGGGATAACGAGGATTTCGTTAGCGCCATAAAAGCAACGGGCAAAAAGCAGTTGATCATCGCCGGTGTGGTAACCGAAGTGTGTGTGGCTTTCCCGGCGCTCTCTGCTCTTGAAGAGGAATTTGACGTCTTCGTGATTACCGATGCTTCGGGCACCTTTAATGAGCTCACTCGTGATGCCGCCTGGGACCGTATGTCCACCGCAGGCGCACAATTGATGACATGGTTTGGCGCCGCCTGCGAGCTGCATCGCGATTGGCGCAATGATGTAGAAGGTCTCGGCACGCTGTTTGCCAACCACCTGCCTGACTACCGTAATTTAATGAATAGTTACAGCACGCTGACCAGCAAGTAAATCGTGCCCATGACGGGGGCAGTGCGCCTCCGGTCACGGTTTTCCAGAATGGCGCCCCAATGACTATGAAATCGCGCTCAGGTTTGCCTCCCATGCCGATGCAGCCAGATGGCTCGTGACCACCTCGGTTATCTGGCCGCTTACCCTTCTGGTTCCTTTTCTTTTGACGCCGCTCTTTGCATTGCTTCCCTGGCTGGGTATGTGGGGAATCCGGCACGGTATCGTCGCGGCCTGTGTGGTCGGGCTGGTGGTCTATGTGGTGATGCCCCGCGTCGTCCGTTTGGTCGCCCCATGGATGTTTCGCTGATATCGATTAACTTAAAAGAAACGGGTACTGGTGGTTGGCTGCGTCATACCACCTGGCACACGCCATTGTTGCCTGCCTCTCAAGACTGGAGAAAACCTTATGAGCTGGTTGCCTGATTTAGAGCCCAAATGCCCATCCGCCGGTAGCGTGAATGATATAGAGACACTGATTGTTCCCCGTGCTCGGGACCTGGGTGGTTTCGAGGTGCGCCGTGCGCTTCCTGCTCCTAAACGCCAGATGGTGGGACCTTTCATCTTTTTTGATCAGATGGGGCCCGTTGAATTTCTGAAGGGTGAAGGCATTGATGTTCGCCCCCATCCGCATATTGGGCTTGCCACGGTGACATACCTGTATCAGGGGGCGTTCCAGCATCGCGATAGCCTGGGTACTGACCAAATGATCCGTCCTGGCGCGGTTAATTGGATGGTGGCGGGCAATGGGGTCACCCACTCTGAGCGCACCAGTGCGATCACTCGCCAGCACAAACATCCGCTATTAGGTGTTCAGACCTGGGTAGCGCTCCCTGAGACGCATGAAGACAAGCCAGCCAGCTTTGAGCATCACAGCGAGGAAGCGCTGCCGATACTTAAAGGCGAGGGCAAGGAAGTGCGCCTGATTTTGGGCACGGCGTGGGGAGAACGGGCGCCGGTAGAGACTTTCTCCGAAATGTTTTATGCGGATGCGATATTGCAGCCAGGCGCAAGGCTACCGTTACCGGATAATCATGAAGATCGAGGTATTTATGTTATGTCCGGCAGTGTCCTTATCGCAGGCGAGACCTTCGAGGCTGGCCGCATGATGGTCTTCCGACCGGGCGACCCGATAACGGTGGTGGCGGGGGAAGCGGGTTCTCGGTTGATGATATTGGGAGGCGAAACCCTGAATGGGCCACGGTATATCTCTTGGAATTTCGTCGCCTCTTCCCGTGAAAAACTGGAGGCTGCCAAGCAGGCTTGGGTAGAAGCGGATTTTGAGCACGGTCGCTTTCGCCTTCCCCAAGGCGATGATGCGGAATTTATTCCTTTCCCAGGGCAGCCTGGAACATAAAACCAAAAGCTAGCTGCCCAAGGCAGCTAGCGGGTTAGCTCAAAAGTGAGCTTCAGGCGGGCATCTTTCCAAAACGTCCAGAGTTGAAATCATCGATTGCCGCAATGATTTCATGCTCGCTGTTCATGACAAAAGGTCCGTGACCTACGACTGGCTCATCCAGCGGCTCACCACTGAGCAGCAGAAAAGAGGTGTCGTTATTGGCTTCGATGCTCATTGCTTCCCCTTCCCTTGATAGTTCGACAACCTGTGCTTCCCGAACTACCTGTTCGCCATTGATCTGTACGGTGCCATGCAGTACTACCAGCAGCGTCGTCCAACCGGCGGATTGGTTCAGCGTGGCGACTTTGCCGCCTTTTAACTGAATATCCCAGACGTTCATGGGGGAGTAAGTGCGCGCAGGCCCTGCATGGTCAAGGTGCTCACCAGCAATAACGCGTACTTGGCCCGCTTGATCCGGCAATTCGATCACAGGGATCTGAGCATTAAAAATAGCCTGGTAGCCAGGGGCTGCCATTTTGTCTTTTGCTGGCAGGTTGACCCACAGCTGGACCATTTCCAGCGAGCCGCCTGACTGCGTAAATGCCGGAGAATGAAACTCTTCGTGCAGAATTCCAGCGCCTGCGGTCATCCACTGCACATCCCCGGGGCCGATGACACCACCTTTACCGGTGGAGTCTTGGTGCGCCACTTCACCCTGGTAAACAATCGTTACCGTTTCGAACCCACGGTGCGGGTGCTGCCCCACTCCGCGAGGCCGTTTTGCAGGCGTAAAGTTTGCAGGACCTGCGTAATCCAGTAACAGAAAAGGGCTCAGCTGTTCTGAACGCTCACCATAGGAAAAAAGCGAACGAACAGGAAATCCATCGCCTACCCAATGAGCCCGTGGCGCATTCGTCACACGCAACAGTTTTTTCATCATGTACTCCTGTTGGCAGAGATATGTTGTCACGCAGAAATCATACTGCTAGAACAAAAGGCGCAGTAGATGGGGTTTTGGGGAATCATTGTTGCGATATTGGAACGGAAGGCGAGCGGTGAGTGGACGCAGTTAACGACTTCCTTGTCCAAGTCGCCTGCATCGCCGCAGGTTATTGATGCACTCCACCTTGCTTCATAAAGCCAGGTAGGCTGTACTCTTGACTTCACTGACCAGGAAGGCCTGGAATGGCGCATTCTCGGCCTGTCGTCGGCAGACAAGTGGCCCATCTCAATCAATAAGGTAAGTATGAAAGCAACCGTCTCGTGGCCCGCGTGGCTAGTGCTGGTTCTGACCTTCACTTTTTCCAGCCTGTGCGCGGCGCAAACTCAAGGAGAAGAGAGCGAGAACCGTCGGTGGTTTAGCGTTGATTCGCTCAACACGGGGCTTGGCGAAGTACCTGAAGAAGCCAACCGCGTCACACCAAGGGAAGCCATGCGAAGCTTTCTTGATCTCACCGAACAGGGGGAGTACGAAAAAGCGGCGCACATACTCAATCTGTCGGAATTGAGCGCAGCTGAGCAGCGCGAACGGGGTCAGGAACTGGCTCGGCAACTGGCGGAAGTGTTCAAGCGTGGCGAACGGATCAGCGTCGATAACCTGTCGGGGCGAGAAGACGCCGTGATAGAAGACCCCGCCGGTCAAGATCCACGTGTTGGCGAAACGCGGCGTAATCTTGAGTTGGCGTCGTTGCGGGCCGACGGGCAAACCTATGATATTCGGCTGGCTCGCTACCGCGTGGATGATGATGAACCGGTGTGGCTGATCATGCCCATCAGCGTCTCGTATATTCCAGTGCTGTATGAAGAGTACGGGCCGTCGATGCTGGAGCAATACATTCCCGAAAGGCTGCAGTCGTCGTTTGGCATATTGCGGCTTTGGGAATGGCTCGCTATTCCGGTCTTTTTGCTGTTCGTGGGCATGGTGGGCTGGGGGATCCACCGCTTGATCGGTTTGATGTCGAACTGGTTGCCCGTCGGCGCTTTCCGCATGTTTGCCGAGCAGATTGGTATGCCGACGGCACTGATCGTGATGTCGCTGTTTACCCAAATGCTGCTGGACTATGTGGTGTCATTTTCAGCGGTCGCGACCACCACTTTCCGTGTGTTGCTTATCGGTATTCTTGCCTGGGCAGCCGGCACCATTGCGCTGCGCTTTGTGGATACCCTGATGCTGCGTATGACACGGCGGCTGGTGGGGGAAATTGATGACTCCAAACCCAAGGACGAGCGCAAGCTCCTGACATCGCTGTACGCACTGCGGCGCATTATTATCCTGGTCGCTGTGACCGGTGTATCGGTTTACATCCTGGGGCAGATCCAGCTTTTTGAGTCGATGGGGTTATCCATTCTGGCGTCTGCCAGCGTGCTGGCAGTCCTGGTAGGTGTCGCTGGTCAGGCAGTGTTGGGGAATATCTTAGCGTCTTTTCAATTGTCGTTTGCCAAGCCGATTCGTATTGGTGACCTGGTGATCTTTGAAGATCAGTGGTGCTATGTAGAAGGCATTTTTTATACCTTTATCCGCTTAAGGACCTGGGACGAGCGGCGGTTGATCGTGCCCGTGACCTACTTTACGTCCAAGCCTTTCCAGAATCTCTCGGTCAAGAGTATCAAGATGTACCGCTATGTGGAGCTGACGCTGCACCTGAGCGCGGATATTGGCCTGATAAGAGACAAGTTTTTTGAGTTTGCCAAGGAAGAAGACAACGTCATCGAGCATCATAAGCTGCTTTGTTACGTGACAGCACAAACGGCAACCGCACAAACCGTGACCTGTTATCTAATGACCTCCGATCCCATGGCCGGGTGGACCGCGGAAATGCACGTACGCGAAAAGCTCATGGCGTTCATCCGCGATAATCATCCCGAGTGGTGGCCGAGAGACGTCGTGGTTATCAGTCATCAGGATGTGGCGCGTGGAGCGAAAGTTAAAGGCTCCTCGGTGGCGGACAACGCTGAGGGGGAGCCTTCGGGATAGAGTGAATCAGTGGCAATAGCGTTTGATGGGTGAATAAGCAACTTTTCTGCTATTATTGATGAAAATTCATCTCGTTGAGGCGTGTTATGCCAGCCCTTGCTCAAACAAAGCCCACTCCTGAAAGGGTATTAGCGAAAGCAGTACTACGAGCTGCCGATCAGTTAGGGTTATCGCAGTCTGATTTGGCACAAGTGCTTGGTGTGCACCGTACGACCATCACGCAGCTTAAAAAAAGCCTGAAGCTAGACCCAAACTCCAAGCAGGGCGAGCTAGCCTTGTTGCTCATTCGCCTGGCTAGATCATTGTTCGCCCTTACCGGTGGCGATCAAACATGGATTCAGCATTTTATGCGCACATCCAACCGTGCCACGGGCGGTATACCGGCTGAGCAAGTGACGCGCCTGGAGGGGTTGTTTGCAGTCCTGAGATTCGTGGATGGCATGCGGGGTAAGGTGTGAGTGTATGGGAGGCCTGCGGCGGCGCGCAAAATATCGAACCTGTTTCCGGCACTTTGTATAGGTTGGTGGAGAGCCAGGAGCAAGTGGCAACGCTCAGCTATGTGGACACCCTTGAAGAACAGGATCTTCTTGAAGCACTGCTCGAAACCGCCAAGCCGCCTTACCCCCAGCAAGAGCGAGATCTCCATTACCTGCTGAAGACACCTTTTCGCTATCCGCCACTCAAGTGGGGCTCACGCTTTAGCCGAACATTTGAGCCGAGCATCTTTTATGGCGGCAAAAGTATTGCGACAACATTAGCTGAATCTGCTTTCTACCGACTGGTCTTTTGGTACTCCATGGAAGGGAAGCCAGTGGCTGAATCTCTGCGCACAGAGCATACGCTTTTTTCTGTGGATTACGCCGCTAAACTGGGCGTGAGACTTCACGCAGGCCGTTTTGTCGAACATCTTGTCGAGTTAAAACACCCGGTTGATTACACCCTGTGTCAGCAACTGGGTAGCGCAATGCGTAGGGCGAGCGTTGAAGCGTTTGAGTTCGCCTCCGCGCGAGATGCCCAGGGCGGTGTATGCGTAGGCTTATTCACGCCTGATGCGCTCGTTCAGCAAGAGCCAGCCGATATGCGCCCATGGCTTTGTGTAACAAGTGCCGATCAAGTGTCATTTAAGCGCAAAGACGCATCAGGGGTTTATACCTACCACCTGGATGATTTTCTTTACCATGGTGTGTTGCCTTTTCCTGCTGAGTGAACGGCTTTCTGAGCAGAGTTTGACAAAAATTTAGCTTAGGTGAATCAGAAAACAAGGAAGGAGAGGCTGTCTAAATGCCGTTAACTATCGTACAGCGTTTGCTACCCGGCTGGGGCGTTACCTATGGCCCATCGGGTGATGGCCCCTTTCCAGCCATCATGCTGCTGCATGGCTCTGAAGGCGCGTGGGCAGGGTGGAGCCACCGGGACGCGATGCTATTCGCCGCGCATGGTTTCTTGGCATTTCCCTATGGCTACTCCAGCGGCGGCAATGCCTGGAATGCCGGGCATATTATCGATTACCCGCTCGATCGCAGTGTGGAGGCACTTGGAGCACTCCGGGATTTTCAATACGTGGGTGAGCGGGTGGGGCTTTATGGTCTTTCACGCGGTGCCGAGCACGCATTATTACTCGGCTCACTGATGACCAAAGATACCGTGGTAGGCGTTCCTGATGCTATCGCCGCCCATAGCCCGCCCGATGTGGTGTGCGGTGCCTTTGATGCCCGTGGTTTTCGCGATGCTGGCGACCCCGGCTGGCAAGCCTGGGATGTCAGTAAGCGCGCCTGGACATGGCAGGGAAGTCATGAAGGCTTATTGCCCACCACGCCGATAGAAATTGAGCGCTACCCTGGACCGTTGTTGCTTTCCCATGGCACGCAAGACCGCATGTGGTCGGTTGAAATGACCAAGCGCCTGGAAAAACGCCTCCTTAAGAATGGCCGCAGCCCTGAAGTGCACTACTATGAAGGCGAAGATCATATACCCAGTAGCGCTGGGCAGAATAAGCATTACGAGTTGATTCTAAAATTCTTTTCAAAACACCTTTAAAGCCTGAGTTTTTGGAGTAAAGGTTCTGCATTTTCCCCTTCATATAGAAGCCCCTCTTGGCAGCCAAGAGGGGCATGTTGGTATAGCATTCCTGTTCTTTAGCGCCTATCGAGTATCTTCCAGCTGCGCTTGAGCCAAACGTTTCGCGCCTGCGAAATCAGCCTTGCCAGAGCCGAGATGAGGAATGGTCTCCACCGTCAACCAGTGGCTAGGGACCATCATGGATGATGTACCGTTGGCGAGCATGGCGGTTTTAACGGTGTTGGCGTCTAGTGCTGTTTCTGAAAGCAGCACGATACGCTCACCTTTGCGGCTGTCGGGGATATTCACCGCCATTAACGCGTTGTCTGGTTCTTCGAGAGCCGCTTTGACGGCCCCTTCAACCGCACTGAGGCTGATCATTTCACCGCCGATTTTGGCGAAGCGGGCGTAACGGTCAATCAGGGTCAAAAAGCCATCTTCGTCCATATAGCCTTTATCCCCTGTGATGTACCAGCGGTGGCCATCGACCTCGTGGAGCGCCTTGGCCGTGCGCTTGGCATCATTCAGATAGCCCTGCATGATCTGCGGGCCGCTGATCAATATCATGCCCGCTTCGCCGGTGGCCAACTCTTCATAACTTTCCGGGTCGACGACCTTGAAGCTGGTGCCGGGTAACGGCATACCCACGGTGCCTGGCTTGCTGCCCCGCTGGATCTGTTGGTAATGGATGCCCATCGCATCGGGAAGGTTGACGGAAGCAACGGGGGCGATTTCGGTGGCACCGTAGCCTTCATAAATGGGCTTGTGGAACTTCAGCGCAAAGTCGTTACGCACGTTGTCATCGAGCTTCTCTGCCCCGGCGACCACGATTCTCAGGCTCTCCAGCATCAGCGGATGCACCTTTGTGCTGCGTACAAACAGCCTTAAAAAGCTGGAGGTGCCGAACATGATAGTGGCTTTGTGCTTGGCAATAGCGCCTGCGATGCCAGGAGCATCGGTGGGGTCGGGGTGGCACACCAGCGGCAGCCCTTCAATCAGCGGTAACAACTGAGTCACTGTGAGGCCGAAGGCGTGGAACAGCGGCAGTGAGCCCATCACCACGTCGTTGCTCTGGGTGTTGAGTACATCCGAGGTCTGTTTGATATTGGCCATCAGGTTGCGATGGCTCAGCATCACGCCCTTGGGTTCGCCTTCACTTCCGCTGGAGAACAGGATGGCGGCGGTGGCGTCGGCATCGTGGCCATGGCAGAAGCAACGCTGGAGTAGCCAAGTCGGCAGTATTCTTACCGCAAGCCAGGTGCTCAAGCGCTCGGCGCGGCCAATCTTGGTCTGCAGGTCTTCTAAAAAGACTACCTGCTGCTCACTGAGCAATTGGCTAACGTCGAGCCCGCGCTGCTCAAGCTTCTTCACAAAGCGCTGTGAGGTGAACACGGTGGTGATTTCCGCCTGGGAAAGGGCGGACGTCAACGCTTCTTGGTCGGCGGTGTAATTGAGATTTACTAGCGTTTTACCGGCCAGCAGCGTGGCCATATTGGCAAGGACCCCGGCACTGCTGGTGGGTAGCAGCAGGCCAACGTTCTGTCCTGGGTTGAGTTTGCGAATCCGTTTTGCCATGAGCAGGCTGGCGGTGAGCGCTTGGCTTGCGTTGAGTGGGCGGCCCAGCGTGTCGGCCAGGGCAAGGTCGCTAGGGCGGCGCTTAACGCTTTGAATCCAGGCATTAGGCAGGGTGGGTAGGTCGTCCATGGCCTGCTGCCAGGACCGAGTGGCCTGCTCAAAGATGCGTCGTTTCAGCACATCAGCGGGGGTATCCTTGGGCAGCGGCTTGCCAAAGGCGACCACCACCGAGCGGTGCAGCGGTGCATTGCGCAGCTCCTTTAACTTGCTGGACGAGCGGGAGAACTGGCTGCCCCACAGGCCGCGCAGGTAGAAAGGCACAATCTTGACGTCAGGGTTGGCCATGTTGCAGGCGCGCTCGTAGCCGCGGCGAAATTCTCCCAGTTGGCCAGTGCGGCTAATCGCCCCTTCAGGAAACAGGCACACTACCTCGCCTGCGTTGAGTTGTTCAGAAACATCGGCCAGGGCCTTGTCGGCACCGCTGCCACGCTCAATGGGAATACAGCCGAGTGCTTTGAAGAACCAGTTGAGGTACCAGCGCTGGTAAACCGATCTGAGCATCACAAAGCGTACCGGGCGGGGGCTGGCGATCTGCACCATGGCCCAATCCACCCAGCTGATATGGTTGCCTAGCAGCAGCACGCCGCCCTGGGCGGGCAGGTTCTGCAAGCCCTGCACGTCGACCCGGTAGCGGCGGGTCAGCAGGAAGCTCAACAGAAAGCGCACCAAACTCTGCGGCAGCTTGATAATGGTGTAGCCACCGCCGACCATCGCCACCGTGGCAATAAGCAGCAGCAGGTAGTGGCTATCCACACCCGCGAGGGCGAACAGCGCCGTGAGCAGCAAAAAGCCCAGCATGGCGATGTTCTGGATCCAGTTATTGGCGGCCAGCACGGTGCCCAGTTCGCTGTCGGCGGCGTGAAACTGGATCAGGGCGTTAAGCGGCACGATAAACAGCCCGCCCATCATGCCGATAAACACGAAGTTCAGCGCCTGGCTGCCGGGCGTGGTTAACAGCGGCAGGCACCATAACCCCACGGCAACCCCAACAGCGCCTACTGGAATCAAGCCGGTCTCGATACGGTTGTGAGAGAGCTTGCTGGCCAGCATGGAGCCCAGTGCAATCCCGATACCACTAGCCGCCAGAATGCCTTGCAGCACCAGAGTGTTATCGATACTGAGGGCGTCTTTGGCGTAGGCGGGGAAGGCAGCCAGAAGTACTTGGCCCACCGACCAGAACGTGGCAAGGCCGATAATGGAGAGCCTGATCACGGGCTGGCGGGCGATAATGCGCAGGTTGTCTTTTAGTGCTGTGCCCTTGATGTAGCGCTGCCAGGTCAAGGGAGTATCGGGTTGCGAAGTGCTATCAAGCGGCAGACGGTAAAGCGTTGCCACTTGAATAGCGCTATTGAGCACCAGGAGCCAGCCGAGCGGCGCTATTTGGCGCAACAGCTGCGCTGGGGTGTGATCATCTGGCGATACCCAGGTCTCAAACAGGGCGGTAAATGCCACGGTGCCCGCCAGAATGGCCCCAATGGTGACGGCCTGGATCAACCCGTTGGCTTCTGCCAGGCGCGGCTTGCCGAACAGCCCTTTGACCAAGCCGTACTTGGCCGGTGAGTAGAAGGCTGACTGAATCGCCAGCAGCAGTGTCATCGCAAAGGCCAGCCAGAACCAGCCCTGATAGTAAGCAGCCGTAATGCCCAGAGAAACCGCCACGGCGGCCCAGGCCGATGCGCGCAGAACGCGTACCTTGGGGTAGCTGTCCGCCACGTGGCCGGCCGGGCTAAACAGCAGGATAAACGGCAGTAAAATTAACCCATTGACCAGTGCGGTGAGGACGACCTGTGTTTCGCCATCGTAGCTTTTAAAGATCGTGTTCTGAATAACAATCTTGTGCCCCAAATCCACAAAGGCATTGAGAAAGATGGCGATCAGGTAGGGCAAAGCGCCCTTGATATGTAGCAGTCGTTGCATGGTTGTGTAGCCTTATAAGTCCCTGTAAGTAGTCGCACTTTCTAAGCAAGGCTTACTGGTTGCAACTCATTTGCACAAAGTTGTGATATGCGTGTCGGTTGGTAGCGTTATGCGATACTTTGATGTGTAATACCTTCCATGCCGTCCAAGGAAGTTTCTATGTCTCAAGCCGAGTCACTGATTGAAACGCTTAAAAGCCAGTTGCGCGCTCAGGGGAAAACCTATGCCGATGTTGCCCGGTGGTTAGCGCTCAGCGAGGCCTCGGTGAAGCGCCTATTCGCTGAAAAGCACTTCACTTTGGCGCGGCTAGAGTGCATCTGTGATCAGCTTAACCTTGAGTTCGCTGAGCTGGTGCAGGCCATGCAGGCAGGGGAGCAACGCCTTCAGGAACTGACTCAGGTCCAGGAGCAAAGTATCGTCGATGACCGTGAGCTGTTTCTGGTAGCGGTCTGCGTTATCAATGGCTATAGCTTCGATGAAATTCATCACCAGTACCAGCTAAGTGAGGCAGAGTGTATACGGCAGTTACTCAAGCTTGAGCGGCTCAAACTTATTGAGCTGCTTCCTGGTAATCGGATCAGGCGGCGGGTAGCCGCCAATTTTCGCTGGCAGGCGGATGGGCCGATCCAGCGCTTCTTTCAGCAGCATATCGCCAACGAGTTTTTCCGCTCTCGCTTTGATAGCGACAGCGAAAAGCTGATCGTACTCAATGGCCTGCTATCTCCCGCGGGTAATGCCGAATGGCAGCAGACCATGCAGCGACTGGCGAAAGAGTTTCATGCGCTATGCGAACGAGAGAGCGGGCTGCCTATCCACCAGCGGTTTGGCACCACTTCCGTGCTGGCGGTAAGGCAGTGGCAGTATGGGTTGTTTCAGGATTACAAACGTGAAGCCGAGGCAAAATCCTAAAGTGCTGTACCACGAAAATGAGCGGCTTCTTGCTCTAGCCATTCGATGAAGCGTGCTACAGCCGGTGGCGTAACGCCTTCAGATGGCAGAACCAGTTCATAGGCGAACGGAGAAGCGAGCGGATACTGTTTCCCAAATGGGCGCACCAACACGCCGCTGGCAAGCCGATCAGCCACGAGAGGGTAACTGGCCAGTACCACGCCTTGCCCGGCCATAGCCTGATCGAGCGCCAAGCTGTAGAGCGAGTATTGGCGCTGGTGGGGGAGCTTCCTGATGGCCACTCCGGCGTTTTTAAACCAGTCTTGCCAGCTTGGGATCGGGTGGCCCGCATGGCTGCACCAATCGACGGTGAGCAGTGTCTGGGCCAGCAAGTCGGCGGGCTCGTGTATATGTTGCTGGGCTAACAGGGTGGGCGAGCAGACAGGAAAGAGGGTGTCTTCAAACAGCCGCAGGCTGGTAACGCCGGGCCAGGGCCCCTGGCCGTAACGCAGCGATAAACGTGCCCTGTTGGGCATCCATAACGGTGGCGTTAAGCGCGCCTCGGCATCCAGGGAGATCTCTATTTGCCGCTCTTGGGCTTCAAAACCGGGCAAGCGGGGGAGTAGCCAAAGTTGTAGGAAAGAAGGTGGTGCACTCAGTAGCAATCGAAAAGCGTCTTCTGAGCGCTCGGTGACGTTCTGCACGCCGCTGGCGATGCGCAAAAGCCCCGCTTGAACATCTTCGGCAAGCCCCCGGCCAGCTTCGGTGGCGCACACGCCATTGGCATGCCGTTCAAATAGCACCACGCCCAATCGATCTTCCAGCTGTTTCACCTGTCGGCTAACGGCGCCGGGGGTCACTCCCAAACGAGACGCGGCGGCTTTAAAGCTATTTTCCCGCACCGCTTCGGCAAATGCGCGCAGTGCATTCAGCGGTAGCCTCTCCATTCTCATAGCGTGAGTTTTCCTGAGCCTAGACCTGATAAGTAATCGCTTGTAGGCAATTTTGCTTACTGCTGCAATGAGCGCCTTGATGCTAGAGGAGCTCACGATGAATAATCAAAGGATAGTCTCAAATGCCGATGCTGCCAGCATACTTGGGCATTCGGAGCGCAAGTCTGTGGATGCTACAGTCGCATCACTAATGCTCCTGTTTTGCCTGGTGCTGGGGTTTCAGCAGGTGGCGATTAAAGGCGTGGCTGAGGATATCTCACCCGTCGTGCAGATTGCCCTGCGCTCCGCTATCGCCGGTTGTCTGGTGGGAGTGCTGGCCTATTGGCGCGGCATTCGCTGGGCGGATATGAGTCGCCATCGGGGCGCTGGGTTACTGGTTGGGCTCGGGTTTGCGGCCGAGTTTGCTTTTGTTGCCTGGGGGCTGACCTACACACTGGCATCGCATATGTCGGTCTTTCTCTATACAGCGCCCATCTTCGCCGCGCTGGGACTACACCTGTGGGTGCCGGGCGAGCAGCTCTCCCTTCGCCAATGGTGGGGTGTTGGTCTGGCGTTTATGGGCATGGTGATTGCCATGGCGCCTAGCGGTGCCTATAGCATCGATATTCTGATCGGCGATGCGCTGGGTTTGCTGGCCGGGCTCTCATGGGCGGCGACGACGGTGGTGATCCGCAAGACCTCGCTTTCCGAGGCACCCGCGGAGCTCACCTTGAGCTATCAACTGAGTGTGACGGCGTTGCTGCTATTGCCAGTGGCGGCGCTATCAGGCCAGTTAATGAGCGCGCAATTTACCTCCATGGCGGTTGCCAGCCTGGGTTTTCAGGCGCTGATCATTTCATTTGCCGCGCTGATGCTGTGGTTCACGCTGCTACGCCGCTATCGCGCGTCCCAGTTGGGTGTGTTCTCGTTTCTGGGCCCGCTGTTCGGCATCCTTTTTGGCACTCTGTTGCTTAACGAGCCGCTAAGTATCAATTTTCTGATGGGCGGCGGCGTTATCCTGGTTGGCATCGTACTGGTGACGCGATAAGGCCGTTGATCCCGGCGTGATAGGCGGTGGCTTGAAGAGGGCTTACCCCACTAACGTCGCCACGATTTCCACCAGGCCAAACATGCTGACGCCAGCGGCCACTGGCCAACCCAGCGAGCGTAACCGCCACCACACCAACAGCGTGACGCCAAGCCCGATAACGGTCGCTATCCAGGAAATCAGACCAGGGCTCACTGGCACAACGGATACGCCTAGCACGGCCGCAATCATCAGCGGGCCGAGAATGCCAAGCCACTGGGGCATGGCATTCATGCCGGTGTCGCTATCCAGGCGGCGCTGCATCCACATGAATGGCACCACCCGCATCAGTAGGGTGCCCAAGGCCGATACCACAACGGCGAGCCAAAGCGCGGTGCTCATGAATCACGCCTCCTGTTGTCGAATTTTACCGTGTAGAAGCATAGCGCGCCGCAGGCAGCTGCCAGCGGAATCGCCACATTGCTCCAGCCGATCAGCGTCAAACCCAGCGCAGCCAGAATGGTGAGCCCCATGGCCATTGCCCAGCGTTTATCGGTGAAGCGAGGCGCCACCATGGTAAGAAACAGCGCGGGGAGCGCGAAGGGCATAATCTCGCCCAATAGCGGCCAGCGGGCGGTAAACGCTTCCCCGGCGGTGGCGCCCACGGCAGTGCCGATGATCCAGGCGCCCCAGGCCAGCAGCGAGGCGCCGACAAACCAGCTAAACCGTTTGGCGTCAGGCAGTTGGGGTAAGCGCGTCAGGGCAAGCGCAAACACCTGGTCGGTCAGGCCGTGCATCAGCCAGGGCCAGTGGCGGCTGCGCGGTAATAACGCCGCCAGGTTAGGGCCATACACCACATGGCGTACGTTAATCAGCATTGTCATTGCCACGACAAGCCATAGTGGAGACCCCGCGGCCACCATGCCCACGAACAGGAACTGAGAGGCGCCGGCGTAAATAAGCGTCGAGATCACGACCGCTTCCCAGGTGCTGAAGCCTGCCTGGGTGGCAATCAACCCAAACGAGAGGGACACCGGGATATAGCCACCCAGTAGTGGAATCGCTTCACGAACGCCCTGCAACGCGCTTCGGGCGGGAGAATGTTGGGCAAGCTGGCTCATGGTGTTTCGCCTTCTTTGCCGTAGGTAATGGTCATTAGCAGGGTGGCTGCCGTCGCTTGGGTGCGGTAGAGGTGAGGCCGGTCAGCGCAAAAGGTGACATGGCACCCAGGGGTCAGCGTTGTCGTGTCTCCCTCAGGCCCTGCTTCCAGCCAGCCGCTGATCAGCGTGAGGGATTCTCGCGTGCCCGGTGTATGGGCTTCGGCACGGCGCAATGTATGGGGTGCGCAGCGCATCCAGTAGGCATCCACCTGGGGTGAATCCTTGCCCTGATCGATAAGACGCACCTGAACGCCGTCTTCGCCGAGCGGCACGGAAATAGGCGCGACCAAGGTGCCGAAGGGCACGTTCAACTGCACGGCCAGGCGCCAGATCGTGTCCAGGGTAGGGTTGCCGTTGCCTTGCTCAAGGCGGCACAGGTTGGATTTGGCGATGCCCGCCTCGCTGGCCAGCTGCGAAAGCGACCAGCCGCGTTCTAGGCGGAGCCTTTGTAAATGGTGGCCAAGGGTGTTGAGTGAAAGTGGATCCATGGGAGCGCCGCCTGTTGGCTATATAGATGTTCCTTTTATAGAACGTTCTATATAAAGAACAGGCGGCTGTCAAACAACCTGCCAACCGACGCAGTTTGCTCCCGCCTTCCGTGGGCGCGGGAAGGTACTTCGCTAGACTGAGGCGGTACTTTTGAAGGCGGTTTCAATGGGTACGCTCATGGCGTCGATAGTTGCGTAGCCCTTTTCAACCAGTGCGACCACATCCGGGGATGAGCCCCAGCGCAGCAGCATGGTGTCGATCAGCTGTTCGGCTTCGTTAAAGCGGCCGCAGTGGCTAAGTAGCTTGGCGACGGTGTAGTCGCAGGCGGGGGTATCAAACATGTCGTCCTTGATTTCCTGAATGGCGAGTTGCAGCCCGGCCTGTGAAATCTCAATACGCTGTTCGCGTTGCATAGCACCTCTCCTTGTGAATGCGGGGTAGTCGGTATCGAGCGTTGCCGATACTTATAATCTTGTACTTAAATTGTACGTTGGGAAGCCTATTATAATGCCCACCTCGGTGCCATAACCTGGGATATGCAAATCAAAAGTCTTTTGATATGAGCGTCTTTTTACCTAAAGCGCTCGTGTTCTTAAAATTAGTAGTTATATAACATAGGTTTATCTTTTGATTAGGTGCATGGCTGTTCAAGGTGAATACTGAAATTGATTGTTAGCGTCCAAATAAATAAATTTGTGCAAATGTTTGCAAGACTGCCGGGTAGCATCTAGGGTTAACGATGTGCAGGACAGGGAATCGTCTGACTCGCCAGGAAGGCAGGCTTATGGATAAGCCGGTAAGCTCGATAGGAAACCAGAAGACAGGACGTCAAACGACAGGAAGTCGAATGATAGGAAGCCGAACGACAGGACGTCATTCAGCACAAGCCAAGGAAAGGTATCCAGGATGGATACAAACGACAGGATGTCGGTGAGATGCATGAAGGCCCCCGAAAGGGGGTTTTTTTGCGTCGGCATCCCGCCTCTTTACCCGCCGCCGATGTATCCTCGCTCACCTGGCCATCAAGGCGTTTAATGGCACTCTTTATGCATCACTATTGAGGTACTGCCACGAGGAAGCGCAATGCGTTCATTGGCGATGCTCAAACCGGTCAGATCGATTCTTTGGAGCGTAGCGCTGTTGCTGCTGGGCAATGGCCTGCTCAATACGCTGTTAACCTTGCGCGGCACGGGAGAAGGTTTCTCCAGCGCGGTACTGGGGATGATCATGTCCGGCTATTTCGTCGGTTTCATCTGCGGCACATGGGTGAGCGGACGGTTGATTCGGCGAATGGGGCATATCCGCACCTTTGGGTTCTGTGCGTCGATTTGTGCGACGGTGGCGCTTTTGCACCTGGTGTTTATCACGCCCTGGGTATGGCTGCCGCTGCGGGTTATCTACGGCCTTTCGTTTATTACCCTGATTACCGTGATCGAAAGCTGGCTGAACAGCCAGGCCGCCAGCCATGAGCGCGGGCGTATTTTTGCCGTCTACATGGTCGTCAACCTGGGAGCGCTGGTCACGGCTCAGCAGCTTCTGCGGCTCTCGTCGCCCCAGGGCTTTTTGCTGTTTGTGGTGATTGCCATACTGATCAGTTGGGCGCTGTTGCCGATCACCATGACCCGTCGCGTCCAGCCCAAGATTTCCGAGCGACCCAAAAGCAGCCTGCGGGCGCTGCTGGGCTTCGCCCCGCTGGCGGTAGCGTGCGCCGCGCTCTCGGGGCTTGCCATGGGGGCGTTCTGGTCGATGACGCCGGTCTATGCCACGCAGTTGGGGTTTGATATCGCTGGCGTCGGGCTGGTGATGAGCGTGGCGATCATCGGTGGCGCGCTACTGCAGATTCCCATTGGTCGCTTCTCGGATAAGCATGATCGCCCCAAAGTGATGACCTGGGTGGTACTGCTGGCGGCGCTGGTCGCCGCGGCCATGCCCTTTGCGCCCAGCCATGAAATGCTGCTTGGGCTGTATTTTATCTGGGGCGGTTTGGCGTTCTCGCTCTACCCGCTGGCGGTGGCGCAGCTGATCGATCAACTCCATCCCGATGAAATCGTCGCCGGCTCGGCGGACATGTTGGTGATGCACGGCGCAGGCTGCGCGTTGGCACCGATTGCCGCGGGTTCACTGATGACGGTCGTCGGCGGTCACGGTCTGCCTATCTATATTGCCTGTGTGTTTGCCCTGCTGGGTGCGTATGCCATCTACCGGCGTCGTCGGGTAACAGCCCTGGTGACCCACACGGCGCACTTTGAGCCCATGGTGCAAAGTAGTGCAGAGGCACTGGAAATGATCTTTGATGATGCCCAGCGTGATCTTTTTGACGACCCAAGCTTCTACGAACCACATGAGCGCGAGCGGCTTAGAGATGCTTTAACGTCAAAAGCATGACGCTGAGGTCGGGTGCTGCCCATGTCATTGTGCTGGCGCAAAGCAATGCCTGTGCTTTGCCAGCCCGGCTAGAGGTGGCTTATCCCCTGCCACCTCCGTTGGCTTTATTGGCGCGCAGCGTCCAGTAGCCGCCCCATAGCCGCGTCGCCGTGGTGATCAGGCAGGCAGCCGCAAACACCACCGCCAGGATGGCGAAGTGCGAAGGGAACAGACAAAACAGCACCAGAGCCACTACGGTCTCGGTGCCTTCGGTCAGGCCTTCCAGATAGTAGAACGCCTTGTTGGGAAAGTGGGGACGCTCGATGGCCTGCTGTTTAGCGGCAATGGCAAAGGCCAGGAACGAGGTGCCGGTGCCGATAAAGGCAAACAGCAGCAGCGCCGCCGCCAGGGCGTTTTCCGCCGGATTGGCCAGGGCAAAGCCAAGTACCACCGCGGCGTAAAACACAAAATCGAGGCCGATATCCAGAAAGCCGCCTGCCTCACTCGACCGGCCGCTTACCCGTGCCAGCGCGCCGTCCAGGCCGTCACCCAGGCGGTTGAGCACCACGGCCACCAGCGCAAGGCCGTAGTATTCCCAGGCCAGCAGCGGCAGGGCGCTGATGCCGATCAGGAAAGCGACGAAGGTCACCTGGTCGGGCGTGGCGCGCCCCTTCAGCCGTTGAGCAAGCCGCTCAAGCGGGCGGTGGGTCAGCGGCATGGTCCAGCGATCGAGCATATGGGGCTCCTTGGAAGAAAAACAGCAAGTTAACATATCGACTAATCAGTGGTGCGGTGTCGTGGACTGCCGTATTTGCTAATACTAAAGTCGTTATACTTTGGTATTAGTAAGCCATAAAGTACTGGACTAAAGGCGTAGGGAAGTGGAAAACGGGGCCCCGAGAATCCGCGTGTATTGATAGGCTCACTGGTCAATGGTGGGTCGTGCGCATTGTTCAATACCTTACACCCTACTCCGTGAGCGAAATTGTCGTATGCGAAGCAATGGAATGATGACGGTGTGGGACCAGCTCTGGGTCTCTCACCAACAGGCAAAAATACTCTTGATGTGCGCGCTGCCCACCTCGGGTGGTGTGGGAGATGGTGCCTCTTCAGGCAATGGTTCGGGCGGGGAGCCGCGTCCGCCAGCATATACAAAGCCGCAAAAAGTCGGGCTGGTTTTGGGGCCGCTGCTGTTTGCCTTTGTGTTGCTGTTTTTCCATCCTGCCGACCTCAGCGTTGAAGGCCGCATGGTGCTGGCCACCACATTGTGGGTGGCCGTGTGGTGGATTACCGAGGCGATCCCGATTCCGGTGACGTCGCTGTTACCTATCGTGCTGCTCCCCATCACCGGGGCGCTTGAGGGCAGCCGGGTAACGGCGGCCTACGGTAACCCGATTATCTTTTTATTCCTGGGCGGCTTCATGATCGCCCTGGCAATGGAGAAATGGGGGCTGCACAAGCGTATTGCGCTGGTGATTATTGGCCTGCTGGGGACCAGTATCAACCGCATCGTGCTTGGCTTTATGGCGGCCACCGGGTTTTTGTCGATGTGGGTGTCCAACACTGCCTCGGTGATGATGATGCTGCCGATTGGCACGGCGATTGTGTACCAGGTTACCCAGGAGCTGAGCAAAACAGATGGCGACCACAGCGACGATATCGATAAATTCAGCAAGGCGCTGATATTTGGTATCGGCTACGGCGGCACCATTGGTGGCCTGGGCACCTTGATTGGCACGCCGCCTAATATCATTCTGGCAGCCACCGTGTCAGAGCTGTTTGGGGTGCAGATATCTTTCGCCGAATGGATGTTCTTTGCCTTTCCCGTGGTAGTGATTCTGCTCTTCGCCGCCTGGCTGCTGCTGACCAAGGTGGTTTATCGCGTCAGGTTTGCCGATTTGCCAGGGGGCAAAGCGGTGATCGACAAGGAAAAACAGGCGCTGGGCACGACCAGTTTTGAAGAAAAAGCCGTGCTGGCCGTGTTCCTGTTTGCGGCCTTCATGTGGATCACGCGCTCTTTTTTATGGGAAGGGCAGTTGCTCAATATTCCCGGCATCAACGACACCATGATTGCCATGGTGGCGGCCATTGCGCTGTTTTTGATTCCATCCAAAAGCCGTGGCGGCTGCCTGCTGGACTGGGAAGTGGCCAAGGATGTGCCCTGGGGGATCCTGCTGCTGTTCGGCGGCGGCCTGGCGATTGCGGCGGGCTTCAGCTCCTCGGGGCTGGCCGAGTGGATTGGCGAGCAGATGAGCGTGCTGGAAGGTGTCAACTTCCTGCTGGTGATTCTGCTCGCCAGTGCCATGGTGCTTTTCCTGACCGAAATCACCTCGAATACCGCCACGGCAACGATGATTCTGCCAGTTCTGGCGTCGCTGGCGCTGGCGCTAAACGTGCACCCCTTCGTGCTGATGGTGCCCGCGGCCATGGCTGCCAACTGCGCCTTCATGCTGCCGGTGGGCACGCCGCCCAACGCGATCATTTTCGCCACGGGCAAAATCAAGATTATCGAGATGGTGCGCAACGGTTTCGGGCTCAATATCCTGGCGCTGGTGCTGATCGTCGCGGCGGTCTATATCCTGCTGCCGATGATGTGGGGCGTTGATTTGACCAGCTACCCCGACGCCTTTCGCCGCTGATTCATCGACGGCTGAGCTTGCCCAGTAACGCCCCGCCACGAGCGGGGCGTTTTGCTAGTATGATGCCGTTATTCTTCTTGCTGCTGAGTTTGCCATGCGCCTACTGCACACCGCCGACTGGCATCTGGGTCGGCTGTTTCACAACCTGTCGCTGCTGGATGACCAGCGTTACGTCCTTGATCAACTGATCGATATCATCGACCGGGAGGCCGTCGATGCGGTGCTGATCGCCGGGGATATCTATGACCGCTCGGTGCCGCCTGCCTCGGCGGTCGCCCTGCTGGACGACGTCCTGAGGGCACTGTGCAGCGAGCGCAACCTGCCGGTGGTGATGATTTCCGGCAACCACGACAGCGCCCAGCGGCTGGGCTTTGGCGCACGCCATTTACGCCAGGCGGGGCTGCACATTCTGTCTGACCTGACGGACATCGAACGGCCGGTGACGCTGTCTGCCAACGGCGTGGAGGTGGATGTTTTCGGCATTCCCTACGCCGATCCGGAATACGTTCGCAGCCAGTTAGGGGTAGACGTGCGCGACTTCGATAGCGCCCACCGTCACCTGGTCGAATACATCAACACAAAGCGCCACCCAACGCGCCCCACGGTATTGATGAGCCACTGCTTTGTGGATGGCGGCAGTGCCTCGGACTCCGAGCGGCCCTTGACGCTCGGCGGTGCTGAAAGCGTCGCCTGGGAGCCCATGCAATCGTTCGACTACGTGGCGCTGGGGCATTTGCATGGCCCCCAATACCGTGGCGGAGAGCATATCCGCTACAGTGGCTCACTGCTCAAGTACAGCTTTTCCGAAGCAAGCCAGCGCAAGGGCGTTACCCTGGTGGATATCGACGAACAGGGCGTCCGCCACATCGAGCACCGCCCTTTGACGCCGCGCCTGGACGTGCGGATCCTGGAAGGCGAGCTGGATTCGCTCATTGCCCAGGGGCTTGGCGACCCCCATGCAGACGACTACCTGCTGGTTCGCCTGACCGATCGCCACGCCATCCTCGACCCCATGGGCAAGCTGCGCGAGGTCTACCCCAACGTACTGCACCTGGAAAAGCCCGGCATGCTGGAATCCCGCGGCCGCCAACAGCTGGATCGCGAGCGGTTGCGGTTCAGTGCGCTGGACATGTTCAGCGATTTCTTCGCCCAGACCAGCGGCGAGGCGATGACCGACGAGCAGGCCGAGGCCATGAACGAGCTGATCAGTCAGCTCAACCGTGACGAGGAAACCCAATGACGCCGCTAAGCTTGACCATGCAGGCCTTTGGCCCCTTCGCCGGTCGGGAAACCCTCGACTTCACCGCGCTGGGGCAAAGCCCGCTGTTTCTGATCAACGGGCCCACCGGCGCGGGCAAAAGCTCGATTCTGGACGCCCTATGCTTTGCGCTTTATGGCCAGACCACGGGTGCCGAACGTGACGCCAGCCAGATGCGTTGCGACCAGGCCGCGGCGGATGCGCTTACCGAAGTAACGCTGGACTTTCGCCTGCGCGGCAACGCCTACCGGATACGCCGCGTACCCCAGCAGGAGCGCCCTAAGGCACGTGGCGAAGGGACCACCACGCAAAATGCGGAAGCCCAGCTTTGGCAACTGACCGCTGAAGGCGAGAAAGGCGACTGCCTGGTCGCCAAAAGCGTCAACGACGCCACGACTCAGGTCCAGGGCCTGATAGGGCTCGACGCCAGCCAGTTCCGACAGGTGATGGTGTTGCCCCAGGGCAAGTTTCGCGAGATGTTGCTGGCGGACTCGAAAGATCGCGAAAAAATCTTTTCTCAGCTGTTTCAAACGCAGATCTTCCAGCGTATCGAAGAGCGTCTGCGGACCCAGGCCAACCAGATCGAGCGCGACGTCAATAACCACCGTCAGCGGGTGGAGGGTATCTTGCAGGCCAGCGACGTGGAAAGCGATGCTGCCCTTGACGAAGAACGCCGCGCCCTGGCGCCTCGGCACCAGGCCGCCCAGCATGACCTTGCCGAGGCCAGGGCGCGCCGCGAAGCCGCTGAACACGCCGAGCGCCAGGGCAAGGAGTTGCAGGCCCAGTTTGATCAACAGGCAAAGCTACAGGCGGACAGGAAAGCGCTGCTAGATCAGAAAGACGACATCGACGATGCCCAGGCACGGCTGGCCGCTCATGCCCAGACACAGGCGTTGGCAACGGTGTACCAGCGCCTGCAAGCCGCCCAGCAAACGGCCCGGTCGACCCGCGAAGAGCATGCCCAGGCAGAGCGCGCCATGGCTCAGCAGCAAGCGGCGCAGGCCGATGCCCAGCGAGCGCTGGCGGATGCCAGGCCGCCGTTTGAGCAGCTACCCGCCATGCGCGAGCAGGCGTTTCGCTTGCACCGTGCCGTTGAGCAATGCCAGGAACTGGCGGCGCTTGAGGCCCAGCGTGGGCAGCTTGCCGAGCAGGTCGAAGGCGCTGCCACCGAGGTCGCGCGACTGCGGCCGGGGGTTGAAGCCGCAGAGCAGCATGCCACCGAGCAGGAAATGCGCTGGCATCAAGGGCAGGCGGCGCTTCTGGCAGCGCGACTGGAAGCCCAGGCGCCTTGCCCGGTCTGTGGCAGTCGCGAGCACCCGGCCCCGGCGAGCGCCGAGCAGGCGCCGGTGACCCAGGCCGAGGTCAAGCAGGCGCGTGCGGCGTTCGAGAAAGCCCGTCAGGCGCTGTCGAAAGCCGAGCAGCACCACGCGCAGTTAAGCCAGCAACTCGCCGACAAAGAGGCACATTGCCAGCGGCTGCGCGGCGAACTGGGTGAACAGTCCTCGCTTGAGGCCCTGGAAGCCGCACAGGCCAAGCTCAAGGCCGATATTCAAGCCACCGAAACCGCCTGGCAGACCGCTCAGGAAAAAGCCCAGCAGGCCCAGACGGCGCTGGCTCGCGCCGAGACCACCCTGGACGACGTCAACCAGCGCCAGGCCCGCGCCGACAGTGTCCTGGATGAGGCGCAGGGAGCGTGGCAACACGCCCTGGCCGATAGTGTCTTCGACGACGAGGAGGCGTTTAACCGGGCGCGGTTAAGCGACGAAGAGGCGCGACGACTCAGCGACGCGGTGGCCCAGTTTCAGCGCGAACTGGCCAAGCTGGAAGGGCAGTTGGAGGCAATTCACACTCGCCTTGAGGGGCAGGAATTGCCGGATCTCGCCACCCTGGCAGAACAGGTCGCTGCGGCAAAGGCTCAGGAGCAGACCTTTGAAAAAACCTATCAGCAGCTGGCCGCACGGATGGCGCAGTTGGACGCCACGCGCGAAAAGCTCGACGCCGCCCATGCCGCCCAGGCATCCCTGGAAGCCCAGTATCGGGTATGGGGAACGTTAAGCGAGGTTGCCAACGGCCGCACAGGGCAACGCATTAGCCTGCAGAGGTTTGTGCTCGGCGTGCTGTTGGACGACGTCTTGATTCAAGCTTCCGAACGCCTGGTGCACATGAGCCGGGGTCGCTATCAGCTGGTGCGCCGGGAAGACCCGTCCAAAGGCAACCGCGCCTCGGGGCTGGAGCTGGACGTGGCCGATACCTACACCGGCAAGAACCGCCCGGTGGCGACGTTATCGGGTGGTGAATCCTTTATGGCCGCGCTCTCGCTGGCGCTGGGGCTTTCCGACGTGGTACAGGCCTACGCTGGCGGCATTCAGCTGGATACGCTATTTATCGATGAAGGCTTTGGCAGCCTCGACCAGGATGCGCTGGACCAGGCGATTGCCATGCTCAGCGAACTGCAAATGGGCGGTCGCATGATCGGGATTATTTCCCACGTCAGCGAACTCAAGGAGCAAATACCGGTCCGTGTTGACGTGCGGGCGAGTCGTCAGGGAAGCTCGGTGGACATAAAGGGGGCACTGCTTTAATGCCAGGGTAGCATTGGTTTTCGTAGGCCCAGGGGCGCATTGGTTTTTGTAGGCATAGTTCATGCTGCGTTCATATGGCATGTTCTATAACGTGAATTGTCGTCAGCGAGTCCTGAAAAGACTCTCTACTTAGGAGTACAAGGATGAACGCAAGCAAGATTTTACAGCAACTGATGCAACAGGCAGGCGGCAGCCAGAAGGGCGGCAGCAGTGGTGGCGTCGATGTCAAAGGCATGCTGAATGGCCTCTCCAAACAACTGGGCGGAAGTGACCAGGGCGGCAAGTCCGGCGGTGGTTCATCCAGCGGGTTCGATATGAAAAGCCTGCTGGGTGGGGGCGCCATGGGCATGCTGGTCGGCTCCAAGCGCGGCCGCAAGCTGGGTGGCAAAGCCCTCAAGTACGGTGCCATTGCGGGCGTCGGCGTATTGGCCTGGAAGGCCTGGCAAAGCTCGCAGGCCGGTAAAAACGGGTCCGGCGAATCCCAGGGCAGCGCCGAAGGAGAACGCGTCGAGGTGCTGAGCGGCGAGTATCAGGAGCGCCGCAGCCTGGAGTTGCTGCAAGCGATGATCATGGCCGCTCGGGCCGATGGCCATATCGACGAGCAGGAGCAGGCGCTGATCACCGAGCAGATCGATGAACTGGGCGCCGACGCTGAAATGCATAGCTGGGTCGAGCGGCAGCTTAAGGCACCGCTGGACGCCCAGGCACTAGCTCGTGAAGCGGATTCACCCCAGGCGGCGCGGGAAATGTACCTGATCAGCGTTGCCGTGACCGACGAACAAAACCCCATGGAACGCGCCTGGCTCGATCAGTTGGCAAGCGCCCTTGAATTATCGCCTGACATGGCCCGCGAGCTTGAACAACAAGCCCAACAGGCTGGTTGATGCTCGATACGCTCAATTTCTGGGTCGCCACCGGTTTTGGTCTGGGGTTGGCCCCCATGGCCCCGGGTTCCTTCGGCTCGCTGATTGGTATCCCGCTGGCGTGGTGGCTGCTGGGCAGGCCCGTTGGCTATCAGGCAGCGGGGATCGCGATGCTGTTGGTGGTGGCGGTGCCGGTATGTCACGTCGCTGCATGGCATTACGCGGGGCTTGATCATGGCAGTATCGTTGCCGATGAATATGTCGCCTTTCCATTGGCCGTCATCGGGTTAACGGCCGCACGCCAGCCGCTGGTCATGCTGCTGGCGTTTGTGGTTTACCGGTTGTTCGATGGCTTGAAGCCGCCACCGATTCACCTGGCCGAGTATGTTCATGGCGGCTTGGGGATTGTGCTGGACGACGTGATTGCCGCCCTTGTGACCTGGGTCGTGCTGGCGCTGCTGTTGAAGCTTTGGCAACGCCGAACGCTAAAAAGCACCTGACAATGCGCCTTAACTAAAAAGCGCCGCAGTTCATAGATCTGCGGCGCTTTTCGTCATTGCATCAAGTCGTACTTATCGACACCTATTCCTTGACGACGATGACCGACTTGGCGTTGACGAATTCGTGCATGCCGAAGCCGCCGTGTTCACGGCCGTAGCCTGAATCCTTCACGCCGCCAAACGGCATTTCCGGGGTGGCCACGCCAAAGCCGTTGATAAATACCATGCCGGTATCGAAGTACTGGCTGGCAAGCTCGGTGGCACGCTTCACATCCTTGGAAATGATCCCACCGCCGAGGCCATAACGGCTGTCATTGGCAATGCGCATGGCATCGTCGTCATCCTTGGCGCGAATCAATGCCGCCACCGGGCCAAACAGCTCGTCATCGTAGGCGGGCTGGCCGGGGGTGACGTTATCCAGCACGGTGACCGGATAGAAGGCGCCTTGGCCGTCGGGCTTCTGGCCGCCGCATAAAATCTTCGCGCCCTTGCTTACGCTTTCTTCCACCTGCTCGTGCAGATCGTCGCGTAAATCGACGCGCGCCATGGGGCCAACGTCGGTGCCACTTTGCGTCGGGTCGCCCACCTGCAGGGCGTTCATTTTCTCGACGAAGCGCTCCTTGAAGGCCTCGTAGTTGGCCTCGGTGACGATAAACCGTTTGGCCGCCACGCAGGTTTGCCCGGTGTTGTAGACGCGGCCCATGACACAGGTATCAACGGCGACATCGAGGTCGGCGTCGTCCAGCACCAGATAGGCATCGTTGGAGCCCAGCTCAAGTACAGTCTTTTTCAGATGCTCCGCCGCCTTGGCCGCCACTTTGCGCCCGGCCCCGTCGCTGCCGGTGAGCGTGACGCCGCGCACTGCCTTGTGGGCGATGACCTGGTCGGAGACGTCGTGGGAAATCACCAGCGTGCGGAAGACGTTTTCGGGCAGGCCCGCCTCGCGGTAGATTTTCTCAAGCAGCAGGCCGCTGCCAGTGACGCATTCGGCATGCTTCAGCAGCACGGCGTTACCCGCCATGATGTTGGCGATGGAGTAACGCACGACCTGATAGGCGGGGAAGTTCCACGGCTGAATGCCGTAGATAACGCCCATGGGCGAGTAGGTCACGATGCCGCGTTCACCGTTGCTCGGGCTGCGTACTTCATCGGCGAGCGATGCCGGGCCGTGCTCGGCGGTGTAATCGCAGATACCCACGCAAAGATCCACTTCCTGATAGGCCTGCTCGGGCAGCTTGCCCATTTCCTTGACCATGTAGTCGGCAAGTTCTTCCTTGTGCGCCTTGAGCGCCTCGCCGATGGCCTTGACGACCTTGGCACGGTGTTCGAGGGGTTTGAGCCGCCAATCGAGAAATGCCTGATGGCTGGCCTCAACGATTTGCATCGCCTGGCTTTCATCCATCAGTGCATAGGTCTGGAGTGTTTCGCCAGTAGTCGGGTTAACGGTGGTGATGCTGTTGCTCATAAGATCTCCTATCTATAGATCAACATGGTGAAATCAACGCTGTTTTAAAAACCGCGTCCTGGCGCGTTGTCAGCGTTGACCGACTGGTCTACTTTGAATGCCTCACCAAGGTAGTAGAAGATGGCAGGCGTTGCCTAATAGCTTCTCACTATGGGGATATAAACCGTCTCGGTCATTCAAACGTAGGCCCGCCAGCCTCGTCGCCCCAAACCTCTTCCAGACGGCCATCACGACCGCAGCTGAAGCGGTAGAACTTGTAGCGGACCGGGTTCTTCTCGTAGTAGTTCTGGTGATATTCCTCGGCCGCCCAGAAAGTGTCAGCGGGCAGTATCTCGGTGGTTATTGTCTCGTCGAAGCGTTCTTCCATCGCTTCCTTTGAGGCTTCGGCCAGTTCGCGCTGTTCGTCATTCTGATAAAAAATCGCTGAACGGTACTGGTCGCCAACATCGCAGAACTGGCGGCCGACGGCGAAGGGGTCGATATTGCGCCAGTAAATGTCCAGCAACTGCTCGTAGCTGATCTGGTCCGCGTCGTATTCGATCTTGACCACTTCTATATGGTCGGTGTCGCCACTGCTGACATCGTCGTAGGTGGGGTTTTCCAGCTCGCCGCCGGTATAGCCGGAGATGGTCGCCGTCACGCCAGGCTGGCGGTCGTAAGGGGGCTCCATGCACCAGAAGCAGCCGCCGGCAAATACCGCTTCCGCGGGCGTTTCGGCCTGCAGTGAGGTGCTGGCGATGCCAAGGATGGCCGTAGCGATACCCAGTGCTAACGGGCGACGTGGTAGCTGTTGCATCATGAGGTTGACTCCCGGGAGGTGAACCGTACTGTCATCACCTTCGATTTGTTAGGTTGCGGGTGGTTCACTTTCCTTGCAGGCGACAGGTATTCCTTCGTTAAAGCTGGCCGTGGCGTGGGGGCCATACGTCGTCCAGGGTTTTTAGCGCGGCGGCGATGGGGGGCTCGGTGGCACGATCATGTCGCCAGATAAGGCCCAGCGAACAGGGCAGGCGAACCTGGTCGGCCACGGCCAGGCCGCTCTCCTGACGCTCAGCCATGGCCAGGGCATCACGCGCCAGGCTAAGGCCCACGCCAGCGCGTACAAGGTCGAGCATGCAGGCTTCCTGGTCGACCTGGGCGACGCGGTTTGGCGTGATGCCGCCGTCGGCCAGGCGATGCTGAAGAAGCCGGTAGTGGACGGAATCGGGGGGCGTGACAATCCAGGGTAGGCGGGCCAGCGACGCCCAACGCGTATCCGCAAGTCGCGCCTCCCAGCCGGCGGGGGCAATCACGTGATAGTCAAACTGGGTCAGCTCTCGCCAGGCCAGCGCCGAGTGGCCGGTGCCTTCACCCGGGGGCGCCAGGTAAAAGCCCACGTCCAGCTCGCCCTTCTCAATGCGCGTCAGTACGCGGCCGCTCATGCCGTGGTGCAGCTCGGTTTCAAGCTGTGGCGCCCTGAGCATCAGGCGGCTCAGAAAGGCCCCCAGGCGAATAAACTCCGGGTCGACGATGGTGCCAATGGTCAATTTGCCACGCAGTGTGCTGTGCAGGGCGCTGGCGGTCTGTTCAAAGGCGCTGGCACTGGCCAGCGCCTTTTCGGCGGCCGACAGAAGGGCAAGCCCGTCGGCGGTCAGGCTCAGGCCTTGAGGGCGTCGGCTGAACAGGGTGAGCCCCAGGCTGGCTTGAAGCTGCTTCAACTTTAGGCTTACAGCGGGCTGGGTGAGGTGCAGTTGTTCGGCGGCGCGTGACACGCTACCAGCGCGGGCAACCGCCACGAACGCCCGTAGTGAGGCGTATTCCTGCATGGGCAACCTTCCTTAAGCGTGTTGTTATTAGCAAAGCTTATATCGTGGTTAAGAATTACTCAATTGATCGCCTCTGTTAGGCGGTTAATCTGGTGTTATCGCCATTTTAACTATCACGACACTTATAAAGGTTACTTCAATGACCACCGCGACAACGACGACCACTATCCAGCATTTTATTAACGGCCAGGTAAGCCAGGGCACGGGTGATGCCCAGGACGTATTCAACCCCGCGACGGGCCAGGTGAGCGGGCGGGTGTCGTTGGCCGGTGAGCACGATGTAAACGCCGCCGTGGAGGCCGCCCAGGCCGCGTTTCCTGCCTGGGCCGATACGCCGCCGATACGCCGGGCGCGGGTGATGTTCAAGTTCCTGGAGTTGCTCAACGCCAATAAGGACGCCTTGGCCGAGGCGATCACCAAAGAGCACGGCAAGGTGTTTACCGATGCCCAGGGTGAAGTGGCCCGGGGTATCGATATCGTCGAGTTTGCCTGCGGTATTCCCCAACTGATGAAGGGCGACTACACCGAACAGGTGAGCACCGGCATCGATAACTGGACGGTACGCCAGCCGCTTGGTGTGGTGGCGGGGATTACGCCGTTCAACTTCCCGGTCATGGTGCCCATGTGGATGTTTCCTGTGGCCATTGCGACGGGGAATACCTTTATCCTCAAGCCGAGCCCGCTGGACCCCAGCGCTTCGTTGATGATTGCCGACCTGCTCAAGCAGGCCGGTTTGCCCGACGGCGTGTTCAACGTGGTGCAGGGCGGTAAGGACGCGGTCGAGCAACTGCTGGATCACCCCGAGGTCAAGGCACTGTCGTTTGTCGGCTCGACGCCCATTGCCAACCTGATTTACGAGCGTGGCGCTCGACACGGGAAACGCGTCCAGGCGCTCGGTGGGGCGAAAAACCATATGGTCGTGATGCCCGATGCACATCTGGATAAAGCCGTTGATGCCCTGGTCGGCGCCGCCTATGGCTCCGCAGGGGAGCGCTGCATGGCGATCAGCGTGGCCGTCTTGGTGGGCGATGTGGCCGACAAGATCATGCCAGCGCTTGCGGAACGCGCCAAGTCGCTCAAAGTGAAAAACGGTATGCAACTGGACGCCGAAATGGGCCCGATTGTGACCCGCGAAGCGCACCAACGCATTACCGGCTACATCGACAAGGGCGTGGCCGAAGGGGCTGAGCTGCTGGTTGACGGGCGTGAGTTTGACGCTTCCCAGACCGGCGACGGCTGCGCAGACGGTTTCTGGATGGGCGGTACGCTGTTTGACCATGTCACCCCGGACATGACGATCTACAAAGAAGAAATTTTCGGCCCGGTACTGGTCTGCGTGCGGGTTCCCGATGCGGCGACTGCCATTCAATTGATCAACGACCATGAGTTCGGCAACGGCGTCAGCTGCTTTACCGAAAGCGGCAGCGTGGCGCGGGAGTTTGGTCGCCGCATACAGGTGGGCATGGTGGGTATCAACGTGCCCATCCCGGTGCCCATGGCCTGGCACGGCTTCGGCGGCTGGAAACGTTCGTTGTTTGGCGATACCCATGCCTACGGCGAGGAAGGCGTGCGCTTCTACACCAAGCAGAAGTCGATCATGCAGCGCTGGTCCGACTCGATCGATGGTGGCGCAGACTTTGTCATGCCCACCGCCAAGTAAACGCCGACGCGTTGCGGGAGCCAGCTCATGACCGATACAACGAACAACACCTTTGACTTCATTGTCGTGGGGGCAGGCACCGCCGGGTGCCTGCTGGCCAATCGATTGAGCGCCAACCCCGATCATCGGGTGCTACTGATCGAGGCGGGCGGGCGCGATAACTATCACTGGATTCATATTCCGGTGGGTTACCTTTACTGCATCAATAATCCGCGCACTGACTGGATGTTCCGCACCGAGCCGGATAAAGGGCTCAACGGTCGCTCGCTGATTTACCCTCGGGGCAAGACCCTGGGCGGCTGTTCGAGCATCAACGGCATGCTGTATGTGCGCGGCCAGGCGCGGGATTATAACCACTGGGCCGAGGTGACCGGCGACGATGCCTGGCGCTGGGAAAACTGTCTGCCTGATTTTATCAAGCACGAACACCATCATCGCCTGGATGAAGGCGGCGATGCCGATGCCGAGCACCGCGACTTCCATGGCCACGGCGGTGAATGGCGAGTGGAAAAGCAGCGGCTAAGCTGGCAAGTGCTGGATGATTTTGCTGAAGCAGCGGCACAGTCGGGTGTTCCCCGGACACGCGACTTTAATCGCGGCGACAACGAAGGGGTGGACTACTTCGAGGTCAACCAGCGCGCCGGCTGGCGTTGGAATACGTCAAAAGCGTTTTTGAAGCCGGTGCGACAGCGTCATAACTTGACCGTTTGGCACTCGACCCATGTCAATCAACTCTTATTTGCTAACGATGGCACAACGCCACGCTGTGTGGGGGCCGAAGTGGTGCGCAACGGTGAAACGCTGCGCGTGAAGGCTCAGCAGGAAGTGATCCTCTCTGCCGGGTCGATTGGTTCGCCTCAGTTGTTACAGCTCTCCGGCATAGGTCCCGCCGACCTGCTGGCCGAGCATGGTATCGAGGTGGTGAGTCCCTTGCCTGGCGTGGGTGAAAATCTGCAGGATCACCTGCAAATCCGCTCGGTGTATAAGGTGCAGGGCGGTAAAACACTCAACACCTTAGCCAGCTCACTGGTAGGCAAGGCGAAAATTGCCCTGGAGTATGCCCTTAAACGGACCGGGCCCATGAGTATGGCGCCCTCCCAGCTGTGCATCTTTACGCGCAGCTCCGAGGAGTACGACTACGCCAATATCCAGTACCACGTTCAGCCATTAAGCCTGGAAGCATTTGGTCAGCCGCTACACCCGTACTCTGCGATCACTGCGAGCGTGTGTAACCTGAATCCCAGCAGCCGCGGGTCGGTCAGGATTAAAAGCCGCGACCCGCGCCAGGCACCGGCGATAGCACCGAATTACCTGAGTACACCAGAAGATCGCAAGGTGGCGGCCGATTCGCTGCGGGTGACGCGCAGAATTGCCGAGCAGCCGGCCTTTGCCAAGTATCAGCCTGAAGAAGTAAAACCGGGCCTCGAGTACCAGAGCGACGACGAGCTGGCGCGGCTGGCAGGCGATATTGGCACGACGATTTTTCATCCGGTGGGCACCGCGCGGATGGGGCGGGACGACGACCCCATGGCGGTTGTCGATAGCCAGTTGCGCGTCCGTGGTGTCACTGGCCTGCGCGTGGCGGACGCCAGCGTGATGCCGACGATCACCAGCGGCAACACGAATTCACCGACGCTGATGATCGCTGAAAAAGCCGCAGGGTGGATATTAGCGGCGCCGTCATCTTACTGACACTTTTTTACGCGATAGTATTGACGTGTGCTGAAACAAGGCGCATTCTTCTGGGCAGTAGGTTAGCAAGTCGAACGTTGTCAGCAGTATCGAAGCGCCGCAAGCGTTGAGTCTGGTGAAAGTTTCTTGTTCTACCCACTGCAACTCGGGTATTACCCGGCTTTAAATACGCTTTATCGAGGATTTCGATCATGGCAACTGGTACCGTTAAGTGGTTTAACGACACTAAAGGCTTCGGCTTCATTTCTCCGGACGACAACGGCGACGACCTGTTCGCGCATTTCTCCGAAATTCAGGCTGACGGCTTCAAAACTCTGCAAGACGGTCAGAAGGTTTCCTTCGACGTTACCCAGGGTAAAAAAGGCCTTCAGGCTTCCAACATCAAAGTTCTGTAATTCAGAACGATGATGTGTGCCATCAGCCGATAGCTGATGTGCTGAAAAACCCCGCTCATGCGGGGTTTTTTGTATGCGTATGAAAAATCGCCACATTACTCGCCCCAGACGTTGCTTTGCGCTAGGGTGAGGTTTTTTTAAGTAAGGGATGAATCATCATGACAGCGCCTGGCGAACTCATTATCGAGCCGAAAAGCGGTAAACCCGCCGATGCGTGTGTGTTCATATTGCATGGTTTAGGTGCCGACGGGCATGATTTTGAACCTTTAGTTCCCGCGCTGGGCTTGCCGACCAGCGCCAGTGTGCGCTTTATCATGCCTCACGCGCCCCGCTTGCCGGTGACCATCAACGGTGGAATGGTGATGCCTGCCTGGTACGATATCCTGGCGATGGATTTGGGCCGCCGAGTCGATGAAGCACAGCTGAAGGTCTCGGCCAAGCGTATTCAAACGCTGATTCATGAGCAGATTGACCAGGGTATCGATAGCCAGCGGATTATTGTAGCGGGATTTTCCCAGGGCGGCGCCGTTGCTTATCATGCCGCGCTGTCATTCCCCGAGCCGCTTGGCGGGCTCCTGGCAATGTCGACCTACTTCGCCACCGCCGACAGCATTGAACTGGCCGAAGCCAATCGCCAGATTCCCATAGAGGTTCAGCACGGCAGCTTCGACCCCATCGTGCCGGAAAGCTTGGGCAAAAGCGGCGCTGACCGCTTAACGAGCCTGGGCTATGCCGTCAATTACCGGCAGTACTCCATGGCCCACTCGCTCTGTCCCCAGCAGGTAAGCGATATCGGGCGCTGGCTTTTACAGCGCCTGAGCAGCTAATTAAAACATTGACGCTGTGCTGGTAAGCGTTATTTCAGGAGTAGGCGCATGTTTCGACCCTCGCGTGGCCGCCAAGCCGAACTCCCCAACGAAATTCCCAAGCCAGGCTGGCAAGACATCGTCTGGCGTGTTTTGCGCTCGGCACGTCGTGACCGCATCATGCTTCTGGCTGCGGGGGTTGCCTTCTACGCGCTGCTTGCGTTGTTTCCGACCATTGCGGCGGTGATCTCCCTCTGGGGGCTGTTTTTCGATCCGAATGAAGCAAGCCAGCAACTTTACAACCTCATCCGATTGATGCCCCCCGAGGCGGCCGAGCTGATCGACAACCAGGCCCAGGACGTGGTGGATAGCGTTGGGTCGAGTAATGAAATGGCGGCGCTGGTGAGCCTGTTGATTGCCATGTATATCGCCTCCAAAGGGGTCAGTGGCCTGATCGTGGGGTTGAACGTGGTGTATGGCGAACAGGAGCAACGCAGCGTTTGGCGCTTGGCAGTGCTGGTGACCACCATGACGTTCGGCATGATTGGCATGACGCTTCTGACGCTGGGGTTCATAGGCCTGGTGCCGATGCTGGTCGATGCATTGGCGGTTGTTACCCCCCTGGACCGGATCATCGATTTCATGCGCTGGCCGGCCTTGCTGGTGATGATGAGTGCTGTCATCGCGCTGCTTTATCGTTTTGCGCCCTATCGGCGTGCCGCCAAATGGGAGTGGCTGAGCGTCGGTACCATGGTGGCAACCCTGCTTTGGCTGTTGGGGTCGGGCGGGCTATCGCTTTACGTGCGCTACTTCTCCAACTTCAGCGAGCTGTACGGCTCCCTGGGGGCCGTGGTGGTGTTGATGCTGTGGTTTTTGCTCTCGGCGTTTGTGGTGTTGCTGGGAGCCGAAATCAACTGCGAGCTGGAACGCCAGACACGCCAGGACACGACCATTGGCAAGGACCGCCCACTGGGAGAGCGCGAGGCCTACGCTGCCGACACCCTGGGCCGTCAGCATCCGTGGCACGAAGAGGACGACACCCAGACGCCGCGGGACAATCCACGCGACAACTGATTTGATGCACGCCGCCTCCTGCCGTGGGGCAGGAGGCGGGCTTGGGTTGAAAGGTTTACAGGAGTTCTTCGGCGGCCAGGGCCAGGCGTGAACGTTCGACGCTTTTCAGCGTGATATGCCCGGCATGGGGCCAGTCGCGGAATCGCTCTACCACGGCGGCCATGCCGCAGGTATTGGCGGTCAGGTAAGGGGTGTCGATCTGCCCGACGTTACCCAGACAGACGATCTTGGTATTGCGCCCGGCCCGGGTGACCAGGGATTTCAGCTGCTTGGGGGTAAAGTTTTGCGCCTCGTCGATGATCAGGAAGGTATCGTTGAGGGTACGTCCGCGCATGAAGCTCGGTGCGCGGATCTGCACTCGTGAGCCGATCAGCTGTCGGGTGGCGCCGTTATCCCAGGTGGACTCGCCTTCATCATTACGCAACAGGTTGTCCATGTTGTCGTGGAAGGCGCCCATCCACGGCGACATTTTTTCCTCCTCGGTGCCGGGTAGAAAGCCGATATCCTCACCCATGGGAATCGGCGCTCGGGTAAACACAATGCGTTCGAACTGTTTCTGGTCCAGGGTTTGCTGAAACGCGGCGGCCAGGGTCATGAAGGTTTTGCCGGTGCCCGCGTTACCGGCGATGGTAACCAGGTCAATCTCCGGGTCCATCAGCAGGTTAAGGGTGAAGTTCTGTCGGCTATCGTGGGCGTGAACCCCCCAGACGCCCGCATGGTGGCGGTAGTTGGTAAGCAGCTGAAGCCGTGCCGAGGAAGGTCCCAGCTCGCGGACGATCGCTTCGAATTCAGCACCGTTTTCGCTATCCGACACCAGCATCCCCACATGCCAGTGACGCGGCATGTCGCCACTTAGTTGATAGAAGGTGTGATGGTCGATGCGTTCGACGGTCACGTCCACGTTCAGCGCTTCCCAAAGCGAGGCGCCGTGCGGGCCTGCAGAGGTGTATACCTGGGCACCTTCGATCATCGCGTCGCTGTCGTCAAACGCGCGATCATTCAGGTAGTCCTCAACAGGGACTTTCAACGCCGCCGCCTTGACCCGCAGGTTGATATCCTTGGTGATCAGGATCACCGAGGCATCGGGGCGTTCTTCGCGTAGCCGACAGGTTTCGGCGAGAATACGGTTATCGGGGCTGTCGTCCAGGGAATCAAAGGGTTTGAGGTCACGGTAGCAAAGAAAGTGCAGCTTGCCGGATTCGCCGGTGATGCGTGGAATCGGGATGCCGCTTTGAATTTCGTCGAAGGTGACTTGGCTGGTGAGGTCTGAAAGCGTACGGCTTATCTGGCGCGCTGTACGGGCGATTTCGCGGATACCGTTTTTGTGCTTATCCAACTCCTCAAGGACGGTCATGGGAATAACAACATCGTGCTCGTCAAAGTTGTAGAGCGCGGCGGGGTCATGGATCAGGACATTGGTGTCCAAAACGTAAAGCCTGGTTGCTTTCTTATCGAGTCGTACCATCGTGGCATTCACTCCGTGGTTGACGGCAACGTCGACACTGGCAGGTGCGTCTTACGTCCTAATGACACTTGCCTGTGTCGTTAAGATGGCGTGTCCTGGTACCTCCTTATTTAGCGCTTTTTAATAGCTTGGAAGGCATTGGCGTTTTTTGCCAATAAATCTATTTCAACGAACGATGTCGACGCGGAACGAGTGCCTTCAGGCATGATACGTCGATGACGCCGCCGCTAGGTGTTCTGCTTGTGTAACATTGTCGAGTTGGCGTTCCTTAGTCGTCGTTTTTCTTCTGGGGTTTGCCTTTTCGCTTGGTGCTAGCCATTTCTTCAAGCTCATCCTCGTCCATTGTTTCGTACATCTCCTTGGAGGCGCCTACCAGCTCGCTGGCATTGGTTTCTCCTCGTTTTGCAGAAAGTGCTGCCCCCGCGGCTTTTTGCTGTGCTTTCGATGTCGCTGGCATCATGGACTCCTGTCGGTTGACTTCCTTTGGTGTGTCACGCTATTAAGCGTAGCAGCAAGCAACCCTGTTTCCAGATGGCAAGTCGTTGACCAAGAGATTTCCATGACACCGGCGATAAACAGTGCAAAACACGCAGGCATTGACTTTCAAGTCCATGAATACCACCACGACCCAGCAGCCGAGTCCTACGGTTTGGAAGCGGCCGAGAAGCTGGGCGTTGCCGCTGAACAGGTATTCAAGACCCTGGTCGTCAAGCTGGATGGCAAGCAGCTGGCGGTGGGCATTGTGCCCGTCACCGGGCAGTTGAACCTGAAACAGATCGCCAAAGCCGCCGGCGCCAAAAAAGCCGCCATGGCGCAACCCGATGAAGTGCAACGCACAACGGGGTATGTGCTGGGCGGTGTCAGCCCGCTGGGGCAGAAAAAGCGCTTGGCCACCTTTATCGATTGCTCTGCCGACGCGTTCGCCACGATTTATGTCAGCGCTGGAAGGCGGGGGCTTGAAATCGAGCTGGCGCCCAAGGATCTGCAAGCACTCAGCCAAGCGCAACTGGCTCCTATCCTGGCATGACAACAGGGCGCGAAGGGGCGCTTTCTGGTATGGTGCGAGGCATTAAGGCCGCTCATGCTTAGCGGGGTATTTTCGCCCCTTCAGGAATTTTCCGTGTCCGACACTTCTTTTGCTTCTCTGGCGCTGCCAAGCGCACTCGCCAGTAATCTCGACTCCCTGGGTTATCACCACATGACGCCGGTTCAGGCACAAAGCCTGCCGCCCATGCTGGCTGGTCGCGATGTCATGGCCCAGGCCAAAACTGGCTCGGGTAAAACCGCCGCCTTTGGGCTGGCATTGCTGGCCGAGCTGCGCGTCGAGGCGTTTGCCGTTCAGGGGCTGGTGCTGTGCCCCACCCGGGAGCTTGCTGATCAGGTGGCTGAGGAACTACGCCGCCTGGCCCGAGCAATGCCCAACGTGAAAATCCTCACACTGTGCGGGGGAGCGCCGCTGGGGCCACAGCTTTCATCGTTGGACCACGGCGCGCATATCGTGGTGGGCACGCCGGGGCGCATTGACGAGCACTTGCGCAAAGGCTCTCTGACGCTTGGCTCGCTAACGACCCTGGTGCTGGATGAAGCCGACCGCATGCTGGATATGGGCTTTCAGGAAACGATCGACGCCATCATTGCCGACACCCCGGCCGACCGCCAGACGCTGCTGTTTAGCGCCACCTTCCCGGACGAGCAGGTATCCGGCGGGCTGGCGGCGATGACGCGCGGCGTGATGCAGGACCCGGTGACGGTCAAGGTGGCAGAGGTTCATGATGCCACCACCATCGACCAGCATTTCTACCAGGTCGCGAGCGAAGACGCCCGCTTTGCGGCACTCAAACAGCTTCTGTTGGTTAACCGGCCGACCACCAGCGTGGTGTTCTGCAATACCAAGCGCGAGACTCAGGCGGTGGCCGACCAGTTGGTAGATGCCGGTTTTAGCGCGGTCGCGCTGCACGGCGACCTGGAGCAGAAAGACCGCGACCGGCTGCTTGTCTTGTTTGCCAATCAAAGCGCGTCTATCTTGGTCGCCACCGACGTGGCGGCCCGTGGCTTGGATATCGCCCAACTGGATGCGGTGTTCAACTACCAGATCGCCCGTGAGCTGGACGTCCACGTCCACCGCGTGGGTCGCACCGGGCGGGCTGGGGCGAGCGGCATTGCCTGCACCCTGGTAACCCCCAAGGAAACCTACCGGCTGGAAAAGCTGGCCGACGTGTTGGGTGAAACCCTGACCACCGAACCGCTGCCCAAGGCAACAAACGCTTTGCCGTTCGAGCCGCCCATGGCCACCCTGCAACTGGCCGGCGGCAAGAAAGACAAGTTGCGTCCCGGCGATATTTTGGGTGCACTGACCAGTGAAGGCGGCTTGCGCGGTGACCAGGTAGGCAAGATAAAAGTGCTTGCTCGCAGCGCCTACGTGGCGGTTGAGCGGGACAGAGTTCAGCAGGCCCAGGCAAAGCTTGAGCGTGATAAGTTGAAAGGGCGAGCCTTTCGCGTCCGTCGCATTCGCCATTAAGTGTCTATTTGAGCGTGAACTGAAAAGGAGCCAACGCAGCGACCCATGAAAATTCCTAAACGATTACAGCCCTTGGTCGATGACGGCATGATCGACGAAGTACTGATGCAATTGATGAGCGGTAAGGAAGCCCAGGTCTATGTGGTGCGCTGCGGCGAAGAGGAGCGCTGCGCGAAGGTCTTCAAAGAAGCCAAGCAGCGTAGCTTCAAGCAGGCGGCCCAGTACCAGGAAGGACGTAAAGAGCGTAACACCCGCCGCGCCAGAGCAATGTCCAAGAAAACCCGTTACGGCCAGAAAGAGCAGGAGCAGGCCTGGCTCAACGCGGAAGTCGATGCGCTTTACCGGCTGGCCGGTGCAGGCGTAAGGGTACCCGAGCCCCACGGCTTTGTGGATGGCGTCCTGCTGATGGAAATGATCACCGACGCCGACGGCAACGTGGCCCCACGCCTGGATGAAGTCACCTTGACGCCGGAGCAGGCAGAGGCCTACTTCGCGAAGGTGATTCAGGACGTGGTGCGCATGCTGTGCGCCGGTTTGATCCACGGCGATCTGTCGGAGTTCAATGTGCTGGTGGATGCCCATGGCCCGGTGATTATCGACCTGCCCCAGGCCGTTGACGCCGCCGGTAATAACAGCGCCGCGGCGATGCTGTATCGCGATGTGGATAACATGCGCAACTACTTCGGCCAGTATGCACCCGCGCTTCTCGACACCCATTACGGCAAAGAAATGTGGGCACTGTACGAATCCGGCGAGCTGCACCCCGACAGCAAGCTCACCGGTCATTTCGACTTTGATACCCATATCGCCGACGTGGATGAACTGATGGAAGTCATTGATGACGCCAAAGAGGAAGAAGCCGAACGCCAGGCGCGCATGCGCGATGACGACGATGATGATGGCGAGATTCCGCAGCCTTACTGATCCCGCAATGAAAGGCTCCTCTGGCTTTGAATCAGCTTGAGGAGCCGTTGCAATGCGATCAAGGCCTAGCCGAGTAGCTCATTGGCCTGTTTGACGACATTCTCGACAGTAAAGCCAAAGTGCTTGAACAGGTCGCCTGCGGGGGCTGACTCGCCGTAGGTGGTCATGCCGATCACACGGCCATCCAGGCCCACGTACTTGTACCAGTAGTCCGCATGCCCGGCTTCGATGGCGATACGCTTGGTCACCGCCTTGGGCAGTACGCTTTCACGGTACTCGGCATCCTGGCCGTTAAAGCGGTAGGCCGAGGGCATGGACACCACGCGGACGGCCTTGCCCTGCTGTTCGAGCTCGGCGGCGGCGTCCATCGCCAACGACACCTCTGAGCCGGTGGCAATCAGAATCAGCTCGGGCGTTACGGGCGTGCCTTCACTGTCCTTGAGAACAGGGTCTTTAAGCACGTACGCCCCGTTTTGAATCGATGCCAGCTGTGCCTTGGTGCGCGGCTGATGGGGCAGGCCCTGGCGCGAGAGAACCAGCGCGGTGGGGCCTGAGTGGCGTTTGAGGGCGGCGTCCCAGGCGGCCACGGTTTCCACCGCATCGCAGGGGCGCCAGGTGTTCAGGTTGGGCGTGGTGCGCAGACTGGTCAGTTGCTCGATCGGCTGGTGGGTCGGGCCATCTTCGCCCAGGCCGATGGAGTCATGGGTGAAGACATAAATCGCCTGCTGCCCCATCAACGACGCCATGCGCACTGAGTTACGCATGTACTCCATGAAGATCAGGAAGGTCGCTCCGAACGGTACAAAACCGCCGTGCAGGCCAATCCCGTTCATGACCGCGCCCATGCCAAACTCGCGCACGCCATAGTGCAGGTAGTTTCCACTGGCGTCTTCCGGCGTGATCGCTTTGGCGCCGTTCCAGAACGTCAGGTTCGACGGGGCCAGGTCGGCACTGCCGCCCAATAGCTCCGGCATCTGCGGGCCGATCACGTTCAACGTTTCAAAGGAGGCCTTGCGTGAGGCAATGCTGTCGCCCTTTTCCTGGGCTTGCTCAAGCAGCGCTTCGGTGGGCAGTTCCGCAGGCAGCTGCGCCTTCATACGGCGCTGGAATTCGCGTGCTTCGGCGGGGAACGCCTCCGCGTAGCGCTCAAACCGGGCATTCCACGCCTGCTGGCGTGCGCGACCGGCCTCGCGGGCATCCCAGGCCGAATAAATCGGCTCCGGGATGTGGAAGGGCGCATGGGGCCAGCCCAGCTGCTCGCGCGCAGCCGCCACTTCGTCATCCCCCAGTGCCGCCCCATGGGCTTCTTCCTTGCCCTGCTTGTTAGGGGCACCGAAGCCGATGATGGTTTTGCAGATGATCAGGCTGGGTTGGTCATCGTGGCTTTTGGCCAGTTCAATGGCCGCGTTGACCTCTTCCGGCTTGTGGCCATCCACATTGGGCACCACGTGCCAACCGTACGCCTCAAAGCGCTTGGCGGTATCGTCGGTAAACCAGCCTTTTACTTCGCCGTCGATGGAGATGCCGTTATCGTCATACACCGCAATCAGCTTGCCGAGCTGCTGAGTGCCCGCCAGCGACGCCGCTTCGTGGGAAATGCCCTCCATCAAGCAACCGTCACCCAGGAAGCACCAGGTGTGGTGGTCGACGATGGTGTGACCAGGCCGGTTGAATTGTGCCGCCAGGGTTTTTTCCGCGATGGCAAAGCCCACGGCGTTGGCAAAGCCCTGCCCCAACGGGCCGGTGGTGGTTTCAATGCCCGGCGCGTAGCCATATTCCGGGTGCCCGGCGGTCGGTGAATGCAGCTGGCGGAAGTTCTGCAGCTGTTCCAGGCTGAGCTCGTAACCGGTCAGGTGGAGGAGCGAATAGAGCAGCATGGAACCGTGCCCGTTGGACAGCACGAACCGGTCACGATCGGTCCATTTGGGGTCTTCGGGGTTGTGCTTGAGGTGGTCATTCCACAGCACTTCGGCAATATCCGCCATCCCCATGGGCGCGCCCGGATGGCCGGACTTGGCCTTCTGGACGGCATCCATGGAAAGGGCGCGAATGGCGTTGGCCAGCTCAAAACGGTTATTCATATCAGTGGTACCTTGGTTGTTATGTTGGGTAGGTTGTTATATTGGGTAGCTTGCTATATTAAACAGCTTGTCGTCAGGCGCGAGCAGCCAGGCGTTGCGTGATCAGCGACTCCAATGTTTGTTGGTCGTCGGCGAAGCGGCGGATCCCGTCAGCCAGCATCTCGTTGGCCATGGCATCTTGGTTGTGCTGCCAACGAAACGCGGCTTCTGATAGTGGAGTGGTTGGTTCGTGGGTGACAGATTGTGGTTGGATGTTGGAGGCCACTTCTCCCTCCACGCTATCAAGCTGCTCTAGCAGTGCGGGAGAAATGGTCAGGCGATGGCAGCCCGCCAACGCCAGGACCTGATCGATGGTACGGAAACTTGCCCCCATAACGACTGTGTCGTAACGACCAGCGGCAGCCCTCTCGCAAATCCCTTTTACGAATAGCACGCCAGGGTCTTCTTCTGGCGTGAACTGCTTACCTGTCGCCTTTTGGTACCAATCGCTAACGCGTCCAACGAAGGGCGAGATCAGATATACCCCTGCATCAAAGCAGGCCTGCGCTTGGGCATCGCTGAACAAGAGTGTCAAGTTGCAATTGATCCCCTCGCGCTCGAGTTGCTCAGCCGCACGGATTCCTTCCCATGTAGACGCAAGCTTGATCAGCACGCGGTTGCGGCTAATCCCCAGTTTCTCGTAGCGCTCAATCAGTTCGTGGGCCTTGTGGATACTGGCTTGGGTATCAAAAGAGAGGTGTGCGGACACCTCTGTTGATATTCGTCCAGGTATCACGTTGGCAATTTGCCCGCCGATCGCCACTGAAAGCTGGTCAACTATTCGGCTTGGGTCGTTCTCATCACGACATGATTCAGCGAGCACTCTATCGATCATCTCTTGATAACGAGGCAGCTCGAAGGCCTTGAGTATCAAAGAGGGGTTAGTGGTGGCGTCCTGTGGTTGATAGCGCTTTATGGCATCCAGGTCGCCCGTGTCGGCCACGACCAGTGAGTGTTCGCGTAATCCATCCAGAAGCGACATAGTCGACTCTCCTTAAAAAATGAACGGTATTCGATCAAATGATTGATCATTTTTGGCGATTTAGTCAAATCCAGTCGCTAGGAGTACCCGTGTTACGGCTATCAAACAAAAGTATAACTCTTTGTTTTGTCAGCGTTGTTTGTTTTATTTTCATTTAAAAACAGTTGTTTGCGTATTTTTTGCCATTTAACAGCCCTTCCTTCCGTACTTAGAAAGCCATGATCTTATGATCAATGTGTTTACAAATGATAGGTAGGTGATAAATTGAATAGCGTCAGTAGACGATTGGTAGCTGTGAAGTGGTGCTTATCACTGTCAGTCGTTCACGTTTCTATTTTCTGGAAGGGAGAGCATGAATGCCCAATGTGACACATTCTCTTAAAGTCGCGATTGGCGGTGATGAGGCGGCTTACGAGCTGAAAGAAATTCTCATTGGCCATGTCCGTGAGCTAGGCTATGAAGTCGAGGATTTTGGTACTTTTAATGCAGAACCGGTGCTGTATCCCGATGTTGCCTTTGAGGTGGCCACGGCGATTAAGGAAGGTCGCTTCGATCGGGCCGTGCTGGTATGTGGGACGGGAATCGGGGTGGCTATTTCTGCCAATAAGGTACCCGGCATCCGCGCTGCACAGGCGCATGATACTTATTCGGCAGCTAAGGCTAGGACCAGTAATGATGCGCAGATCGTCACACTGGGGGGGAGAGTAGTCGGGCACGAACTCGCCAAGTCGATTGTATCGACCTTTTTGGGCAGTACGTTTTCAGGTGGGCCATCTGAATTAAAAATAGCAAGGATTGCAGAGTATGAATCTCGGCTGCATGCCCGGTAAGCCTAAGTCGCGGCATTCGTCGGTACTGATTTATAACCACATAGTAACAACAACGCCAAGCAAGCTGTGATAACGCAGTTTGTCCTCGCTTCGGAGGATATAACAATGACACGCCTATTTAATGACCCGAATGATTTCCCTGAAGAAGCCCGGTTAGGCTTGGTAGCTGCCAATCGTGACAAGCTGATGGCGGTGCCGGGAGGTGTTGTGCGCAGCACGCGTAGTCAGCCGGATACTGTCGCGGTTGTCATCGGGGGTGGCAGTGGCCACTACCCAACCTTCGCGGGATTGGTCGGGCAAGGATTAGCACACGGCGCCGTCATGGGTAACCTGTTTTGCTCGCCTTCTGCACAACAAGTTTATTCTGTCGCCAAAGCCGCTAACAACGGCGGTGGTGTACTGCTTTCCTTTGGTAATTATGCGGGGGATGTACTGCATTTTGGTGAGGCGCGTGAGCGTTTAATCGCTGAAGGTATTCCCTGTGAAATTGTATTAGTGACGGATGATGTGGCGAGCGCACCCTTGGACGAATTCGATAAGCGCCGGGGCATCGCAGGGGATTTAACCGTCTTTAAAGCTGCCTCCGCTGCCGCAGAAAATGGATCATCATTGGAAGAAGTGGTTCGAGTGGCGAAGGAGGCAAATCGCTGCACACGCTCTTTTGGTGTGGCATTTGAGGGGTGCACGTTACCTGGGGCAACTGATTCGCTCTTTCATGTCCCCAAAGGAAGAATGGCCATCGGGCTGGGAATTCACGGTGAGCCGGGCATTAGTGAGACCGATATCCCTTCTGCGGACGGGTTGGCCAAGATTCTTGTCGACCGGTTGTTGGAAGAAGTTCCAGAAGGTATCAGCGTCAAAGGGGCGCGGGTGGCGCCAATACTCAATGGCTTGGGTACCGTCAAGTATGAAGAGCTGTTCGTTATTTATCGCAAAGTTGACGAGTTGCTGCAGGAAGCTGGCGTTATCATCGTAGAGCCGGATGTGGGCGAGCTGGTGACCAGTCTTGATATGGCCGGGGTTTCGCTGACGTTGTTTTGGCTTGATAAGAACATGGAGCCGTTGTGGACCGCTGCGGCGGATGCGCCGGGCTATCGAAAAGGCAGTGTGACCCCAGCACAGGCGCTGGATCCGGCAGAAGTTGAAGTGGTTACTCAAGATGAGATTCCAGAGGCTAGTGATGCCTCGCGACAATTGGCCTGCGGCGTTGTGGAAGCACTCGAAGTGCTCGCCAGTACTGTCGATGAAAATTGCGAAATGCTGGGCCAGATTGATGCGGTGGCTGGCGATGGCGATCACGGTATTGGTATGCAGCGCGGCAGTCAGGCTGCGCTTGAAGCTGCCAGAGAGGCTCTGAATGGCGGAGCAGGTGCGGAGACAGTGCTTCATTGGGCGGGTCAGCGCTGGTCGGATAAAGCGGGTGGCACCTCTGGTGCTATCTGGCGGGTTATCTTAAAAGCGATGGGGGAGTCGCTTGGCAATGAGCAGTCGCTTTCCAGTCAGCGTCTCGCTGCTGGCGTTTTGGGGGGCCGTCAGCAGGTAATGGCATTCGGCAAGGCGACGGTGGGCGATAAAACCTTGGTCGATGTGTTGGTGCCGTTTGCCGATGCGCTATCGCAGGAGGCTGAGAGCGGTCGGGGAGCAGTAGCTTGCTGGGAATACGCGGCACGCGTGGCAAGTGAAGCGGCCAAGGCCACAGCGGAGCTTACTCCCCGGGTTGGGCGCGCGCGTCCACTGGCTGAAAAAAGCTTGGGTACGCCTGATGCCGGTTCGGTTTCATTGGCGCTGATTATTCAGGCGCTGATTCCTGTGTTGAAAAAGTGTCAGGCAAACTGACATGATACATGCCTTTCAACAACCCCTGGATGCCGAGGATGAATGGTCAAGACGCCGCAGATATAGACTTAATGACGGAGATTTCAACGCTCTACTATGTGCAGGGGGAAACGCAGGAAGCGATCGCTAATAGGCTTGGGCATTCGCGCGTGCGAATAGGGCGGTTGCTCAAGCGTGCGCAGGCAGAAGGGATAGTGGATGTTCGCGTACGCCTGCATCCTGCCGTTAGTCTTGAAATCGAGCAGGAGCTCAAACGGCGCTTTGGCCTGAAGCGAGCATTGATTGCACTGGATAATGCTGACCCTGACATACAGCGCTCAGGCGTCGCGAGTCTGGTGGCAGACCATCTGTCGCGTAGCTTGACAGATGGCCAGATCGTGGCCGTTGGCATGGGGCGCAACGTCGCCGCCGTGGCGGATAATGTTTTTCTATCGGAGTCATTAAAGGTTTCCTTTGTATGTGCGATCGGGGGGTCGTTACGTGCGGGGGAGCATATGAACCCCGATCATATTTGTCGGCGTTTGGCGAGTCGATTTGGCGGTGATAGTGAGACCCTTTATGCCCCAGCGTTAGTGCAGAGCGGTGAGGTGAGGGATGCGCTGTATGAAAACTCCACCGTGCGCCAGACACTGGATCGTGCCCGGCGCGCAGATACGGCGTTGATTGGCGTCGGCGACGTGAGTGAAGACAGTAATATGGTGCGTATGGGGTGGTTTTCCGCCCAGGAAATTGCTGAAGCACGGCTCTCCGGGACCGTGGGCGATATGATGGGCTATGACTTTATCGATATCCACGGGCAGCCTTCGGCGACGCAGATGCAGGGGCGTGTGGTCGGGCTCAATATTCAGGACCTCACGCGTATTCCAGATGTTATCGCTATCGCCAGCGAGAATACCAAAGCAGTGGGCATACTGGGGGCGCTGCGTACCGGGGTTATCGATACATTGGCCACTAGTGTCACAAACGCCCACACCATTCTGCGTCTCGATGAGGCGACGCAGAGCGAAGTGCGCGCGTGATGTATGGCCATTGCCCGACAGCTCGGAGATCTTTGCTGTCTAAATGCGACAGGCCGAGCGAGACAGCCTGCTTGTCGCCCCTCTCATTTCTTTTTCCACGTCCGTTTGTTCATCGGGCATTCCGGCGATAGTGACGCTCGATGAACATTTGAACAATTGATGAGCATATAGATACCCGCCTCACTGCTTTTTCTACTCCTTCTTTGTGGCAAGTAATTCCAAAAATAGAAATTAAATATTATTATCAATAAGTTATTAATTAATCCTAAAGTATAATAATAAAAGACATCATTATGAATTGACTCAGCTATCCTTAAGGTAGTTAATTCATATGTACACAACAGGAACTTTTGTAACGCCGGTGCAGAAAGACAACACGAGAAGCATTAGGAGTGAGCAATGCATAACGCTGATAACAACAATCACGCTGAACTACCACTGACCATGCAAGCGGTCGTCGCCTACGCGCCTGGTGATTATCGCCTTGAAGAGGTTGACTTGCCTAAGGTGGGAGAAGGTGAAGTACTGATTAAGGTCGAAGCATGCGGCATCTGCGCAGGCGATCTCAAAGCCTACGAAGGCGCCCCCAGCTTCTGGGGCGATGAGACTCAGCCCGCCTATATCAAGGCGCCGATGATTCCAGGCCATGAGTTTATTGGCCACGTGATGGCTTTGGGTGAGGGCGTTAAGAACCTGGAGATCGGTGATCGCGTTATTTCTGAGCAAATTGTGCCTTGTTGGGAGTGCCGATTCTGTCATCGTGGGCAGTACTGGATGTGCGAAAAGCACGATGTCTATGGGTTTCAGCATAACGTGAATGGCGGTATGGCCGACTATATGGTCTTCCCCAAAGAGGCGATTAATCACAAGCTGCCCGATGAGATTCCGATGGAAAAAGCGGTTCTTATTGAACCCTATGCGTGTTCGTTACATGCGGTTAAGCGTGCGCAGGTTGAACTGGGTGACGTGGTTGTCCTCTCCGGTGCGGGAACTCTGGGACTAGGAATGATCGGCGCGATCAAAAAATCCGGACCTTCCAAACTGGTCGTTCTGGATCTCAATAATAAGCGCTTAGAACTTGCCAAAAAATTTGGAGCCGACATTGTCCTGAATCCTGCTGAAGTCGATGTTGTTGACTACGTGAAAAGCATAACAGAAGGCTATGGCTGCGATATCTATATTGAGGCCACCGGTGCCGTTAAGTCGGTAGAGCAAGGCCTTTATATGATTCGTAAACTTGGCCGTTTCGTCGAGTTTAGCGTATTCAAAGAGCCTGTTACTGTCGATTGGAGCATTATCAGTGATCGTAAAGAACTGGATATATTAGGTGCGCATCTAGGCCCTTATTGCTATCCGCTTGTGATCGAAGGTATCGGTAATGGTGATTTTCCGACTGATCATGTTGTTACGCATAAACTTCCGTTGGATAAATTCCATCAAGGGTTGGATCTGATGCGCAATGATCCTGACGCGTTAAAGGTTGTGCTTATACCTGGCGAGCAGTAGGTTACGAAAGTTTTTATTTATAAATACAATGATAACCGGAGTGATTATGTCGGCGACATTAAATTCGGTGCCCGGTGGTAAGCGTATAAGCGTCTATGTGACAGCTACTTTAGCTTTCGTACTGTTCGCACTCATGGCGTTTGATACCAAAGTCATTAGTCTTGCGGAGCTTGAGGGCGAGGTGGGGTTTTCACCGCAGCAATTTGCTCAGGAAACCTTTCCTGAGATCCAGGCGTATGTCGAGAAAAACGCCGTAGATGCATCGGTATTGGCACCAGAGGTGCTCCAGGATGCTGGTGCGGCAGGTGAGAAATACGGCGTAGCCGCCAGCATCGGTCATATTGTGCCGGTCTCATTATCAGGTGTTGCTGTAGAGAGTCAGGGGGGCACTTACACCCTTGATGTTGCTGATGTGCCTTCAGATATTGCCATTCGTGTACAAACCGGCCCAGCCATTAATGGCACGACGCTGAGAGATACAACCGGCAACATTCAATTTGGTGACTTCACCAATCAAATCGAATACCAGGATGTCGGCGCAGCACTCAATGATGAAATGAAACGTCAAGTGCTTGCGGATATTTCCGGACAAGATTTAACTGGAAAAACGTTAGAGGTCGTCGGTTCCTTTACCATGATAAATCCCAAAAACTGGCTAATTACTCCCGTGAGTATAGCGATCATTGAGTGAGGGGCGGCTATGAGTATCGATACATCAACAGTGGAAGTAGCTCCTATAATTCTTTCTGCACGTAATATTGAAAAGCGGTTCGGTGCTGTGCAAGCCCTCAAGGACGTGAACTTCGATGTATATCGCGGGCAGGTAACAACGCTTTTTGGCGAAAATGGAGCGGGTAAATCGACGCTGATGAAAATCTTGTCTGGCGTCATTACTCAGACGGAGGGCGAAATTGTTTTGGAAGAAGAAAGTGTCAGCTTTTCTTCGCCTTCGGATGCCGAAGCCTTGGGGATTACCATTATTCATCAGGAACTGAGCCTGGCCCCTAACCTGAATGTGCGTGACAACATTTTTATGGGGCGTGAGCTGACTAAAGGAAGAGGCAGCGTCGACTATAAAGAAGAGGCACGCCAGGCTGAGCTGTTAATGGAGGAGCTGGATGAACCGATCCACCCGCTCACCCTGGTTGAAGATCTGCGAGTAGGGCAGCAACAAATCGTTGAAATCGCGAGAGCGCTGTCCAAGAACTCCCGCATTTTGATTATGGATGAGCCGACATCTGCCTTGAGTGCGACGGAAGTCGAGACGCTCTTCAAAGTCGTCAAGGATCTCAAGAGCAAGGGCGTGTCGATTGTTTATATTTCTCACCATTTGGAAGAAGCACTACAGATTACCGATCACGCCGTTGTGCTGCGGGATGGTGTCATGACGGCTTACGGTCCGCGCTGCGACATCGACCTGCAGTGGATTGTCAGGCATATGGTGGGAGAGAGTTTTGATCTTGGCTCACCGCCGACAGGATACGAGCTGGGTGCCAGCGCGCTCTCTATTCAGAATCTGTATGTAGGCGACGATAAAGTTGCAGATCGTTATGTTGTCGATGACTTTTCGCTGGATGTAAAGGCAGGCGAAATTGTCTGCATTTATGGGCTGATGGGGGCTGGAAGAACGGAGTTACTGGAGTGTGTGGCAGGGCGAACCCGGCAGTCCCAGGGAGATATTTTGCTCAACTCACATGAGGTCTCGCACTACACCATTGCACAGCGGATAGAGAGAGGACTGGTGCTGGTACCTGAGGATCGTCAGCGTGATGGATTGGTTCCCACCCTGTCAGTCGGTAGAAATCTGTCGCTAGCCAGTATCCGCGCATTTACTCACAAAGGGCTGACGTCATCCAGTCTGGAGGCAGAAATGATCGGCTCAGCGATCGATAAGGTACACATCAAGACAGACGGTGGCGAAGCTGGCATTGGTTCGTTGTCCGGCGGCAATCAGCAAAAGGTGGTGATCGGCAAGATGTTGGCGACTGACCCGGATGTCATCATGCTCGATGAACCAAGCCGTGGCATTGACGTGGGTGCCAAGGCCGAAGTGTTCAAGTTATTGAGCCAAGGAGCGCGACAGGGTTTGGCGGTAGTTTTCACAACGTCTGAAGTCAGCGAGTGCTTGAGTATACCGCATAGGGTGCTGGTGATGAGCAAAGGGCGAATCACTGCTGAATTCGGTCCTGGCGTATCGAAAGATGAAATTATGGCGGCTTCGGGTGAATCAGTTGCCGCGTGATTATTAAAAAATAGGTGTTTAACATGTCTCATCACAATAACAATGGCGTACAAGCAGGAAAAAAGAACATTGACTTCGTTAAGATATTGCTCGAAGGAAGAGCCTTTTTTGCGTTACTTGCGATCATCATCGTCTTCTCCATTCTTTCGCCGGTTTATTTCTCGACGGGTAACTTTTTAACCATGTCCTCGCACGTGGCTGTTTTTGGGTTACTAGGTGTCGGCATGTTATTTGTCATTCTGACCGGCGGTATCGATTTGTCGGTTGGCTCTACATTGGCTCTTAGCGGCGTGTTTGCGGGAATGTTGCTTGAAGGGGTGGAAATTGAGGCACTTGACTTGGCTTTCTTCCCTTCAGTGTGGGTCGTTGTGGTACTTACTTGCCTACTAGGCGGAGTAGTGGGGGCTATAAATGGTGTGCTCGTTGCCTATTTCAAGGTGCCTGCTTTTGTGGCCACGCTGGGTATGTTGTACGTTGCGCGCGGGGCTGCCCTATTGCTAACGGATGGTTTAACGTTCAATAGTTTAAGTGGTGATCCTGCGCTGGGTAACACAGGGTTTGAGTGGCTTGGTTTTAATAAACTGCTCGGTATTCCCGTGGGCATCTTGATCCTTTTCAGCGTCGCCGCGATTTGCATGTTGGCGCTTAGCCGCACTCCTTTTGGCCGGTGGGTCTACTCTACGGGCGGTAATGCACGCGCTGCTGAGCTATCCGGGGTGCCGGTCAATAAAGTGAAGCTATCTGTCTATATTATTTCCGGGGTATGCGCCGCCATAGCTGGGATTGTACTTGCCTCGCAGTTGACCTCTGCTGGGCCAACGGCAGGTACAACGTACGAGCTGACCGCGATTGCGGCCGTCGTGATTGGCGGTGCCTCGCTTATGGGGGGGCGTGGCACGATTCGTAATACTTTATTGGGTGCCTTTGTCATTGGTTTCCTCGCCGATGGGCTGGTCATCATCGGCGTGTCTGCTTATTGGCAGATGGTATTCACGGGCAGCGTTATCGTCTTCGCTGTCATGCTGAATAATGTGCAATACAGTGGTAACAAAAAGCCCTCGAAAAAAGCCGATAAAGAAAAGATAGAAACTAACAATGAAGGTTCTAGTGCAAGCGCTGCTTGACGACGTAGCCTTGTTTAGAAGTGTGGCCTGATTGGGCCTGTATAACCAAGAGCTAACAATCATAATGATGAGGTGATAAACATGCTTCCCAAAAGCAAGAAAGTAATTTTTACAGCACTGGCCAGTGTTTCGATGCTCTTTAGCGGCGCCGTCACGGCTCAGGAAAAGGGGCTTATATCTATCATTGTCAATGATATGTCAAATCCTTATTGGCAAACGGAAGGCACTATTGCTGAGCAAACGGCAGAAGAGTTGGGCTATGAAGCAAATGTCAGTTCTCATGTCGGCGATACCAACACTGAAAGTAACCAGGTCGATACGGCGATTACCAATGGCGCTAAAGCGATCATTCTAGATCCTGCTAATGCGGATGGCTCTATTGGCGCTGTGCGAAGAGCCGTTGATGCAGGAATCCCGGTGTTTATTATTAATGCCGAGATTAATCAGCAAGGGTTGGCCAAGGCACAACTTGTATCCAATAATGCACAAGGGGCTGCGTTGGGGGCGCAACAGTGGGCAATGCAACTGGGTGGTGAAGGCGCTTATATCGAGTTACAGGGCCCGCCTTCTGATAATAATGCCGCGACAAGATCCAATGGCTACGAGACAGTGCTAAGCCAGTATCCAGACCTTGAACTTGTAGCCTCTGATATCGCTAATTGGGATCGTACGGAAGGTCGCAATAAAATGCAGAGCATGCTTCGCTCCCATCCTGATATTAAGGGCGTGATCAGCGGTAACGACGAAATGGCTTTAGGTGCTATTGTCGCCCTGAAGCAGGAGGGGCTGCTTGATGATGTATTGGTCGGTGGATTTGACGGTTCACCCGATGCGGTTGATGCGGTTCGTTCGGGTGAATTGGCCTATACCGTCCTGCAGCCGGTAGCCGTTTTTGCTGAAGAGTCAGTAAGAATTGCCGATCGCTATATCAATACCGGAGAAACCGGCCTGGATAGTGAAAAGCAACTGTATGACTGTGTCCTTATCACGCCGGATAGCGTTGATAATTACACAGCTCCCTTTGTACTAGAGGGATAAATCGAGAGATAGTCTTTCTTCGAGGCCAGTCAGCGTTGATGCTGGCTGGCTTTTTTGTTGAGGGGAAGAGTCAATGATATTTAACTTTGGTTCCATAAATATCGATCATACGTATCGTGTTGCCTATTTTGTTCGCCCTGGTGAAACCTTGGAAAGCAATGAATACAGTGTTGGTCTGGGGGGGAAGGGGGTTAATCAATCATTGGCGATAGCGCGTGCCAAGGGAGCGGTAAGTCACTGGGGACGCGTTTCATCAGTGGACGCCTGGGTGATGCCTGAGTTGGAGTCCGCAGGTGTCGGTGTGCAGGATATTGAGTTGGCCGTTGAGCCGAGCGGGCATGCGATTATTCAAATTGATGAGCGTGGTGAAAACGCTATTCTGCTATTTTCAGGCGCGAATCATGGTTTTACACAGGATAGAATGGCGGCGCTTATTGCGCAAACCGCGCCTGGCGACACAATACTTATTCAGAACGAATGTAACGGGCTTGATCAGCTAATTCCGCTGGCAGTAAGCCATGGCTGCAAAGTGATATTTAACCCTGCACCAATGACTGCGAAGGTAGCATCACTCCCTTTAGAGCAGTGTGAACTACTTTTCTTTAACCGCACAGAGGCCGCCGCTTTATTAGAGATGCCAGTAGAATCGAACGCCGCAGATTTGCTCAGTCGTTGTAAAGAGGTGCTAGGCGATGTCGAGGTAGTGCTTACCCTAGGTAGCGAGGGGGCTTGGTATCAGCGCAACAGCGAGACTCTTTTCCAACCGGCTTTAAAGGTAAAAGCCATTGATACGACGGCCGCAGGGGATACCTTTGTGGGTTACTTCCTTGCCGCTAGGCAAGCTGGTCTGAAGCCTTCACAGTGCTTGCAACGGGCAACAGCGGCGGCTGCCCTGGCGGTTCAAAAACGCGGCGCTGCCAGTAGCATTCCGATGGCGGAAGAGGTTGATGGGTTGATGTGTCAAACGGCCGAGGAGCAGTTCTAGTGAGTAAGCGCAATATTCATCGTTGGTCTTGAATACCGAGCGATCATGAGACCGCTCGATATCTTAAACATGCCCCATTGAAGCTAGTTTAGCGCTTGAATTCTTCGCAGATTGCTCAGCGTCATCGCTACAGCTTCTGCCGCTTCCTTGCCTTTAGCGCGGAAATGGCCATGGAAAAAATCATGGTGCGTGCTGTGTTCATGAAAATGATGGGGCGTCAGCACAACCGAAAGAATGGGAATTTCGGTTTCCAGTTGCGCTTGCATCATGCCTTCAATCACCGCTTGAGCAACGAATTCGTGCCGATAGATGCCGCCATCAATGACAAAACCTGCCCCCACAATGGCGCTGTAACGGCCAGTTTTGGCGAGTAGTTTAGCCTGAAGCGGGATTTCGTAAGCCCCTGCAACTCGGAATATCTCTACTTGGTCAGCAGAAAAGCCATGCTCGCTGGCAAGTTGAGCAATGAATGCCTCTCTGGCTTGAGTGACGATATCGTGATGCCAAGACGCTTCGATAAAGGCAACGCGAACTGATGAGGAGGGTTGGGTCTGATTCATGGTCATCCTATGGGGATTGTTTACCAGAACCAGGGCATGAGGCATCCAATAGCACAGTACCCGTATGCGTTGAAACGCAACGGGTAATATCACTAGGAAACCTTCTCTTTTATCCGGACTATGACCGTCGGCTCCGGAATCTCACCGAATCTGCTGTCCTCAGCCGTTAGGTTACCCCCTATGGCGGAGCGCTCGTGGGCTTGTCCGCATCAAGATATGATACGGCATCACCACCGGTGGGGACTTGCACCCCGCCCTGAGAAAGTTCGCCATTAATGGCGGCAAGCATTATACGCTGACTACCTAGAGTCTGTAGAGGCTGCCTTAAAAATTAATTTAAGGCTGAGGGCAGACCCATTGGGCGTGTATGGAGATCGACAGGCCCTGGACGCTTCCTGACATCCCAAGCCGATGACATCAGTGGTAAGCTGGCGGACGCTTAGCAGGTTAATGGTTGAGACGGTGGCAACTTTTTTTAGCTAAGCGGCTTAAAATGTGCCAGAAGGCTTGGCCCCATGATGGCCAATCTGCTGGCCTCCTCCAGAGGGACTGATGTGGCAGTACCTGAAGCTCGGCGTAATTTTTTAAGCGGTTATTTTGGTGCTGGCCGTTCTGGCAATTTTTGCCGAACTAATTCATCGACTGATAAGTAACATAAGGACTCTTCATGCTCTCGCCATTGTTTCGTTACTTTGAAACGCGCGTTGACCCTTATCCTGAAGGTAAAGTAACAACGCCTCCCAAGGGACTGGCGGCGTTCATATGGCATTTTTCCCGCCCGGTTTGGCCGCTGTTGCTGCTGATGTCGCTGTTCACCGGCCTGGTCTCTGCTGCCGAGGTGGTGTTCTTCAGCTACATGGGCGAGCTGGTGGATTGGCTCGGCAACGTGGAGCGGGAGAACTTCTGGGCCGAGCATGGCCTGTGGCTTTCCGGACTAGGGATTCTTGTGCTGATTGGCCTGCCGCTGTTGGTCTTGGCGCAGTCATTGGTGACGCATCAGAGTATCTTCGGCAACTACCCGATGATCGGCCGCTGGCTATCGCATCGGCATATGCTCAGCCAGAGCCTGGCGTTTTATCAGGACGAGTTTGCCGGGCGGGTGTCGCAGAAAGTCATGCAGACGGCGCTGGCGATTCGCGAAACCGTCACCAAGGTAATGGACCTGCTGGTCTATGCCATTGTGTACTTCACCGGTGCGGCGATTTTACTGGGCCGTGCTGATCCTTGGCTGCTGCTGCCGCTGGGGCTCTGGTTGGCAGGCTATCTGGCAATCATGTGGTTTTTCGTGCCGCGCCTGAGGGATGTTTCCATGGCCCAGGCGGATGCCCGTGCCCAGATGACCGGGCGCGTGGTGGATAGCTATAGCAATATTCAGACCATCAAGCTGTTTGCCGACACCCAGCGTGAACAGGACTACGCCAAGGATGCCATGGAAGGTTTCATGGGCACCGTGCACCGTCAAATGCGCCTCGTCACCATCATGAGCGTGTGCCTGACACTGCTGAATACGGCACTGCTGGTGGGCACAGCGGGGATGGCGATCAGTGCCTGGTACCTGGACGCGATCTCATTGGGCGTGCTCGCCATTGCCATCGCGCTGGTCATGCGTATTCGTTTCATGTCGGACTGGATTTTATGGGAGGTCGCCGGTCTATTTGAAAATATCGGTACGGTGCAGGACGGCATGAACACCATCGCCCAGGAGCCTACCGTTCGTGATACACCCAACGCCCAGGCGCTAAGCGTTCCCCATGGAGCGATTGCTTTCGAGGCGCTGCGCTTCGGCTATGAACAAGCCAAGGGCGAGAACAGAACCGTGTTCGACGGCTTGAGTCTGAATATTGCCCCGGGTGAGAAGATTGGCCTGATCGGCCGCTCCGGGGCGGGTAAGTCGACCCTCGCCAACCTGCTGCTGCGTTTTTACGACCTTCAGGATGGGCGCATTGTTATCGATGGGCAAGACATCGCCGGGGTTACGCAGACTTCGCTGCGCCACCAGATCGGTATGGTGACCCAGGACACCTCGCTACTGCACCGTTCGCTGCGCGATAACATCCGCTACGGCAGCCCCCACGCCAATGATGACGACGTCTGGGAGGCGGTATGCCGTGCCCATGCGGATACCTTTATCAATGATCTGGTCGACCCGAAAGGGCGGCGTGGGCTGGACGCCCATGTGGGCGAGCGCGGCGTCAAGCTGTCCGGCGGCCAGCGACAGCGCATCGCGATTGCCCGGGTGCTGCTCAAGAATGCCCCGATTCTGGTGCTTGATGAGGCCACCTCGGCGCTGGACTCCGAGGTGGAAGCCGCCATCCAGGAGCAGCTCGATACCCTGATGGAAGGTAAAACGGTGATTGCGATTGCCCATCGGCTGTCCACCATTGCGATGCTCGACCGGCTTATCGTGGTCGATGAGGGGCGGATTGTCGAAAGTGGCACTCATGCCCAGTTACTGGAAAAGAATGGCATTTATGCGCGTCTCTGGCGTCGCCAATCGGGTGGGTTCATCGGCCTTGATGTCGATGCTGTTAGCCCCAATGATTAATGTACCGACCATTCTGTCCAAGGAGGTGTTCATGCAAGCGATTCAACTCAATCAGCCCGGCGGTCTCGACAAGCTAACGGTAGTGGATCAAGCCGCGCCCGGCGAGCCGGGGAAGGGTGAAATCCGTGTGCGCTTGCACGCCAGTTCGCTGAACTTTCACGACTACGCCGTGGTAGCCGGAATGATCCCCACCGAGGAGGGGCGTATCCCCATGTCGGATGGCGCAGGCGTTGTCGACGCCGTCGGTGAAGGCGTGAGCGAGTTTTCCGTGGGCGACCCGGTGGTGTCGACGTTCTTCCCCGGCTGGTTGGAGGGCCCGGCGCGGGTCGGCGACTTCCGTACCACTCCCGGCGATGGCATCGATGGCTATGCGCGCGAGCAGGTTATCGCGCCTGCCACCTCGTTCACCTATCAGCCGGCTGAATACAGTCACGCCGAATCAGCTACCCTGACCACCGCTGGCCTCACCGCCTGGCGCGCATTAGTCGTCGACGGTGGCCTGAAAGCTGGCGATACGGTGCTGGTGCTGGGTACCGGCGGCGTGTCCATCTTTGCGCTGCAATTTGCCAAGATGATGGGCGCACGGGTCATCGCCACGTCGTCTTCCAACGAAAAGCTTGCGCGCCTGCGTGAATTGGGAGCGGAGCACACCATCAACTACAAAGAGACGCCCGAGTGGGGCAAGGCCGTCAAGGCGCTGACCGAAGGCGAGGGCGTTGATCATGTGGTGGAAGTGGGTGGCTCAGGCACGCTGCCGCAGTCGATCGATGCGGTCAAGATTGGCGGTCATATCGCACTGATCGGCATATTGACCGGCCGTGAGGGTGAGATTCCCACTGCCAAGCTGATGGCCAAGCAGGCCGCCCTGAAAGGGTTGATCGTGGGCAGCCGTCGCGACCAGATTGAAATGATTCGTGCCATCGAGGCCAATGGCATGCGGCCGATTATCGACCGTGAATTCCCGCTGACCGACATCGCCGATGCCTTCCGTCACCAAGAGGCCGGGGAACACTTTGGCAAAATCTGCCTGACCTTCTAGTGATGGATAAGCCCCAAAGCGTTACTCTCAGGCCTTAGCGCCTGGTCTTACCCTGCACCAGCGCCGCCATCATGGGCGGCGCTGGTGTATTAAGCATTTATTCGTCGTCTGAGGGCAGCTCAGCGCTATGGTAGACGTTTTGTACGTCGTCCAGATCGTTCAGCATGCCGAGCAGTTTTTCGAACATGGCCACATCGTCGCCTTCTACCGGCGTGGTGGTTTGCGGCAGAAACTGAATTTCATCGGCCTCGAACTCGATGTCGCCGAAGGTGTCCAGCAGCGCCTGCTTGGCCTTGGCGTAGTCGGTATGCGGCGCAAATACGGTGATGCGGCCGTCTTCCTGCTCGATATCGGTGACGTCGACATCGGCTTCCATCAGCGCTTCCAGCACGGCTTCCTCGTCGCTACCGGCAAACGCGAAAATCGCGCAGTGGTCGAACATATGGCTGACGCTGCCGGGGGTGCCGATTTTGCTCTTGGTCTTGGTAAAGCAACCGCGAACGTCGCCGAAGGTGCGGTTGGGGTTGTCGGTCAAGCACTCGACAATCACCATGGCATTACCTGGGCCGAAGCCCTCGTAGCGCGCCGCTGAAAAGTCTTCGCCGCCCGCCCCGCTGGCTTTATCCAGAGCCTTGTCGATCACGTGAGAGGGTACCTGGTCCTTCTTGGCACGCTCCATCAGGCCGCGTAGCGCCAGGTTGCTATGGGGGTCGGTGCCGCCCGACTTGGCGCAAACGTAAATCTCGCGACCGTACTTACTGTAGACCTTCGTCTTGGCATCGGCCGTTTTGGCCATGGATTCTTTACGGTTCTGAAAAGCCCTACCCATGTTGACGTCCTGTAATTAGTGATTCTCCCTGCTGATCAGGGGTGTCATCAAAAAAGCCAAAGTTTACCCAACAGAATATCATGCTAACAGCCTTATTTGCTCAAGCGCAGACGTCGTCTCGATGGTTTTGACGTACACTGTGCGGGTCGCCATTGGCTGGCGGCAAAAGGAATAATCAACGATCAAGGAGAATCACATGCCATTCTCGCTATGGTTGTCGCTGGCAGCGGTATGCGCCATGGGCGCCATGTCACCGGGACCCAGTCTGGCGCTGGTGCTGCGCCATACCCTGGGTGGGGGAAGACTGGTGGGTGTGACAGCGGCGTTATGCCATGCCGGTGGCGTTGGGCTTTATGCACTGCTTACCGTGCTGGGTCTGGGCGCGCTGATTGTGCAGTGGCCGACCCTCTTCCAGTTGATTACCTGGGTAGGGGCTGCGTATCTTGCCTGGCTGGGCATTAAAGCGCTGCGTGCCGGTAGTGCCGGGGCGATGCAGCAACAGGCAATGGTCACGTCCGGCGCTAGGGCCGCCAGGGAGGGCGTCTTGGTGGCGCTTGGCAATCCCAAGCTGATTCTTTTCTTCGTTGCGTTGCTCAGCCAGTTTGTCACGCCCGATATGAGCCTGGTCGCCAAAGCGCTCATCGTGGTGACGGCGATGGTCATTGACGGAGGATGGTACGTGCTGGTGGCCGTTGCCCTGTCGCATTCAAGCGTGCTGCCCTGGCTTCAGCGCCGTGCCCACTGGATCAACCGGGTGACCGGGGTATTGCTGCTGGCATTGGCGCTTCGCGTGGTGGCCGGTCCGCTGGTCTAGGTCGACAGAGGCTGGCTCGAGGAACTGGTGCGTTGGGCATAGACATGGCATGGTAAGTGGCGAGGCGTTCCAGGGGGGAGGCGGCAGATGACACTTTACGATCAGGATTGTTATAACCACATGGGGCAGCCGTTTAATCTGCGGGCGTTGCAGGGGCAGGTGTTGCTGATCGTCAACGTTGCCAGCCGCTGTGGCTATACCCCGCAGCTCAAAGAACTGGAAATGCTTTACCAACGCTATCGGGATCGCGGCTTCACGGTACTGGGATTTCCCTGCGACCAGTTTGGCAAACAGTCCCCGGAAAGCGCTGAGGCCTTTTGTACCCTTGGCGAGCAGCAATACGGCGTCACGTTCCCGCTCATGGAAAAAGTGCGGGTCAATGGCAGTGACGCCCACCCGTTGTTCGTACTGTTAAAGCGTGAGGCGCCCGGCATGTTGGGCACAACAATGATCAAATGGAATTTTACAAAATTCCTGGTCGGGCGTGATGGCAAGGTCATTGCGCGCTTTGGTCCCCGGGATCATGGCCGCTTGTTACGGCTACGCCTGGAACGCGCGCTCGACGAGGTTTAGGTCTCGCCGCGGGCGGCCATCACCCGGCTCATCAGCTCGTTCCAACGGTGGCGAACCATCATGGTCGTCAGACCCGAAAACAGTGCCCAGCTCTTGCGCCGCCAGCCTGTCAAACGCAGGTTGTGGCTGACCAGTTGCTGCATCAGTTTGCGGTTATTGAACTCACGCCATTCGCTGGCAATGGACAGTTGATGGCGGGCCATCACCGGCGCCATCTCCAGGCGGAACATCCATTCAAGCTCTTTGAAGGTCATCTCAAAGCGCTGAACGACCTCGACCATCTGGGCGTAATCGCGTTCACTTGGCTCGCGGTCCAGCCATAAAGGTGCCAGTGCCAACCATAAATCGCCACGTTCATCGACTAGCTGCTGTGCATTCATTAACAAAGCCTCACGGGCGGTCAGGGATAAAACAATATCCTGACGTGAAAGGTCCACAAGCTCAATAGCGGACAGCGCCGCTCTAGACCGCTAGAATAGTGCCACTGATGAGCTAAACACGTTATTTTGAAAGCGAGGTTCCCCTTGATTATTAAACCCAAAGTACGCGGCTTTATTTGCACGACCACCCACCCGGTTGGCTGCGAGCAAAACGTTCGCGAGCAGATCGAGGCCACTCGCGCCCGCAACCTGGATAAAAGCGCCGGGCCCAAAAAGGTGCTGGTGATCGGGGCTTCCAGCGGCTACGGCCTGGCGGCGCGCATTACCGCGGCGTTTGGCTACGGGGCGGATACCCTGGGGGTGTTCTTTGAAAAACCGGCGACCGAGAATAAGCCTGGCACAGCGGGTTGGTACAACAGCGCAGCGTTTGACAAGTTCGCCAAGCAGGAAGGCCTTTACAGCAAGTCGATCAACGGCGATGCGTTCTCCCACGAGGCGCGCCAGAAAGCCATCGAGCTGATCAAGCAGGACATGGGCGAAGTCGACCTGGTGGTCTACTCGCTGGCATCGCCGGTGCGCAAGCTGCCGGATAGCGGCGAGCTCAAGCGCTCAAGCCTCAAGCCGATTGGCGAAACCTACCGGGCGACCGCGATCGACACCAACAAGGACGCCATCATCGAAGCCGAGGTGGAGCCCGCGACCCAGCAGGAGATCGACGATACCATCACCGTGATGGGCGGCGAAGATTGGGAACTGTGGATGGAGGCGCTGGACCAGGCCGGTGTGCTGGCCAAGGGCGCACGCAGCGTGGCGTTCAGCTATATCGGCACTGAGATCACCTGGCCGATCTACTGGCACGGCGCGCTGGGCAAGGCCAAGGAGGACCTGGACCGTGCCGCAGCGGCGATTGATGCCAAGCTGAAAGAGACCGGTGGCGGCGCTAACGTGGCGGTACTCAAGTCGGTGGTCACCCAGGCCAGCGCGGCCATTCCGGTCATGCCGCTGTATATCGCCATGGTCTACCGCATCATGAAAGAGCAGGGCGTCCACGAGGGCACGATCGATCAACTTAACCGCTTGTTCGGCGAGCGGCTCTATGCCCCGCAGGGTGGTGAGATGGCCACTGACGAAGTGGGCCGTCTGCGTCTGGATGACTGGGAGTTGCGCGACGATATCCAGAAGGCCTGTCAGGATCTGTGGTCGGAAGTCACTACCGATAACCTGTTCGAGATCACCGACTACGCAAGCTATAAACACGACTTCCTGAAGCTGTTTGGCTTCGGGCGTGACGATGTTGATTACGACGCCGATGTTGACCCGATGGTCGACTTTGATGTGGTCAACCTGTAGACCAGTTGCCGCTAAATGGCGGTACTAGCGTTATGAAAACGTCGGGCCTGGGAGCTCGGCGTTTTTGCATTTATACGTCATGTTTTGTTTACCGCGACGCGGCCACTGCCTTTACCCAGGCAATTGGTTAAGATGTCGGTTTGTTTTCGTCACGGCGGTTTTCCATGCAGCATAACCCAGTCAACTCCCCCAATGCCGCGTCGCGACGGCGGGTAGCGTTTGTGCTGCTGCCGGGGTTTTCGATGCTGGCGCATGCTGGCGCGCTGGAACCTTTGCAAATGGCCAACCAGCTCAGCGGGCAGATGCTTTATCACACCGTCACGCTGAGTATGGACGACGAAGCCGTCCGCAGCGGCGCGCAGCTTTCCGTGCTGGCGCAGCATACCTTGGCAAGCACGCCTGGGCCGCTTGATTTATTGCTGGTCTGCGCCCCGACGCCGCTGCCCTATGCGCTGCCCGCCAAGCTCAATGAATGGCTGCGGGGATACGTGGGGCGCGGCGTGATGTTGGGAGGGCTGGCGGGTGGCACCGAGGTGCTGGCGCGCTGCGGGCTGCTGGAAGGTTACCGCGCCACGCTGCCCTGGCAGCGGTTCGACGCCTTTTCCCAGGCCTATCCGCAAGTCACGCTTTCCCAGCAGCTGTTCGAAATTGACCGCGACCGGCTTTCCTGTGCAGGCGGCACCGCGGCGATGGACATGATGCTGACGCTTATCGGTCAGCACCACGGCGCTCGCCTGGCCGAGCAGGTTTCGGAACAGTTCGTTTGTGACCGGATTCGCCTGGCGGACGAGCGCCAGCATGTGCCGCTGCGCAGCCGCTTGGGCCATGCACCGCAAAGCCTGGTGGATGCCGTGACGCTGATGGAAGCCAATATCGAGGAACCGCTCTCCACCCTGGAACTTGCCGAGCATCTGGGAATATCCCGGCGCCAGTTGGAGCGGTTGTTCAAGAAGTATCTGCAGGCGGTGCCCAGCCGCTACTACCTGGACCTGCGTCTTCAGGAAGCCCGCAAACAGCTACGGGAAAGCGACTTGGCGGTAGGCGATATTGCCTTTGCCACCGGCTTTTCTTCCGGGGCGCATTTTTCTACCGCCTACCGCCACCACTTCGGCATGACGCCGAGGGAGGAGCGTCTGAATTAAAGGGATTAGGTTAGATGGATCAGGTTAATGTATCCACGATACCGCCTTCCACGCGCAGGGCGGCGCCGGTGGTGGCGCTGGCCTGGGGCGAGGCCGCATAGACGCTCATGCTGGCCACTTCCTCGGGGGTTGCCAGCCGCTGGATGATCGACGAGGGGCGATTCTCCTGTACGAAGCGCGCTTCCACTTCGGCCTGGGAAGTGCCTTCTTTTTCCGCCATTTCACGAATCATGTTGAGCACCCCTTCTGAGCGGGTTGGCCCCGGCAGAATGGCATTGACGGTCACCTGGGTGCCGCTCAATACCTTGGCCAGCCCCCGCGATACCGACAGCAGCGCCGATTTGGTCATGCCGTAATGGACCATTTCGCTGGGGATGTTGATGCCCGATTCACTGGACAGGAACTGGATGCGGCCCCAATTGCGCTCACGCATGCCTTGGGCGTAATGGCGTGAAAGGCGCACGGCGCTCATGATATTGACGTCGAAGAACTGCTGCCAGGTGGCGTCGTCGACCTCAAAAAAGTCCTGCGGGCCGAAGATGCCGACGTTGTTGATCAGGATATCGGTGCTGGGCTGTTGCTCGATCAGCGTCTGGCAGCCTTCAGCGGTGCCCAGGTCGGCGGCCACGCCCGTCGCTTTGGCGTTGGGAACGTCTTTCTTGATGGCCGCGATGGCCTCGTCAATGCGTGCCTGGGTGCGCCCGGTGATAACCACCTCGGCACCTGCATTGGCCAGGCCCTGGGCAATCGCAAAGCCGATACCTGCGGTCGAGCCGGTAATAATGGCGTGCTTGCCGTTGAGATCAATCTGCATGGAGTGCTCCTCTCGTCCTGAGTATCAGTACCTCACTAAACAACGAATAACCTTATAGCTTGCTAAGGAATATGGGGCTCTTATGGCGCTCTTCAAGGGCAGCGTTCTTCCATACCAGGCTCATTCATGCCAAATGTGATCGCTAGCCCAACACCCGCTTATGACTCGGCATTCGGCGGCATCACCACCCACTCCGGTTCTTCGAATTCGCCGATCAGGCGGATCTCGCAGCAGGGGGCCGCACGGCGGATGATCTCCTTTATCTCCGGGTTGGGCTGGGCTTCCATGGCGTCACGGCTGGCCTTGCTGTCCCAGTGGGCAATGGCGATCAGGGTGTTGGGGTCGCCAATCTTGCGATGCAGCTCGGTGCCGCGTGCCCCTGGCGCCTGCTGGATGAGCTGGCTGGCGCGGACCCAGGCATCGGCGTAGTCCTCGGCGCGGTAGCCGTCGCGGATATGCACTTCGAAGATATATTTCATGGCGATTCTCCCTGTTGCTGCTGAAGCTTTCGATCCTGGGCCAGTGTATCCCGCCCAACATCCTGATACAGCTGCCTCTGTTCTCGCGCTGCTAGTCGAGCGCGATGCTCAGCGTCTGCCGGGCCTTGCAGGGGTAGCCGTGGCGCAGGTGCAGGGTGCGCTCGTCAAGGTTCATCACCACCGCGAACAGGGTCTCCATGCGCTCGGCCTCGGGCAGGTCGATGTCAGTGTGCTTGCAGATCGACATGGGCGCATTGTGGTGGTCGCTCAGTACGTCGAACAGCGCCCTGACGCTCGCCTCGGGCGGTGGGTCGAGCAGCTCATCGAGGCGGCGCAGGCGCACATGGGAGTCGGGCTTGGGGAAGTCGGCGACACAGGCGGTGGCGGCCGCGGCGTAGAGGTGGTTGGTGTGGGTCACGCGCCCGTCGCGGGCCTCGAGTACCCCCGGCGGCCCGGGCTGGACCTCGAAACCGGCGGCCTGGCCTGCAGCACTGGCGACCAGAAAGTGTGCCGGTGAGGCGACGCGGTCTTCCGCGACGATGCGCTGGGCGCTGGCGAAACCGTCGCTTTCGAGAAGCTTGCGCAGGGCGATGTGGATCGGCAGGCCGTCGCCGCAGGTCTGCGAGCGGATGGCGTTGAGACACACGCCGAGGCCGTGGGCGTTTAGGCCGATTTTGGCCAGCATCCCGGCCTCGCCGACGCTGACCAGCGGCGGGGCGTCGTCGCCCTCTATGCGCAGCACCACCACGTTATCGAGCTGGTCGAGGCGCCAGTCCCAGTTCTGGGCCAGCCATTGGCGACCCTGCTGGTAGAGCGAGAAGGCGGAACAGCCGCCGCTGGCTTGGGTTAGCGAGATCTCGCTGCGGCAGTTGAGGGTGAGGATGTCGTCGCGCTGCAGGTCGGCGCCCTCGGCAATGCCCTCGAGCTCATCCAGGACCGCCGGAAAGCCGCGTTCGATCGCCGGTATAAAGCGCCGCGCCACCTGCCGGGCGGCGGCCCAGTCGAGGCCTACAAAGTCTTGAAACAGCCGGTCATAGACCTCAATGCTGCGCTGAATCTGTGCGGCATGGCGCTGGCCATGGGCCACGCCAATGGCATGGCGGCTACCACGCAGGTGGGTTACGTCAAGCATGCGGCGTGCTCCTCGGGGGATTTCCTCAAGCCTACCGCGAATAGCGTTGAAGTGCAGGTGGGGGCTTGGATATGCAGGGTCACTGATACCGTGAGGTGAACAAGGGTGGATAAAGGATGGATAATAGAGTGTTACAAAAGGGGGCAGTTAAATGCTGCTTTTCATAATTTGCCGTCCCATTGCTGAAAGCAGTTACCCTATTCGTCCCCTTATACTGTTTTCATTCCCTTACCCACTGGAGGTAGCGTCCCATGAGCCACACCCCAAGCCGTCAGGATTTCGATCACTATATGGCACCCAATTACGCCCCGCAGCAGGTCATCCCGGTGCGAGGTGAGGGTAGCCGCTTGTGGGACCAACAGGGGCGCGAATATATCGATTTTGCCGGGGGCATCGCGGTCAACTCCCTGGGGCACTGCCATCCCGTACTGGTCGAGGCGCTAAAGGACCAGGGTGAAAAGCTGTGGCACCTTTCCAATGTGTTTACCAACGAGCCAGCGCTGAACCTGGCCAAGGCGCTGGTCGATCGCACCTTCGCCGATAAGGTCTTCCTGTGCTCCTCCGGCGGTGAAGCCAATGAGGCTGCATTGAAGCTGGCTCGCCGCTGGGCAGTGGATCACCACGGTGAACATAAAGATAAAATCATCTCGTTTTATCAGTCGTTCCATGGCCGCACCTTTTTCACCGTGAGCGTGGGGGGGCAGCCCAAGTATTCACAGGGCTTTGGCCCGGTGCCCGGTGGTATCCTGCATGCCGACTACAATGACCTGGAAAGCGTGCGCAAGCTGGTCGGCGATGACACCTGCGCGATCATGGTCGAACCGATGCAGGGCGAGGGCGGTATCGTGCCTGGCAAGCAGGACTTCCTCCAGGGGCTGCGCGATCTGTGCGACGAGCACAATGCGCTGCTGATTTTTGACGAAGTGCAGACCGGTGTTGGCCGTAGCGGCGAACTCTACGCCTACAAGAATTATGGCATTACGCCGGATATCCTCACCAGCGCCAAATCGCTGGGCGGCGGTTTCCCTGTGGGGGCAATGCTGGCGACTGATGCAGTGGCAAAATCATTGGTCATTGGTACCCACGGTTCCACCTACGGCGGCAACGCGCTGGCATCTGCTGTTGCCCTGGCGGCGGTCGAGTTTATCGATACCCCCGAGGTGCTTGAAGGCGTCAAAAAGCGTCACGACCTGTTTCGCGAGCACCTTGAAACCATCAATCGCAAGCACGGCGTGTTTAAAGAGATTCGCGGCATGGGCCTGCTGATGGGCGCCCAAATGTCCGATGCCTATGAAGGGCGTGCCAAAGATATCCTCCCGCTGGCGATTGAAGAGGGATTGATGGCGTTGATTGCCGGGCCCAATGTGCTGCGCATGGCGCCTTCCCTGGTCATTCCGGAAGCGGACATTGCCGAAGGCATGGCCCGTCTTGAACGTGCGATTGAACGGTTAGTTGCCGCCGCATGAGTGAAGCCGCAGCAACAACCGTCTCAAATGCTGAGGGAGCGTTGAGGATGCTGGTAATTCGACCGGTGAAAATGGCCGACCTGGCGGCGCTGGAACAGCTAGCCGAGCACGCCGTGCCCAAGCTCACCAATCTACCCGCCAACCGCGAGCGTCTTGAAGAGCGCATTGTGCGCTCCGAGGCTGCCTTCAGCGGTGAGGTGGAGTTCCCCGGCAACGAGCACTATACGTTCGTGCTGGCGGACGACGCCAGTGGCGAGGTGCTGGGAACGGCGACCATTCGCGCTCAGGCAGGCGCTAATGAGGCCTATTACACCTATCGCCAGGAAACGCTGATTCACGCCTCCCAGCAGCTCAACGTGCGTCGGGAAGTGCAGACCCTGGCGCTTTCCCATGAAGTCTCGGATGCCACCCTGCTGTGTGCCTTTTCGCTCAATCCGCGCTACAAGGGCACCAGTGCCGAAAGCTTGCTACGCCGTGCACGGCTGATGTTTATCGCCCAGTATCCTGAGCGCTTTTCGCGCATTCTGGCGGTGGCATTCCCTGGCTATCTGGATACGCGCAGCGAGTCGCCGTTCTGGGAGAGCGTGGGGCGGCACTTTTTTGCCCGCAGCTTCCAGGAGATGAATCATATTGCCGGGGTGCGCTCGAAAAGCTTTATCGCCGAAGTCATGCCTCAGTTTCCTCTCTATTTACCTCTGTTAACGCCCCAGGCGCGGGCAGCGATTGGCCGTGAACACCCGGCCCACGAAGAGGCCCTGGAAGAAATGCTGGCGGAAGGCTTCGTGCGCTCGCGGCATGTGGATATTTTCGACGCCGGGCCGATTGTCAAAACCGAACGCGAGCGGCTGGAAACCTTCCGCTCGGCAGCGTGGCACCCTGTCCGGGTTCGTCCGGAACACGCGCTGCCTGATGCGGAACCGGCGATGATTGCCAACCAGAAGCTGGGGGGCTTCCGCTGCGTTGTGGCGCGCTATGCGCTGTCGCCCACCGGTCAGTTGATGCTGTCGCCCGAGCACGCCGAACGCCTGGGCGTGGAAGAGGGCCGCGCGGTGCTCGCCGCGCCGTTAACCCTGCCCAGAGCGGTAGACGCCCTCGATGAAGGAGAAATGTAATGCGCATTCGACCCATTGCCCGGGATGATCTGGATGGTCTCCAGGCGCTTGCGCAGCAGGCCGGTGTGGGCTTTACCTCGTTGCCGGATAACCGCGAGTTCCTGGCTGGCAAGATTGAAGCAGCCGCCCGTGCCTTTGAAGAGCGCACCCCGGTGGATGACCGGCTTTATTTCTTCGTTCTGGAAGACGAAGACAACGGCGAGCTCGCTGGCTGCTGCGCGATTGAGGGCCAGGTCGGTCGCGAAGTGCCGTTCTACAATTACCGGCTGGGCACGCTGGCGCATTCCTCCATACAGCTGGACTTGCACCGCACCATCGACACGCTGTTTTTAAGCTCCGACCATACCGGCGATGCCGAAGTGTGCTCGCTGTTTCTGCGCCCGGAATACCGCGGCGAAGCCAACAAGCATTTGCGCAACGGTGCGCTGCTCTCCAAGGCGCGCTGGCTGTTTATCGCCCAGTTCCGCGACCGTTTCCCCGATAAAGTACTGGCGGAAATGCGCGGCGTTTTTGACGAGCACAACACCAGTCCCTTCTGGGAAAGCCTGGGCAAGCACTTTTTTCCCATGGATTTCAACGAGGCCGATCGCCTGACCGGCCTGGGGCAGAAGAGTTTTATCGGCGAGCTGATGCCCAAGTTTCCGATCTATACCACCTTTATGTCGGAAGAGGCGCGGGCCTGCATCGGCCAGGTGCATCGGCATACTCGTCCGGCCATGGAAATGCTCAGAAAAGAGGGGCTGCGTTGGGAAGGTTATATCGATATTTTCGACGGTGGCCCCACTGTGGAAGCCTACATTGACGATGTGCGCGCCATCCGCAACTCACGGCTCTGCCAGGTGGAAGTGGCCAATAGCGCGCCGCAAGAGAGCGTCAGCCGCTGGCTTGCCGCGACCACTGATATGCTCAGCTTTACCGCGAGCTGGATAGGCCGTGCACCCAGCGACGACAACACCATCGTGCTTGGCGAACAAGAAGCGCAGCGCCTAGGCGTTACCACCGGCGATACCCTACGGCTACTCGAGACCTAGGCGACGTTTACAGGAGAGTTTTTTATGCACGCCCAACAGCAGCAACTGATCAATGGCGCCTGGGTAGCTGGCGAAGCGGCCACCTTGACCAAGGTCGACCCGGTGGCCGGGTCGCTGCTTTGGCAGGGGGCAGAAGCCTCCGGTGAACAGGTCGCATCGGCCGTCAGCGCCGCACGGAGCGCCTTTCCCGATTGGGCGCGTACGCCGTTTGCCGAACGCCAGGCGCTGGTCGAGCGTTTTGTCGAGGTGCTGACCGCCCGCCGCGAAGCCTTGGCCGCCGCCATTGCCTCCGAGACCGGCAAGCCGCTCTGGGAAGCGCGCACCGAAGTGGGCGCAATGATCGGTAAAGTGGCGCTTTCACTCAAGGCTTACCACGAGCGCACCGGCGAGCGCGAAAAAGACGTCGGCAGTGCAAAGGCGGTGCTGCGCCACCGCCCCCACGGCGTGATGGCGGTATTCGGTCCCTATAATTTTCCTGGTCACCTGCCCAACGGCCATATGGTGCCCGCGCTGTTGGCGGGAAACTGTGTGGTCTTCAAGCCCAGCGACCAGACGCCGCTGACCGCCGATTTGACCCTGCAGTGCTGGCTGGAAGCCGGTCTGCCCGCAGGCGTCATCAATCTGGTGCAGGGTGGCGTGCCGGTCGGCCAGGCGCTGGCAGGCAGCCCCGATATCGATGGACTGCTGTTTACCGGCAGTGCCAAGGTGGGCGGCATGCTCCACCAGCAGTTTGCCGGTCAACTGGATAAAATCCTCGCGCTTGAGCTGGGTGGTAACAACCCGCTGGTGGTGAAAGATGTGGAAGATGAGCGCGCCGCGGTGCTGAGCATACTGCAGTCGGCGTTTCTATCCGGTGGCCAGCGCTGCACCTGTGCGCGGCGCTTGATGGTGCCAAAGGGCGAGGTCGGTGACAGGCTGATCGACGCGTTGTCTGACGCTATCGCCAAGCTGCACGTGGCGGGCCAGTTCGAGGAAGAGCCCGCGCCGTTCTTCGGCGGGTTGGTCAGCGTGGCGGCCGCGGATGGCCTGCTCAAGGCCCAGGATGAGCTGGAGTCCATGGGCGGCACGGTGATCAATCGTATGCAGCGTCTACAGGACAATACCAGCCTGCTCAGCCCCGCGCTGATCGACGTGACTGGCTTGGACGTGCCCGACGAGGAGCACTTCGGCCCGCTGCTGAAAATCCACCGTTATAGCAACTGGGATGAAGCGCTACGGCTTGCCAACAACACCCGTTACGGTCTCTCGGCCGGGCTTATTGGCGGCGAGCAGGCCGACTGGGACGACTTCCTGCTGCGCATTCGCGCCGGGATCGTCAACTGGAACCGCCAGACCACCGGCGCCTCCGGCGATGCGCCCTTCGGCGGCGTGGGTGACAGCGGCAACCACCGCCCCAGCGCCTACTATGCGGCGGATTACTGCGCCTACCCGGTGGCCTCCATGGAAGCCGATACCCTGGAAATGCCCGATACCCTGCCCCCGGGAGTCAATCTATGAACACAACGGCCATCAGCAACGTCCAGGAAGTCAATTTCGACGGCCTGGTCGGCCCGACCCACAATTACTCGGGTCTGGCCGTGGGCAATGTAGCCTCAATGAGCCATGGCGGCTTGGTCTCCAATCCCAAAGAGGGGGCACTGCAGGGGCTTTTAAAGATGAAGTCGCTGATGGAAGCAGGTTACGCTCAGGGTGTGCTGCCCCCCCAACAGCGGCCGAATATTGGCGCGCTGCGTGATCTGGGCTTCAGTGGCAGCAACCGTGAGGTGCTGGCCCGTGCCGCCAAAGAGGCACCGCAACTGCTGCGCGCCGTCTGTTCCGCTTCGAGCATGTGGACGGCAAACGCAGGCACCATCACGCCAAGCGTGGACGCGCCGGATGGCCGGGTGCACTTTACCCCGGCCAACCTGCAGTCAAGCTTCCACCGCTACCTGGAGCCACAAACCACCGGCCGCGTACTGCAGGCGATTTTCCATAACGAGCAGCACTTCGCCCACCACCCAGTGCTGCCCGCTACCCCCGCGTTTGCCGACGAAGGCGCGGCCAACCATACCCGTCTGTGCGGTGAGCATGGCGAGCCGGGCGTGCACCTGTTCGTGTATGGGCGCCAGGCGTTTGGCGGTGAAAAAGAGCCAAAACGCTATCCTGCCCGCCAAACCCTGGAAGCCAGCCAGGCGGTGGCGCGCCAGCACGGGCTGACGGACGCGCAAACGGTGTTTGCCCAGCAGCACCCGGATGCCATCGACGCGGGCGTGTTCCACAACGACGTCATCGCCGTGGGCAACGGCCCCGTGCTGCTCTACCACGAAATGGCCTTTCTTGACGAAGAGGGCACCCTGGATGAGCTGCGCGCCAAAATGGCCACGCCGCTGATTCCTGTGCGCGTGCCCTTGGAAGCGGTAAGCATGGAAGATGCGGTAGCCTCGTATCTATTTAATTCGCAGCTGCTCTCCAACCCTGATGGCACCATGACCCTAGTGGTGCCCGGCGAATGCCAGGAGCGCGAAGCAGTATGGAACACCATCCAAAATCACCTGCTGGCAGGCAATAACCCCATCAGTGAGGTGATCGTCAAAGACGTCAAGCAGAGCATGCGCAACGGCGGCGGCCCCGCCTGCCTGCGACTGCGCGTGGTTCTTTCCGAGGCAGAGCGAGCAGCGCTAACCGGCCGCGTGCTGCTCACCGATGCGCTCTATGATGAGCTGACCGCATGGGTGGAGCGCCACTATCGCGACCGGCTGGCTGTGGACGACCTTAAAGACCCTCAGCTCGCAGAAGAGTCGCTGACAGCACTGGATGAACTTACCCAGCTGTTAAAGATCGGGTCTGTTTATCCGTTTCAGTTGGGGTAGGGGCTCCCTCAAGTTGGCTATAATGAGAAGCCGTAGGCTTGCCGTGTTCAGGTCGATGCCCCTTGCAGGAGTATCCAAGGATGCTATGATTTGTGTTAATTATTAACACAGGGTTCAGATCATGCCCAGATCATCATCCAGAACAACGAGCGTTACTATCGGTGCACCACTAGACGACTTCGTGGGGAAATTGGTCGCGTCTGGTCGTTACGGCTCAACCAGTGAAGTCGTGCGTTCAGCCTTGAGGCTGCTTGAGCGCCAGGAAAACCAAACGGCCGCGTTGAGAAGTGCTGTGGAAGCCGGTGAGCGGAGCGGGGAGAGCGATTTGTCTTTGCACGATATAGCCGCCCAGGTAAAACAGAAACACGATGTATAAGCTGTCCAACCTTGCGGCAGAAGATTTTGCCTCCATCTACGAATATACTTTCCTTAACTTCGGCGCACTCCAAGCCGATGCTTACACTGATAATCTTGAGAGCTCCTTTCGTCTTCTGTCTGGTTCTCCGCTAATGGGTTATGAGTGCCCAGAAATCGCCGATGGTATACGCCGCCATGATCACCAACGACATGTCATTTTTTACCGGCAACGCGAGCAAGATATTTTCATTATCAGGATACTCCATCAGCAGATGGAGCCGCTGAAACATATCTTTGAACTGTGATGGTGAGGCGTTTTGGCTCCGACATGACCAACCGTTGTCATTGGATTCTTGATATATGGCCTTGGTCGAAGTCCGCGCTGCACTTGCAGCCGTTTGACAGATATTCAGACCTGCGCGCGGTTAGTCTATGCAAAGTACATCCAGCGTATCGGTCGTGAACCCGTACTAGGAATCGACACATGACGCCTATCATTCGACCGACGAACGACAAGGCGTTCGCGGAAGGCATCATTCGTCAGAACATGTCGGCCTACTATAAGCAGTTGGATATGCACTGGGATACAGCTCTGTTTGATAAACAGTGGGATGAGTTCGAAAGCTACGAGTTAGTCATAAATGCTTCACGAGCGGGGCTGCTATGCATAAACCACGATGAAAATGCTTACTATATTCGCGAACTACAAATTGATCAGAAGTGGCAGTGCCAAGGCGTAGGTACAGCGGCAATCCGCTACACCGAGGAAATTGCTAAACAAGCAGGCATTCACTTACTTCGGTTACGTGTATTTTGTATCAACCCCGCAAGCGCTTTGTACGAGCGTATGGGATTTCGCGTGCGTAAAACCGAGGGCGGGACTCACTATATGGAGCGGAGTATCCTTTAACGATAAAACCGACCAGGAAAAGGCGCCACCAACCAAATGTCTACCTCGAATCCTCCTTTTTCCGATGCTGAGCGGCGCGGGCTCTACCGCGCTATACATGAGCGGCGCGATGTGCGCTCGCAGTTTCTGCCCGACCCGATTCCCCCTGAAGTACTAACACGACTGTTGGAGGCCGCGCATCATGCGCCTTCCGTGGGATTCATGCAGCCCTGGGATTTCATCGTGATTGAAAGTCGCGACGTCAGGGAAACGGTGCTGGCGATGTTCGAGCAGGAGAACCAGAAGGCCGCCGAGCGCTTTGAAGGCGAGCGTAAAGCGCAATATCAAAGCCTTAAGCTGCAAGGGATTATGGAAAGCCCGTTGAACCTTTGCATTACCTGCGACCGTAGCCGTGGCGGGCCCCATGTGCTGGGGCGCAATAGCATTGTGGAAACCGACCTCTTCAGCACTTGTCTGGCGGTGCAAAACCTCTGGTTGGCTGCGAGGGTAGAAGGTATCGGTGTTGGCTGGGTGAGCATTCTTGACCAGGAACAGCTGAGCACGGCGTTAAACCTGCCTGAGCATGTTTACCCGCTGGCGTATCTCTGCCTTGGCTACGTGAGCGAGTTTTTAGATCAGCCAGAGCTTGAAGCCAAAGGCTGGCGCTCCCGCTTGCCATTAAGTGAACTCGTGCATCGGGACAAGTGGGGGCAACCGCTAGATAACGGCAGACTTACTCTATAGCGATATCATTCATTTGCCGCTACTGTATTCGCTTGTGCTAAACAAGGTAGAGCGCCATTTATGCAAAGCGATATCGCCCTTCAGCGACTGAGTGCTGACGATCCAAATGCTGAAATCGTCGCGGGTTGGACATTTGCTGCCTGGGGCCATTTACACCCTGGCCTCACTCAAGAACAGGCTATTGAACGTTTAAAAGCCGAATGTGGGCAGGCTGGGGTGCCTTCCATCTTTGTGGCGATGCAAGGCAGAACCCCGGTGGGAACCGCCAGCCTGATTGCCGATGACATGAGCATACGCCGTGAACTTACCCCCTGGCTGGCCTCTGTATTCGTCGTGCCTGAGTGGCGCGGGCAGGGCATTGCCTCTGCATTGGTGCGCCGGGTAGAAGCAGAAGCCGTTGAGAACGGCTTTGAGCACTTCTATCTCTATACGCCTGATCAACAGGCGCTTTATCGACGGCTGGGGTGGCAGGCGTTAGAAAGCCTCGAGTACCGAGGCGAAACCGTCACGGTGATGTCACGGCAGTTGACCTAACCATGTTCAGGGAAAACCGCCGTGTTGGCATCTCAATACTTTATGGGACGCGTGATGCGCTTGAGCTCAAGGTAGGCGTCCAGACCCGAGTCGCCCAGTTCGCGGCCTATGCCGCTGCACTTCATGCCGCCCCAGCTCCCCTGGGGCGGCGCTAATTGTTCGCTATTGCACCAGACGTTGCCGACCTCCAAACGCCGGGCGATGGATTCGGCGTGGTCAGGGTCGCCGGCCACCACCGTGGCGGCCAGGCCGAAGTCGCTGTCGTTGGCCAGGTCAACGGCCTCGGCATCGTCTGACACGCGGCGTGCGCAGAGCAGCGGGCCAAATATCTCCTCCTGCCACAGACGACTGGTGGTGGGCACCTTACGGTAAAGGCGTGGCACCACGAAGAAGCCACGCTTGGGCCGTGCGAGAAGGGGCGTCTCGCTGTAGAGTTCCTCCTCCGCAGCCAGGGCCACATACGCCTGCACCCGGTCCCGCTGGGCGGCGCTGACCAGAGGCCCCATATCGGTTTCCGCCGCCAGGGGATCCCCCAGATGTAGCGCTGCCATGGCGGTGTCGATAGCAGCGTAGAGATCGTCCGCCAGGCGTTCATGGACCAGCAGCCGACTGGTTGCCGAGCACATCTGGCCAGCGTTATAGCAGATGCCAGCCATCACCAGATCCCGAGCGAGTTCGAGATCGGCGTCTTCGGTGACAATAATCGGTGATTTGCCGCCCAACTCCAGGGAGACCGGCCGGACGCCCTGAGAAGCGGCGCGCATCACCGCTTCGCCTACCGGGTTGCTGCCAGTGAAGGAAAGCTTGTCGATGCCGGGATGGCGGCTAAGTGGAGCACCGATACCCTCGCCGTCGCCCAGCAGCAGATTGAATACGCCCGATGGCAGGCCTGCCTCCATGACAACCTCCGCCAGCATCTGTTCGGGGAGGGGCGTGATCTCGGAGGGCTTGAACACCACCGTACAGCCAGCGGCGAGTGCTGGCGCCAGTTTCCAGGCGCTACTGACCAAGGGAAAATTCCAGGGCGTGATCAGCCCCACCACCCCGATGGCATCCCAGTAGTGGCGCGCTTCCAGGTCGGGCTGGCCTGCGTCTTCCACTTTTCCCTGGCGTTGACCCAGAGCCACAGCGGCCTTGGCATAGTAGCGGTAACAGGCGATAGCGTCGTCCAGGTCTTGGTAAGCCTCCGCCAGAGGTTTGCCGTTGTTGCGGCTGGAGAGTTCGGCCAGTGGCTGACGGCGGGACTCAAGCCCCGCCGCGATGGCCTGTAGATACTCACCACGTTTGGCCTCTGGGGTAGTCCGCCAGCCGGGCAGAGCGCGTCGGGCCGCAACCACTGCAGCATCAACGTCCGCCGGGTCACCACAGGTCACCTCAGCGATGCGTATTTCGCGATAGGGGTCGAACACCGGGCGGTGCGTCTCGCTCTTGCTCGGCACCCAGGCGTTGTCGATGAACTGTTCGCTCAGGGTGTCGTTGTAAATGTTGATGGAAGCGGGCATGGCGTATTTCCTGGTTAGCGAATGGGCAGCCAGCGGCGTTGGGTTGGTTGCATACCGGGGAAGTTGAGCTCCACAAGGCGCAGTACCAGCGTCAGCACCACGGTGGTCGCGAGGTAGATACCGGCGATCAGCAACAATGGTTCGTAGACCAGAAACGTTTCGTCGCGAATGATATTGGCCGCCTGAAGCAAGTCCATCAGGGCGATGGTGGAGACCAGCGGGATCGACTTGAGCAGCAGGATCATCTCGCCGGTGAGGGTCGGTAGGCAGAGTTGGATGGCACGGGGTAGCCACAGCCGAGTGAGTACCTGGAAGCCGGAGAGCCCGAAAGCACGGCCCGCCTCCAGCTCGCCTGGTGGCACGCTTTGCATGGCGCCGCGGATTACCTCACCGGAGTAAGCACCCACGCTGAGGATGAAGGTCAGGGCGGCGAAGAAGAAAGGGTTACGCAGCAGTGGCCACATAAAGGTTTCGCGGATGCCCGGCACACCTTCCATCAGGTGGCCCACGCCGTAATAGAAGAAGAACAGCTGCACCAGCAGCGGGGTGCCGCGCATCACGGTGGTAAAGGCCCAGACCAGCCAGGCCAGGGGCCGAGGGCCGCGCAGCCTTGCTAGCGCCACCAAAACGGCAAGGAGCAGGCCGCCAACCGCAGAGACCAGCAGTAGCCACAGCGTATTGACGAAGCCTTCCCACAGGTAGCGCTGGTAGAAAGGATCGCTCAGCCAGGAATAATCCATGTCAGGCCTCCGTGGGTTGGCCTCGGCGTACATGACGCTCAAGGCGGGCGAAGAGTGCCGTGGAGCTCAGGGTCATCAACAGGTAGATAACACCAGCGGCGGCATAGAAAAGGAAGTAGGCGCGGCTACTGGCGGCGGCCTGTTGAATGGTGAAGAATAATTCGTTGAAGCCAATCACGCTGATCAGGGCGGTGTCCTTGATCAGAATCAGCCACAGATTGGACATGCCCGGTAGGGCGTTGGGCAGCATCCCCGGGAGCACGATGCGGTGGAAGCGAGTCCAGCGCGAGAAACCAAAGGCGTCGGCGGCCTCCAACTGGCCGCGCGGGATGGCCAGGATGGCGCCGCGGAACACCTCGGTCATATAGGCCCCCTGGACAAAAGCCAGCACGCCCACCGCCGTGGCAAAACCGGTGATCTGCACGGCACCGGCCATGCCCACATGCGTCAGCAAAGCATCCAATGCCTGGGCGCCCGCATAGTAAAGCAGGATGATCAGCAACAGTTCAGGTACGGCCCGGATGAGGGTGGAGTAAGCGGTGGCCAGGCTGCGTAAAGGCCTCCAGGGGCTCAACTTGGCGCCAGCGCCAAGCAGCCCGAGCAGTAGGCCGATGGCATAAGCCAGCACGGCGATCTGCACCGTGGTCAGGGCCCCGCTCAGGATGGGACCCGCCCAGTCGATGAGCCCCTCTGGTGTCATCGAAGTCATGGTTGTCTCTTTCCTCGGTCACGGAACAGTCAGTCACAGAATAAAACCCCCAATGCCAGTGGCGCCGGGGGATATAGAGCTTTGGTGAACGTGGTTCAGTCGTAGACGCAGACGTCGGTGCTCAGGTACTGCTCAGAAAGGCTGGCGCAGGTGCCGTCTTCGATCACTGAGGTGATCGCGACATTAAGCGCTTCGCGTAGTTCGTCCTCCCCTTGACGCAGACCGATGCCGATACCCTCACCGTAGGCCTCGTGAAGCGGCGCAGTGGCCTTGATCTCGAAGGCTTCTGCCTCGTCGCGGTCAAGGAACTGCACCATGGCGATCTCGTCGGCGAGAATGACGTCCAGACGCCCTGACAGCAGATCATTGTTGACCTGCTCGGCCTGATCATAGAGACGGATATCCACACCGCTGTCGCGTAACGCGCGGCGGGCATAGGTAGCATTGGTGGTGGCCGACTGAACGCCCATCACCAGGCCGTCCAGTCCGTCGGGAATATCCAGGGGCTGTTCGGTGGCGGCGACATAGGCACCCGGTGTGAAGTAGTAGGGGCGCGTGAAGTCGATGACCCGCTTGCGCTTATCGGTGATCGACATGGAGTTCATGATCATGTCGATACGTCCGGCATTGAGCGAGGGGATAATACCGCTCCAGCCGGTGGGCGCGATTTCGCACTCGCGGTTCATGGCATCGCACAAGGCATGGGCCAACTCCACCTCAAAACCGGTCCAGTCACCGCTGGACGCCTTGTAGGTGAAGGGCGGATAGGGCTCGCCGGAAATGCCAACCTTGAGTGGCTCGGCGGCTTGGGCGGAGTGGCCGAGGCCAAATGCGGTGACGGCGGTAGCGATCATCATCGGGAATTTCATGGACTTCTCCTGTCTTTATGTCGTTATGGTGTTTTGGAGCTATCAGGCAGCGGGCGCCATGAATTGGCGACAGCGGGGATCCGCGAAGACTTCTTGCGGAGTGCCCTCAGCGGCAATGCAACCCTGGTCGAGGTAGACCAGTTGGTCAGAGACCTCTTGGGCAAAGTGCATCTCGTGGGTAACCAGCAGCATGGTGCGGCCCTCGTCGGCGAGGCCGCGGATCACCCCCAGCACCTCGTTGACGCGCTCAGGATCCAGCGCCGAGGTGGGTTCATCGAAAAGCAGTAGACGCGGTTCCATGGCCAGTGCCCGGGCAATGGCCACACGCTGCTGTTGTCCGCCGGAAAGAAAAGCGGGATAGGCGTCCCGACGGTCAGCCATGCCGACCCGCTCCAGGTAATGCTCGCCCAGAGCTGTGGTCTGCTTGCGTGAAAGACCCTTGACCCGCATGGGGGCCTCAATGACGTTGCCCAGCACGGTTAAATGGGGCCAAAGATTGAATTGCTGGAAAACCATTGCCACCTTGGCGCGCAGTCGTTGTAGTTGCCGCCGATCCAGACCGGTGATGTCGCCCTGGGGATTGCGGGTGAAACGAATCGCCTCATCCGCAATCGCCAGTTCGCCCTGGTCAGGTCTTTCTAATAGGTTCATGCAGCGCAGTAAGGTGCTTTTGCCGGAGCCGCTGGCACCGATAATTGACGTAACGCTGCCTTCTGGCACTTCGAGGGAGACGCCCTTGAGCACCTCTAGCTCGCCAAAGTGTTTGATCAGTTGGCTGGCCACCACCGCAGGCGCGGAGGTGGGGCAGGGACGGGATGACGGCGGAAATGATGATGTCATAGGCAATCGGCCTCCGTGGCCGGGGTAGGTGACAGTTCGGCCCGGGCACGTTCGGCGCAGGCCGCCAGGCGCAGGCTGGCCGCAGTGAGGCGCTCTGCCTCGACGGTCAAGCTGAGTCGTACAAAACCGGCCGCGGACGGTCCAAACGCTTCTCCGGAGAGCACCGAGATGCCTTCCTCGTCGAGCAGGCGATCAGCAAAGCTTTGAGATGAGAGGCCTGTGGCACGAATATCCACCATCAGAAACATTCCCGCTGGTGGACGGATCGCGGTCACCGCAGTGCTTTCGGCGAGCGCCCCGCAAACAGCGTCGCGGCGCGCCCGGTAGGCCTCACGCATGGCCTGCAACTCGGCGGGCGGTGTCTGAAGGGCATCGCAGGCAGCGTCCTGAATAAAGTCGGGGCAGCCATAGAGCATGCATAACGCCAAGTGGGTGAGGTGTTCGATCAGCGCTTCGGGGCCCACTACCCAGCCCAGGCGCCAGCCGGTCATGGCGTGGGACTTGGAGAGACTGCTGACAATCACGCTGCGCTCGGTCATGCCCTCCAGCGTGGCAGGGCAGAAATGTTTGCCTTCAAAAATCAACTCGGCGTAGACCTCGTCGGTGATCAACCATAGGTCGTGGCGCCGACATAGTGCCGCGATGGCTTCCCAGGCGTCGGCGTCGATCAACTGGCCGGTGGGGTTGTGGGGACTGTTGAGCAGGATCGCCCGGGTCTGGGGTGTGATGGCGGCCTCCAGAGCGACCGGGTCGAGGCGGAAGTCTGCCTCGCCGGGAAGTGGCACCTGCACCAGTTCTGCGCCGGTGGCACGTAGCACGGCTTCGTAGGTGACATAGCTGGGTTCGGGCACCAGTACTTCGTCGCCGGGATCCAGCAGGCACTGGGCGGCGGCATACAGGCCGCACTGGGCACCGGCCATGACAATCACGTTGTCTGGGCCTGCATCAAGGCCCTGGTGGCGATAGCCGTCGGCGATCGCCTGGCGCAGTGCCAACTTGCCCTGGACATCGGAATAGTGGGTAGCACCACCGCGTAAGCTAGCCACCGCGCGCTCGATAATGGGCGTCGGGGTGGCGAAATCCGGGTCGCCCACCGAGAGCAAGGTGATGTCGTCCCCGGCGGCCTGGCGGGCCAGGGCGCGGTAGTGGATGTCCCAGGCCGCAGCACCCTCGCCGGCGATACGGTCGGTCAGTCGTGAATAGTGCATAGGGCTCTCGTTCTGATGTTGGTTAGCAGGAATCGCCAGCGTCATCCAGCCGACGTCGTTCAGCTTGCCAAGCCCGGTCGCTCCCCGCGTGGCTTGCTGCCCAGGCTTCGTACTGCTTTGCTACGTGTTCAGCCATGGTCGACGACACCAGACGCAACGGCTGGCCGGTGGCCTGAGCCGCCAACTGTGCCTGGCAACTGCGTTCCAGGTTGCGCATGCGCAGGAAGGCGTCGCCAACGCTTGCGCCGCAGGTCAGCAAACCGTGCTGACGCAGAATCATGGCCGAGTGATTGCCCAGGTCGTCAGCCAGCCGCTGGCGTTCATCGAGTGCCAGCGCAATGCCTTCGAAGTCGTGGTAGGCCAGCCGGTCGTAGAACGCCAATGACCATTGGTTGAGCGGCAGGAGGCCTTCCTCGAGACAGGAGAGCGCAACGCCAGCCACGGTATGGGTGTGGAGTACGCAGTTAACGTCGGGGCGGGCGGCATGCAGAGCGCTGTGTATGATAAAACCGGCCGGGTTGATGCCCAGTCCCGTAGGGTCGTCGAGCACCTTGCCGTCGGCGTCTACCGTCACCAGGCTGTCGGCGCGTACCTCGGCGAAACGCAGGCCGTAAGCGTTGAGCAAAAAGCGTTCGCCGGGCAGGCGCGCCGAGATATGCGTATCGATACCGTCGTCCATGCCGTCCAGAGCGATCAGCCGATAGCAAGCGGCCAGGTCTCGGCGAATTTCGCGCTCCTGTAACGTATTATCGCTCATAGCGTGGCTTCCACGGCGGCTTGAGCATCCTTGCTACCGTCGTAGGTGGTGACACCTTCAAGGAAACGGGCAACATGCTCTGGGTGTTGTTCAATCCACTCCTTGGCAACGGCATCGAGGTCACGCTCTTCCAGGCTGAAGGCGCTGATGAATTCGCTCTGCTCCTCGGCGGTGAAGGTGAACTGATCGAGCAGTCGAGTCAGGTTGGGGTTGGCTTCGGCATAACGCTTAGCGACGATGGTTTTAACGTCGCTGCGGCCGTTATCATCGCCATACACACTCTCTGGATCGTCCAGGATGTGCACATCGTACTCGGGGATCATCCAATGGGGCGTCCAGCCGTAAAACAGAATCCAGCGGCCTTCGTCCACCGCAGCTGCCACCTCGCTGAGCATGCCTGGCGTGGAAGAGGGCTTCCCCTCCCAGTTGCCCAGACCATAGGTATCTGCGTCGATGGCGCGCTCAAGCATATCGGTAACCGTTGAGCCGCTTTCGATGCTGTAGATGCGGCGCTCAAAACGCTCGGCTATTTCAGGATCCGCCAACTGCTCGGCGCTGGTTACGCCAGCCTCATGGACGTAGCCGGGTACCGCGAAACCCATGCGGGCGCCGGTAACGTTGTTGCCCAGGTCGACGATGCTGCCCGCTTCATTGGCCGCGTCATAGCTTTCCTGCTGGGCCGGTAGCCATCCGGCCAGGAAGGCATCAGCCTCGTCGCTCTGCAGGCTCTGATAGCCCACTGTGGAGCTGACTTCCAGTGCCTCAACCTGGTATCCCAGCGGCTCAGCTAACTGGGCGAAGATTTCTGATTTGACGGTGACGCCAGGCCAGGGTGGCACCACCAGGCGCAGCTCGTCGCTGGCGTCCTGTGCCGCCTGAGCGGTGATTGGCAGCATGCTGATGAGGGTCAGCGTGGTTAAAAGGGCGGTTTTATGCATATCAGGGTCCTTGTCGATTTATCGATCTATTATTGATTGCTTTTGCCACTTACAAAGCGCTCATCCAGGCGTCGGCATCTACCTCGATCAGTAGCGGTGAGTTGTCGTCGCCCAGTTGCGCGAGCGCCTCGGAAAGGGACGCGGGGTCGCCCACTGCCCGGTAGCGGCAGGTATAGGCACTGGCCAGGTGGGCAAAGTCCGGCGCCGTCAAATCGACACCCAACTGAGGCACTTCGTGCATGGCCATGTAGCGACGAATTTCTTCATAGCCCTGGTTGTTCCAGATCACCACTGCGACCGGATGGGTAAGGTCACGTGCGGTGCCCAGTTCGCCGAGAACGAACTGCAGACCACCATCGCCCACCAGTGCCACTACCGGATGCTCAGGGCAGGCCAGTGCGGCGCCGAGGGCAGCAGGCAGTCCATAACCCAAGGTGCCGTAGCCGGTGGCAGAATTGAACCAGCGACGGGGGGCAGGCAATGAAGCAAGAAAGTTGCCAGCATAGACTGGCCCGGTGGAGTCGCCCACCAGAATGGCGTCCGGCAGTGCGGCACGTAAGGTGGCATAGAGCGGCACATAGGGCGCTAGCTCCGGATCCTCGTTCAGGGCCAGGGCCTGGCGAACAGACGCAGCGCGGCGGTCAGTGGCTCGTCGGTGGGGCAGCGCCTGCAACAGGGCGGCCATGGTCTCGCCGGCGTCGGCGACCATGGCCAGGTCTGCGCTCTGGTTGCGGCCCAACTGCTGGGGGTCGATGTCCACCCGGATAAGTCGCCCGTCGAGATGAAAGCCCTCGTCAAACACCAGGTCATAGTCGGTCTCACCAAGCTCAGTACCTAGCGCCAGGATGACGTCGGCACCGGCCGCCAGGCGACGAGCGGCGGGCAGGCTCATGGTCGCACCCAGGTCGAGCGGATGATCGAGCCCCAACACGCCCTTGGCGTTGATGGTGGTCAGGGCCGGGGCCTGCAGACGTTCCACCAGGGCGCGAGCGGCCTCGGGGGCCGCCACGCAGCCGCCGCCAAGCAGCAACAGTGGGCGCTCGGCCTGGCTTAGCCACTCAGCGGCACGGGCAACGGCGCCGGGTGCCGGTGCAGGCGGAAATACCTCGATGGGACGTGGCGGACACGCGGTCACCTGGGCGTCAAACAGGTCGATGGGAATCTCGATATGCACGGGCCCTGGCCGGGCGCCGCGAAAGATCGCAAAGGCGCGGGCCAGTAGCTCCGGCAATGCGGCAGGGTCGTGCAGGGTGTGACTAAAGACACTAACGCCAGCCAGTATCTGCTGTTGGCTGGGTAGTTCATGCAGGCGACCCTGGCCACGACCCAATGTCTCGCGGCGGTTGACGCTGGAAATCACCAGCATCGGCACCGAATCGGCCAGCGCCTGGGCCATGGCTGTGGCGATGTTGGTCATGCCTGGGCCGGTGATGATAAAGCAGGCCGCCGGCCGACCACTGGCCCGGGCATAGCCGTCGGCCATGAAACCTGCGCCCTGCTCGTGGCGCGGGGTGACGTGTCGGACCGGGCTTTCGCCCAGGGCGCGGTAAAGCGCGATGGTATGCACCCCGGGAATGCCGAAGACGGTATCCACGTCGTAGGCTTCCAACAATCGCATCAGCAACTGAGCGCAGGTCTGGCTCATTGTGGCGACTCCTCGGGAAGTGGCTCGGGGAGGCCGCCGCGTGGCGTGCGACTCAGTACTCGCTCTACCATGGGGACAAAATATGTCAGGGGTAGGGTGTCGTAATCCGGGTCAAAGCTGGCCTGATCCCATTGGTCGCAGAAGCGCACGGTGCGTTCATAGGCCGGGTGATCGCGATACTGCTCCCGGGCGTGGGGATCCTGGCCGAAATGGTGGCGGTAGTGATAGCCCTGGAATAGCTCGTGGTGGCGAATCATCCAGGCGTTGAGTGGGTCGATAAAGGGCTCGAGGATGGCTGCCGCGACCTCGGCGTGGTTGGCCGGGGTCAGGTCGTCGCCGATATCGTGGAGCAGTGCGCACACCACCATCTCCTCGTCGGCGCCATCGCGCAGCGCCCGGGTGGCAGTCTGCAGGCAGTGTTCGTAGCGGTCCACCGGGTAGCCGTGATGGTCGCCGGAGAGGTTATGCAGATGGGCGAGCACCCGACGTGGCGTATCGGCGAGATAGTCGCGGAAGCGGGCATCGATTAGCGCCCAGTCTTCCCGCTGGGCTTCGCCGAAATAGCGAAAGCGCGCCTGAGTCATGCGGTTTCTCCTGTGGCCGGATGTGTGTCGAGCCGCTGACGCAGCACGCGGCGGCGGCTGGTGGTGGTATCGCGGTCGACATAGCCCTGGCGCATATGGCGTACGCCGCCCGCGAGCTGGAAGGCACTACGGCCGTGGAGCAGACGATAGTTGTCGATGATCAACATCTGGCCCGGGTCGAGCTTGAGGTTCAGCGTCAGTTCGTCGCCGGTGATCAACTGATAGAAGGCTTTGCGGGCAGCATAGTAAGCCTCCAGCTCTTCCGCTGGCAGCGCCGGAACGCCTTCGGTACGGTTGGAGTAGCGCACCCGGACCGGCTCGTTTCGGCTGTCCAGTTCGATCAGCGGGCCCTCGCTCTCCAGGTAAGTATCGGCGTCGCAGTAGCGAAAGCTGGGGGTCACCCGAGTGAGGCAGGCATAGGCACTTGGATCGCGCTGACGCAGCAGGCGGGCCGCCATAAAACCGTCGGCCAGGGTGCTGTCGCCGCCTTCGGCAGCGTTGGTCAGGCAGTGCAGCCAAATATAGCCGGGGATGGGGTCCCGGTAGGGATTGTCGGTGTGAGGCTCCAGGCCGCGCTGAGTCATGGTCAGGTCGTAGGCGTTGGCCACCGATTTGACGTCGGCGATGCCGCCCCAGTTGGTGCGCCGAAGTGGACCAATACGATCAATCAGTGGCTGCATGCCGTCCTCGTTGGAGGGGACCCCGGAGACGATTACAAAGCCGTAGCGATGTAGCGCATCGAGCATTGCCAGCAGAGCGGAGTTGTCGTCAAGGGCTGTGGCAAAGTCTGCTTCGGGGTGTGGTGCGCCGGCGGCATCCCAGAGTTCACGTGGCGCATCGCCGACCTGCTCGTCGAGCAGGTCGGCGAGTTCGAAAGTGGTGAGGTGCCCGTCACTGAACCTTAGCCTTAGCTGTCCGTCAGCCACATCGGCCGTCTCAATCGTCAGGTCCAGGGGTAGCTCGGCAGCTTCGACCAAGCGTTGGCCGGTATAGGGGTCTCGGGTGGCATCATCAGGGCTGCGTTCACGTAACCAGAGGGGGACAAAGTCGCGATGATGGCTGTCAGCCTCAATCCGTAGGCGACGGCCCTGTGCTTGAAGGTTGACGGTGACGGACTGGGACATGAGGACGGCTCTCCGCAAATGATCGGTTGCTGACGGCTGTGTTGGTTAGGCGCAACGTTGCCTTGTCGACGTCTACCCTATCGCTGTTTTGGGTAGCCAACTTGATAAAATTAGCCTTTTGTTGAATAATTTTCGCCATGAAGGATAATTTACCTGAGGGCTGGCCCTATCCACGCCCGGATTCGCCGCCCCTACTGGATTTTGTAGAGGCCGAACAAACTCTGAATGTCTGGCTGCTCCCCAAGTTTTCCATGCTGACCCTTTTCTGCCTCCTGGAGCCGTTACGGGTCGCCAATCGATTTGGGCGTAACCTCTTTGCCTGGCGCTTACTGTCCTCGGCAGGGGAAGCCGTGGTTGCGAGTAATGGGGTTCGCATTGATGTTGATGGGTGTATCGATGATGTTGATCAGAACGCTCATCTAATGGTGGTCTCCTCTTACGAACCAGAGGTCACAACCACGTCGCATGAGCGGTCGATATTAAGGCAGGTAGCCGCTCATGGCGGCTGGCTCGGTGGGCTGGATACTGCCCCGTTTATTCTGGCTCGGGCAGGGGTGCTGGAAGGACACCGGATCGCAATGCACTGGGAGTGTATCCCGGCTTTTCGACAGGAATTTCCTGACCTCACTATTAGCGATGCCCCCTATGAATTTGGTCACGGGCGCTTGACCGGGTCGGGCGGTGTGGCCAGCATCGATATGATGCTGACCTGGGTGGAGCGCTCTTATGGGCCCGCGCTAGCCGATGCGGTAGGGCGGCAAATCGTCCACCAGCGGGGCAACGCGGATGGCGCATCGAGGGCACAGAGCCGTCAATTGGCGCATCTGCCACGTACAGTGGTTCGAGCATTGGCGGTTATGGAAGCCCACTTATCACAAGTCATACCCATTCCCGATATTTGTCGCATGATCGGGCAATCACAACGGCAATTGACCCGACTGTTCATGGCCCATTTTGGAGAAACCCCGAAGCAGTGTTACCTGGGTATGCGGCTCGACGAGGCGCAACGTATTCTGGCCGATAGTCGTTGCCGGGTGACCGAGGCAGCAATGGCGACCGGGTTTACTCAGCCGACCCATTTCGCACGCGCGTATCGCCAACGCTTCGGGGAAGCGCCCAGTACCACCGCTGAGCGGGGCAGCCTGTCGGTAGGTAACTAGTCAGTGGCGGCGACACGTTCTTGTCGCTTGGTGCGTTGCACAATGCGATAGCGTGAGCGAACTTCGTCGCGTTCCAGATAGCAACCCTGCAGCCAGCGCTGTCCGCTGCTGCCTTCGAAGGCGTCACGCGCATGCAGCAGCCTGCGGTTATCGAAGATGACCAGGTCACCAGGACGGTAGGTGAAGCGCATCGCAAAGCTGGGGTCACGCAAGCGACGTTGTAATGCCATTAACGCTTCATAGGCTGGCTCGACTTGGTTGAAATCGGTCTGCAAAGGCCCCCTAAGGAAGTCGGCGATGCGGACTTCAAGCAGCTCGCCATGCGCATCGCAGCGGATTACAGGCTCATGCCATACATAATCGGTGGTCTGGGCGGTATTGGCGAAGCACCATCGAACCTGGCTCAAGGTGTCGAAGACCTGAGGTTCTTCATCGCGCAGTGCTTCGGCAATGGCAAAACCATCCATCATCACTGCCTGACCATCCGTAACCGTATTTTCCAGACAGTGAAGCAGCTGTAGTCCCGGCTGGTATTCGCGTGTCGGTAGATCCACATGCGGTGGCAGCGCAATCGACGTATAGGCGTTTGAATCCGGGTTGGGTTTGGCCTTTACATCGAAGAGTTCGCCGAAGTTCGTCGGCCGGATAGGACCAATTCGCCGGGCGATGCTGGCCAGCGTACCGGGGGCGGTGGGCAGGTTTTGTAACCTGACGAGACCTTGGCTTAAAAGGCTTTCCAACGCTGGTTCCAGCAGGGCTGTGTCAACAGGGCTGCCTGATGGGTGATCAAGCCAGCCACCGGCATCGAACGTATCAGGGGCCTGCTTATCACTACCCCGCCATGTCGTGACGGTCACCAGCGGTGCATCCTGGGTGTGGCCGTTGGAATAGTCGTGGGCTCGCAACCAACCGGGATGAAAGCGTAGTTGTCGCTGTTCCGGTGCAAAGGTCAGGCAGACGGCGCCACTTTCCTCAAGCGCAGCACTGTCGATTGTTGGCCAGGCGTTCAGGCTTGAAAGGTCAAGTATGCGTTCACGGGTGGCGGGATTGATCGTGGAATCATCGGCGGCATTTTCGCGCAACCAGACGCTGTGATAGCGGCTAAGCCGCCCATCCTGCCAGTAAACATGCAACTCTCTTGGTTGATGTTCAATCGATGCAATCGAGACATCGACAGGCCAGGCATCGTAATCAGGCGTAGGTGGCAAGGAATCGTGGGGCTCGATGGGCATGACTGGCGCTCCGTAATGAGGGTTGGCATTCGCTTTTGATGCGTACCACATTGCCAGCAGGATGATGGTGCTGGTGCGCGCAATGCGTCATGGACTGTGCTGAATATGCCTTTTTTAAGGCGCTAAGCGTTCAGCGGGTGCGACGTTCGGTCTGTCGTGATGACGAACGTCACTGGGTGTATAGCCGAAATATTGCCGGAAGGTGCGAGAAAAACTCGATGCGGTATTGAAGCCGCAGGCGAGGGCGATTTCGATGATGTCGCGCTGAGTTTCACGCAGCAGTTGGCGGGATCGCTCGAGCCGTAAAACGAGATAGTAACGGCGCGGGGTACTGCTCAACTCTTGCTCGAATACCCTTTGCAGTTGGCGTAATGAGATATTGACCTGTTCGGAGATGTCGGCAATTGTTAGGGGGTGTTCGAGGTTTGCCTCCATCAAGGCGACGGCGCGTAATAGCGCGGGTTTACGCGAGCCGAGCCGACCGGATAGCTCGAAACGCTGGCGGTCTTCAGGGTGACGAATATGCGCATGAATGAGCTGTTCCGACACCTGCTGAGCAAGCGTATCGCCATGACGCCTGGCAATCAGGTCAAGCGACATATCCATGGCGGCCGTGCCCCCGGCACAGGAAAAACCGGATTTGCTGACTTCAAAGAGTGATTCGACGGCATGCAAGTGCGGATACGATTCACGGAACACCGGTAGGCTCTCCCAGTGCAAGGTGATCGTCTGGTCGTCCAGCAGTCCAGCGTGTGCCAGTACAATGGCGCCGGTATCCATGCTTCCGAGCACGCATCCGCGTTGAGCCTGGCGGTGCAGCCACTGGGTTATGTGACGGGAAATCGCTTCCTCGGGTTCGAAGCTGGCACAGACGGCCAGGCTGGATACATCGGGATAGGGGGTCAACCCTTCATCGGCCATCAGGGTCATTCCATTGCTGGCTGTCACGGGGGCCCCCGATTCACTAATCACGTGCCACTGGAACAGTTCGTGCCCGGCAATGCGATTAGCAATGCGGAGCGGTTCTACGGCTGAGAAAAAAGCCACCATGGCAAAACGGGGGAGCAGCAAAAAACCGATACGCTCAGGGAGCTGGCCTTGGTAATGGAGTCGCATGCGGAGAAGTTCCTTGAGGCTGATCGGTAAATGAACTCGTTAAAATAGATGTTCTTGCGTCGGAGTGGAATAGCATATAAATGTGTGAAGACAACCAAGGCCTGTTGAACAAGCGCTTGGTAGACAACTGGAGCTTTTTTCAGCGGTCAAGCGTTTCATCTTGCCCGTGGCGACACTCGCCCGAAAGACAAGATGTTAAGTCACGTGACTTAATCTCTTAACGTTTGTCGCCTACGCTTAGACAAGACAGCATTTATGCACCCACAAAGGCATCGCAATGAGTCATGCACTAACGGGACACAACCGCCCCCAGCAAGTGATTGAAGCCATCCAGCAAGCCAACGCGCCCTTGGACGCGGCGACCCGCCAAGCCAAATATGCCAAGATGGCGGCATCGCCATATCGTTTTTTCCGCGGTACCAATCATATGTACTGGCAAGACGTATGGCACGACTGGCGCTTTTCGCTGTTTGGGGGGTGGCCCAATACCCAAACCTGGTTGCAGGGTGACGCCCATGTCTACAACTTTGGTGCTTACGGTCATCATGATGACCAGGTGCGCTACGGCATGGACGACTTTGACGATGCGCTAATCGGCGATTATCAATACGACCTGTGGAGGCTGGCCATCAGCGTGGTATTGGATGGTCGTGAAAATGCCGAGCTTAGCCCCAAAGCCATTGATAAAGCCCTTGGCAAGTTACTAGAGGGTTACTATTACACGTTGGCGGATTATACCGACGATGTGCCCATCGAGGCAGTCACGCTGGATAGCGCCAAAGGTCAGTTGAAGCCTTTCATGAGCAAGGTGGCGGATAAGCAGAGCCGTGCGCGCATGTTGGAAAAATGGACCACGCTTGACGACCAGCGAGGTCGGCAGTTTGCGGAGCGCCCCGGTAAGCTCGCTAACCTGCCCGCTGATATGGCCAGTCAACTGCGTCGACTGATAGAGCAGGAGTACCAGCAAACCCTTCAAGACGCTGCAAAAGAGAGCGACCCCCGCCATTTCCGCGTCAAAGACACCGCGCGTCGGCTGGACGCAGGTACCGGTTCGCTCGGGGTAGAGCGCTACTATGTACTGATTGAAGGCGGGGTCGACCACGAGCACGACGACATCATTCTGGATGTCAAAGAGCAGGTAACCCCGGAAGCCTATCGCTTCATGAGCAAGGCCCAACAGCAGGCGTGGCGCAAGCTATTTCCCAATGAAGGTATTCGCCATGCGGCGGCGTTTCATGCCATTGCGGAACACCCGGATGCCTACCTTGGCTGGTTAACCATGAATGACAAGGTGTTTTCGGTCCGCGAGCGCTCTCCTTTCAAGAAGGACTTCCCTACCCATAAACTTTCCAGCGGAAAGCCGTATCGCAAGCTCGCACACCAGTGGGGGCAGATTCTCGCCCGGGAACACCTGCGGGGGGCGAAAGCGCTGAATAGCGGGGATCATAGACCTTTTGCCATGGCGATCTGCCAGCGACTTAAAGGGCGTGAGGAGCAGTTTGTGGAGGTGGTGTCGACCCTCGCGGTGGCTTACGCGGATTGCGTCGAACAGGACTATGGTGTGTTCATTGATCATTTTCTGGCGACCGATTCCCCCTAGGCCTGAGGCGCTACTTGGATTAACTGAAGACAGGTTACTGTGGTTGCCGTCGGCCAAGTATAAAGCCATGTTCCTCGAATGACTCAGACCATACCACGCAGCGGTTACGGCCGCTGCGTTTGGCGTGATAAAGCGCTTCATCAGCGAGTCGAAGAAGCTTATGCGGGTTTTGAGCATGATCGGGGTAGGTGGCAATGCCGCAAGACAGCGTGATTGGCCTGAGCGGGACGCCTTGATGAGCACAGGCGCATTGGGCGACGGCGTCTAACAGCGCATTGGCACTGGACTCGGCCGTATCGGCCGAGGCTTCCGGGAGCAGGGCAACAAACTCTTCGCCTCCGATTCGGCAGACCACCCCTAACTCCATAAAATGCTGGCTGAGTAACGCGGCCATTTTAACCAGCACCGCATCGCCTGCATCGTGGCCAAAGTGATCGTTGATGTCTTTAAAATGGTCCAGGTCCAACATGAGCAGAGAAAGCTGGCTGCCATGCTGTTGAGCGCGGCGGCACTCATGGTCGAATACCGTATTGAAATGGCGTCGGTTGTGAAGGCCGGTGAGAGGGTCTTCAAACGAAAGCCCCTCCAGCTCCTGAACAAGCTGGCCAAGTTCTGCTGTGCGTTCGGTAACTTGCTGTTCAAGGGTTTCGTTGGCCGTTGCCAGTTGCTGCTGGGTGCGTCGGTAGTGCCACAGAAATATAGTCGCAATTGCTAGAGAAAAAGCTAAGCTGCCATAGCTTAATGGCACCGTTCGCCAGGCCACGAAGCCATGGGCGACAACCATGTCGGCGAGCAGCAGGGGAGCAAAAAAGGTGAAGCTTAGCACCAGCAAGCGCTGTTCGAGATTGAGCCTGCTGAAGCGAAATAGCGCGAGCAGCAGCATGAACGGCATGGTCACGGCGAGCAAGACATCAAACACAGGGAAGGTTATCGATAGGCTGATAACGCCTAACTGCACCAGGCCAATGGCTATCGCCAGGTAGGCCAGGTGTAAGGCCCAGAGTCGCTTGATCCAGCGCTTGGCGGTGCCTTCAAGCCAATGGCTGAGCAACATCCCCAGCGCGATCGGAAGGGTATAGTAGCTGCCTGCTCTGAGCATATCCCAGGCCAGGGGGCCATCGGCGATCAACTGGCGGACGGGGGCTTCGGCGAGCAGCATCAGCCCGGAGGCGTAGGCAAACAGCGCGATGGCCAGGAAACCACGCCGTTCAGGCCCGATAAGGGCGAAAAGGGTGGCCAGAATGCCCAGCACCAATACGAGCGCACTGACGCCAAGATCCTGGGCGGACTCATGGATGACGTGTTTGAGTACATCGATACGCTCCATTATCTGCACTTCGCCCCAAAGCCCAATGCTGGTGTAGTAGGAATAGAGCCGGAAAGTGAGTACCTGGCCAGCCGCCCCTTCAGGCAGGTCGATCATATGCCAGGGCCAGCCAGCAAAATCGCCTCGCCCCTGGTCGTCAAATTCGCCGTACTGATAAATCAGCTCATCGCCGAGGTAGGCCTGGCCGATTAAATTGATACTGGTGATATAAAGGACGGGGTCATTCCAATCGCCCTCAGGCAAGGTCGTGCGTAACCAAAGGTGCTGATGCCCTTCACGGCCTGGTGGGTTGGAAGGGGAGGCTGTTGATTGCCAGTCGGCGGATTCATCATCTAGCCACTCGGGCTCGCCGTTCGCATTCAGGGGGGAGTCGCCCCAGCGGTACTCCCAGTCCATTAGCGGCTGAGGTAGGGCTTCCGCTTTGAGGCCATCAGAGAGTATCGCCAACACAATAAATGAGACGATCAGCAGAATGAGATGTCGTATGGCGAACCCACGGCGCAGCATGGCGAACGTCCTCGTATTATAGCGATCATTCCGCTGATGGAAGGCATCAACAATATACGGCGAGAGGCTGATGCAGCGAGGTACAGTAGCGTTAGTACATTGATCCCAATCTTAACTAAAAAGCGAGCCAAGGTGGTGCTGTTTCTTCAACGATTTTTTGTCCCGTCCCCATGAAAAGGCCATAAAAAAACCGGACTGTCGCCAGCCCGGTCGGATCGCGTTGCTTCGAGGGCGCAAGGATCATCACCAGGCGCCTCCTTTTCTAATACCTACTGGCCGCTGGCAGCCCCGCCAACGACACCGCTCTGGAAGCCGCTTTCGCGACTGCCGTTACGGTTTTTGAGGTGGCTAGCCACGGTGTCTTCCGGCGACCCCGCCATTTCGCGGAACATGCCCATGGAGCCAAGCAGGGCAGAGGACTCGTAGGGCACGAAAACCCGTTCGCCGTCTTTGGCCATGTTGGGCAGCCCCTTGATATAGCTCTGGCCCAGCAGATAGCCCACTACAGTGCGCTTGTTCTCTTCGCTATCGCCAATCGCGCTGAGCACCAGCTTGATCGATTCCTGCTCGCCCTGGGCGCGCAGAATGGCAGATTCTTTATCGCCCTCGGCATTCAGGATTGAGGATTCACGCTGGCCCTGCGCCATGGCGATGGCGGCGGATTTTTCGCCTTCTGCCTCGGTAACGGTGGCACGACGCTTACGCTCGGCGGCCATCTGAAGACGCATGGCGGACTCGACTTCATCCGGCATGGCGATATCCTGCACTTCAACGCGGGAGATTTTGACGCCCCACTTGGAGGCAGGCTCTTCCATGGCCGCCTGAATCTCGTTGTTGACCTCTGCGCGGGACTCGAACAGCTTATCCAGCTCCATCTTGCCGACCACCGAACGCAGCGTGGTCTTGGCCAGTACTTCCACTGCCTGACTCATGTTCTCGACTTCATAGACCGCACGTTTCGGGTCGATGATCTGATAGTAGAGTGCGCCATTGATGCGCACGGTGACGTTATCGGTGGTCACCACCGGCTGGCCCGGGAAATCCATCACCGTTTCGCGGCGGTCGATACGCGTTTCATCGCTGGTAATGGCCGTGTAGTCCTCGCCCATTTTGCGGTAGCGAAGCATGGTGATGGCACGCGGCTGCTCGATAAACGGCACAATAATATTGATGCCGCTTTCGAGTACGCGATGAAACGAACCGAGTCGCTCGATGACCATCACCTCGGATTGGCGAACGATCACCAGGCCTTTCGAAATGATCAGTATGCCGATGACGACAATGATCAGGCTTATCAGTAGGCCTGGGCTAATGGGTAAATCCATTTTTATAACTCCTTGCGTTGGGAAGTATCGTCCTGACGATCGGTGTCGGCGGAGGCGAGACTGACGAGAGCTGTTGTGCCGTCAAAGCGTTTAAACAGCACTGGCGTGCCTTGGGGGAGGTCGGTATCACCGCTTTCCAATACCTTTAATCGATAAAAATCACCGTTAACCTTGATGCCGGTAGCGTTATCGAAGTCGCGTTTCAATGTGGTGTAGTGGTTGCCCTTCTCAACACCGGTGCCGGTGGTGCCGTAGTGTACGCCCTTGGGTGAGAAGTGCGGGCGAATGACCATCACCCCCAGGGGCACCAGCACACCGGAAAATATTCCCATGCTGATCAACTGCCAGGTTAGCGTCAGGCCAAGCGCTGTGACCGCTGCCGTGAACGCCGCGGCCACCCCCAGGGCAAGCAGCAACATCGCGCCAGAGGTTAGCTCCGCCAAGCTCAGTAGCAGGGCGAGTACCAACCAGCTATAAGCAGGGTTCCAGTCCATGGGCACTCCGTTGTCAATCGATAAAGGTATTACGACGACAGCCTAACCTAATGTGTATTAACACGCCTATCATAGGCGTTTTTATATTCGTGTTTGGCTCGGTAAGGCGGGTGCTATTCTGCCCGCATTCAAGGGCCGTGGATAAAAAGGAGCATCGCGTGTCGGGTATCGTTTATTGGTTGGATATGGCGGGGGTGATCGTGTTTGCTCTATCCGGGGTTGTCCTGGCATGCCGCTCGCGGATGGATCCATTCGGTATGCTGGTGTTGGCAGCTGTGACGGGGATAGGTGGCGGTACGCTGCGCGACTTGGTGTTGGGGGTGAGGCCGGTATTCTGGGTGGCTGATCCAACCTATCTGTGGGTGATTTTGGCCACCGTGTGCGCCGCGCTGGTGGGGTTTCACTATATCCACCGGCTGTCTCGGGGCTTTTTGCCGATTGCTGATGCCTTTGGCCTGGCGTTATTTACCGTGATTGGCGCTCACAAAGCGCTATTGTTGGGGACATCCGGCGTTGTGGCGGTGCTGATGGGCATGATGACAGGGGTGGCGGGTGGCATGATCCGCGATGTGCTGGCCCAGCGTGTCCCCATGGTGCTGCGCGAGGAAGTCTACGCCACGGCGGCGATGGCGGGTGGCACGGCTTACGTGGTGCTAGATGCCCTGCAAGCGCCGCTGCCCCTGACCATTGCCGCCTCGTTGACGGTGACGCTGGGATTGCGAATCGCGGCGATTCACTGGCACTTGGCGCTGCCGGTATTTGCCTGGGTGACCCTGCCCCCGAAACCTGCCGATGATTCGGCCGCTCCCCTTTCCACGCCGCAAAAAGCCAAACAGCGGGTCAGGATGATTCGCCGTGAGCGAAATCGCCGTTAAGGCCTGGGAAAACGCTTTGCCTCCCGCCAGCGGTCGAACCAGCGCCTGGGTTGCAGGACTTTCAGGTCGGGCTCGCTGTCGATCAGCTCGACGCCTGTTCCCAGGGCGCCGATTCGGGCATAAAGCGCGCCGTTGGCCTGTTTCTCGGCCAGGGTGACATCGGCAAGCAGCAGAAGGGGCCCGCCGGTTAGCGTCAGGTCGTAAAGACGAATGCGCTCGCCGTCGATCTGCAGCCGCGCGTCACCGTTGATGTCGTGGACGTTCAGCAATCTGCCTAACCAGCCGCTTTCCCGGGCGCGCGCCAAGAAGAGCCGGGCCAGTAAACCGGTATCACGCATGCCAAGACGTAGCTGGCTGGTGAGGTTGATAGCATTGCGCCACTCAAGCTGTGCGTCGTCCAGGTTCAGTTGGACCCACCAACCGGCGTCCTGTGCGCCTTCTGCACTCTGGCGAAACACGTTTTCCAGACGCAGGAATGAGTTGTCGGCGTTAAAGCGCCGTGTGTCCAGGTCACCTTCGTCAAGTTGCAGATGCAGTTCGACATCGCCCTTGAGACGCTGGTCGAGCAACGCCAGGTCGGCACCAAAGGCGCGCAGGTTGATCTCGCCCTGAGCGGTCAGGCCCTCCAGCAGCCATTCGCTGGTCAGGCTTGCTTGGCCCCCGAGCAGACGGATGCCTGCTTCTTCGGGTAGATAGTGGTTATAACGGGTGAAGTCAGGCACCTGGGTAATGGGCAGCGCGATACGCGTGGTGAAGAAGGCAGGCTCGGGGGCTGCCAGTACCTCGCTGAAACGTTCGGTCTGGGTCGTCAGGGCAAAGTGGCGACCCTCCAGGTGGGGCAGGTCGTCGTCCTGGCGCATGAGCGTAAAGTGCGGTATGCCCAGCGAAAGCTGGGCGTGTTCGGCACTATCCAATTGAGCCGTCAACTCGCCGCGGCCCGTGGCCAGATAGTCCAGAAAGCCGACCTCCAGCTGGTTGGCGTTGACCCTCAGGCGGGTGGGCGCCAGCAGGCGGTCATCGCGGAATGCCCCTTGAGCAAATAGCTGGCCGTTTCCCGCGAGCTTTAATCCGTGGGCCTCGGGCAGGAAAGCATTCAAAAAGCCCAGCTGCTGTACGCTGCCCTCCATGGAAAACTCACCGCTGACGCGACTGGCGTCAGCGATTTTCTCTCGCTCGAAACGGCCTTCATTGAGTACCAGGGTACTCTGTAACGTCTCAGAGGGAGCGTCTGTATCCGCAACTTGCCAACGCAAACGTGATCCGCTGATGTCCAGCGCGGAGCCGTCGAGCGCTGCCCGACGCATCGCCAGGCTGAGCTGGGCGCTGCTTTCCAGCGTGCCGTCCTCATCGCCGTGCTGCCAGCGCGTGGTCAACTGCTCCCCGGCTAAATAGATCTCGCCGCTCATCTCCTCTGTCGTGAACGCCAGCTGGCCGTTGCTGGTGGCTTGACCGTCAAGCAACTGCAGCGGGCCGGGGCCGGGTAATATTGCGCCCAGGTAGGGTTGCAGCACGCTGATGTCTGGCAGGCGGGCAGATTGCCAGGCCAGCCGGGCGGTGGCGTCCTCCCGAGCTTGCACAGGGTCAACCGGGCTGCGCGCGTTGAGGGTGATCGCGGCATCCGCCAGCAGCGTTTGCTCATGGTGGAGCAGGGTCCCATCAATGAACGTAAGTGTCGCATCGATGACCTCGTCGGGGGTTAGCTGTGCCGTCAGGGAACCGCTTCCCCTGGCGTTGAAATCCAGCAGTTCCGCGGCCAGTTCGGGTGCCTGAATCGACAACGAGGCACGGTGAGGCTGGGCGTCACGTAGCGTTATGCTGGCGTCGACTTGACCCTTCCCGGCCAGGCGAACACCCTGACCGTCAAAGGTATCTGCCAGGTAGCGGTCAAGCATATCCAGTCGGGTCACCTGGCCTTGCAGCTCAAGGGTGGCGCTCGTTGGTAGGTCCAACTGGTCCAGGCGCTGGTTGGGAATGCCGGTCACCAGGCCTAGTTGGGTATCGTCAGCGTAAGGATGGCTGTCAGCCAACACCACGTTGTTTAACTGAGTGGAAAAGGTCAGCGTATTGTCCTGTGCGGCCAGACGAACGCGCCCTTCGCCGACGGCGGTATGAAGCGGCGGAGAAGAGTCGGGAGTCATCCAGCGCGGTGAGTCACTGGCATCGGACGTCAGGCGTTGCTCATCCACCGATAAGCGTAAGGCCGACGCCACCAGGGTGAGCTGGCTACCGTGCTGTAACTTGCCAGCATCAAGCGCAAGCTCGCCCGTCAGTGCGCCGCTGCCATCAAGCGTTAACCAGGGCAGTGCTTTCAAATAGGGCATGAAGACGTCCCAGGCGTCGGCCTGGGCATTGATGGTCAGCTGTGCTGAAAGGGCGCCAAGCAGGCTGGCGATAAGCTCATCTCGTGGGGCCTGTGCGGTGGTTACGCTTTCCAGGTTGGCACTGGCGGCTAACCTGATATCGCGCGCCAGGGTGGCTTGGTCGCTTAGCCGTACCAAACGCCCTTGGTTAATATCCAGCGATACATGGGGCACGGCCAAGGCGTCACGGCTGAACTGAGTGTCCTTTATCTGGAGTTGGCCCTCGGCTTCAAGCGCAATATCGCCAACGGTCAGGCGGCGGAGCCCACTGGCCTCCAGCGCCTTGATATGCAATTCGCCGCGCAGCAGGTCGAGCAAGGACAGCGAAAGGGTGGCTCGCCGGGCGTCAACGGTGACGGGCATCCGATCGTCTTCACGGGCGAGGTAGAGATTCTCGACCTCCCAGCGCCCAGGGTGCAGGCTTTGGGCATTTGACCAGCGCACCTCGACACCTTCGATCTTTGAGAGCTGCTGCGGCAACCATTGGCTATTGAGCAGCCAGGCACTACCGAGTAGCCAGATGAGCGCCACTGTCAAAACGCCTACCAGGGTGATGAGCAGAAGGTGTGAAAGACGTTTTGACCTGGGACGCTGATTTGGCATACGGCTTCCTTGCAGATGACTCCTGCTGATCGACGTTTTATGGCATTATGCGCGTCGTAAGCCCACCTTCGACTTTTGATTTCAACGCTGAGCAGACAACCTACGCCATGTTCAAGGAATTTTACACGCAGCGCGGAGAGTATGTGGTGATCTCCGCTGAGCAGGCCAGCCGCTTCGCTAAGGGCGTCGCAGGTGACTATAACCCGATCCATAATCCGGATGCGCGGCGTTTCTGTGTGCCGGGGGATCTCCTTTTTGCGCTGGTATTGGCAAAGTTTGGTTTGTCGCGGCACATGGAGTTTCGTTTTACCAGCATGGTGGGGGCCGATACTCCGCTTGTGTTCAGCGAATCTGAAAATGGTGAGCTTCACGTATACGATGAAGACGGTAAATGTTATCTACAGGTTAAGCGGCGAGGGGAGTGGACCGACGATGCCTCGGTGATAGAAGCCTTTGCTCGCTGCTACGTGGCATTTTCGGGCAAGAATTTTCCTCACTACCTCAAGCCGCTGATGGAAGAGCACGGGGTGATGTTCAACCCCAAGCGCCCGCTGGTGATCTACGACAGCATGGGGTTCTCGCTTTCGCGCCTGAACGCTGTGTCGCCTGGTTTGACGCTCAGCCATTCGTCGTTGGATGTGCAGGGAAAGCGCGCCGACGCCCTGCTTGAATTTGCCATTGAGTCAGCAGGTGAATCGGTGGGGGTCGGCTCCAAAAAGCTGGTTGTCAGCGGGCTGTGCTCCTATGATGCGGATGAAATGGCGGCGATTGTGGATGAGTTTTATCGGCTCAAGGCGGCCTACCTTGCGTCAGTCTGAACGGGGTTAATCGGAACGGCCAGGCCGGATGCGACGTTGGTGGTGATAACTGCCCTCAACGCTTGGTGTAGGGTATTCTTAGCCTCATTCATCATAATGCGGTCCTTGGAAGCGACCGCGCCAATTACAAGAGGCGAGTTATGCATCACTGCAAACGGTTGACCCTTGCGCTTACTGCCACCGCGTTGGCCGTAACGTCCTTCAATGCCCAGGCGCGTGATTTTCGTTTAGGCCTGATCACCCCCGCCCAGCACCTTTGGTCAACCGAAGCGGAAGCCTTTGCCCAAACGCTGAAGGAGCGTTCCGATGGCGAGCATAGCGTGTCGGTTTTTCCTGCCCAACAGTTGGGTAATGAAGCGCAGATGGTCCAGCAGTTGCAAAGCGGCGCGCTGGACATGGCGTTCCTGACCATTGCCGAAATCTCCAATCGGATTCCCGACTTCGGTGCGCTTTATGCGCCTTATCTGGTTGATGACGTCAACCACGCCGCCCGCTTGCTGCGTTCGGACGCCGCCGGCGAACTGCTCGACCTGATGCCGGAAGGTGTCGGTCTGGTCGGCGTCGGTTACGGTATGGTGGGCATGCGCCAGGTGCTCAGCCGTGACCCAATCGAGAGCGCCGATGACCTGGAAGGCCAGCGCCTGCGGATCACCCCCTTCGAGCCGATCCGTGATTTCTATACCGCCACCGGTGCAGCCCCCGCGCCCATGCCGTTGTTGGAAGTGTACGACGCTCTGGCCAACGGCCAGGTAGACGCCATCGACATGGATTTCGACTCCATCCTGATTCTCAAATTCTACGAACAGGCCGATAACCTGCTGATTTCCAATCACATGATGTTCCCCATGGTGGGAGTGGTGTCGGGTCGCGTATGGCGGGAGCTATCCGAGGAAGATCGTGAGCTGATCGACACGACCATGGCCGAGCATCTGGAGAACGTGCTGGTAGGCTTTGAAGAAAAAGACGCTGCTCAGGAAGAAGAGATCCGCGCCCTGGATATCAACATCGTCGAAGCGGATGCCGAATTCTTCTCAGACGCGATAGCCGAGTGGGAAGCTATCTGGGCACCCAAGGCACCGATGCTGGAAACCCTGCGCGAAGAAGCCGAGCGTCTGCGTGAGTAACCCGCTGACAAGTCAACCACTCGACCACTGACGAGGATTCTCCACGATCATGTTGCAACGCCTTTCATCGGGGCTTGCCCGCTTTGAAGAGACCGCCGCTGCCGCCCTGGCTGCGGCGGTGACGTGTTTGATCCTGATCAATATTGTCTTTCGTGTGCTGGGTAACCCGCTTTACTGGATAAGCGAGTTATCGATTTACGCCATGATCTGGATGACGTTTCTGATTGCGGGTGCGGTGTTCAAGCGTCGCCAGGGAGTGGCAGTGACCTTGTTGAGCGATGGGCTGCCCCGTATCGGACGACAACTGATAGGCCTCTGGGTAGACGTCGTGGTGCTGGTATTTGCGCTGCTACTCGTTTGGCTTTGCTGGCGCTGGTATCAGCCATTCACGCTTGCTCGATTAGGCTTCGACACGGGGGCTTTTCAGGGGCAGACCTTCAACTTCATTTACGCCGAGAACACCTCGACGCTGGGCGTGAAAAAGTTCTGGGTATGGCTGATCGTGCCGTGGTTTGCGCTATCCCTCAGCCTGCATGGGCTGGCCAACGTCTGGCAGTCGGTCACCCAGTGGCGCCACCCTGGCGACGAGCCGACGGTCGAAACACTGCCATGAGGTGGGCGCGCTTATGACCATTGCCGTATTTTTACTGTTACTGCTGAGCGCTGTCCCGATTGCCCTGGTGCTCGCACTGACGGCGATGGTGTACATCTACGTGTCGGGCAATAGCGTGCTGTTCGAGTCTTATCCGCAGCAATTATTCAGCGCCATCGAGAGCTATGGGTTGTTGGCGATCCCGCTATTCATGCTGGCCGGCGAGCTGATGAACGAAGGCGGTCTCACCAGGCGTTTGATCGCCCTGGCACGAATTCTGGTGGGCGGTTTCCGCGGTGGTCTTGCGTATATCAATCTGGTGGCCAACATGATGATGGCGGCCATTATCGGCTCGGCGGCGTCGCAAATCGCGATCATGTCCCGGGCCATGGTGCCCGCCATGGAAGAAGAGGGCTACGATACGCCTTACAGCGCGGCGATTACCGCGGCAGGTGGCCTGCTGTCGCCGATTATTCCGCCCTCGATGCTGTTCGTGCTGTTTGGGGTGATGGCTCAGGTGCCTATCGCCGAGATGTTTATTGCCGGATTGCTGCCGGGGTTATTGCTGGGAGCGAGTTTCTTCGTCGTGATCGCGCTGGTCGGGCTGGTGCAGCAATACCCCAAGGGCCAGTGGCCCAGTCGTCGTCAGGCAGCACACGACGCACTTTGGGGACTGCCAGCACTGCTGATTCCGGTCATCATCATTGGTGGCATTTTATTGGGCATTGCCACGCCCACCGAGTCGGCGGCGCTGGCCTCGCTTGCGGCCTTGATCATGGGGCGTTTTGTATATGGCGAGCTGCGCCTGGTTCAAATGCCTCAGGTGCTCAAGCGCACGGCGGTCAACGCCGGTTTGGTCATCATGTTGATTGCTGCCGCCGGGGTGTTTGGCTGGGTGGTGATCTACGAGCAGTTGCCGCAAATGGCGGCCGAGTGGATCGCCGCCCTCACGGCCGACCCCTTTGTGTTTCTGCTGATGATGATTGGCGCGTTGCTGCTGGTGGGCATGGTCATCGACGGCATCGCCGCGCTGATTCTGGTGGTGCCTATCCTGATGCCGATTGCCGAGACGCAATTTGCCATTAGTCCTTATCAGTTTGGCGTCGTGGTATGTCTGACCCTGGTATTGGGGCTGTTAACGCCCCCTGTGGGGGCCGGGCTGTTTATTGCTTCATCCATGACCGGCGCTCCGCCACTGAAAATCTTCCGTGCCCTGCTGCCGTTTTTGCTGGCGACATTGGTCACCCTGGTCTTGCTAGCCTGGTTTCCCTGGCTCACCAACGCCTTGATTCAGCGTTAACCAACGCGTGTTAAGCATGGTCTCCATCCTTTACTTTCCTGGTGGCTACTCCATGCATCGGACAGCTAAAGGCTTGTTCCCATGGAAGGGCTAATTGACGCCGCCCGATAGATTCTGTTTACTCTTGCGTTAGTTCGTTGACGTTTACGTCAACTTTCTAATACAACGACAACAGGAGCAACGCCATGCCCATTCGCGATATCCCCATGTTTATCGATGGCCAGCCGGTCACGTCCCAGAGCCAGGAGTGGCGTGATGTGGTGAACCCAGCCACCCAGGAAGTCGTCGCCAGGGTGCCTTTCTGCACCGCCGACGAAGTCGAGCGCGCCATTGCCAGTGCCGCAACGGCTTTCAAGGAGTGGCGCAAGGTTCCCCTGGGTAAACGCATGCGCATCATGCTCAAGCTTCAGGCGCTGATTCGCGAGCACACGCCTGAACTGGCGGCGCTGATTACAGAAGAGCACGGCAAAACCCTGCCGGACGCTGAAGGCGAGGTCGGGCGCGGGCTGGAGGTGGTCGAGCATGCCTGCTCCATTACCTCGCTACAGCTTGGCGAGCTGGCCAATAATGCCGCCAACGAGGTCGATGTCTACACCATGCACCATCCGCTGGGCGTCGGGGCGGGCATTACCGCCTTCAATTTCCCGATCATGCTGCCTTGCTTCATGTTCCCGCTGGCCATTGCCACCGGCAATACGTTTGTCCTGAAACCCTCGGAGCAGGATCCCAGCTCGACCATGCGGCTGGTGGAGCTTGCCCATGAAGCAGGCATTCCGGCGGGCGTATTGAATGTGGTTCACGGCGGCCCCGAAGTGGCGAACCAGATTGCCGATCACCCGTCGATCAAGGCGCTGTCGTTCATTGGCTCATCCCACGTAGGCTCGCTGCTGTATAACCGCGCCGCCGCGGCGGGTAAACGCATGCAGGCGATGATGGGCGCCAAGAACCATTGCGTGGTCATGCCCGATGCCAATCGCAGTCAGGCCATCGACAGCCTGCTGGGCTCGGCATTTGGGGCGGCCGGGCAGCGCTGCATGGCCAACTCGGTGGTGGTGCTGGTGGGCGAGGCCCGTGAATGGTTAGACGATATTGTGGAAGGCGCTCGTGGCATGAAGGTCGGGCCTGGCACTCAACGCGATGCCGACCTGGGCCCGCTGGTATCCCCCCAGGCCAAGGAACGTGTCGAACGCTTGATTGGCGCAGGCGAGCAAGAGGGCGCCAAACTAATGGTCGACGGCCGCGGTTGCTCGGTTGATGGCTTTCCGGAAGGTAATTTTGTGGGGCCGACACTGTTTTCCGACGTGACCGCAGACATGACCATCTACCGTGAAGAGATCTTTGGCCCGGTACTCTGCGTGGTCAACGTGGAGACGCTGGACGACGCGGTTGCCTTCATCAATGCCAACCCCAACGGCAACGGCACCTCGATCTTTACCAACTCGGGCTGGGTGGCACGGCGCTTTGAAAACGATATTGACGTGGGCCAGATTGGTATCAACGTACCGATCCCTGTGCCGGTTGCCTATTTCAGCTTTACCGGCTCGCGAGGCTCAAAGCTCGGCGACCTGGGGCCTAACGGTAAGCAGGCGATTGCCTTCTGGACACAGACCAAGACGGTGACCGCCCGCTGGTTTGAGCCCGAAAACGTCTCCAGCGGGATCAACAGCACCATTTCGCTTGGCTGATATTACTCGCCGGGTTGTCGCTTCCTCGGCCTTAAGGGGCCGAGGGAGCGACAATGCGAGGGCTAAAAATCCTGAAACAGCGGTAAGCTTTCTTCCAGCAGCCGTTCAATCGGATCAAGCTGACTTTCGTGCAGCACCAACATCGAGGGCTCTGAGGCAAAATGCTTGCCGGTCGGCACCAGCAGCGCAAACTCACCTTCTTCAAGATGAAATTCGTGCATCTCACGTAATCCATCGGCGGTATAGCACTGCGTACAGCGGTATGCTTCGTCCTCGCCATATACCAGGCGGTGGTACATCTTGAACAGCGTATAGAGGGCCAAACCGCCTTCAAAAGCAGGCCAGCGGGCTGGGATAGTGCGCGTTTCTTCATCCAGCGTTTGCCCGTCTGCCTCGGCATTGGCGATCGCATCGTCAAGTGGGGCTTCCAGCAGGGCGTCTTCATCAGCGGGGAAGGCAACGTTGTCTTTTGAAGCCTGGGTGAAGTCCTTTACGGCGCGTTTGAAGTCGGCCACGGTGTTAATGGCGTAGTCGACATGCTGCAAATCAGCCGGCTCGAAGCCACCATTTTCCCAGCCGTGTATGACACGCAGCGTCATCAAGCCGCGCTCCATGGGGCGTGCCAGCAGCAAATACAGCGCAATATGCAGATGTAGTTGCCGCTCGTCGGTATCGTTTTCAAACGCATTGTAAGGGTCAGCAAACAACGCATGTAGCCTGCCCGGCGTATGTTCCTTGGCTTCTGTATAGCGCATTAGAGATTTCCCTGTGAGCGAACCGTGTCGCTCCGGGCGCACGGTTTCTATAACGTTATTAGATTACCTACTGAGTATGGCCAGCGATGACGCGGATTAAAAGCCCCGGGCGTTTGAAATGCCGGGGGCTTGCGCGTAATGGCATATACTCGCCACTTTACGCTGGCGCGATTCTCGTTGAGAATAATACCTGTTCATGAAGTTCTTTCACACACTGTCGCCAGGGGAGCCTCCAAGAGGCTGAGAGTGCGCTTGCGCTAACCCTGGAACCTGATCCGGATCATACCGGCGGAGGAAGCGCGACATGCCCTACCTGACATTAGCTGCGCTGGCCGCGGCACTCGGCATTTTTATCATACTTGGCCTGCGGGCTCGCTGGGCCGGTGGCACGGTCGATGATTACATTACGGCCCGCAATTCCCAGTCCGGGGCGACCCTCGGGTTATCGTTTCTTGCCTCCGGGATGGGCGCATGGATTCTGTTTGCGCCGCCGGAGATCGGCGCCTTCGTTGGTCCCGTGGCCCTTTCCGGTTATGCCATCGGTTCCGCGCTGCCGTTTATCGTACTCGGTCTTTACGGACCGGCCATTCGCCGCACGCTGCCCGAAGGCAGAAGCATCGCCGAGTTTGCCCAGGCGTGCTACGGCACCAGCGTGCGGCGCTGGGTGTCACTGGTGTCGGTGGCCTACATGTCCTGCTTTTTGGCTGCAGAGCTGACGGCCATTGGGGCGATAACCGCATTACTCTCCGATGTGCCGCCTGCTCTGGTTGTCCTTGGCGTCGCTTTGAGCACGCTTGCCTATACCGTGCTCGGCGGGCTGAGGGCGAGCCTTGCCACCGACCGCTGGCAGGCCTGGCTGTTGATCGCTCTGCTGCTGATCGTCAGCAGTGTTGCCTTCACCTATTTACCCACCCTGCCAGAGGCATCGTCGATGCCGAGCGCCCCGCTGGGCGACGCACTGAGTGTGGCGGTGACACTGGTCATTGCCGTCACGGCGGCGAACCTTTTCCATCAGGGTTACTGGCAGCGGGTGTGGGCCGCGCAGGATTCACGCAGCCTGGGCCAAGGTGCCTGGCTGGGGGGTGGGTTGACCGTCGCCGTAGTGATGATAATAGGCGGCCTGGGGATGCTTGCTGCGATGAGTGGCGTGGCGTTGGGTGAACCGCCAATCCCGTTTTTTGCTCTCCTGGGCAGCGCGCCGTCGTGGCTCGCCATGCTGGCCCTGGTGCTGGCGGTGACACTGGTGGCGTCCAGTGTCGATACGCTGCAGAACGCGATTGCCTCGCTGATCGTCTCCCAGCATGAGCAGCAGGGCAGGTCGCTGACCACGGCCCGCTGGTGGACCGTCGCGCTGATGGTGCCGGTGGTAATCATCGGCCTGCAGGGGCTTTCCGTATTGCGGCTATTCCTGATCGCGGACTTGCTGTGTGCCGCGATTGTGGTACCGGTATTGCTGGGGTTATGGAAACGGATGTCCACCGCGGCGGCGATCGGCGGCGGCATTGCGGGGCTATTAGGCGCCGTGTTACCCGGCTGGATAGCCAGCGGCAGCCTGGCAGCGGGGCTCATGGCGGCGACCTTCCCTGCAGGTATTCCCACCCTGGGGCCTTTCCTCGGTGCGCTATTGGCTTCTTCACTGGTGAGTGTCGGCTGGGCGAAAGTGGTCGGTCACCGGGCGTCTTGGGCAAAGCATGGCTGATCACGTTATGATGGTAGGTTATCGTCTACCATCATGGGCCACAGTCAATGAACTACCCTATTCTTCCCGACGAAGAAGCTCGGCTGGCGGCGCTTTACGAATTGGCGCTGCTGGATACGCCGGAAGAACCCGCATTCGATCGGGTGACCCGCCTGGTCACCCAATTACTGAATGTACCTACCTCGACCGTCACGCTGATTGACGCCAAGCGGCAGTGGATAAAATCTCGTGTGGGGACAGAGCTTCTCGAAACATCACGTAGCGTGGCCTTCTGCGCCCATACCATTGCGGAATCTGCGCCGCTGATTGTTGAAGATACCCGAAAAGATCCGCGTTTTGCCGATAATCCGTTGGTGACCGTGCCAGGCGGGGTGCGTTTTTACGCGGGTATTCCGCTGCGTACTTCAAAGGGGTTGGCGTTGGGGTCGCTGTGTGCTGTGGATACAAGACCGCGTCGCCTTAGCGCCGCCGAGCTCAATGCGCTGAAGGACCTTGGGTCGATCGTGACCGATGAAATTCACCTGCGCGAGCGCTTCCTGTTTGAAAAACAGCGTCGGGAAGCGTCACAGTCGTCCCTCGAAGCGCTGCATCTGGATCTCGAAAACCAGATTGAGCGGCGCACCCGGGAGCTGAACCTGGTGATCGAGTCGGCCTATGACGCCTACATCAGCATTGACGATAATGACATTGTGCTTGACTGGAATCGCGCCGCGACGACGATGTTTGGCTGGACGCGCAGGGAAGCGCTGGCGCGTCCCATCCAGCAGCTGATTTTCCCTGATGGCGTGCCGGAAGGCGACCAGCAGATGCCCGTGACCTACTACGCCGCGCGTCGTGATGGCAGCTCGTTGCCGGTGGAAGTACGCATCAAGTCGCTCGATATTGAGGGACGCAATCAGCGTAGCCTTTTTCTCCACGATGTTACCGAACGCATACAGCTTGAGCGCCTGCGCGACCTGGAAGCCCGTGAAGACGCACTTACCCAACTGCCCAACAGGCGGGCCCTGGATGAACGGTTGCCAGAGGCGATGGCGCGCACCCGGCGCCAGCAGACTGCGCTTGCCGTGCTGTTCATGGATCTTGATGGCTTCAAGGCCGTCAACGACCTGCATGGCCATGCGGCCGGTGACGAGCTGCTGCGTGAAATCGCCAAACGTCTAGGCGCCGCCGTGCGCGAAACCGACTATGTCGCCCGCTGGGCCGGAGATGAGTTTGTCGTACTGCTGGAAAACATTGCCCTCGATGCCGCCGAGCGGCTTGCCCGGCAGTTGGTTGATACCCTCGAGCAGCCGGTACAGTTGCAGGCGGCGAAGGTGCATATCAGCGCCAGCATTGGCGTGGCGCTGTATAAGCCAGACGTAAGCGAAACGGCGCTGGAATTGCTCAAGCGCGCCGATGTTGCCATGTATAACGCCAAACACGCCGGTAAAGCACAGGCCTGTATGGCAGACGCGCCCGAGTGAACATGCCTGCCAAAACGTCATCCGTTAACCTTCAAGGACGATCATGATTCGGACATTGCTAACGACTCCTGAGGGGGACGTACACGAAGGCGACGAACAGCTCATCGATCTGTGGCGACAAACGCCGGGCAGTCATATCTGGGTGGATATGCAGGGCGAAAGCCAGGCCGTCGAGCAGCGTTTTCTGGAAGACTTCGAATGCCATCCGATGGCGATTCAGGATGCTCAAAAAGAGCGTCATCCACCCAAAATCGAAGAGTTTGAGCACCATACGCTGATCATTTACCGCGGTATTTCCTCGTTCGATGCCCAGTTGAACTTCGTGCCCCAGCAGGTAAGCTTTTTTGTCGGCGAGCGCTTCCTGGTCACCCTGCACCCGGGTGAGGCGTTAAGCATCAAGCGTCTGTTCAACGAGCAGGGCAGTGCACTGCTGGCGCACTCCCCAGAGCACGTGGCATTGCGGGTGATGTACCTGTCGGCCGGGTATTACATCGACAGCCTGCTGGAATTCGAAGTCGCCCTCAGCGATCTGGAAGATGAACTGCTTGATAACGGCAATGATGTCTTGATGCGGCGTATAACCGCCTACCGCTCGCGGCTGGTGAAAATGCGTCGAATCTTCAGCTACCACAAGGGCATTACCCAGGAGCTGACTGCCTACGACTATGCCCACCTGCCGCGGGATAAAAACGACACCCTCCACGCGATTACCGATGTGGAAGAGCGCTTTGAACGGCTCTATACCCTCACGCAAATGTATTACGACATCTGCGGCGATCTGGTCGATGGCTACATTTCGATTTCATCGCATCAACTGAATATCACCATGCGCGTGCTGACGGTGATTACCGCTATCTTTGTGCCGCTTACCTTCATTGCCGGTGTCTACGGCATGAATTTCGAGTACATGCCCGAGCTTGGCTATCGCTACGGTTATTTCTTTGTCTGGGGAGTGATGCTGGGAATCGGCGGGATGCTGATCTGGCTATTCAAGCGCAAGCACTGGTTTTGACACCCTCGGTGGCCTGATGGAGAGGGCGCAAAAGTTTGTTATGGTCATTATCAGGCACAACAGCTTTATCTGTTAGTCAAGTCAAGAGGAGCCCAGCGAATGGCAGACGTTACTACTCGTTCAACGCCGCCGACCATGGCGGCCATGCTGCTAACCGGGCATGGCGGTATTGAGAAGCTCGAGTACCGTCAGGATGTGGCGACCCCCGAACCCCAAGCGGGCGAGGTGCTGGTGCAGGTGACGGCGACGGCGAAGAACAATACCGACCGTAAAGCCCGCGAGGGTCTCTACCCCACCAAGGACAAGGGCGACGTGACCTCCTTTGCCATGGGCGGCGAGCCCACGCTGACGTTCCCACGCATTCAGGGCGCGGATGTGGCGGGCCGTGTCGTGGCGGTGGGCGAGGGCGTTGATACCTCGCGGATCGGTGAGCGGGGGCTTCTGGATTTCAATCTGTATGCCGATGATCGCCGCGATATCAACCTGACCCCGGACTACTATGGCCACGGGGCAGATGGCGGCTTTGCCGAGTACATCGCTGTGCCGTCTGATCAGTTCCACCACGTGCCCAACCCGGAACTGCACGATGCCGAGCTTGCCGCCATGGGGATGTGCTCCTACCAGACGGCCTACCACATGATGACATCCGCCGGGATTGGCGGCGGAGAGCGCGTGCTGGTCACCGGTGCCAGCGGCGGGGTAGGCACGGCGCTGATTCAGCTTTGCCGGGTGGTCGGCGCGATTCCCTACGCCGTCAGCCAGCCCGACAAAGCCGATGCGTTGATCGCGTTGGGGGCCGAGGCCGTGATCGACCGCGGCGACTTGCCGACCTTTGTCGACCGCGTACTGGCCACCACTGGCGGTCAGCCCATCGACGCGGTGATGGACCTGGTCGGCGGGGAGATGACCAACCTGTTTATCGACACCATGATTGTCGATATGCAGCACCGCAAACGCTACCCGCGGCTTTCCATCGCCGGGGCCAGCGGTGGCAACCTCAGCGAGATCATGTGGACGCGTATCTATCTCTACCAGGTGCAGATCTTTGGGGTTTCCCACGGCACGCGGGAAGAGGCCGAACAGCTCATGGCGTGGATTCGTAGCGGCGAGTTGAAGCCCGTCTTGCATGCCGCCTTCAAGCTGTCCGAACTCCATGACGCCGAGCGCTATTTCGTCAATCGTGGCAGTAACTACCTAGGCAAGATCGTGATTGTCCCGGATAGCCAGTGGGAATCCCATGGCGCTCCGTTTGCCCTTAACGCTTCCTAACCGCAAAGAGTCCGGCGAATGAATACTCAACACACCATCCAGTTAATGGACACCCACGCGGGCGGTGATGTCAGCCGCATTGTCACGGGTGGTATTGATCACCTCCCGGGCAATAGCGTCCGCGAGCAGATGGAGTATCTGCGCGATGACGCCGATGGCCTGCGTCGGCTGTTGCTTGAAGAGCCCTACGGCATTCCCGAGATGTCCGTGGACCTGCTGGTGCCACCCTGCGACCCGGAAGCTGTCGCCGGATATATCATCATGGAAGTCATGGGCTATCCCATCTACTCGGGTTCCAATACCCTGTGTACCGCCACCGCGGTGCTGGAAAGCGGTATCGTTCCCAAGCAGGAAGGTCTTCAGCGCTTCAAGCTCGAAGCCCCTGCGGGGCTGGTGCAAGTGGAAGCCAGGGTTCATAACGGGGTCGTAGAGTCGGTCACCTGTGGCGGACTGCCGAGCTATATCGACACCTACCGTGAGACGATCGACGTGCCCGGCATTGGCCCCGTGACCTATTCGGTCGCTTACAGTGGCGGCTTTTATGCGCTGGTGGATGCCGCTGAATTAGGCTTCAAGCTGACCCTGGAAGAAGAGTCGGCGCTGGCGCTGTGCGCGCATAAAATCGTCGAAGCCATCAAGGCTGAGCGCGGTTTTTCCCATTACACCCTGGGTGATGTCGGGCCGCTGCCGTTCCTGCATTTCATGGGGCCTGAAGAGCAGGTCGCTGAAGGTTATGTACGTTCTCGCTCAACGACCTACGTACATCCTGGCGTTATTTGCCGCAGCACCACCGGCACGGGGACGTCCGCGCGGCTGGCGCTGATGCATTACGAAGGGCGGCTCAGGCAGGGCGACAAGCTGGAAACCGTGTCACTGCGCGACACCGGCTTTATCGGCACCTTCATCGATACCCACCAGGAAGGCGCTTATCAGGTGGTGGAAAACACCATTACCGGGCGCAGCTATGTGCTGGCCCACTCGGATATCGTGATCAACTGCGTTGATCCCTTGGTTAACTGCGGCGAGCTGCATCACATCCTGAGTGACCGCCATCACCCGCCCCGCGCTGAATTACTTTCAGAGACGACATAGCCTTCGGCCTCGATGCGTTCCCACACCGGGGCCTTGTCGGCCTCGGTCATCTGCCCCCAGCGAGCGATTTCATCCAGACGCCGCCCGCAACCTTCACAAAGTGATTGGGTCGGTTCTATGCGGCATATCTGACGACAGGGGGAGAGCGGACGGTCAGGGAGCGATGAAGTCACAGGTATCGTTTTACCTCTTGGATATAACAAAACGGCGGTTAAAACTGCCAGTGCCAAGGGTACCATGTCTTTGTGCATTCGCAGGGTGTGGTAGCGTGATGACTTCTTTTGTCTGCGATGAGGAAACACCATGCACTATTTGCTCGACGAGACGCCGCTGGAAGTGGGCACCCTGTATCGGCTGCTATCCGGCTCGGTTTGCCCACGCCCGATTGCCTGGGTAGCGACCCAGGACCGCCAGGGCAATGCCAACCTTGCCCCTTTTTCGTTCTTCAATGTGGTCAGCGTCGATCCGCCCGTGCTGGGATTTTCACCGTTACAGAATGGCCAGGGCCGCAGCAAGGATACCGTGCGCAACCTGGAAGAAAATCCCGAATGTGTGGTGCATGTGGGTAGCGAAGCGCTGGTAGAGGCGCTCAATACCACCAGCGCAAGCCTGCCTCCCGGCGAGGATGAGTTTACTCTGGCAGGGCTCGAAAAAGCCGCCATGCCCGGTGTATCAGTGCCCCGCATTGCCAAGGCCCCGATCGCGTTTGGCTGCCGCTTGCGCGACATCATTCGCTTTGGCGACCAGCCCATGTCAGGCAACCTGGTGCTTGCCAACGTGATTTCCCTGCATCTTGATGACGATGTCTGGGACGGTCGACACGTCAGCCTGGAAGTCCTCAACCCCGTGGGTCGACTGGCAGGCAGTGACTATGTTCGCACCACCGACCGTTTCGCGCTGCAGCGCCCCCGCTAACCTGGCAAAGATTGATTAGCTACAGCTTTAACAAACGTTTGTTTACATACTTCGCGACAATGTCTACTTAGAAATTAAGGATAATTGTCCTTTAGTCCTATATTCTGCGGCCGATAGAACTGTTGAGGGTGATCACGCAGTGGTTATGCGTGGTGACCTCTACATCGCTATAACACTGTTTTAAAAGTGTTCTTAAAAGTGTTCTTAAAAAAGTGCTGAGACAGCCGTGCTTGGCAATCAAGCGGGTACTCGGCAATAAAGCGGGCAAGCAGATAAAGGAGGGGGCAATGCGACGATTTTGGATAGCGTTACTGGCGAGTGTGGTGTCGATTTCGACAGCCCACGCGGAACTCAAGTTTGCCATTGTAGCACCTGACAGCGGGTCGGCCGCCTCGCTTGGGCAGGGCATGAAAAAAGGGATCGACACCTACTTCGCTGAAGTCAACGCGTCCGGAGGCGTCAATGGCGAAACGCTGACACTTGCCGCCTTTGACGATCGGTATGACCCGCTCACCGCTGCTCGCCATACCCGCGACGTGGTTCAGGACGAGGATGTCCTGGCAGCGATAGGCAATGTGGGGACCCCCACCGCGACCGTCACCATTCCGATTTACAACGAAGCCGAAACGCTGCTGTTTGGCGCTTTCACCGGCGCGGGGGTGCTACGCAAATCGCCACCCGACCGTTACATCATCAACTACCGCGCAAGCTATGTGCAGGAAACCGCCGCCATGGTGGATGGCCTGATAGAGGCGGGCATCGAGCCGCAAGAGATCGCCTTTTTTACCCAAAACGACAGTTTTGGCGACGCGGGCTATAACGGCGCGAAGCAAGCGCTCGAGGCGCAGGGCTTTACCGGCACCGATAACCTGGCCCACGGCCGCTTTTCTCGCGGTACCCGCAATGTCCACCAGGGGCTGGCCACCATACTGCAAGCCGCTGAAACGCCCAAGGCGGTGATTATCGTGGGTACCTATGGTCCCGCCGCCGACTTTATTCGCGAAGCGCGCCAGGATATGCCCGACGCCGTATTCCTCAATGTGTCCTTCGTGGGCAGTCAGGCGCTGTTGAACGAGCTGGGTGACCAGGCAGACGGCGTGATCGTGACGCAGGTTGTGCCGCCACTGGATTCCGATCTGCCGGTGGTCGACGAATATCGCCAGGCGCTCGATGAGTATGCCGATGGCAGTGAGCCCGACTTTGTTTCCCTGGAAGGTTATCTGGCGGCAAAACTGTTCGTGGAAGGGGTTAAGGCGGCAGGTGATTCGCCGGATCGAGAAGCCATTGTTGACGGCCTGCTTGGTCTTGGCGAGATCGATATCGGCCTGGAGGAGCCGCTGCATCTGGGGCCTGACGATCACCAGGCCAGTGACAGTGTCTGGCCGACGATTATTGCCGATGGCCAATTTGAGTTAGTCGAGTGGTCAACGCTGCTGCGCTAACGCTCATACCCGCCGCTGTTACGTCATTTACCCTGATACGAGCGAAGCTAGTCTAATGAAAAAAACACTCAGTTTACGTGCCATGTTGATAGGCCTGTTTCTGGCCGCCGTTGTCGGTGCCGTCGTGCTGGCCGTCACTGGCTGGGCAACCAATCAGCGCCTGATCGACTCGCAGCGTTACATCACCAATGATGTGATGCCCTTGCAGAATGCCAGCCGTGAAATGGTCTCGACGATGGGCGCTTTTGGCCAGCGTCATGCCGATCTGCTGGTGGCTGAAAGCGAGGCTGACCTGGCAGACATTACGCCACGCGAAACGCTTGATGAGCGTTTCAGCCAGGCGCGTAATGACCTGGCCGCCGACGATGCCGAAACTCAGTCAAGCCAGTTGGCCGCTCTTGATGAGCACTATCAGACCCTGCTTGAAAGCGATGCCTCGCTGCAAAACGTCCGCCAGGAAGAGTTGGCCCTGCAAGCACAGATGAATGAAAAGCTAGCCGAGATGCAGGCGCTGATCGGTGAGGTCATGAACAGTGCCGGCGATATCGCCGGGCGAACCGCGCTGGTTCAGGTGCGCGAACAGCGTGCGCTTGAAGACCGCCTGAATGCCTGGCGCGAAGACGGAATGACCACATTGCCTACCGGCCTGCTGGATAACCTGTTCAGCAATGAAGCGGATGTTACCCGGCTAAGCAGTGAAGTGCGTATCGCCGTGGCGATGCTCGCTGATTTGGGGCGACGCTTGATGCAGGTCGAAAGTGAAGATGAGCTGGTTAATCTGCGTTACAACCAGATTGGCCAGCAAATTGGCCTGGCCCGCCAATCACTGGCAGGTATCACCCGTTCGCCAAGCACCGACACCGAGCAGATGGCACTGGTGAACGGGCTGGATGACATTATTGTCGAGCTGGAAAGCTTGATGATCGGCGGCGAAAACTCGGTTTATGCCTTACGCCAGCAGCAGTTGGACCGCCAGGCACAAGTCCAGAACGAGCTGAATAACGTCAGCCAGGCAATGGCGCAAATGGGCGACGCCTTGACCGACGTGGAAGCCTACGCTGTCGAGCAGGCTGACACGGCCGCTGAACAGGCCGAAACGCTGGCCAATGCAGGGCGCACGCTATTGATTATCGTGACCCTGGTGGTGATCGCGCTGTTGGCAATCTTCGGCTGGCGTACCATGGTCCGCGTGCTGGGCCCGCTGACGACCATGCGCCGTCAGATGGAAAATATCAGCGGAGCCGCCGGTGAAAACGCCGACCTTTCCATGCGCCTGGATCTGCAGCGTAATGACGAAGTCGGGCAAACGGCCCAGGCCTTCAACCGCATGATGGATACCTTCGAAGGCATGGTGGCGCAAATACGCCAAAGCGCCGAGGCGATTGCCGCGAGCAGCCGTCAGATTGCCACCGGCAATGAAAACCTTTCCCAGCGTACCGATCAACAGGCGGCTTCGCTGGCGGAAACTGCCTCCAGCCTTGAGCAGATTACCGCGACGGTCAAGCAGACCGCCGATTATGCGGATCATGCCAAAGGCGCGAGCACCAGCGTTGACCAGCGCGCCCGTTCTGCGGGCGACGTTGCTCAACGCACGACCGAGGCGATGGGCAACATTCGCGAATCCAGCGAAAAAATCACCAGCATTATCAAGGCCATTGACGATATTGCCTTCCAGACCAACCTGCTGGCGCTGAATGCCTCGGTGGAAGCGGCGAGAGCGGGCGAACAAGGTCGCGGTTTTGCCGTAGTGGCCCAGGAAGTCCGCAAGCTGGCGGGGCGAAGTGCTGAAGAAGCGGCACAAATTCGCCATCTGGTCGACGACAGCGTGGCCAAGGTCAGCGAAGGCGAGCATTTGGTCAACGCCTCCAGTACCCACCTGCAGGAAATCGTCGAGAGCCTGGGTGAAGTCACGCGCTACGTGACGGAGATCGCGCAGGCGACCCATGAGCAGTCTTCCGGCATCGAGCAGATCAACCAGGCGATTGCCCAGTTGGATCAGGTGACCCACCAGAATGCCCGCCTGGTTCAGGAAGCCTCCACCGAAAGCCAGACCCTCGACGAGCGAGCCGGCGACATGAACCTGCTGGTAAGCCGATTCCGGGTTGGTGACGACGCCGGTCAGCGGCATTTATCGCTACCGGAGCAAAAAGCCGCCCCCCGTCTTAGCTAGAAAGCCTGTGTACCCGCCGCATCACGCAAGGTGATGTGGCGGGTGTAGTAACGGCCTACTACCCGTCTTTTATCTACGCTTGCTACGCTCAGTACACACGCGACTCCGCGTGGTAATGCTATCTTGAGCAATGCGGTTGTTGATCGCTGATTGATAACCTCGTTGCTGATAACAAGGAGACTTGAGATGAGCAGCAAGCGCATTTTAATGATTACCGGCGACTTCACCGAAGATTACGAAACCATGGTGCCGTTCCAGGCGCTGATGGCGGTGGGCCACCAGGTAGACGCGATATGCCCCGACAAAAAGGCGGGGGATAGTGTGGCGACGGCGATCCATGATTTCGAAGGCGACCAGACCTATACCGAAAAACCCGGCCACCGGTTCGCGCTCAACGCGACCTTCGCCGATATCGATCCGGCGGATTACGATGCGCTGGTGGTACCCGGTGGTCGCGCGCCGGAGTATCTTCGCCTGAACAAGCAAGTGCTCACCATGGTGCAGCACTTTTTCGAGGCCGATAAACCGGTAGCCGCGATCTGTCACGGGGCGCAGCTGCTAGCGGCTGCCAAGGTGCTGGACGGCAGGCAGTGCTCCGCTTATCCGGCCTGCCAGCCTGAGGTAGAGCTTGCCGGGGGACGCTTCGCCAACCTGGAGGTGACCGATGCAGTGACCGATGGCAATCTGGTGACCGCGCCCGCTTGGCCTGCACACCCCGCCTGGCTTGCCCAGTTCATGGCGGTACTGGATCGCTGACATCATCGCCGCTAAACGATTACGCCCAGGTTATCTGGGCGTAGTCCTCCATGGCGGCTATGCTGGACATATGAATCACGGTGAAGAGACGTTGCGATGTGCAAACTGTTTATCGATGCAGACCCGACGCTTTGGCAAAGCGCTAGCCACTCGCTGCGCATTGACGGCATGGTGACCAGCGTACGGCTGGAAAATTATTTCTGGCAGATACTCGGTGAAATCGCCCGGCGTGACGGTATGAACACGGCGCAAATGATCACGCGGCTGTATCACGAATCCATCGCCGCCGGGCATGATGCGGGCAACTTCACATCATTCTTGCGCGTATGTGCGCTGCGCTACCAGGCCTTACAGCTAAGCGGTGATATACCGCAAGACCTGGAGGTGTCGATTGCGTCGCTGGATACCGAGCCGTTGGTTCGTCGCGACACTATTCCACAGGCAAAGCAGGTCCACTGACGTTCTATTCAAGTCGCTCACGCAGGCGATCAAGGAAGGTTTCAATGCGTAATGCGTTGGTGCCGACATCGCTTGCGCCCAGCCGCGACGCCGAGCGCATATCCACCCGTACGCCATTTTCCTGCTCTGTCAGGCGAATCACCACGTCATCCTTGAAGCCAAACCAGGGGGTGGTGGCCGTTGCCTCAATGGTATTGTCAGTCACCTTCTCGATTTGCCAGCCAGCGGCTTCCACCTCCGCCTGAGCCGCGCCAAGAACGCTCGGCGCCGGTGCCGATACCACCAGAGGCGCCACCTCAGGGTAAGCTTCCTGTTGTTGGCGGGCGGTTTCTTCACCGGGATAATCAGCGGCGTTGGGCGCGGCTTCTCTGGCATCGCGCAAGGCATCAAAGGCCGGTGGGTTCTGCGTGTCGGTGGTAATATCATGAATCACCGGTGCCTGCTGAGCACGCTGCCAATGCTGCCACGGCAAATAAAGCAGCGCGACGGTGCCTGAAAAGACGACAATCGCCACGACACCCGCGCCAAAGCGACGGGTTATCGCACCGACGATCAGCAGTAGTAGGCTCAGCGCCCCGGCAGCGGCGGCCAGGTACACGCCATAACGCAGCAGGCTGAAGGCATCGCCGAGTGCGATGAGCTCCCAGCGGTAAGCGGGGCCTGCAAGGCCCATCAGTATGGCGGCCCCGAGCAGAGCAAGCACGCTCAGCCATGCCAATCGGGTGGGCCATTTGCCCCCTTTCGGGTGCTGAGCGCTTGATGGTGTTGCCATGCCTTTCTCCCTGCGTTCAAAGCGTTAACATGTTCAAGATATCTACAGCATAACCAGCTATTGATCGGTATGCCTGTTTTCCCGACAAGAGAGCCTCTGACCACGATGACCCAACGCGATACCCCCTCCGCCATAGCAAAACAGGTGCGCGCATTGCTGGCAAACGCGCCTCGCGATGCATTGCCCATGACCTATCAGCAGGTGGCAAATGCGCTAGGGCTTATGCCACCCCGCACGATCCAGCGCGTTGCTCAGGCGCTCGAGCAGCTCATGGAAGAGGATGTGGCTGCCGGTCGGCCAATGGTCGCGGCATTAGTCATCAGCCGCCAAGGTGCGGGGCTTCCCGCCGCGGGCTTTTTTGAACAGGCGGTGGCCCTGGGGCGTTTCCCTGCTGATGCCCGCCAACATGAAGCACTCTATATCGCTGAGCGTGACAAGGCGCTTGAATCGCGACACGCTTGAATCTCGAAAGGGGCCGTTGCGCAACCACGCTATACTTTGCGCAGTGGGTCGAGCAGGCCGCTCAGGCCGTTATGGTCGATCTCATGCATTAAGTGCAGCAGTTGACCGATTTCGCCCGCAGGGAAACCCTCCCGGGCAAACCAGTTCAGGTAGGGCCCGGGCAAGTCGGCAATCAGCCAGCCTTCATACTTGCCGAAGGGCATTTTACGCGTCACCAGTTTTTCCAGGTCTTCCGGGTTCATCTGTTGATTCCTTTGCACGCTCGATTGAAGCACCTTTTAGCGTTTCAAAACGCTATTATCAACGCGTAATGGATTTTATTTTTGCGCGGCGCGCTCTAGGATAAGGCAACCCGGCCTGGATGGCGCAAGGCGTTAGCCAACCCAAAAGTGCCATAAACACAATTCATGTTTCAGGAGATAACCATGAGCCTTTCCCCGTTCCATCTGGCAATTCCCGTCTACGATCTGAATGCCGCGCGTGCGTTTTATAACGACGTCTTTGGCTTGTCCGAGGGCCGCTCAAGCGATCATTGGGTCGACTTCAACTTCTTCGGTCACCAGTTGGTGATCCATGAACACCCCAAAACGCCAGGCCAGGAAGAAGTCCACACCAATCCGGTCGATGGTCACAATGTACCGGTACCGCATTTTGGTGTGGTGCTTGGCTGGGACGAGTGGGAGGCGCTGGCAGAACGCCTCAAGGCCCGTGACACCGACTTCGTGATCGAGCCTTACGTACGTTTCAAGGGCGAAGTGGGCGAGCAGGCCACCATGTTCCTGCTCGACCCGTGTGGCAACGCGCTGGAGTTCAAAGCCTTCAAGGACATGAGCCAGTTATTCGCCAAATAGCCCTTTTTTCGAGATAACACAGTCTCAAGAGCGCATGCTCAAGAGCGCATGGCCTGTTCCTGGCGACGATGCTGCAACGGCGCGTCGCCAAAATAGCGCTTATAGTCGCGGCTGAATTGCGGCACGCTGCGGTAGCCCACCGCCTGTGCCGCTTGGCTGACGTTATGGTCGTCCTGCAGCAATAGCTGCTGGGCCTTGATCAACCGCAGTTGCTTGATGTATTGGGTCGGCGATGCGCGGGTGATTTGTTTGAAGTGCTGATGAAAGGTCGAAGGGCTCATATTTGCCTGCCGGGCTAGCTGATCAACGCTGTAATCGTTGGCAAAATCGCGATGCAGCAACGACAGCACCTGAACGATGCGAGCGTAATGGCCGTGCCCGCGCACCAAGGCCTTTAGCGCTGGCCCCTGTTCGCCTTTCAATGCCTCAAAGACCACATCGCGTATCCGAGCCGTGCCCATTGTGCTGAGTTCTGCAGGCTCATGAAGGGCTCTCACCAGACGGGATACGGCCGCTTGCATGCCTGGCGTCATGGCCACCGATGCCATGGGCAGCGTGGCTTGGTTGTGGTTGGGTGCATCGCCCATGGTGGTGACCATCTCGCTGAGCAGGGCGGGCTCCAGTTGGATAGAGACGCCAAGCAAGGGTGCTTCAGGCGAGCCGTAGGTTTCACATTCAAACGGCAAGGGCAGGGTCTGCACCAGGTACTGGCCCGGGTTGTAATGAATTTCCCTATCGCCCAGATAGCCGATCTTTCGCCCCTGGGCGATGATAATCAGGCTAGGCTGATAAAGCAGAGGCGTGCGCGGTTGGTGGCGGTCAAGGCTGAGGAGCGATACGCCGCTCAATGGGGTAGGCGTCATGCCTTGTTGACCCACCAATGGGGTGATGGCTTCGGCCAGCTCGCTGATGACCGGCGCCTCGTCGACGCCAGGGCTGGCTATGTCGTTTTGCATAGCGGCCTCATGATAATATTTCCATTAATGGACATAATTGTGACAGGTTTTTAGGTATATTTTGTTATTTTATAGCAATTATATGGAGGATCGTGCAAAAGTTTCGTAGCTTCATTCATCGCTAAAAGTGTCCATGGGGTCAATACTGGGTATCAGTCCCTAGCTATCAGGGAATCACCTCAACAAGGAGCCTTATTTGATGAGTGAAGCAAAAGCCTACGCCGCCTTTTCTGCTGAAAAACCGCTAGCCCCGTTTACCTTTGACCGCCGCGAGCCCCGCCAGGACGATGTCGCCATCGATATCATGTATTGCGGCGTTTGCCACAGTGACCTGCACTTCGCTAAAAACGATTGGGGGATGACCCAGTATCCGATTGTCCCCGGGCATGAAATCGTCGGCCGCGTTACATCTGTTGGCGACAAGGTAAGCCGCTTCAAAGAAGGCGATATTGTCGGCGTTGGTTGCATGGTGGATTCCTGCCGTACCTGCTCGGCCTGCCAGGATGGCGTGGAACAGTACTGCCTGAACGGCTTTACCATGACTTATGGCAGCGAAGACCGCCAGGATGGCACCATGACCCAGGGGGGTTACTCCAACAAGATCGTGGTCAGCGATCACTTTGTGATGAAAATGCCCGATGGCATTGACCTGGCGTCTGCTGCGCCGATCTTGTGCGCCGGTATTACTACCTACTCGCCGCTCAAGCACCACGGTGTGGGTGAAGGTCACAAGATTGGCATCATTGGCATGGGTGGCTTGGGCCATATGGGCGTCAAACTGGCCAAAGCGCTGGGTGCCGAAGTCACGGTATTTACCCGCTCGGATGCCAAGGTGGAAGAAGCCAAGCGTAACGGTGCCGACCACGTTGTGGTATCCAGCGACCAGGCGCAGATGGACGCCGTAGCAGAAACCTTCGACTTCATGCTCGATACCGTGCCGGTTCAGCACGACATCAACCCTTACCTGGCGTCTCTCAAGTATGACGGTACGCACATTATTGTGGGTCTGCTGGAGCCGATTGAACCGGCCATTGAAGGGTTCAACCTGGTCTTCAAGCGCCGTGTGGTCGCCGGGTCGCTGATTGGCGGTATTGCAGAAACCGAGGAAGTGCTGCAACTGTGTGCCGACCAGGGGATTACCTGCGATGTTGAAATGCTGGATATCAACAACATCAATGAAGGTTTTGAGCGTATGGAGAAAGGCGATGTTCGCTACCGTTTCGTGATCGACATGGCAACTATCTAACGTTTTAAAGTCAATCCCTAACGTTTTAAAGCCAATCCAGCGCTAGCTTAGGTGACTGCCCGATGACGAGCCGACCGCTCGTCATCGGGCTTTTTATTAGACCAAAGTCTATATTTCTCTGGTGCGACTTCATTTTCTGTGTTCCCTGCCGATAGGCGTTGATACCTATTTTTAAAAAAGCCAAGGGATCAACAGGATGAAGCACCTCTCGATTAAATGGAGCCTGACCGCCGCGCTGGTTATCTTACTGCTGATGATCGGGCTGATTGGCGGGCTGGGCTTCTACTCGAACACCACCAGCGAAAACGCGCTGCACGAACTGGCCATCAACAACGGAGAGCTGACCAACGCCGCCAACCGCACCCAGGTCAACGCACTGCGTGCCCAGACTTTTCTTGATCGCTATGCCAGTTTCAGCATGCAAGGGAACCCGGAAAAAGGTCAGGAGAGCCAGGCGATGGCCCAGGCCGCCGTTGAGGCCGCCGACGAGCGTTTTGAGCAGTTCCGACAGGTCGAGCTTGCCGAGGATGATCCCCGCACCGAATACGTTAACGACATGGTGGCGACCTACGATGCGTTCGTGACCGAGGGTATTAAACCTCTGCTGGAGGCGGCACCGTTCCAGGTTCAACGCCGTCAGGAAGAGTTAAGCGAGCTGGGTATGGCCTTTGACGAGGCCATGCAGGCGTTCACCAATTATGCCAATCAGCGCAGCGATGCCATGCTGGTCGAGGTCTCTTCGCTGAACCGTATCGTTGGCATCATTGCCATTGTCCTGTTGGTCACGGCCGTACTGGCGACGTTAGTCATGCGCATGGTGATTGTACGTGGGCTGGTCACGCCGCTGCGTGAAGCCGTGGGGCACTTCGAACGTATTGCCAGCGGCGATTTGACTGTCGACATCGAAGACCGGGGGCGTAACGAGGTAGGTCAGCTCTATAAAGGGTTGGCTTATATGCAGACCAAACTTAAATCCCTGGTGGTCTCGCTGCGCGAAAGCAGCGATAGCGTGTTCAGCGGTACCGGCGATATTTCCGCAGGGAGCCAGGACCTTTCCGCGCGCACGGAGCAGCAGGCCGCCGCGCTTCAGCAAACGGCCTCCAGCATGGAGCAAATGGCCACCACCGTGAGCCGTAATACCGAAACCGCGCAAGAGGCGGATCAGCTGTCGGTGTCGGCTTCGCAGTCAGCGGAAAGTGGTGGCAAGGAAGTGGCCCATACGGTGCAGTTGATGCGCGATATTGCCACCAGTGCAGAGCGCGTCAATGACATCATTGGCGTGATCGACTCGATTGCTTTTCAAACCAATATTCTGGCGTTGAACGCCTCGGTGGAAGCGGCGCGTGCTGGCGAGCAGGGGCGCGGGTTTGCTGTGGTTGCCAGCGAAGTGCGCCAGTTGGCAAGCCGCAGTGCCGAATCGGCCAAAGAGATCCGCCAATTGATCGAGGCCACCACCGGCCAGATTCATCAGGGCGCGCAACAGGCCGAGAGAAGTGGTGAAACGATCAACGACACCGTGGATTCCATTCGCCAAGTCACCACGCTGGTCAGCGAAATCTCCACCGCCACGCGGGAACAGAACAACGGCATCGAACAGATAAACGCCGCCTTGACGGAAATGGACTCGGTGACCCAGCAAAATGCCGCGCTGGTGCAGCAAACCAATGTGGCCGCTGCCTCGCTGGAAGGTCAGGCAAAACAGCTTGCCGCGCTGATGGCCACCTTCCGCCTGGAAGAAGGCGATGTTGCACAGCCCGGCACTGATACTCACAAGCCTGACACCTCGCCCTCACAGCCCAACGCCACACTGGCGGCGCCGGGTGCAGAACGTCCGCGCAGCAAGCAGCAACCGGCTACCGCGCAGCAGGATAACGATGAGTGGGATGAGTTCTAGCAAGGTGTAAGGCGTGGCCTCGCCTCAAGCGAGGCGGGGCCGCGCGGGTCAGACGCTAGCCGATACCCTTAAACGTACGTAATCGGCGGTCCAGTTGCCCTGCGCATCGCGCAGGCTGTGGGCCAATAGCAGTTGGGTGTTGTCGATCACTGATTCACGCAAATCATCCTCCAGGCCATGAAAGAAAGGGCTGGCGAAGGTATTCAGCCAGCCGGTCATGCCGGTGGGGAGCCGCGTTGGACGGGGGATAAGCTCAATCGACTCGACCTTGAACCCGGCGGTTTCCAGCAGGTGGCGATAATCTTCCGCCGTGGGGAAATACCAAGGGTAGCGGCCGCGGGCGCTGATACCGCGAAACTGCAGCGCGCCAATCAACGCGGTGCAAATAGCGGCGACATTGCCATGCCCGCCAAATTCGGCGACAAAACGCCCGCCCGGTTTCAGGGCACGTTTGATACTGGCCAGTACCGCTTGAGGGTCGAGCATCCAGTGCAGCGCCGCGTTGCTGAACACCGCGTCGAATTCCTGATCGAACGGCATCTGGTAGGCATCCATGATGCGTGCATTGAGCCCGCGCTCCTGGGCGGCGCTGACCATCTCTTGCGAGGCATCGATCCCCACCACCTCAGCCCCGCTCTGGGCGATGCGTTCGGTTAACACACCATCGCCGCAACCCAGATCCAAAATCCGCTCACCCTGCTTGGGGGCAAGCAACGCAAGCACCTCGCTGCCCATGTCAGGGACGAAGTGGGCATGCTGGGCATATCCTTCGGGATTCCAGGATTGCCGAATCGACTGGCGTGATGTATCGGTCATAAATGCATCCAAGCGTGGTGTTCCGTTAAAACCATTGGCTAATTATAGCGTGACATCAGGTTTGGTGCGTTGTTCTCAAGGCGTTTTACTGCAACTCAAGGGTTGGTTTTTGTATCTGAAGCGACCTGATGCGAGCAGGTCGATCCGTTAGCAAATCGCTGTCCAATCTTCGGGGTTGCCGCTAGGCTAGTAGCCCGTTGTTTTGTTGGATCTTTGGATTGTTTGCAGAGGACGCAAGGTTATGAGCCAGGAAGTACATCACGCAGAAGATGATTTCGAAGGTGGCCTGGATGCGGAAGCGGCCGGTGAGCAAGAGACCGACGGCAACATCGAGCGCGCCAAGCGAAACCCCAAAAACGCCGAGCAACAAGAGGCCAAAGAGTTGCCTTCCCAGGCCGCCGCCGTTCACCAGCGCCTGCGCATGGATGGGCAAAAGGAGCTGGCGCGCGGTTCGATGGCACTGCTGCTTTCAGCGGTGGCCGCAGGCATATCGATGAGCTTTTCCATGGTGGCGCGGGGTGTCATGCACGCCAGACTGCCGGATAGTGATGTGGGGTTTCTGATCGAGTGCCTGGGTTACACCATTGGCTTTATTGCCGTGATTCTCGCCCGCCAGCAATTGTTCACTGAAAATACCGTGACGGCCGTGTTGCCTGTGATGAGCAACCCGACCCGGAAAAACTTCGCTTTCCTGGGGCGCCTTTGGAGTGTGGTGCTTTTGGGTAATTTATTGGGCGCTGCGCTTTCTGCTGCCACGTTTCTATATATGCCGATGTTTGACGCGGCCACCCATGAGTCATTTATCGCGATAGGCGAGCACATGATGGAAAACTCGCCCTTCGAAATGTTCGCCAAAGCCATTCTCGCGGGCTGGATGATCGCCACTCTGGTGTGGCTGATTCCCGCCGCCGGGCAAGCCAAGGTATGGGTCATCATTATCATTACTTACGTCATGGCGATTGGCGAATTCACCCATATCGTGGTGGGCGCGAGTGAAGGGTTTTACCTACTGATGATCGGTAATATCAGCTGGAGCGAGCTGCTGTTCCAGTTTGGCCTGCCTACGCTGGTGGGTAACGTGATCGGGGGTACCTTTATTTTTGCGTTGATCAGCCACGCACAGATCCGCGGCGACAAGGATCTTTCTTCGCGGACCTAACCTGTCTTTTCCCGGCGGAGCAGGCCGACATCTATCGATGCTCTGGCGGGCCCGCGGGCATGCTCGGGTGAATTGGCTATACTCGATTGTGAAGACCCCGCATAACAACAACGTGGCTCAGGAGGTTCTGATGACCCTAAAGCGTGCCTACTGCCTGCTGGCAGCCTTTTATAGCCTGTTACTGGTAATCGGCATTATTGCCGTGCTGATGGGGGGCGGTACGCTGCTCGCGGCGGTGTATCTGGTCGTCGGTTTTTTTGCCGTGCTGGGGCTATGGGGGATAAGCCTTCAGCGCAGCATGATGAATCCGCGCATGTGGCGACCGTTGGCGGTTGCCCTGGCCGTCGGTGCGGTCGTGCAATTCGTGGTGATGCTGCAAATGTCGGTGTCAGGCGTCACCCTGACATGGGTACTGACCAGCAGCATCTTTGCCATTCTGTTGGCGATTATGCTCTATCACTACGGTAACCGTGATCAGCCCCTGTGGGCCACGGAAGACGAGAGAAGTGATGCCAACCGATTGAGGGTCATGCTCCAGCAGCAAACAGCGCTCACCGCGGTTCACCGCGAAGGTGAGCGTGAAAACCATGCCAATGTGTTCAAGGTAGGTAACGAGTACGAGGCCAATATCACTCGCCACTCGCCGGAGGGACAGGAAGCTTTCAGCGAACGCTTCCGCCATCCCGAGTCCTTGGTGTTCTTCCTGGAAAAGTTTGCCAGTATCACAATCAACGACTTTCAGCGGCCTGCGACGCCCGGCTAATTCGGGCGTCTTCTACAGACGGCTTGCGGGTACTTATTCCACCAGTTCCAGCAGGCGGTCAGGGTAGTTGGTGAACAGGCCGTTGACGCCCATATCCATCAGACGCTCCATTTCCTCGGTTTCGTTGATGGTATAGACGTGTACCGGCAAGCCGTTTTCCTGGGCTTGCTGGATAAAGTCGGCGTCAATGACTTCCCGGCCGTCATAAATGTAGTTCGTGCCGATGCCCACGGCATAATCGGCGACTGCCTGGAAGTCTTCATCGGTAATCTCGGCGGGCCCCGGCGTCACGCCTGTCCACTCCACCAGTTTCGAATCCTCTTCTTCGCTCGGGTAATACCACACCAGCTGGATCAGCGGCACGTCATCGTTTAATGCCTGCACTTTCAACAGGCTGTCCTGCTCGAAGGACTGCACCAGGACGCGGCCGCTCTCGATCATGTCGTGTTCTTCCAGCTTTTCCACCAGAGCTTCTTCCAGGCCCGGGTTCAACTGGGGCGACTTGGTCTCGATATAGTAGCGGGCATCGTGACCAAAGTGCTCGAACAGCTCATCCAGGGTGAGCATCTCTGCCCCTGCAAAGTCATCGCTGGCGCTATCGGGGTTTGCCTCGTTGAACCAGGTACCGGTGTCCAGCGCTTTCAATTCTTCCAGGGTGTAGTCGTTGATCGCACCTTCGCCGTCGCTGGTGCGCTCAATGGTGTCATCATGAAACACCACCACTTCACCGTCGGATGAAAGCTGGGCGTCCAGCTCCAGGTAATCGACGTTCCAGTCATGGGCCATCTCAAAGGCTTCCATGGTGCTCTCCGGCGCATGGCCGCTGGCGCCCCGGTGGGCGATGACCTGGAATTCTTCCAGATCTTTTAGCTGCTGCTCCAACGGCGAGGTATCCGCCAATACGGCGGTCGTGGCAGCACCCGCGAAAAGACCTAGCGATACGGCAGACACTAGCGGAAGACGTTGCATAATTGTTTCCCTTTATTGAATGTGCGTTTAATAACACTACCCGCTTTCGAGGGTTATTCCAAATGAGTGACGTTGTGATGCCTATGCAGAATAGAAAAGTCGCTGATCTCACTGTATTAAACAGAAGCTGCTAGTCTGTGAGACTGACAAGTTATCTCATCTTCCGAGTAAATTGATGACCAAACCATCAGGCATATTAACCAGCGTTATCCCTTTTATAGTCGCGCTGCTGGTAGGCGTGGTGTTGGGTAGCGTGGTGCAAACCCAGTTCAATCTTGCCGCGCTTCAGGCGCTGGGCGTCGATATTCCCCCAGGGACGCGTATTGCCACGACCCTGCACGACCTGGCCAGCTTTGCGCCGCTGTATGCGGTGCTGTTTTCGGTGGGCTTCGTCGTGTCGCAAAGTGTGGCGGTGGCACTGTCATGCTGGCTGGGCGGCCGTTTTTCAGTGTGGTTATGCACAGGTGGTGCGGTCGTGGGTTTGTGGGCGACACTTTGGCTGGTCAATACGCTGGCCCCACCGCCAACCTTGATTGCGGCCACACGAGGAATTGCCGGGCAGGTAGCCATGCTGGCGACCGCGGGAGTAGCCGGGGTTGTCTTCGCGGGGCTGCGTCGTCATGCCCAAGACGCCAAACGTCCGCGCGGTTTTTCCGGTTTCGCGGTGTTTCTCGCTGTCGGTAGCCTGGCTGTACTGCCTGCCATAAGCCAACCGGCCCAGGCCGACCTGCCGTATCATATTGAAACGCTTGCCGACGATTTGGCGCACCCCTGGTCGCTCGCTTTTCTACCTGACGGGCGCATGCTGGTCACTGAGCGCCCTGGGCGACTTCGGCTATTGAGTAATGATGGCGAAACGCTGGTGCAATCGCTGGCTGGCGTGCCAGAGGTATTTGCCGCCGGGCAGGCAGGGCTGTTTGATGTGGCGCTTTCACCGCAGTTTGAAGACGACCGGCAGGTGTATCTCAGCTACGCCTGTGGTACTGCGCAGGCCAACCACACCTGTCTGGCCCGGGCTAAACTGGCAGACAATAGTCTGGAAAACGTCAGCGAGATATTTCGCGCCCAACCCGCCAAGCAGGGCGCTGCCCACTTCGGCGGGCGCATCGCCTGGCTGCCGGATGGCTCCCTGATACTGACCCTGGGCGATGGCTTTGATTACCGCGAGGAGGCACAGAACCTGGGCAATCACATCGGCAGCATTGTGCGGCTAAATCCGGATGGCAGCGTGCCCCAGGACAACCCCTTTGTGTACTACGGTGAGGCTCGCCCGGAAATCTACAGTCTTGGTCACCGCAACGTACAAGGGCTGGTATTCGATGACCAGCATCAGCGGCTGATCGCCCACGAACACGGCCCGCGAGGCGGTGACGAGATCAACATCATTGAAGCAGGGGCTAACTACGGCTGGCCGATCGCCACGGGTGGGCTGGATTACACCGGCGCACGGGTAACGCCGTTCGAAGACTACCCAGGTACCGAACCGCCGACGCTTGAATGGACGCCCTCGATTGCGCCTTCCGGCATGGCGCTCTACAGCGGTGAGCTGTTTCACGAATGGCAGGGCGACTTATTGGTCGGCGCGCTGGTCAATAAAGAAGTGCGCCGCGTGCGGTTATCCGATGACGCTTCAAGTGCCAAAGACGTAGAAGGGCTGTTCGGCGAGCTGGGGGAGCGCATCCGCGACGTTCGTCAGGGGCCGGAAGGGGCGATCTACCTGCTCACCGACAGCCCGGAAGGCAGGCTGCTGCGGGTGATGCCAACCCATTTATCTCCGCCAGACAATTGACGAATCTTTTATCGCCCCTGGGTTGAATGTCGTCTTTTTTGCCAGCACCTAGTCTATACAGGCAATTCACAAGGAGACGTTATGACGGCGTTAGTGATTGGCGCGAACGGACAGATTGGCAAACAGTTCTGCGAGCTGGCCCAAAAAGCGGGCACGCCCATCAAGGCGATGATTCGCAGCGAAGAGCAGGTGCCGTGGTTCAATGACAGAGGTATCGATACCGTCATTGCCGACCTGGAAGACGACTTTGAGCACGCCTTTGAAGGCTGTGACCAAGTGGTCTTCACTGCCGGTTCAGGGCCGCACACCGGGCCGGACAAGACCCTGTTGATCGATCTTTACGGGGCCATTCGTGCCGCCGATATCGCCAAGCACAAAGGTCTCTCCCGCTACCTGATGATCAGCGCAATACGTGCCGAAGACCCCATGCAAGCGCCTGAGAAGCTGCGCCCCTACATGGCCGCAAAATTCGCCGCCGATGCCCATCTGCGCAACAGCGGCGTCCCCTACGTGATCCTCAAACCTGGACGTTTGACGGATGACGCCGCCAGCCAGCAGTTCGCAAGCTCAATCGACGAGGCCGGAAACAATCAAATCTCCCGCGCCAATGTCGCCCATGCATTGCACTACGCGCTGCAAAGCAGTGTTAGCAACAAGGAGTTCGCGTTGCTGGACGGCAAGCGGTCGATTGACGAGATTATTCGGTAAATGATGAGGTGTTCGCCAACGCGGCTGTGAGTGAAGTTTCAACAGTCCCCAGTCAATATGTGTTTGCACGTCATATTTCACATGCTTCAAGTAAGTAGGAATATTATGATGTATCAAAAGGTGGCTGTTGCCACCTTTTGATACTGATATTTCAAAAATCAGGTGCTGGTGCCGAGAGCTTGAGCTGGCGAGCAGGCTGCTGCGTTGCGCATTACTAAACTCACGCTAATGAATACGGCCGTATTGACTACTAATCCGCAGAATCCAGCATGCCATCCGAATGGGGTGCTAACACCAAATTGGAATAGTAGAGTCAATGCAGCGCCTATTGCCAAGCCAGCGAAAGCGCCAGCACGGGAAGCGCGGCGCCAGAACAATGCGCCGAGCAGCATGGGCAGCAACTGCACCACGATGCCATAGGCGCCGAGCAGTAGGTCAACCAATGAGCCGGGGTTGACTAGGGCAAGTAGGTAGGCTGCAAGTGAGATTAGCACCACGCCGTAGCGAGTCAATTTGAGCGCCTTATTGTCTGGCATGTTGCGCAGTGCTGGTAAGTGCTGGCCTACGTCGCGTATCAGAATAGTAGCGGAGGTATGAGCTAGGTTTGCAGCAGTAGACATGGCAGCGGCCAGGGCGCCGGAGAGAGCTACGCCTATCAGCCAAGCCGGGAAGTCAGCTAGCTCAACTACCAGCGTTAGCAATACCCGATCGGCGGACTCAAGCGGGCTATCCTCCAGCAGTAGAACCCCAGCAAAACCAATAATTAGTAATGGTATCAACAGATAGCTGTAAAGGGGGTAGAGCACGAATACTCGCTTTAGGGTTCGCTCACTGCGCGCGCTATAGAACTTCATGAAAATATGCGGCCACATTACGCAGCCTAGAGCACTTACCAGAATAGCCGTAGAGAATGCGCCCCAGCCCATGCCGCCTGCGCCGGGCATGGTTAGGTACTCTGGGGCTTCTCTCTGTAGTTCGCGGAACATCTCGCCGACTCCACCAAAGAATTGGTCAGCCGTCGCCAAGCCCAGAAACCACGCCACAGCCACCATCATCACGCCCTGAAGTAGGTTGGTCCAACCGATACCTTGCAAACCGCTTGCATAGACATAGGCAGCTACCACGCCACAGGCGAGTAAACTGCCGAGCCAGAAAGGAATAGTGCCAGAGGTAGCAGCCTCGAAGAGAAGTCCTGCACCGGCGATCTGAATGGTCAAATAGGGAATCATTGCGAGCACGCTAACCACGCCAATAAATAGGCCCAGAAAGTTGCCGCGGGTTGGATAACAGGCAGAGAGGAACTCCGCCTGAGTCAGGAATCCATGGAGGCGGCCGAGTCGTGAGATATAGGGGGCGATCAACCACCACACGATTACGGCCAGCGCTAGGTAGGCGATAATATAGAGTGCCGGGGCTCCCTTGCTGTAGGCCCAGCCAGGTGCACCCAAGAAGGCGAAGGCAGAGAATATCTCTGCCCCAAGAATAAAGAACAGCACCAGTAAACCTATGTGTCGGCCACCGGCTACATACCCTTCTAGAGAGGAGCTCTGATTGTGGCGAGCGCTTAATCCTACTATTAGCACAATCAGTAGGTAGGCCAGGGTAATAGTCGTGATCAGCAGTGAGTCATTCATCGTCCACCTCCTGTGGGGCATCCTTGCGATAAGCAATGACCAAGCCCACAAATAGGGCAAATACCCAGGCCACATACCAGAACAGGAAAAAGGGCAAACCGATTATCATAGGTTCAATACGGTTCGCTATCAGTGCACCGGGCCAGACCATGGCCAGGGCACAGATAGCAAAGTAAATCAGCATTAATCTGGAAGGGAACGTGGGTCGAGATTTCATATGCATACCTCGTTTCTTGAAATTATGTGGGCTATTTAGTTATCCCTTTATAGCGTTATGGGTAGTGGCGTTAGCCTTAGTTACTTCGCCGCGAGAGCGTTAAGGCCTATCGTCAAAAGCAGTCGGCAACCTGTGGGAATAATGTCGTCATTGAAATCATAACGAGCGTTATGAAGTGGCGATGCGGAGCCGCTTTTCGCTGTACCCAGGAAGAAGTAGGCCCCTGGGCAGTGTTGCAGCATGAAGGAAAAGTCCTCACCGCCGAGGCTTGGATCAACGTCACGTACTAGGGCCGATTCACCGAGCGTTTGCACAATGCAGGCTTCCACATGACGGGTTTCCGCCTCGGTATTGATCGTCGCTGGAAATATGCGCTGGTAATCGATCTCAATGTCACCGCCATGGGTGATTGCCACCCCTTCACAGACGCGGCGAATCGCATGCTCCATACGGTCTTGCGTATCAGCATCAAGGCTTCTTGCTGTTCCGCTTATACGTACTTCATCGGGAATGATTGCGAAGCCGTCCAGGTCGCCACCCTGCAAACCGCATAGGCTCAAAGCGGCGGGTGAAAGTGGATTAATATCACGTGCGACCACAGAGTGCAGATTTTGAATAAGGGCGCCCGCCATGCGGACTGGATCCGTCGATAGGTGGGGGTTGACGCCGCCGTGGCCTCCTTTGCCGCGCACTCGGATATCTAGGCGGTCGGTGGCTGCCATGATCGCGCCGGGTCGAATAGCCACTTGGCCTGCAGGTAGCGAAGGCCAGTTATGTAGTGCATAGATCGCTTGCATGGGAAAGCGCGCAAATAGGCCCTCTTCAACCATTGCGCGGCCGCCACCCAGGCCCTCTTCGGCTGGTTGGAAGACGAGGTGAAGAGTGCCCGCGAAGTCACGATGTTCGGACAAATAGCGAGCGACGCCGAGTAGCAGAGTAGTGTGACCGTCATGGCCGCAGGCATGCATCCGGCCAGGCACTGCTGAGGTATAGCTGTGTTCGCTTAGCTCTTGGATAGGCAGTGCGTCCATATCAGCACGTAGGCCAATATGTCGTCCGTTGTCAGGTCGTTCACCCTTCACGGTAGCAACGATGCCAGTTTTACCGAGGCCAGTTTCAAAGGGTAAGCCGAGACGTTCTAGCTCTGTCGCGATGAGCTTTGCCGTTGCGTGTTCCTGAAACCCTAGCTCCGGGTGGCGATGTAATTCGTGTCGTATCTGAGTCAGTTCGGCGTGGTGGCGCTCGAAGAAGTTGGGATCAATGAGTCTTGTCATAGTCAATGCGCATAGCTGAGGGTGGCCTTTTCATATTGGTTGCTTCTTTCGTATAGAGAAAATAGTTTTTTTATTAGTTTTTCATACTAATATTGGATGGAATGGCGGCTAGATGTTGTGGCTAAGGGGTCCCAATGGATTTCAAGCGTTTAAAATATTTCCAGATGGTTGTGGAGGAAGGCGCTATATCATTGGCGGCCCGTCGGGTACCTCTTGCCCAGCCGGCACTGTCCCGTCAATTACAGTTGCTTGAAGACGAAGTTGGTACGACATTGCTGATCCGTTCGCGGCACGGCATTCGACTGACCGCCGCGGGTGAAGCGTTCTATCGTGATACCCGGCGCTTGCTGGGGGAGTTTGAGCAGTCTAAGCGTAATGCACGCCGCATAGCAGATGGTCAGTTCGGTCAACTGCGACTGGGAGTCACCGTCATGCATTTATGGGTGCCGCAGATCATCGGCTTGCTAAATCGCTTCCGCGAGCGTTATCCAGAAGTCACACTGAAAGTAGAATCATTGCTTTCCGGGCCCCAGATTGAAGCCATTCGACATGGTCGACTCGATGCAGGCATGCTGTTTTTTCCGCCAGAAGACGATAATAGCCTGTGTTGCCATTGCCTTTATGAAGATCATCTCGTATTGGTCACCAGTGCCACCTCCCGTCTAGCGCATAACCCTCCAAAGTTTCTTGCTGAGCTTAACGACGAAAATTTCATTTGGTTTGACCGAAGTGCCACTCCGGTCTATCACGACAAGCTAATTCATGCCTTTCAGCGAGAGGGTTTTACGCCACATGTGGTGCAAGAGGGTGCCGACAATGCGACGATGCTGTGCTTGGTGGCTGCAGGTATGGGCTGCAGTATCCTACCGGCAATGACAATGGCTGGAGCGCCAGAAGGCGTAGTGAGTCATCGCTTAGAAGACCTCAATCTGACCTTACCTCTGATGCTGGTTTGGCGGCGAGACTCGGGACTGTCCGCAGTACGCCGCCTCATCGAAATGGTAGAAACTGAATCCTTAGCGACCCATGAAGTGAAGGAATGAGGTTTTATCCTGCAAAGATGGTTTTTGCAGCCATGGGGGAAAACTCGTTCAGGTTTTCCGCCCAGCGTATGGCTTGCTGAGTTAAAACTGCATTAGCCTCGCCATTGGCTGGCTGCAACGGCAGGTGATAGTGCACTCACGCATTAACCCCTTTCATGCCTTCCGGCGTATAGCGCTCACCGGTTACCGGAAGGCGCTCGGTGGCCGCTTCAAGCCGTTGCTGCTCATCGGCGTTCAGGGTGATGGACGCTGCAGCCGCATTCTCTTCAAGGTAGCGCAGACGCTTGGTGCCGGGAATCGGCACAATGTTATCGCCTTTGGATAACAGCCAAGCTAGCGACAGCTGCGCCGGGGTGCAGCCTTTATGGGTGGCCATTTCACCAATCACGTCGGCGATTCGGCGGTTGGCATGCATGGCCTGTTCAGAGAAGCGCGGCAGGTTAGGACGAAAATCACCTTCGCCGAAGTCGGTATTCTCCTGAAGTTTGCCTGTCAGAAAGCCACGGCCCAGCGGCGAGTAGGGCACAAAGCCGATGCCGAGTTCCTTGCAGGTAGGCAATACCGCTTGTTCAACGTCCCGCGTCCAGAGCGAATACTCGGTTTGCACCGCGGTGACCGGGTGCACCGCGTGGGCACGGCGCAAGGTGTCAGCACTGACTTCACATAGGCCAATGTGGGCGATTTTTCCCTCTTTCACCAGTTGCGCCAAGCCCTCCATCGTCTCCTCAATTGGCGTGTCGGGGTTAACGCGGTGGACGTAGTAGAGATCAATCTGTTCGATGCCCAGCCGTCGCAGCGATGCTTCGCAAGCGTTGCGTGCATACGCGGCGCTGCTGTCCAGGCTACGTTGATATTCTCCAGGGTTGCGCACAATGCCAAACTTGGTGGCGATACGGACCTTAGGCTTGTGACTGGCGAGAAAGCGGCCAATCAACGCCTCGTTATGATGCGGCCCGTACATATCCGCCGTGTCGAAAAAGTCGATACCCAGTTCTACCGCCCGGGCTAATACCCGTAGCGACTCGCTGTCGTCCCGAGGGCCGTAAAACTCGCTCATCCCCATGCAGCCTAAGCCGATAGCGGAAACGGTTAGATCGATGCCCAGCGTTCGTTTTTGCATGATATGTCTCCAGAAGTGACGCGTTCTTGAGTGGCGCCTTAACAGCGTGGCACTATCCGTTAATGAAAAAAATTAACGAGTTCGATAAGCCAATTTCCGATTATGAAAAACACATGCCGCGTGGTTGGGTATGGGACGACACGCGCACCTTTCTGGCAGTGGCCCGCCACGGCACGCTGAGTGGTGCCGCCGCCGAGCTGAACCTGGGCATCGCCACGCTCTCCCGGCGTATCGAACGGCTGGAAAACGCTTTAAAGCTGCCGCTGTTTGTACGCCAGCAGTCTGGCTATCAGCTTACCGAGGAGGGAGCGGGGCTAATCGAGAAAGCTGAAGCCTTGGAGGCGGCAGCGGCGGCCTTTTCCAGCGGGGTTTCCAATGCTGCGCAACTGAGCGGCAGAGTGCGTTTAGCGACCGCTGAAAACCTGGCCACGGCTCTGATTCTGCCCGCATTGCCGCAATTTCATGCGCAGTACCCCGGCATCACGCTTGAACTGGTGACCGATATCACCACCGTCAACCTGCACCGTCGCGACGCCGATCTAGCCCTTAGAATGGTCAAGCCCGAGCGGGGCAATGTCACCCTTCGACGCTTGGGTATGCTGGGGTTCGGACTTTACGCGAGCCCCGGCTATACAGCGCAGCGCAAGGCTCATGATGACGCGGGCGATTATGACACGGATGCCTTTATCACCTGGGGGGATACGCAAGCGCACTTGCCCGCTGCCCAGTGGGTTGAGCGGATGCTACGAGGTCGCGAACCGGCGCTGACCACCACATCATTGGCGACCCAGCTAGCGGCGGCCAAAGCGGGGCTGGGGATCGCGGTGTTGCCGCACTTTCTGGCGCTGGAGGCGGAGCTCGTCTGCCTCGAGTCCGATATCGGCGTGGATCAGCCCATCTATCTCGTCATCCAGACGGATCTCACCCAATCAGCCCGTATCCGGGCCGTGGCGGATTTTCTGGCGGAACGGGTAGCCAGTAACCGCGAGCGCTTGAGTGGGTGAGTAGAGGTAAAAAGGCGGCATAAAGCTGTCTCGGCATGCTTGTTGAGCAGCATGGAAGTGTTGGGCTACCTTGCGGTTTGAGTAAAAAAGGAATAATTTATACTCATGAGCGACTTTGAGTATGATGATGACAAAAGCGTAGCCAATCGGATAAAGCATGGAATTGACTTTCTAGATGCTCAGGCGCTTTGGAATGATCCTGATTTGCTGGAAATGATGATGAGCCGTGTTTTCTGATGATAGGGCTGATTGATGATAAACACTGGTCTGCCGTCATCACCTACCGAAATGAAAAAATTCGACTCATTTCGGTAAGGCGCTCGCGTAAAAGAGAGGTAGAGCTCTATGAAAGCTAACGACTTTGACCAAAAATTTGACCAGGGTAGCGAAGACATCGTTGACGATCTTGATTTATCCACTGCACACCGTGTTAATCAAGATCCGAAGCGTATCAATGTCGACTTCCCCGCTTGGGTGGTTGAGTCCCTGGATCGTGAGGCCGCCCGTATCGGCGTTACGCGTCAATCTATTATCAAAGTTTGGCTGGTTGAACGGTTGAAAGCCGAAGCGGTTCACAAGCTTCCGGATAACACGCAGCCTCACTAATTTTTTAGATTTATCTCCCAAGCTCCCCCTTAAGCCATTCCGCCAGCGGCTCGCTTCGGCGGGGGTGGGTGAGTAAGTCCGCCTGACTGGGCAGCCACAGGCAGAGGCGGGCGGGTGTTTCGATGCTGCCCCAGGGGGCGACCAGTCGGCCACTCTTCAGGTCGTCTTCCACCAATAGCGTGGGGGCAATCGCCACGCCTAACCCCGCCACGGCCGCTTCCATCAGGTAGTAAAGGTGCTCAAACCCCTGGCCTTGGTGTAGCGCCGCTTCAAGCTGTGACTGCTCAAGCCCATGTGCGCTGGCCCAGTGCGGCCAGGCCTGAGGGCGTGAGGCGGTGTATAGCAGCGTGTTGTCGAATAGCGTTGCCGGGTCGGCGGGGTCGCACTGCGCGGCCAGTGGCGGGCTAACCACCGCGCATATCCGCTCTGGAATAAGCTCGACGACGTCCACCTCCGCGGGCCAGGGCGGCTCGGAAAACGCCAGGGTCGCACTGGCGTCCGTCTGCTTTTCAGGATGCTCACTTTCGCTGACCACCACTTTCAGCTTGAGGTCAGGCAGGTCGCGGTGAAGGCGGTCCAGCCGGGGAATCAACCAGCGGGCCAGCAGGCTGCCGGGGCAGGCGAGGGTGAAGGGCGCATCCTCCACATCACGTTTGAGCGCTGCGCAACTATCGCGCAGTTGGGCAAAAGCATCGCTCAGGCCGCTTTGCAGCTTCTCGCCGTGGGGCGTCAGCACAATGCCGCGGCCCGCTTTGGTAAACAGCGCCACGCCAAAATGCTCATCCAGGCTTCTTAATTGGCGGCTGACGGCGCCGTGGGTCACGCTCAACTCCTCGGCAGCGGCAGTCACGCTGCCCAGCCGGGCAGTGGCCTCGAAGGCGCGCAAGGCGCTAAGCGGTGGCAGGCTATTGTGCATTGATGTGTGACTCCAGATCACAGGTTGATGACATCTTATCGATTTTTATCTTCACGCGCTTGCCTTAACGTCATCACATACTCAACACGCATGCAGAGGTCGTGATGAATCAACCTGTAGACATATCTCAGAGTTTGCCCGATGCCAACGGCCTGTTTGGCAACTTTGGCGGCCGCTTTGTCGCCGAAACCCTGATGCCGCTGATTCTGGAGCTGCAAGACGAATATACCACCGCCAAAAACGACCCCGAATTTCAGCGTCAGTTGGCCTACTTTCAGGGCGATTACGTAGGGCGGCCCAGCCCGCTCTATTTCGCCGAACGGCTGACCGAGCATTTCGGCGGAGCGAGCATTTATCTCAAGCGCGAAGAGCTCAACCACACCGGCGCGCACAAGATCAACAACTGCATCGGCCAGGTGCTGCTGGCCAAGCAGATGGGCAAGAAGCGCATCATCGCCGAAACCGGCGCGGGGATGCACGGCGTCGCCACTGCCACCGTGGCGGCGCGTTTTGGTTTGCCCTGCGTCATCTACATGGGCACGACGGACATCGAACGCCAGCAGACCAACGTCTTCCGCATGAAGCTGCTGGGCGCGGAAATCGTCCCCGTCACCTCCGGCACCGGCACGCTCAAGGACGCCATGAACGAAGCGCTGCGTGACTGGGTCACCAACGTCGACGACACCTTCTACATCATTGGCACCGTGGCCGGTCCGCATCCGTACCCCGCCATGGTGCGCGACTTCCAGGCTGTCATCGGCCATGAAACCCGCGCCCAGATGCTGGAAAAGGAAGGCCGCCTGCCGGATTCGCTGGTGGCCTGCGTGGGCGGCGGCTCAAATGCCATTGGGCTGTTCTACCCGTTTCTGGATGACCCGGACGTTCATATGGTCGGTGTGGAAGCGGGCGGCAAGGGCGTCAAAAGCGGCCTGCACGCTGCCAGCCTGAACGGCGGCACCCCTGGGGTCCTGCACGGCAACCGTACCTACCTGCTGCAAGATGAAGACGGCCAGATTACCGACGCTCACTCGATTTCCGCCGGGCTGGACTACCCCGGTATCGGGCCCGAGCACGCCTGGTTACACGAGCAGAAGCGGGTCGAGTACGTCTCGGCCACCGATGACGAGGCGCTGGAGGCATTCCAGGTTTGCTGCCGTAAGGAAGGCATTATTCCCGCCCTTGAAACCGCCCATGCGTTGGCAGAAGTGGCCAAACGCGCGCCCCAGCTTCCCCGCGAGCACTTGATGGTGATCAACCTGAGCGGCCGTGGCGACAAGGACATGACCAGCGTCGCCCATCACCTTGGCGATAAATTCGGAGTGAAAAACGTATGAGCGCGATCCAGGACAACGCGATGAACACTATCGCGAATCAGACCATGCACAACCCCACGCGTCTTGACCACTGCTTCAGCACACTCAAGCAGCAAAACCGCCCGGCACTGATCAGCTACCTGACCGCCGGTGACCCGGATGCCGACACCTCGCGCCGATTGCTGCACGGGCTGCCCGCCGCCGGGGTGGATATCATCGAGCTGGGCATGCCGTTCAGCGACCCCATGGCCGATGGCCCCGCCATTCAAAAGGCGGCCCAGCGCGCCCTTAACAACGGCCAGACCCAGGCCAAAACGCTGGAGATGGTGCGCCATTTCCGAGAAGAAAATAGCACCACGCCGATTGTGCTCATGGGTTACTACAATCCCATTTACCGCTACGGCGTTGAGCGCTTCTTGACCGATGCCGCCCGTGCCGGGGTAGACGGCCTGATCGTGGTGGATCTGCCCCCCGAGCACGACGAAGAACTCTGCCAGCCTGCGTTTCGGCACGGCATCGACTTTATCCGTCTGGCCACCCCAACCACCGATGCCAAACGCCTGCCGCGAGTGTTGGCGAACGCCTCCGGGTTTATCTACTACGTCTCTGTAGCGGGCGTGACCGGCGGCAGTGCCCCCACATCGGAACGGCTGGAAGCCTCAGTTTCGCGCCTGCGGGAAGATACCGAACTGCCCATCGCCGTCGGCTTCGGCATCCGCACCGCCGAGCAGGCGGCAACCATTGGCCGCTATAGCGATGCGGTGGTGGTGGGCTCCGCACTGGTCGACTGTATTGAACACGCCACGACGCCTGATGAAGCCGTGGAGCGGGTACACGGCTTGGTGAGTGAGCTGGCGGAAAGCGTGAGGGCGTGTCGGAGGTAGATAGGCTGTGATCTTATTGGGCAGCATCACAAAGCAAAAAGAGCTAATATGGCGAAAAGATAATAGTTGAGATACCTTCAGTCTGAGCCATTCATGAGGTGAGACTATGAACATCAAAGAGCTTGTCAGCGAAGCAGAATCATTACCCGTTGAAGAGCGTGTAAGAGTCGTCGATGTGTTGCTGCGTAGCCTCAACTCCCCTGAGGCTGATATCGACAAGCAATGGGTCGACGTTGCCCGCAGCCGCTTAGACGATATACGGTCGGGTAAAGTGGCTACGGTTTCAAGTGAGCAAGTATTCGCTAACCTTCGGGCAAGGCTTGAGAGATGAGTGTTCGCTTTCACCCTGAAGCGGAAGCAGAACTAGCTGAAAGTACAGAGTATTACGAAGACATTGAACCAGGCTTGGGATGGGACTTTGCGCTTGAGGTATACTCAGCCATCGAACGTGCGCACAGACATCCAGAAGCATGGACATTACTGGAGGGGGATATCCGCCGTTCATTGGTACGCCGTTTCCCTTACGGTGTGCTTTATGCTCTTGAGAATGACGATGTTTTTGTACTTGCCGTCATGCATTTACATCGAGAGCCAAATTACTGGAAGAACCGACTATAGGTTAGGTTTCCAATTTTGGGCGCATAAATCCGATGGTTTGGAAGCTTTACGCATAGACATCAGCTCAGGACACAAGTGGCACCCACACATGCTCGACACCAATCGATATCGCCACGGCGACCAGTAGCCCCGCCATCAGCCAGTTGAAGCCCTTCACGACCCGCGTGCTTTTAATACGCTCACCCACCAGACTGCCGATGACCACATAGCTACCGGGGGCGCCCGCCGCCATGGCGGACAGCCCCAGCGCCCAGACCACCAGGCTGACGCCCTGAATACCCGCCGCCGGGAACTGAAGGGTGGCTATGGGCAAGGTCGTGACGATGGCCTTCGGGTTGAGCAGCTGCATCACCAGCCCATCGCGAAAGTTCAGCAGGCGCGGTGCATGGCCAGGCTCGTCCAAGTCCGCGTTGGCGCGGGCAATCTTGACGGCCAAGTACACAATGTAGCTACAGCCCAGCGCACTCACCAGGATCAGGGCGTTACCGCTGATCCAGGCAGCGCCCGCCCAGCCCAACACCAGCAGGTACACAAGCATGGCCGTTCCCACGCCCAGGCAGAACCCCACCGACTGTCTGGCCTGGCCATTGATGCCTACGTTCAGGCCGAGCAGATTCACAGGCCCAGGGGTGTACATGACGCCCAGGGCATAGGCGACGATTGCTAACATGTTGGAACCTCTAAGTAGGGTGTGGCTAACGGGTGATATCGCGCTGGTATTGGTGGGGCGTCATGCCGTAGATGCGCTTGAAGCGGCGATTGAAATGGCTAAGGTCGGCAAACCCAAACCTCAACGCCACCTCATTCAGCGGCGCCCCCTGATCCAGCGCTGCACGGGCCGCATTGATCCGGCAATTAATCACGTACTGGTGAGGCGTCATGCCGTAGTGCTGCCGAAACAGCCGCAAAAAGTGGTACTTGGATAAATGCGCGGCCTGGCTGATGTCGTCCAGCGACATATCGGTTTCCAGGTGGGCGTGGATATACGCCCTGGCAAGGTCCAGCAGGGCATCCGGCCGTTGCGTGACGCGGCTGGGTTGAACGTGGCCGCCTAGCTGAACGGTTCGCTCCACCACCTGATAAAGCGCATTCTCCTGGTCAATGCAGCTACCGGCGTGGGTACTCACCAAACGGGCCAGCTCGATAATGGCACGGCGCAGGGGCACATCCTGAATTAGCGTTTGGTCGGAACGGAAGCCGGCGGCGCTTGCGCGGCCAAGCACCTCGGCGAACAGCGGCGTCACCTGTTCCGGGTGGGCATACACCATCAGGTAGTCCAGCGCTTGTGCGCCGCCCGAATGCCCGTCGTGAACTTCCTCCGGGTTGAACAGAATCACGTTGCCCGGCGGGCTGCGGTGAAACTGCCCACCGCTGAAAAAGTCCTGACGCCCGGCCAGCGTAACGCCAAAGGCATACTCCTCATGGGCATGCGGGTCGTAGCTGAAATCCTCAATCGCCGCCTTCAGCACCGTCAGTGTCGGCACATGATGACTCTTGAAGAACTCAAACCGGCTAGCGTTGCTCATGCCGACCTCCCCTGATGAAACCCAACACCTCGAAACACACCCCTAGCTTATGCCGACAATGTCATTGATGCTTGTACATAATTGCTCATTGACTGTGCAATGATGGGCTATCGCTAGCGAACACCACCAAGGAGTTGGTATGAGAAAACTCTTTTCATTGATGATGGTGCTGTTGTTGACCGGCTGCGCCGTCATGGAGCCGCAAGCGGAACGTGACGCTCAGCGCGACGCCGGTCTGGCCATCCAGGAAGTCTACGAACAGGCGCTGCCGACGCTGTCCGAGGACAAGCAGCGCCACTTTGCCCAGCGGCTCTACCGCCTGACGGGCGAGCAGCGCTGGCGGCCCCTCAATCGTGCCTACGGCGAGCGTCTAATGGTGCGACTCGAGGAAGACATCGTCGGCCTGGCCGAGCCCGGGTACGCGGCTACCCGCAGCCGGGCGATCGTTGCCGACTACTCCCAGCGCACGGCCAAGCAGCGCGCTCGACGTGCCATGCTGGGGGAGTGGGGGGAAATCGCCTTCGCCCGGTCGCTGCTGTTCCGGCTGGTCCAGGCCGAGTACCACGGCCTGCTGCCAGCCGTTGAGGACTACCAGCGGGCGCTGGACTACCAGGCCGAGGTCGACTGGGAGTCCTTCCTGACCGACCCCGCGGTGATTGAGGTCTATGCCGCTCAGGTGGCCAACTATGCGTACTTCCTGCACCAGCTCGGCGTGATGGACCTGCGCCGGGAGGTGGAGGCAGCCTTCCGGCGCCACTACCCACCCGAGCGAGTCGCCGAGCTCGACGACGCCGAGTACCGTAACTGGCTCTATGGTCTGACCCACTTCGTCATCGCTGACAGCCGCTACTACCAGCGGAAGGTGGAGCCTGAAGTGCACGCTTGGGTGCTGGAAGCGCTGGAGCGGGAGGCAGACGGTATCATGGCCCGGGCCTCGGCCGACATCCAGGCCGAAGTGGCACTGGCCTTCCAGCTTGCCGGTCGCGACGACCACCCGCTGGTGGGCCGGGTGCGCGAGGCGCTGGTGGCGGCGGTGGACCCGGCCAGCGGCATCATCCCCTCGCCCTCGGGGGAAAAGGGACTGGCGGGAGGTGAACACCGCAACGTTCTGGCGATCATGGTGTTACGCTGGCCGGGCCACCTGCATCCTGGCCCCGACCTCTCGAACGAGGTGGGCAAGCGCTGAAAAGCCCTGACGCCAGCATGGTGCCAACGTCATACGCTTGAGGAATTTACATGGGAAAGCTCTTTTCACTGATTGTACTGGTAGCGCTGGGTTACGCTGGCTTGTACGTCTATTACGGCGTTGCCGTACAACAGGAAGTTGAACAGCAACTGGAAGATCGCGGGCTGTCGTCCATCAACGTCGATGACGTGACGTACGGGCTGACGGCGCCGGTCAGCACCTCAGCCAATATCGCCATTGCCCTTTCGTATCAGGGCGCTCAAGCGACCGTGGATATGGCCGTTCAGGGGCACCCGGTGTTCTCTGACGAAGTCAGTGTCGAATTTGACGGTCTCCAGGCGCTGCGCCTGGGGATCAACTTTGGGCAGTAAAGGAGCCTTCATCATGTTGACCGGCCTGAGCGCATTTCCGCTAACCCCCATGAACGAGCAGGGCATTAACGAGCATGAGTTTACTCGCTTGGTGGCGCGCCTGGCGGAAGCCGAGGTGGACTCCATCGGTGTGCTGGGCTCGACGGGCAGTTACGCCTATTTGAACAGTGCCGAGCGCGCCCGCGTGGTCAAACTGAGCGTGGAAAGGGCCGCCAGGGTGCCCGTCATCGCCGGTATTGGCGCGCTACGCACCCGCGATGTGCTGATCAATGCCGAACATGCCCAGCAAGCAGGCGCAAGTGGCGTATTGCTGGCGCCGGTGTCGTATCAAAAGCTCACCGATGAGGAAGTCTTCAGCCTGTACGAAACGGTCTGCCGCTCGCTGAGCGTGCCGCTCTGCGTTTACGACAATCCCGGCACCACGAACTTTCACTTCAGCGACGAACTGCACGGGCGCATCGCCCAACTGCCCCAGGTGCGCTCGATCAAGATACCGCCGGTGCAAAACGACCTGGCCGCTGCCAAGGCACGCGTTGCAGGGCTGCGCGGGGTAATCCCTTCTGATGTGACCATCGGTATCAGCGGCGACCCGGCCGCCGCTACCGGGTTGCTCGCCGGGTGCGATGCCTGGTACTCGGTGATCGGCGGGCTCTACCCGGACATCGCACTGGCGCTCACCCGCGCCGCCCAGGCAGGCGATGCCGAGCAAGCGATGGCCCGCTCCCAGGCACTCGAGCCGCTATGGGCGCTCTACCGTGACTACGGCGGCAGCCTACGAGTCGCCGCCACCATCGCCGAACTCACCGGTAACGTCAGCCAACCCTGTTTGCCCCAGCCGCTGAACACGCTGCAAGGCGAAGCCCGTGAAAGAGTCAAAGCCGTTGTGGAAACGCTTGCGTTAAGCTGAGGGTATTGGCGCCTTCAACGAAACCGTTACCCAGTGAGAGCTTTATAAATGCACTACAGTACCTGCTGCGCAACCTCGGCCTGAGATTTGTGGCAGAAGTGGAAGGGCAACTGATAGGCACGATCATGGCGGGCCACGACGGCAAGCGTGGCTATGTCCAGCACTTATCGGTGGCAGATTCCCATCGCCGCAAAGGTATCGCCACACAATTGGTAAGCCTTTGCCTGAAGCTACGTGAAGCCGATTGAAGGGATGGAGGCGATCGCTGATCGCTGACAAACGAACCCAAGAACTCTACTCCAGGGGCAAGTCAAAGAAATTTCCTGCGGATGTTGCACCGAGAGCCGCTAGAAAACTTGAATACGTGGATCTGGCCGTACAGCTTGAGGATTTGAAAGTGCCGCCCTGCAATCGCCTTCACCCACTTTCCGGAAACAGGCAGGGGCAGCACGCAATCTCAATCAATGATCAGTGGCGTATTTGTTTTCGTTTTGAAGACGGCGATGCTTATGAAGTCGAAGTGTGTGACTACCACTGAGTGAGGTGATAACTATGGCTATTCTTAATACTGCCGGTATGCAGCGCAAACCGACTCATCCTGGCGAAATGCTGAGGGAAGACTTTCTTCCTGACTATGGCCTTACCGTTTCTGGGTTGGCTGAATCTCTGGGCGTCTCTCGTCAGTCAGTTAATGAATTACTGCGCGAGCGTCGTGCTGTAAGTCCTGAAATGTCGCTCCGGCTTGCTCGTTTGTTTGGTAATTCGCCGGAATTCTGGCTGAATGCGCAGCGATCTGTTGATCTTTGGAAGGCAGCTCAGTCGGTCAAGGAAGAAGTGGATCGAATCAAGCCGCTACATGCTGCATAACCAGGCCGGATACCAAAACCTCCACTTCGCTCTGGTTTTGCCACCGGTGATGGCGGGCGTTAATCAGAACTCCCGCAACGTCAGCTTCAGGCCGATTTCTGTCTATATCGGGGATGTTTACCTGACAGATGCAGCCATTCCCTTCAGAGCTGAATACTGTTTGTTAGTAAGGAAAAACGTCTTCCGCTTCACCTTGGTCGGTAAGACAGGTGGGAGGTTACTTTTGCTTCTTTGACTCCGCCATGCGCTCTAAGGTGCTGTTTGGAGACTATAAAAATGAAGTATAAGAGGCACAGTTAAGCCGTACTCACGAATTTTTTGTTTAAGTTGCTTCAAGAACGCCATCCTTGAAGCAACGGCTATGTACTTATTGTTGTTCGATGTCGGAACAAATGGCTCGGGTCATATCCTGCGTGGTCGCAGTACCTCCAAGATCCATTGTTTGTTGGCCTGAGGCGGTTAATCGCTCTATAGCCGCCATAAGTCTCTCAGCTGCCGTCAATTCCCCTAAGTGTTCCAGCATCATGGCTGCCGTCCAGAAGGCACCCACGGGGTTGGCAATGCCTTGGCCTGCAATATCAAATGCTGATCCATGAATCGGCTCAAACATGGAGGGAAACGCTCTCTCTGGATTAAGGTTGGCTGTGGGTGCTATGCCTAAACTGCCTGAAAGAGCGGCGGCCAGGTCCGACAAGATATCGGCATGGAGGTTAGTCGCCACAATAACATCCATCGTCTCGGGTTTAAGTACCATACGGGTAGTGGCTGCATCGACAAGCTCCCTATCAATCGTCACGTCAGGAAAGTCTTTTGCAACCTCGAAGAACACTTCATCCCACAGCACCATGCCGTATCGCTGAGCGTTGGACTTGGTGACCAATGTGAGTTTTTTCCGCGGGCGACTTTGGGCGAGTTTAAAAGCGAAACGGTGAATGCGTTCTATCCCTCTTCGGGTAAATATCGCCACCTCCGTGCCGACCTCTTCGGGAAGACCGCGATGAGCACGGCCACCGTTACCTGCATATTCACCTTCACTGTTTTCTCTAATGATCACCCAATCAATTTTCTCGGCTCCCTTTAAGCGGCTATTAACACCAGGGAGCACACGGGCAGGGCGTACATTGGCATATTGATCAAACCCCTGACAGATAGCGAGCCGAAGGTCCCAAAGCGATACATGGTCGGGAACCTCTTGGCTACCTACTGCACCGAAGTAGATAGCATCAAATGTTGAAAGCTTCTCTAGTCCGCCCTCTGGGATGTATTCACCCGTCTCAAGGTAGCGCTTAGAACTCCAATCAAAATCTTCGAATTCAAACTGAAAATCGTCACTTTTCTGCGATAACGTTTCCAGTACCTGCTTACCCGCTTCAATAACTTCAAGGCCTATTCCATCACCCGGTATAACAGCGACACGGTGATTACGCATATCGTAAGCTCCTGCTTTTATAAAAAGCTTTGTTGTAAATTGTTGTGTCTGAGTGGCTAGGGAGTTAACAGTACCGCTCAGCGGAGATGCTTATCGAAGACTTTCATGAGCTCTCTTTTATCCTCGAAACCAATGCCGGGCATCGCCGGGATGGCAACATACCCTCTCTCGATGGGTGTCGAGTCGGCGAAGCCGCCGAACGGCGCAAAAACTCTCGGATAGGACTCATTTCCTCCCAGCTTGAGGCCGGACGCGATATTGAGAGCGAACTGATGGCCACCGTGCGGAATACATTGTCTCGATGACCAGCCATGTTGCTTCAGCACCTCGAGCATGCGCAGGTATTCCACCAGCCCGTAGCTGAGGACGGGATCCATCTGCAGAATGTCGCGATCAGCGCGCATGCCGCCGTAACGCAGCAGGTTGCGAGCATCCTGATGAGAAAATAAGTTCTCGCCGGTGGCCATGGGGGGCGCATAGTGCTCACCCAGTTGCTGCTGCAAGGCGTAGTCGAGCGGGTCGCCAGCTTCCTCATACCAACGAACCCCATAGGGAGCCAGGCCTTCGGCGAAGGCCAGCGCGGTCTTGAGATCGAAGCGGCCGTTGGCATCGACGGCAAGTCGTGAAGCGTCACCGACGACGTCGATCGCCGCCTCGACCCGTTGGAGGTCTTCGGCCAAGGGCACCCCGCCTATCTTCATCTTGGTGCAGGTATAGCCAAGGTCGAGATAATCACGCATCTCGTCCTTGAGGGCACTGACCTGCTTACCTGGGTAGTAGTAACCGCCTGCCGCATAGACCGATACTTTCGCATCGGCCGTTCCATCGCCATGACGCTCGGCCAGTAGCTGTGCCAGGGACTTGTTCTCCGTCTTGGCAACGATGTCCCACACCGCCATGTCGATGATGCCCACCGCCACCGAACGTTCACCGTGCCCGCCGGGTTTCTCGTTGGCCATCAATACGTTCCAGACCCGGAAGGGGTCGAGATTGGCCCCGCTGTCATCGACCAGGGCCGTGGGGTCGGCTTCACGCAGGCGAGGCAGGAAGCGCTCGCGCAACAGGCCACTCTGCGCATAGCGGCCATTGGAATTGAAACCGTAGCCCACTACCTGACGGCCATCGACCCAGACATCGGTATAGATCGCCAGGACCGATACATCCATCTTCGCGAAGGAGATATAGGCGTTGGCAATGTCCGAGGCGATTGATACCCGCGCCTCACGAATATCGGTGATTTTCATGCATCACTCCTACTAAAAGAACAGACCCGTCGGCAGGCGCACATTGAGCACCTCCGTGAAGGTCAGGTAAAAGACGCCGACTAGCACCACAATGATGGGGCTCCACTTCAGCATGCGCTGCCAGCTAACCACCGTCTCGACCCTGGCGAGGTACCAGGTAAGCGCGAAGAAGGCGATCAGCGTCGTGAGCAGAAACCCCAGCAGGTCGACCAGGCCCCACCAGAGAAAGAAGCCGATGATCACCGTGACCAGGCGCAGTGGGCTGCCGGTGATCTCGACTTGGCGGCCACTCGGCTTGACGAAGCCCTTGACGATCAGGGCGACCGAAATGAGAGTGAGGATCAGCAGGACGGCACGCGGAAAAATGATGCTCAGTCGGCCGATATCCGCCCGCGGGAACCACAGCGCGGCACCAAAAGTCAGGCCGAGAGCGCCTGCGGCGATGTCGGTATTGAGGCGCACGATCATGACGAGCCTCCGCTATCCTCTTCGACCTTGTCCAAAAGCCCCTTGCGGGCCAGCCACATGGGCACCAGTGCCGTGGCGGCGCCCAGCAGCACCATGCAGGCCAACACCATGGAAAGCGGATTGCTCACCAGCCGCAGCCAGGGAATCGGGTCGACGACCGCCGCCATCAACGTCTGCACATAGCCCTGTTCGGCAATGCCTCCCAGGATCAGGCCAAGCACGATGGGGGCCGCCTGGATGCCGATCAGCCGCAAGAAGTAGCCAGCCGTGCCCAGGATGAGCATGATGCCTACATCCAGCATGCTATTGCGCAATGCAAATGTCCCAAGGATGGTCACCATGGCGATGCTCGGCACCAGGAAATAATAAGGCGTGCGAATGACCACACGATGGATCAGGCGCCCGCCCAGCAGCCCCACCGGCAACAGCATCAGCGCCGATAACCCCATGGAGAGAATGAAGCCGTTGGTCAACACCCCAGACTCGGTGAACAGGTCGAGGCCCGGACGCAGCCCATGCATCAGCAACACCCCGAGAATGATGGCATCGGGAGGCGCCCCGGGAATGCCCAACGTCAGCAGCGGCACCATGCTGCCAGCGACCATCACGTTGTTGCTCGACTCCGAGGCCACTACGCCATCGATGTTGCCCTTGCCGAAACTCTTGGGATCCTTGGAGAAACGCCGTGCCTCGTTGTAGGCCACCAGGCTGGTGACGTTTCCTCCGGCCCCCGGAATGATCGCGATAATCTGCCCGATCAGGCAGGAGCGGATCAGGTTGACGGGCTTGATGAAGATATGCCGGGCGATCCTGGCGATGGAAACCTCTTTCTTGCGCAGCTCGCCACCACCGGGCAATGCCCCGCGCCCCTCAGCCGCCATGGTCAACAGTTCGGGGACCACGAACAGCCCGATCAATGCGACGATCAGCTCGATGCCGCCTTGTAACGGCGGATAGCCAAAGGTGAAACGGCTCTCTCCCCCGACCGGCGACACCCCGATCGTGCTAAGCAGAATGCCAATACAACCCGCCAATAACCCTTTCAAGAGCGAGTCGCTGGACAGGCTGGCGACCAGCGTCAGCCCTAACATCGCCACCCAGAACATCTCTGAGGGGCCGAAAGCAACCGCCAGCCGGGCAAGCGGCGGCGCGAGAATCAATAGAAAGATGACCCCGATGATGCCGCCCACCACTGAGGCAATGGTCGCTGCTGCCAGGGCCTCATAGGCTCTGCCCTGACGTGCCATGGGGTAGCCGTCGAACGTGGTGGCAATGGACGATGGGGTACCGGGGGTATTGATCAGGATGGCCGTAAAAGCACCGCCATAGATAGACCCCATGTAGACCGCCCCCAGCGCGATCAACCCCTGCAGAGCTTCCATTGAGAACGTGAAGGGGAGGAGCATGGCAAGCGCCATCGTGGCCGTCAGTCCTGGCATGGACCCAATGAAGAGTCCCGCTGAGACGCCCAGCAGTACTGTGAAGATACTTTCAAAGGTAAGGAGGGAGGTCAGCGCCTCCAGTAACATCTCCATGAGTCACCCTCCCAGTGGCCACGCGTGTGGCCATCATGGTTCAAGAAAAAGGGGCCCACTCAGGAGCCCCACGGAGGGAAAGGTGTTACTCGGCCTCTTCGAGGATGGGGCCGTAGGCCTCACGCAGCATGGCCATGACCTCGTCAACTTCATCACCGGTGATGTATTCCATCACGAAGCCCAGCGGCTCCTGTTTTTCGGTGATCTGACGGTTGGCCTCTGCGAAGGCTTCTTCGAGGGTTGCAACCACCTCGTCAGGGGTGTCCTTGGGCACCGCAACGCCGCGATAAGCACCGCCCACGATGTCGTAGCCCTGCTCCTTGAAAGTGGGGGCATCAGGCAGCGCCTTGACGCGCTCTTCGGCGGCCACGGCCAGGACCTTGACGCTATCGGCCATCTCGGTGCCCAGCATGGTGTAGTTAAAGATACCGGCGACATGGCCACCTTCCAGCGCCCCTTTCAATGGCCCGGTCCCCGAGAAGGGAATGTAGGTCAGATCGATATCGGCTGCTTTCTCGAAGCGCAGCATGTCCAGGTGATTAGCGCTGTAGGTACCACTGCCGCCCAAGGTAATCGCCTCTGGGTTCTCCTTGGCGTCCTCGACGAGATCTTCCAGCGTGTCGTAAGGGCTATCGTCGGAGACGATCAGCGCGTTGGGAGTTGAGTGGAAGAAGGTGACGATTCTCCAGTCGTCGGTCTCGTAACCGGCGTCATTGCGCTGGATCGGCTGGCCGATGATATGCGGAATATTGACCCCGATGATCTCGTAGCCGTCAGGCTCTGCGCTGTTCTGGAATTCACTCCAGGCCACGGCACCCCCGCCACCCGGCCGGTGAGTCACATTGACCGACACGCCAAGCTCCTCTTCCAGGATCGGTTCCTGGAAACGCGCCGTCACATCGGATTCACCGCCTGGATCGAAGGGAATGATGTAGGTGATGTCTTCTTCCGGGTACTCAGCCTGGGCCATTCCGGCAAGGCCCATGGTGGCGATTGCCGTTACGGACATCGCGAGCGTCTTGTAGGTAAATGTCATAAAGTGGTGCTCCGAAGTAGTTGTATTATTTTATCTACGTTTCTTCGTCGTTATGGGCAGTGACGCGAATCAGGGCCGTGGTGTTTGTTTTTATATTTCTCGGCCTGCGTCCTACGGGGCCGTTACACACCTTCATTCGCCAGCGTGAACGACCTTACAGTTCAAGCTAGTCGAGTTGTAAAAGTTGTCAAATCCCTATCCTTCGAAGACGCGCCGACGCGAACTGCTCAAGTGATGCTGCATACAAAAAGCGGCACGCTCAGGGTCTTCCGCAAGGATGGCGTCGTGGATGTCACGGTGTTCGACCTGTACTTCGGGGACATGGCGCTCTGGGCGTCGCAAGCCCAGGCCGCGGGCCATGTTTTGGCCATACGTGATGGCGGGCTTAAGCGACAGCAGGGTATCGGAGAAAAACCGGTTATGCGTGGCGTGAGCGATGGATAGATGAAAATTGAAATCGGCATCCACGCCCAGCTCATTGTCGCGGATACGCTGCTCTAGCAATGCCAGCGCTTGAGCCAGTGCCACGCGTTCTTCGTCTGTTGCCTTGATGGCCGCGAGTCGTGCGGCCTCGGTTTCCACGGCGATTCGGAACTCAAAACAGCGTTGGATATCGGCCAGGCTTTCCAGCGGAGCGAACTCAAGCATGGCACGCTCGGGGCGCCGCTGGACGAAACTTCCCGCCCCACGTTGTGAGCGAATTAATTCATCATCGCGCAGCCTGGCCAACGCTTCGCGCACGATTGGACGCGACACACCGTAATAGGACGCCAACTGTTCCTCTGATGGAAGCCGCTCACCCTCACCGAATTCACGCTGAATAATTCGGTCGACAATATCGCCGTAAACCCGGTCGCTAAGCTTCTGGCCCTTGCCATCTGGCATCTCCCTGGAAGGGGGCGCTGGCGAGACTTTTTCCATGGATGGAGGCATGCACTTTCCCCAAAACTGTTAGTCGTCACTGTTTATTCAATACCAGCATACGCCAGCAAAGTGTTGTGCCTCCATCTTCAGCGCGGTTCAACCGTTATCTGGAGAACCCGAATAAGGATCTGCACCCGGATGCTGACGTTTGCACAGGCTTCAAGGAAAGCTTCAGCCGCCAGCCGAGGATTCATTTCATCGGTATATGGGATACCGTTGGCGCGCTGGGCGTGCCCGGCACCAACCTGTTTAAAAGCCAATACGATTGGCACGATACGGAGCTTTCCAGCATTGTCGACCACGCTTACCAAGCGGTGGCGCTGGACGAGCACCGGGAGACCTACAACGTCTCGCTCTGGACCAGCAAGGACGGCAAGCCCAAAGCCGGCAACCGCGACGTAGAGCAGCGCTGGTTTATCGGCGCCCACGCCAATGTAGGCGGCGGGTACGGCGCGAATGACACGCTGCCCGACATACCCTTGAACTGGATGTTAGGCAAGGCGGAAAAGGCTGGCCTGAAAGTGAATCCATTCGACGTTGCCGAGGATGCCTGGAAGACAGTGCCAAGAGATTCTTTCGCCGAATTTCTGAAGGGGTTCTACGCCAGATTCAAACGCCTTGGAAAGGAAGGTGACGGCCGATTCTACCGGCAATATTCCCAAGGGATGCAGGGACAGCCTGCGGTCAATATTTCAATCGATGACAGTGTCTGGAAGCGTTGGGGCGATACAACGTGTGATTACCGGCCACGCACCTTAACCGATGCCAAACTGACCCCACCGGATCAATAGGCAGGGCGGGCAATCTTCATTGGCACCATTCGCCAAGGCCGCCAGGGCGCAGTATCATAGGCTGCTAATCAAACCACTGAAGCCACTACTATGTCGTGCCCACCTTGCCCCCGTTGTCAGTCCGAATTTGTCTACCAGGATCGAAGCCTGCTCATCTGCCCGGAGTGCGCCCATGAATGGAACCCCGAAGAGGCCGCCGCTGAAGACGCGGTCACCGTCAAGGATGCCAACGGCACCCTGCTGGCAGAAGGCGACAAGGTCACGCTGGTGAAAGACCTCAAGGTGAAAAGCAGCTCTATCGTGCTCAAGATTGGCACCAAAGCCGTGATCAAACGGCTCAAGGAAGGCAAGGACCACCAGCTGGACTGCAAGGTCGACGGCGCAGGCGACATGATGGTCACCGCCCAATTCGTGAAGAAAGCTTGAACCCTACCACCAATCCATCCGCTACCGACTAAAAGCTAAGCTGCGAGGGTGTGTTTAACCTAAGTTAACTGCTAGGCTAATTTTACTAGAGCGAAAATCGCCGCAGGGAACAACTTAATGCCACATGCCCCACGCATCGAGCTTCATCCCGTTAACCAGCGCGTGCAGGTGCATGTGGATGGCAAGTTAGTTGCCGAGTCTACCCAAGCCCTCGAACTCCGCGAAACCGGCTACCCGCCACGCCATTACATCCCACGTGAAGACGTGCGGATGGATTTGCTTACCACCTCAAAAACGACCACCCACTGCCCGTTTAAAGGGCATACGGTGTATTTCTCGCTGGGCGATCACAAAGATATTGCCTGGAGCTATGAGCAGCCGATTGAAGGGATGGAAGCGATAGCGGGTAGGGTGGCGTTCGAAGAGAAATGATACAATTAAATTATTCACGAGCCTGTCTTGTCGAATTCTTGATCTTAAAGTTAAAAGCTTTTTATTTATGTTTGTTTGCTGTAATTAAGTAGTGAAGTCCATTGTTGTTAAAATTTATAATAGTTATGTTGTTTCTTGCAGGGGTTTAAATGCTTAGCCAATCTTTCACATCTAAAAATTTACGAATTATCTACGATAAAGAGAATCGAAAAGGGGACTATATTGAAAAAGGGTTTCCGGCTGAAGTAAAAGAATATTCTTTGATTATAAAACGACTTCGTCGTGTTAGGAGTAATTTGAATAAAAGAAAGGAAAAGTATTCAGAGGAAGTTTTTAATTACCGTTTCCATAAGTTGAAAGAGTCAATAAAGGAGAACGATTCTAAACGTGATGAGGTAATTGATTCACATTTGGAAAAGATATCTCAGGCCATTGCTAAGAGAACTTTCAAAATAAGCATTGAAAGAAATAACTCGCCTCATCATCATAAAGAAACTTATAGAATTAATAGCGAATTAGAATCTTTTTTTGCAGAAAAGAAAATACAGCAAAATATTAAATCCACATATAATGTAAAACAGGCTAATAGAGATATTGTTATATCACAGTTGAAGTCTGTTCTTGATGATGCTTTTCCAAAGCAAATAATTAAAACCGATATTTCTGGGTTCTATGAAAGCATTGATAGTGATATTTTAAAAAGCAAAATAAATAGCAATCCTAAGCTTTCATTAGCTTCTAGGAAAATTATTTCACAGATATTAAATCAGTATAGATCTATCACTGGCAGTAGTAAAGGAATTCCAAGAGGAATTGGTATAAGTGCTTATTTGTCAGAGTTATATATGAGCGAGTTTGATGAAAAAATTAAATCCATGCCTGGAGTTGTATATTATACAAGATATGTAGATGATATTATTGCTGTTTTTACTCCTTCTGATTTTTTTACTGCTGACGATAGGCAGAGAGAAATTGCTGAGCTAATGTTAAATATTGGTCTTTCATTAAATAAAAATAAAACGAAAATAATTAATTACAACAAGGGGGTAAGTTATAGTATAGAATATTTAGGGTACATAATTCGACAACATGGAGGTAAACTAGGTATCTGCGCAAGTGAAAGAAAAGTAGATAAGTACAAAGATAGATTAAACACAGCTTTTGATAAGTATAGTAAAAGCTATGGATCAGATAATGATAAGAAACTGTTGTTAGCTAGAGTTAGAATGCTTACTGGAAACACTAAGCTAACAAATAATAAAGGTGGGGCGTTTGTTGGCATCTACCATTCCAATAAATGGGTTGATAACCTTGAGTTCTTAGATCAGCTTGATCATTGTTTGAATATAAGAGCCTTAGATTTGAACTGTGATACCTTGAAGAGAAAAGTCATGAAATTTTCTTTCAAAAGAGGTTTTTTGAATAAAGAGTTTAGGAAGTTCTCTACTCAAGACTTGAAAGAAATCACTCGGGTTTGGAATCAATAATATGAAAAAAAAGGTAAAATTAACTACCGATAAAGAAAGGGCTGTAATCTCTGATGTATTACCTTATGAAATACCCTTAACTTTTTCAAATCGCTATTTTTATGATTTTTTAAAAGAAAATAGTGTCGAATATAAGGAAGGTGGGTTTGAATGGTATCCAACTTCAAGTGGAGCACATTTGGCGATACAGCTCTTTTTAGGAATTGAAGAGCCGAATATTGAAGGTTTTGAGAAAAAAGAAAAAAATAAATTGAAATTTCAAAAAGGGCTTACTACAACTATTCCATTTACTTATGGAATTACCCATAAGATGGATGAGTTAAGAGTTTTATCTTTTGCGCACCCCAGGAACCAAATTAGGCTAGTGTCCTTTTACGATAATTATAAAGATTTATTAATTTACCATTGCCAGAAAAGTAAATTTAGTCTTCGTGCTCCTTACAAGCCTGCCCGTCTTATCTATTGGGAGTCTAGGAATAAGCTTGCAAAAAATGAGGATCATGAGCCATCTGGTTTGATCGAAGAATACAAAAAAGAATATAGCAGTCTGAAATCTTTTTTCGTTTATAAAAAGTACAGTAATATATTTAAATTTTTTGAATCCGTTGAATATCATCAGTGCGAAAAAAAATACAATAACTTAGCCAGATTAGATATTTCAAAGTGTTTTGATAGTATTTATACACACTCAATTGCTTGGTCAGTTTTTGGGAAAGAAACTGTAAAAGATGTTATGGCTGGAACTATAAAAGGAGGATCTTTAAAGGGATGCTTTCCAGAGGAATTTGATGAACTAATGCGTTCGGAAAACTATGGTGAAACTAACGGTATTCTGATTGGTCCAGAAACATCAAGAATATTCGCAGAAATAATCCTTCAGAATATAGATAAAAATGTTTATGAAGAACTAGATTTCCAGGGTATTTTTTATGGGGTGGATTATGAGATCTTTAGATATGTAGATGATTACTTTGTTTTTTATAATAAGGAAGATATATATAGAAAAATACTTAGCCAGCTACAGGCTAGTTTGAAAGAATATAAGCTTAACCTAAACACTGAAAAAGAGAAAATTTACCAAAAACCTATTATAACAGAAATAACTATAGCAAAAAAACAAATTTCTAACTTGCTTAATGAGAAGTTGAAATATGAGATAGTCGAAACTGAAGTGCTCCAAGACGACGTTAATGCTAAAGTTAAGCATGGGCATATATTTATCAAGTCTTCACCTTTGATTACAGAATTTAAAAAAATAATTAAAACTAGCGGTGTGGAATACAAAGATATACTTAATTATTCTCTGGCAATTGTTGAAAGCAGATTGAGAAAAATTATCGAGAACTTCAAGGAGGTTGATAAGGAAAATAGATCTTCAAAATCACTTTATTATGCCATTATATCAATAATAGAGTTTTCTTTTTTTATATACTCAGTCTCTCCAAGAGTAAACACTACTGTTAAGTTAGTCAGGGTTTTGTACGTTATAATTTCTTTTCTCAGAGAAAAGAATTCTGATAGAGATTATATGGATGCTGCATTCAAGCAAATTTTTGAAAATATCTATTTCATAGCAAATAAAATTACTATTCAGAGGCATACGCAAGTTGAGACTTTATACCTTCTTACAGTATTGTCTGAGCTAGGTAAAGACTATAGGGTAGAAGAGCAGGTGTTAGCAAAATATTTTGGCGGAAAAAAAGAGGAAGCCGACAGCTTTTACGTTTTTGATAATAGTTTAAATCTTTTTTCTATTACCGTTGCGTTGTTCTATGTTGGGAACAAAAAAAGATATGATTTGTTTCGATATTCGATAGAGAGATATATTTTAGATAAGATGAAAGATAATAAAAACGTTCTTTCTAAAGATACTGAAAAAACTATTTTACTTTTCGACTGTTTAGCATGTCCCTATATTCGTGAAAGCTTAAAGAAAGAGTTGTTGTCATTATTTGGCGTAAAAAATGAGGAAGATCAAAAAGCTCTCATAAACCTTAGGACTGAATGGTTTACGACCTGGATTGACTTTGACTTTGGTAAGGAGCTTGACGCTAAACGAAGCTTCGAAGTATATTAAACGTTCCCATGCATCATCCAGCCGCTAATAGCTGTAGGCAGCCCACACACTCGCATGGGGGTTATCGCGGTCCAATGCACGGAGGCGATGACTGGGGTGGTCCGGATGAGCCACCCACCCATTATTTATAATAATTAAGTTTTATAAATGATCATATGAATATAACTTCACTAATTTAGATATTTTTTTAGTACCGTGTTGTCTTAATCTAGCCCACTCACCCTCATCACCTCCCTCGTCACTGCATCATTCAATATTCCGCGTTTGGCTTCCATCACTGTGAGCCATTCGCGGGTGCGGGTGATGCCGGTTAGACCAGCTCGCGTGTGAGTATGGGGTTGGGCGTGGGTGGTATTAGTGGGGCGGTGTGCTGAGACTCCAAACCTTGGGATATCGTGAACACGGGTTCAATGCTTGCAGCTAGCAGAGTTTACGGTTTGACGGCTATCATTTGCGATCACTGGGTTTATAAAGTGGGCGTGCGATAGCGACTATTCTGTCACTATCGATTCAATAGGAAGAACGCAAATGTCATTAACGCAACTGCTGGTTCCCACCTATACACAAATGCTTGGTGCGCTTTCGAACTGGCTGACAAATGCGCAGGCTCAGATGCCTGAAGCTAACGCACATGCGCTGCTTTCTGCACGTCTCGCACCAGATATGTATCCGCTGTCGACTCAGGTTCGGGTTTCTTGTGTACAGGCTCAAGAGGCGGTCTACCGGCTTCAAGACAAGGCGCTGCCACCCACTATCACGATACTGCTCGATGAAGGGCGAAACGCCGGAGAGCAACCCGGCTCACTCGCGGACGCGCAAGCGCGTATTGATGAAACTATTGCGTTGCTCGACGACCTTTCCCACGATGCGTTGGATGTAGACGCGGAAAAGCCCTTGGTGCACGAGCTTCCCAACGGCATGGTTCTCGATTTAACGGCTGAACAATATGCGCGGGATTGGACACTGGCTCAGTTTTATTTTCACATCATGACCGCCTATTCCATATTGCGCAGCGAGAAGGTCGAACTTGGAAAAGCCGATTATGTAGCGCACCTGTTTCCGTATATTTGCCCGGAAACGATTCCTAAAGCTTAAATGCTTGGTTATGAAGTGCAGTATGACAGCGTAAACGTTGAGTGAGCTCTGCATACAGCCAGCGAATGTTCTCTGCTGGTTTTACTCCGCGGACCCACTCACTCTCAAAACCTCCCTCGTCACTGCATCATTCAATATGCCGCGTTTGGCCTCGATCAGCGTGAGCCATTCGCGGGCGCGGGGAATGTCGGTAGAGCGCTTGCGTGTGAGGATAGGTTGGGTGTGGGCGGAAGCAGCAGGGCGATGTGCAGGGAGTCCGAGCTCTGTGATTTGTGTACCGACACCGTAAAGATGGTTTCCACTGCATGCATGCAAGGAGGCAGTATTCAACAGATGGGCTTTTTCGGGTTGCTGCTTCGCTAAGATATGGGCGACCTAATAAATCGCTGACCTTATTGCGTGCGGCTTATGAGACGTCTTCTCAAATATACAACAATCTAATATATTAAATGTAGGCACGGGTTTAAAGGTTCACAAGCATGATAGGCGGGTATTAGCATGGAAATTAAAGATGATGTGGATCGCCAGATTATCGAAATTCTCAAAATCAACGCCAGAGAGAGATTTTCTGATATTGCGCGTCGTGTCAATCGGTCAAGGACTGCAGTAGAAAAACGGATTGAGCGCTTAGAAGCGGATGGAATTATCCAAGGCTATAATGTTGTATTGGCCAGTGATAACGTGAAATCAGAAAAGCTCGGTGGCTTTGTTATTATTACCCACGTAGATGGTGCGCAATGTGAAAACTTGTTAGATGATCTGTCGATCTTCGGTATTATTAAACGAAGATTATCGGTATATGGAGAAATGGACCTGGTTCTGGAGATAGAGTACAAAACACTCGAAGAGATGATGGAGCTAAAGTACTATCTTATGGAACATGCCAAGGTCAAGACTGTGACAATTTTACCTGTAATCAAGGAGTGGGTGTGACTCCACTCCTAACGTCATTAATACACCCTGGCTTTTTTTTGCCTAGCTTTTAGGAAAAATGTCGATACAGAAAGAGCCAAGATAATAAGTGGGTAAATGATGCTGAAGCCTTGCAGGGTTACAATGGCCATGCAAACGAATATCCCAAGAAAAGCAATCATTTTTTCGAGGAGCCTTTCCGCCAGCTTGACCAGGACTAAGGCAGAAAGCCCATAGAGAATTATGAAGTTTTGTCCTGCTAACGACAAGAGATTGTCGACTCCCATGAATCCTAGCCAATCTAAAATAACAACAAGGCTAAAGATAAAAATAATGCTAACAAGCGAATGATAGGGTTGACCCTTTGTCAGCCTCAGTAGAAAGGGTGGCGCAATGCCTTCTTGAGCTAGGGAGTAAAACATTCTCGAAACTCCCCATCCGGCCGCACTGAGATTCGCAAATATTAAGGTTATAGCGACAACTCCAACCACATTTTTTCCGTATGCGCCCAAATGGTTATTTATGATAGTTGCAAAAGGTGATTCATAGGCGTTACCGAGGTCTGCGCGTTGAACAACGTAAGCCATTACCAGATAGAGTGCTACAGCAATGACGAACGAAAGCCACATTGCTAATGGAAGGTCTTTCTTAGGGTTCTTAAACTCACCAGTAATACTTGCCCCCACCTCCCAACCGGTGAATGCAAAAAAGATCATAGGAACAGCGACCCAAATCATTTTCATTTCACTGAATGAGCTGGGCATTGCAAAGGAGTGTGTGGTGGGTTCGTTTGAAACGAGGAATAACGATAAAAGAGCCAGTCCAGTAAGAAATGCTACAAGAACCCAGGAAAGCCATTGGTTCAGCTTACCTGCCGCCTCAACTGACTGTAGATTAAGTAAAAGTACTGAACCAAGGATCAGTAGCGCGTGCATGTGTGGCTGACCACCAAAGGTATTGCTTGCATAGTATCCTCCAGTCAATGCAATCGCTGGCAACCCGAGTAGTACCGCTCCAAGGAACATCAATGAAGCAATTATGTAAGCAAGCCTACCGTAGGCTTGCTTTACGTATGATGCTATCCCTCCCGGTCCAGGGTACCGGCACCCCAGAATGATGAATATGATGAACAAAGGAGAAGCCAGGACAGCACAGAGAATCCAGGAGATCATCGAAAGGTCACCGATCTTCTGCACCGTCAGTCCTGGAAGCACCAATAATCCTGCGCCAAGAACGATATTTATAAAGAGTGCTGCTCCCCGCCATGCGGAGAGAGTTTTCTGTAATTCAGCCATATGAGTTTCTCCGTCCAGAATTTAGCTAAGCCAGTTAAGAACATCCCGAAAGCAGATCGTGTAGACGCACCCTTCATTTGAAGCCGTTGACTTATGCAACGTTCCAGCAGGAAGAACCACATACTCTCCAGGACCGCAGGTTACTTCTTTAGATTCGATACCAAAGGTGATGTTTCCTTGAATAATAATTAGAGTTTCATCTGTCTCATGTTTGTGCCAATTATGAGTGTGTTTTGGACCGTCCCTCTGAAGCTCAACGCACCCTTGCTCAGGAAGAAGAGAAATTAACTTCGAAAGACTGATATTCTCAATTGATCCACTAATGAATTTTTTCATTGCTAGTCTCCCAGATGCTTAAAAGGACATTCTTTTGTCTTGTTTATATCGTCTAAGAAGTATTGCCGTGATTCTAAAATACCTGGGTCACCATACATGCCTAAGTCAGGCGATAAAGGTGTTGCATCATACTTTTTAAGTATATTGCGAACTTTTAAGAAAGCTTTTTTGGCTTGTTCTGGTGAGCCAAGAATATTGTCGAAAACCCAACGTGGCTGAAAAGTTAACATGAAGTGTGTTGAATGCCTGCTATACCGCATAACATGTGATGGCGTATTACAAACAACGAATATCGGTTCTCCTGCAAAGCAAAATTCCCATTTTGGGTCGTCGGTTGCTTTCGGTATTTCAGCAGGCCATGGTTGAGAGTCGTTTTCGGTTAGACCTTTAAGGGTGTCCCAAAAAATACTGTGATATTCATCTATTTCGAGTCGCTGGTCGATATTCGTGAAAAGGACCAAAGAGGTGTTGTTTCCAAAGTTTCGGGAGTTTTTTACATATTCCCGTAGTTGTTGGCTTAGTAATGCTATCTCAATATGACTATGAAATAAAAACCTCAAATGTCCCTGCTTAAGACCATGTGCGCCAAATACGCACGGAAAAGGCGACTCTTTGTTAGTCATTGTCTCTTCGAAATCATTAAAGGCCTTCCTCTGCCAAGAGCCTTTCTGGTAGATTTCAGTGACGGAGTGTTTGTCATGTATGGCATGATCAGTATTTATTAAATCCATTGTTTCCATGGTATCCATTCCTCCCGCCGAAATATGATGATTAAGCCAGAGAGCTATATAATAGCTAACCAAAAAAACAATGGAATTTTTAAAGTGATAAATTAAGTTTTTGTTTTCTGCTTTTTAGGAAGGAAAGTGCCGCATGCATCGTTAATATTAAAAGTCTATGGTGTGTTTTTTACTAATTCATATGTCGTATTTACTACTCGTGCTTGAATGAGAGAAGCTCCGATAAAACCATCGATATTGCCTATACTGTGGCAGTGCCCCCTCTTGGGGCTCATTCCAGCTGCAGAACTCTCTATAGGTACCGTTATTTCCTTGGTATGAGAGTAAAAAGTAGGAAGCAGACCACTATTGAACGTCTTGGTAGCCAGTTTGCTAGTGCAAAGGGGGCGGCTGGAGCAATTGTTTGCAGACTGTAGGTCTTTGGCCCTTTCAAGGAGAGAGACTTGGCGACCTGCTAACTCTCAGTTTTTATAGTTGTTTACTCCCGGTGCTACACCCGAGCGTTAAAGCTTCGTTCTAAGCCATAAGAGGAAAGGAGGAACTTTGCTTCTCAGCGGTCGATTTATAGGTGAATACAGCCACATCTCGCAATCTCCTTTGCTAACCCCCAACCCCACTTACTCTCATAACCTCCCGCGTCACCGCATCATTCAAAATCCCGCGTTTGGCCTCAATCACCGTAAGCCATTCACGAGCGCGGGTGATGCCGGTATAGACCAGCTCTCGAGTGAGGATGGGGTTGGGTGTTTGCGGTAGCAGCAGGGCGGTGTGCAGGAACTCCGAGCCCTGGGATTTGTGTACCGTCATGGCGAATACGGTTTCTACCGCGTGCAGGCGGGAGGGCAGCACCCAGTTGATGGGCTTTTCTGGGTCGCTGGTTGGGAAGGCGACGCGGAGTAATGATTTACCCGGCGTGCGCGGGTCCGGCACCGCCAGGGTGATGCCGATATCGCCGTTCATCAGTTTCAGGCCGTAGTCGTTTTGCGTCACCAGCACCGGGCGGCCTTCATACCAGCCTTTTTCCAGCATGTGGTCGCTGCCGAACAGCAGCTTTTCGCTGCGCAGCGTTTTGGCGATGCGCAGGTTCAGGCCTTCTACCCCCCAGGGGCCTTTGCGCAGCGCGCACAGTAACTGAAAGTGGCTGTAGGCTTTGAGTACCGCGCCAGCCCAGTCGTTATACGCCTCTTTATCTTCCTCAAACGCCAGCCCCTGCGGGCGCTGCGCTTTTAGCGTGTTCAGGTAGTGGCGGTAGCCTGTGGGCGGGGCGATGGGCGTGCCTTCGTGGTCGGTGCGGCCTTCGCCCGCGTTCGGAAACGCATCGGGGCTGCCGTGAATTACCAGCTTGTCCAGCGCGGTGTCTTCCTCGCGGCTTTTGGCGTGACTGCCTAGTACGAGGTGGTGCAGGTCCGGGTAGCCGTGGCGCAGTACGCCATGCACCGCCTGGTGCTTTTCGCGTTCGCTTTGGGCGTGGCTTGGCTGGTTGATCGCCTGGGCCAGTTGGCCGATGCCGCTTTCGGCGTTAAAACGATGGCTGACACGCAGCATGGTAATCGCCTGGTCGAGCGGCTGGCCGTTGGCGTCCAGGTAGTGCTTGGGCAGCGGCTGGCCGGTGGCGTTTTCCAGCCATTGGGCGGTTTCCGGGGTGTAGTGGGCGGCCTCGGCGCGGCGGCACAGGTCGCCGAGCACGGCACCGGCTTCCACCGAGGCCAGCTGGTCTTTATCGCCCAGTAGTACCAGCTGCGCCTGGGCGGGCAGGGCGCTGAGCACGGCGGTCATCATTTCGATATCCACCATCGAGGCTTCGTCGATCACCAGCACGTCCAGCGCCAGCGGGTTGGCGGCGTTGTGGCGAAAGTGGCGGGTGTCGGGGCGTGCGCCTAATAAGCGGTGGAGTGTAGTGACTTCAGTTGGGATCGAGGTTTTTAAAGACTCTGTGCCGCAATCATCGCCGATATGTCGGACCACCAATGAATCGGGCTCCAACAAAGTGCTTAAAGACTCGAATGGCAAGAGGCTTACCTGTCCGGCGATGGATTCATTCAGCCTTGCGGCGGCTTTGCCGGTGGGCGCGGCGAGGCGAATGCGCAGCGGTTGCGTGGGCGCTTTGGCCAGCTGCAGGGTTTGCAGCAGGGCGAGCAGGCGCACCACGGTGGTGGTTTTACCGGTACCGGGGCCGCCGGTAATTACGCCGAAGCGGTTGCGGGCGGCTAAGGCGCAGGCGGTTTTTTGCCAGTCGAGGGTGGTGGTTTTTTTAAATAGAACGTTTAGGGCTTTGGGGAGTAGATCGGGATGACTGGCGTCATCCATCGCCCGATGAATCGGGCTCCTACAAGTGCCAGTAGGCTCCGTGCCGGTATCCATCGCCCAATGAATTGGGCTCCTACAAAAACCCTCTTCGCCGGAGAGGCGGTTGGCGATTTCCTGGTGCAGGGTTTGTTCGTATTGCCAGTAGCGGCGCAGGTAGAGGCGGGTGGTGTGTTCGCTGTCGCTGCGCACTAGTGGCGTGTTGCCGGGGCCTTGGCTGATCAGCGTGGGGTGATCAAGCGCGGCTTGCCAGTCGGTAAGGGTGAGCGTTGCCAGCACCTCGCTGGGCAGCGGCGGCGGGTCGGTGAGGTCGTCGCCTTCCGGGGGTAGCGAAAGCGCGAAGTCCGGCGCGTTGAGCGTGGCGTTGATATCCAGGCATACGTGGCCGCGGCCGAGCTGGTGGCTGGCCAGCGCTGCGCCTAGCAACAGCAGCGGCGGGGCGTCCGGTGCTTCAGTGGCCAAAAAGCGCACCAGGGCGCGGTCCAGGTCGCGCAGCCAGCCTCGGGCGACCCAGTGCTCGCATAGCGCCAGTAGCTCGCCGGTATCGCTTAGCGCGGGGTGAGCGTTCACTTGCGCTGGGGCGCTTGGCTGGTCGGCTTCGGGGGTGTCGCCGAACAGGTCGGGCGTGTGGTGGTCGTGTGGTGAGCCGCTCATGCGGTGGCCTCCTGTGCCGTACCTGTAAACAGGCCATCCAGTGCTTCAATCAATGCCACGGGGGCGGCTTCGGTATACACGCCGCGTCCTGGGCTGCGGCTGCCGCGCAGGAACACCGTCATCGAGCCGCCCAGGTGCTGGTGGGGGTCGTAATTGGGCAGGCGCGCCTTGAGCAGCCGGTGCATGGCCAGCAGGTAAAGTGCGGCCTGCAGGTCGTAGCGCTTGGCGAGCAGCGCGTGGCGCAGGGCGTCCGGTTCGTAGGCGCTGTCGTCCGGCCCCAGGTAGTTGGATTTCCAGTCGAGTACGTAAAAGCGCCCCTGGTGCTCAAAGGCGAGGTCGATAAAGCCCTTGAGCATGCCGTTCAGGCTGTCGGCATCCAGCGCGGGTCGTTCGTAGCCCGGCAGTAAGTGCTTGCTAACAAGCGCATCGATGGCCTGGGTGCTCACCTGCTTGGCGGCCAGCCAAAACTCCAGTTCGACCTGGTAACTGGCAAGCTCGGTGAGCGCGACGCTCTGCTGAGAGGCCAGCGTCAGCGGGGTGGTGAGCAGTGCGGTCAGCCAGCCGGAAAGCGGCTCCTGCCACTTCTGCCAGCCGCGCAGTTGCACCCGACGCCAGAGCATATCGTCGAGGCTCTCAGCGTCGCTCGCGGCGGCGTCAAAACCTTGCTTGCCCGCCCATTCCAGTAGCCCGTGCAGGAAGGTGCCGGGGCCGGGGCCTCTGGGGAATTTATGCAGATGAAACGCCTCCGGCTGGGCGAGATCCTGGGGTTCGTCCAGCACCTCGAACGCCGTGGCTTCCTGGGCGGTGGTGGGTTCCAGCGGCGTGGTGACCGGGGCGGTCAGCGTGCCGGAAAGGCGCAGCGCCGAGTAGCTGGCAATCCACCAGTGTTCCTTGGCCGGGCGCAGCGGCGTGCGGGCGTGGCCCAGGGCGGCGGTGTCCTTGGGGGGCGTCAGCCGCTGAGCGGTGGGCGCGGGCGGTTCGCCAACGCGGATCTTGCTGCCTGCGGCAAGGTCGGCAAGTTTTGCGCTGAGCGTGTCCGGCGCCATGGCTTCGCCGCCGTTGATCAGGTGGCCGATGGCGCTGTTCTCGAGGCCTTTGAGCGGCGCGAGCCCCAGCCAGGTGGCGTGGCGGGCGCGGGTCAGCGCGACGTAGAGCTTGCGCAGGTCTTCACCCAGGCGTTCGCGGTCGGCGGTGGCAAGCGTGGCCTCGTCGGCCTCCAGGCTAAGTTGCAGGTTGCCTTCGCCGTCGTGCCAGCGCAGCGGTACGTCGCCGGCTTTCACCGGGCGGTGGTTGGCGATAAACGGCAGAAACACCAGCGGGTACTCGAGCCCCTTGGATTTGTGGATGGTCACTACCTTGACCAGGTCGGCGTCGCTTTCCAGGCGCAGCTTGTGGCTGTCGCCGTGGCTGTCAGGGTCGGCGATGGCGTCGTACAGGAAGCGAATCAGCGCGTGTTCGCCGTCCAGCTCCTGGCTTGCCTGCTGGAGCAGTTCGCCCAGGTGCAGTAAGTCGGTTAGCAAGCGCTCACCGTCCTCGAACTCCGCCAGCAGGCGGGCGGGGATATCGAAATCCACCATCATGCGGCGCACCAGCGGCAGCACGCCCTGGCGCTGCCACAGCCGGTGGTAGTGGCTGAACTGCTCCACGCGTTCTTCCCAGGCCAGCTCGCTTTGTTGCAGGTGGTCCAGGTCGGCCAGCGTCAGGCCCAGTACCGGCGTGGCCAGGGCCGCGCGCAGGTGGGCTTCGGCCTGGCGGGAGCTCGCCAACGGCTCGGCGCAGGCGCGCAGCCAGCGTTCTACCTGGGCGGCCATGGGTGAGCTGAATACCTTGTCGTGGTCGGAAAGGTAGACGCTTTTGACGCCACGGCTGGCCAGCGCCAAGCGAATCGCGCGCGCTTCCTGCAGGCCGTTGACCAGCACCGCCATGTCGGAGGGCTTGAGCGGTGTGAGGGCGTCGCCGTCTTGAAAGCCGCTTTCTGCCTGCTGGCCTGCCTCGAGTAGTTCCGTCATGTACGAGGCGCAGCGCTCGGCCATTTCGGTCTGGTAGGCGGTCTTGGAGAGCGGCTCGTCGCTTTCAAGCGGCCAGAGGGTCATGGCGGGCAGCGGCTGCCCCTGGTGCACCAGCTGTTCGTCGCGGCCTTTGGCGCCCACCGGGTTGAAGGGCAGCGGGTTGTCGTCGCCTTCGCGGAACAGGAACGCCCCGGCGGAGTGCCGATCGGCGTAGCGGAAGCAGTGGTTGACCGCCTCGACCATGGCGCGGCTGGAACGGAAGTTGGTGCCCAGCGTGACGTGGCGACCGGCGGTGTCCTGGCGGGCCTGCAGGTAGGTGAAGATATCCGCGCCGCGAAACGCGTAGATGGCCTGCTTGGGGTCGCCGATCAACAGGATGGCGGCATCGCGCCGGGGCTTGGCGACCTCGAACACCGCGTTGAAAATGCGGTACTGGATGGGGTCGGTGTCCTGGAATTCGTCGATCAGCGCCACGGGGAACTGGCGCAGAATCTGCGCGGCCAGGGCTTCACGGTTGGGGCCTTGCAGGGCGCGGTCCAGGTGGGTGAGCAGGTCGTTGGGGCCCATTTCGGCGCGGCGTTCCTGCTCGCGTTCCAGGCGCACCTTGCACCACTGCACGGCGTGAATCAGCAGGTCGTTGCGTGGTTCCGGCAGGGCGTCGAGGGCGGCGGGCAGTTCGGCCAGCGCTTCCCAGGCCGCCGGGCAGGGCGGTGCGCCGTCTTTCCAGATCTCGGCCATGCCCTCCGGGGTGAGGCGTTTCCAGGCGGCGGGCGTCAGCGCGGGGCGTTCCAGGTCGCTTTCGCTCCATTCGCGCAGCGCGCCCAGCCAGTTGGCGCGGCTGCGGGCGTTGAAGCTCTGGCCTTTGAAGGCCTTGCGCTTGGCGGCGTCTTCCAGTGCGGGCACCAGTTCGTCCAGCCAGGCGGGCCAGGGGGCTTTCAGGGTGCTGAGGGTTGCCTGGCGTTCGGCCTCGGCGGCGCTCAGGGTGTCCGCCGGGTCGGGGCGCTGGCTGCCCAGGGCCTCGCTTTCGGGCAGCAGCCGGGCGACCTGGGCGTGCAGTTCGCCGGGGGATTTCCAGTAGCGGGTAATGTGGCCGAGTGCCTCGGCGTCCAGCGGGTAGTAGAAGGTGCGCCAGTAGTCGCGCACCACTTCCTGTTCCAGTTCGTGCTGGTCGTTTTCCAGGTCGAGGGAGAACAGGCTGCCGCTGTCGAAGGCGTGTTCGCGCAGCATGCGGTAGCACCAGCTGTGGATGGTGGAGACGGCGGCTTCATCCATCCATTCGGCGGCCAGTTCCAGGCGGCGGGCGCAGGCGGGCCAGGTGGCCGGGTCGTATTGGTCGCGGAGCTGGAGGAGCAGTGAATCAGCTTCCTCGTCGGGAGTGTCAGCCCGAAACACCCCGGCAGCTTCTACCAGCCGGTTGCGGATGCGTTCGCGCAGTTCCTGGGTGGCGGCGTTGGTGAAGGTGACGACCAGGATTTCCGGCGGCGTGAGCGGGCGCACAAAGGCGGTCTCGTCGTCGCTGTGTTGGCCGCCCAGTACCAGGCGCACGTATAAAAGCGCAATGGTGAAGGTTTTGCCGGTGCCCGCGCTGGCTTCTATTAGCCTGCTGCCGTGGAGGGGGAGACGTAATGGATCGAGTGGTGCGGGCTGGCTCATAAGAAGATACTGTCAAACTCGGTGGAGAAATCCTGGCTCATGCTGCTTCCTCACCATCAATTGGCGTCGACTGGCTCAGGGCTATCGCCTGGAAGGGCGTTGGCTCATCCGTCGAGACGTAGGTCACGATATCCACAGGTAGTTGCAGCCGCTCCTCCAGCGCCATTTTGAGTTCGGCAGAGGCGAGCAGAGGAATCGCTGTCCTGGAGATCAGTAGCAGGTCGATATCACCGCCTCGCTTTGTGTCGTCCAGACGCGAGCCAAATACGTGGACGTTGACGGAAGGCCCAATGAACTCACGGACACCAGAGACGATCGTGGAGCGCTGTGATTGAGTGAGTCGCATGGAGGCCTCTCCTTTCCTTTGAGCCTGTTTATAAAGTCTAGCACTGTATCGAGTCTAACCCTTTACCGCATAAAACAGCGGGGCGTAGAGCGCCTCGGTGAGCGTAGCGAAGCGGTGGCCGTGTTGGGTTTGCTCGTTGAACAGCCGTTCGAAGCGGGGCCACTGGTGGCCGAGGTAGGCGCTTTGGGCGACTTCGCCGGTCTGGAAGCGGCCGCCGTCATAGGCGCCTTCGGCGGCGGCGTAGGCGTCGCTTTCCCGGCCTTTTTCTTCGGCGATTTCCGGCGTGCCTAGCTTGGTCAACCAGGCAAACGCCGCCTGGGGGGCCAGCGGTAGCGGGGCTTCAAGGCCTGCTTGCCAGGCGGTCATCTGGGTGTCCAGGTGGGCGCGGGCGGTGTCGGCGGCGATGGGGTCCAGCGTGATGTTGCCCGCCTTGGAAAGTAGCTGGGTGGTCATCGGGCCGCTGAGGTTGCCCGCCAGGTGGGCGACCCAGGGGCGCAGCAGGTGGGTCCAGCGGTACTGGCCGCGCCCGCTGCCCTGGCTGATCAGGCTGCTGCTGAGCAGCAGCAGGCGGCAGCGGTCACCGGCCTCGTTCTGGCGCAGCTCGTTCAGCCAGTCTTCCAGCACGATGCCGTCGGCACTTTCTACGCGAACCGGTTCCGGCGCGGGCAAGGCGATGGGCCACTGGGCCAGCGCGTCCTGGTAGGCGCTGAACAGGTCGTCCATGGGCTCGGCCAGGGCGTTGCGCATGCGCTCGCCAAAGGCCCCCATGGCGAGCACGCCCTGGCCCTGGAAGCGTTCAAGCTGGGCGTCGAGGGCTTCCAGGCGTGGCTCGCCGTTGTCCACCGCGTGGCGCTGGGCGGCGATGAGCCGGTCCTGCAGCTGCCAGTTCTGCAGGCCGTCCAGGGCGAAGGGTTCGGCGTCTAGCTCGGCAATGGCTTCCTGCTCGAAATACACTCCCAGCCGGGTATTGAAGAAGGTACGCACGGGTTCGCGTAGAAAGCCGCCCAGTTGGCCGAGGGACACGCTGGTGGGGGCGTTTTCCGGCGGGGGGAGCTTTTCTGGCTGAGACCGTGGCGCTCTTGGGGCTTGATCGTCTCGCCATTCATGGATCCCACGCCACTCATGGATATAGGTGAATAGCTGGAAGGACTCGGTGCTGTCTTCGAAATAGCGGCGGCTGAACGGTTGCAGCGGGTGTTCGGTGGTCAGGGCGTCGAGCAGCGGGGCGCCGTGTTCAAAGTGCCAACCGGCGGCCAGGTGGTCGCGCAGCTGGCCGACCAGTACCGAGGGCGGCAGCGGCGTGTTGTCGATCTGGCTGCGGCCAACCCAGCTGACGTAGAGCTGGTCTCGGGCGGAGAGCAGTGCTTCGAGAAACAGGTAGCGGTCGTCTTCCCGGCGGGAGCGATCGCCGGGGCGGTAGTCGCTGCCCATCAGGTCAAAGTCCAGCGGCGGCTGGGAACGGGGGTATTCGCCGTCGTTCATGCCCAGCAGGCAGACGCGCTTGAACGGAATGGCGCGCATGGGCATCAGCGTGGCGAAGTTGACCGCCCCGGCCAAGAAGCGCTGGGAGAGGCTGTGCTCATCGATCTGAGCGAGCCAGTGTTCGCGCACCATGGAAAGCGGCAGCGGGTCTTCCAGCTGGGCTTCGCGGCTGCTTTCGAGGATTTGCTGCAGGCCGTTTTCCAGCTTGGTGAGCATCACGCTTTCCTGGGCGTCATCGGTCAGGAAGAAGGTTTCCAGCAGGGTGCGGAGTCGTTCCACCCAACTGGCGGCATCGGTGGGCTGGCGGAAGGTCTCCCAGGTGGCTTCGAGCTTTTCCAGCAACGTCGCCAGCGGCCCGGCAAGGCCCGCTTCCAGCCCGCCGATATCGTCGAACGGCTCGATGCCCTGCCAGGCGTCGCCTTCGCCAACGGTGTAACCCAGCAGCAGGCGGCGCAGGCCAAAGGCCCAGGTGTTCTGGCTGAGCCCGCCGGGCAGTTCGAGCGTTTGGCGCTGTTTGGCGTTGAGCCCCCAGCGGATGCCCGCGCCTTCCATCCAGCGCTCCAGCACCGGCAGGTCGCGCTCTTCCAGCCCGAAGCGCTGGCGCAGGGCGGGCACGTCGAGCAGGTCCAGCAGGTCGCTGACGGACAGGCGCAGCTCCGGCAGGCGCAGCAGCTTTTCCAGCGCAATCATCAGCGGCAGGCGGTGGCGGCTGGCCTGGTCGGAAAGCGTGTAGGGGATGAAGCGCGGGTCGTCGCCTTGAAGCTGGCCGAATACTGCGTCAATGTGCGGCGCGTAGCGGTCGATATCCGGCACCATGACGATGATGTCCCGCGGGCGCAGCTCGGGGTCGGCGCTGAAGGCGGCCAGCAGCTGGTCGTGGAGGATCTCGACTTCCCGCTGGGGGCCGTGGGCGATATGAAACACCAGGGAGTCATCCGCCGGGGCGAGGGCGGGCCAGTGGGTTTGTGTCTCGGCCACCGGGCGCAGCTCGCGGATGTCGTCCTGCAAATGGCTGAGCAGGCAGCCGCGTTCGCCGGAGAACGGCTCGAACATGTCGATGCGCAGCGCCTGCTGCTCGAACAGGGTCTGGTAGTCGCCGGTGTCGTCGTGCTCGTCCAGCAGGCGCAGGTAGTCGCGGCCCTGTTTGCCCCAGGCGGCGAGCAGCGGCTGGGCGTGGAGGTGCAGGGCATCGTCAGCGTCGCCGGTGCCCAGCACGTCCAGCGCTTCGGGCATTCCGGTCTTGCGCCGCTGGCGGTAGCGGCTGGCGCGGAGTAGGTCCTTGTGCTCGATGATATCCGCCCAGTAGAACTGGCAGGGGTTGTGCACGCAGAGCACCACCTGGCAACAGCGCGAGAGCGCCGCCAGGGCTTCCAGCGTCTGCTGGGGCAGCGACGAGATGCCGAAAATGATCAGCCGCCGGGGCAGGCCCGGCGGGCAGGTCTGGCCGTCCAATTGCTCGGTGGCGTTCAAAAAGCGCCGATGCACCTGGGCGCGGCTGCTGTCGAGGCCCGCATCGCCCTGGGTGGCGGCCACGTCGTCGCGCAGAATGCGCCACAGGGCGGGCTGCCAGCGCTGGTGGTCTTCCAGCGGGCGGGACTCGCCGCGGGCGGTGATCAGCACGTCGTCGCCGTTGGCCCAGGCGTCCAGCCAGTCGGCGCGGTAGACCTGATACTGGTCGAACAGGTCCGCCAGCCGCTCGGCCAGCTGGTAGTGCTTGCGCTGGTCGCGGTCGACTTCCAGAAACTGCGCCAGCGGGGCAAACACGTCCTGCTCCGCCAGGGTGGGCAGCAGGCGGAGTAGCCGCCAGACCAGGCGCGATTTATCGAACGGCGAGGTTTCCGGCACGGCGTCTTCGTTGTTCGATACGTGAGTCAGCACCGTGCGGTAGGCCTGCCACAGGAACCGCGCGGGAAGCATCACGTCCAGCGCCGCCGCGATCCCCGCGCCGCCGTTGTCCGGGTCTTCCGCCAGCGCCAGCTTCAGCCACTGCCCGATGCCGTTGCTCTGCACCAGAATGGTTTCGTTCTCCAGCGGCCCCAGCGGGTGCAGGCGCATCCATTCCACCGCCAGCCCGCGCAAATCTTCCAGGCGATTGCCATGCACCACCATGAACCCGGGCGTTAGCGATGTTGGCGAAAGCAGCGAATTGGCGGGCATGCGCGAGATTCCTTCACGGCGGTGGTGGTAGCTAAAGGTATGGTGCCATAAGTGGTTGTCCAAAGCTCAATGCGTTAGCATCTTGGTTTTTAACTGCTATGATGAATATATGTTGTTTTTTGGTTGCATAAGCGCAGCAGGAGGCTTGTCATGGCGACGGCAATAGAAGAATCACATAGCGAACCGATGGGCTATCAAGCACCAGACTCCTTCGCGCGATTTCTTGCTGACTTGAAAGGCGTCGCTCGAGAAGAGCGCCAGCCGCTCATCAATCCTAAGCTGTTTGCCAGCGCGCTGAGCATGGATATTCAAACGTTGGCCAGTCACGCGCACGTGCATCGCACTACTATCTCCAGGGCGCAGGGCGCGGAGAAGCTCCAACGCTTTCTGCGTGATGCACTTCGGGTATTAGGTGCGGCGGCTGATATTAATGGCGACTTCCACGATGCATTGTTTTGGTTTCGCAATGAGCCTATCGGTGCCTTTGATTATAAAACGCCTGAGCAATTAGTGAGCGAAGGCCGCGCCGATGACCTTCTTCGTTATGTCAAAGCGCTGCAAGCGGGTGTGGTGGGATGATTGTACTGCCAGAGTTAAATACTCAGGCTTATCGAGTGCATGTACCGAAATGGGCATTCTCACCCACTAGCGGCGCTGGAGCGAGAGAGCATGGCGGTCGATTAAACCGCCCCGGCGTGGCTGCTTTGTACTTAGCGCTTGATGATCAAACAGCATTGGCCGAGTACAAACAGCTGTCTGCCTTGATGCCGCCAGGCCTAATCGTCAGCTATACAATAAGCGTTACTCAGCTTGTCGATTTTCGTAACGGTTATGGCATGCAATGGGATTCACTCTGGCAGGAACTTTATTGCGACTGGCGCAAGCTTTGGTTCGATGAACTTATTGAGCCACCTTGCTGGCTATTAGGCGATATGGCGTTAGCACAAGGGGCGAAAGGCGTTCTGTTTCCTTCTTTAGCAAACCCGTCAGGTATGAACCTTGTGCTCTATACCGATAATCTGGCAGAAAGTGATGTATTAGAAGCCTACGATCCGCGCGGTGATCTGCCTCATGATGCTCGCTCCTGGCAATAATGGGCATAGGATAATGAACTTATGTCCTTTTTAGCCTTGCGCGAAAGTGATGGCATCGCCAAGCTATGCCGATACCGTGAACAAAGCTGAGAGATCTATCCCCATGACCGAGTCATCACAAAATTCCCGCCGTCATTCTTCCGCCGTGGTCGATGGCCCAGGTAAAGCCGCCAGCCGCGCCATGCTGCGCGCGGTGGGTTTTAACGACGACGATTTCAAAAAGCCCCAGGTCGGCGTTGCCTCGACCTGGAGCATGGTGACCCCCTGCAACAGCCACATTGGCGAGCTGGCTGAACATGCCCGCGACGGCGCGGACGCGGCGGGTGGCAAGGGTGTGATCTTCAACACCATCACCATTTCCGATGGCATCGCCAACGGTACCGAGGGCATGAAGTACTCGCTGGTGTCCCGCGAGGTGATCGCCGATTCCATCGAGACCGTGGCGGGCTGCGAAGGCTTTGACGGCCTGGTGGCGATTGGCGGCTGCGACAAGAACATGCCCGGCTGCGTGATGGGCCTGGCGCGGCTCAATCGCCCCAGCGTGTTTGTCTATGGTGGCACCATCATGCCCGGCGAAGGGCATACCGATATCGTCTCGGTCTTCGAGGCCATGGGCGCCCACTCCCGCGGCGATATCGACCTGATCGAGCTCAAGAACATCGAGGAAACGGCGATTCCCGGCCCGGGGTCCTGTGGCGGCATGTACACCGCCAACACTATGGCCTCGGCGATTGAAGCCCTGGGCATGAGCCTGCCAGGCAGCTCGGCCCAGAACGCCATTTCCCGGGACAAGCGCGACGACTGTGAGGCGGCGGGCGAAGCCGTGCTGGCGCTGCTGGCCAACGATATCAAGCCTTCCGACATCATGACCCGCGAGGCGTTTGAAAACGCCGTGACCGTGGTCATTGCCCTGGGCGGCTCGACCAACGCGGTACTGCACTTGATTGCCATGGCGCGCACCATTGGCGTTGAACTGTCGCTCAAGGACTTCACCGAGATCGGCAAGCGCGTGCCGGTCGTCGCCGACCTGCGCCCCAGCGGCCATTACATGATGAGCGAGCTGGTGGCGATTGGCGGTATTCAGCCGCTGATGAAGATCCTGCTCGACGCAGGCCTGCTGCACGGTGACTGTCTGACAGTCACTGGCAAGACGTTGGCGGAAAACCTCGCCGACGTTGAGCCGTACCCGCTGGACCAGAAAATCATCGCGCCGCTGGGTAACCCCATCAAGGCCGAAAGCCATCTGCGTATTCTCCATGGCAACCTGGCGCCGGAAGGCGCGGTGGCCAAGATTACCGGCAAGGAAGGCACGCGGTTCAGCGGCTCGGCGCGGGTATTCGGCTCCGAGGAAGAAGCCCAGGCGCGGATCAACGACGGCACCGTGGTCGCCGGGGACGTGATAGTGATTCGCTACGAAGGCCCCAAGGGCGGCCCCGGCATGCGTGAAATGCTCACGCCGACGTCGGCCATCATGGGCCGTGGGCTGGGCAGCGACGTGGCGTTGATTACCGACGGCCGCTTCTCCGGCGGCAGCCACGGTTTCGTGGTGGGCCACGTGTCCCCCGAGGCGTTCGAGGGTGGTCCGTTGGCGCTGGTGGAAGATGGCGACACCATCACCATCGACGCAGTGGCCGATACTATCGAGGTAGCGATCTCCGATGATGAGATGATTCGCCGCCGTGCCGCCTGGCGCCAGCCGACACCGCGTTACCGCCGTGGCGTGCTGGCCAAGTACGCGCGACTGGTCAGCTCCGCGAGCACAGGCGCGGTCACCGACAACGAAGAGTAAGCCTAGCGCTGTCATCTGCTTGTCAAACGCCAGGGATAACCTGGCGTTTTTATTGGCGTAAAGGAAACGTTTCAATGACGACGCAAGCGAACTCCAAGACGTCACGGGTCAGCGAGGTCTTCAAGGCGTTTCTGCTGCTCGGGCTCACCTCCTTTGGGGGGCCGGTGGCGCATCTGGGTTACTTCCGCACCGAGTTTGTCGCGCGCCGGAAGTGGCTGACGGAAAGCGCCTACGCGGATCTGGTGGCGCTGTGTCAGTTTCTACCCGGCCCGGCCAGCAGCCAGGTGGGCTTCGCCTTGGGGCTGATGCGGGCGGGCCCCTGGGGTGCGGCCATGGCCTGGCTGGCGTTTACCCTGCCGTCGGCCATTGTGCTGGTGCTGTTTGCCTTTGGCGCTGCGGTGCTGGAGGGGCCGATTGCCAGCGGTATTATTCATGGCTTGAAGGTCGTCGCCGTGGCCATTGTTGCCCATGCGGTGTGGGGTATGGCGCGCAATCTCTGCCCGGACCGTACCCGTGCGGGTATTGCGCTGGTCGCCGTGTTTGCCGTGGTGGCCATCAGCGGGCCGCTGGGGCAGGTGGGCGCCATTGTGTTGGGTGGCATCGCCGGGCTGTTGCTGTGCCGCGGTGTGGCCGCGACCGCTGAGAGTGAGCCGCTGCATTTCCCGGTGTCGCGCCAAGTCGGCATCATCGCCCTCGTGCTGTTTGGCGGGCTGCTGGTATTGCTGCCCCTGCTGGCGGGCATGGCGGCCTGGCTGGATATCACCGATGCCTTTTACCGCTCAGGCGCGCTGGTGTTCGGCGGTGGTCACGTAGTGTTGCCGCTACTTGAAGCCGAGGTGGTGCAGTCGGGCTGGGTTTCCGCCGACGAATTTTTGACCGGCTACGGGGCGGCTCAGGCGATTCCGGGGCCGCTGTTTACCTTTTCGGCCTACCTGGGCGCGCTGATACCGTCAGGCGGTAGCTTGCTGACCGCGACGCTTGCGCTGCTGGCGATTTTCCTGCCGGGGTTCTTGCTGTTGGTGGGCGTACTGCCGTTCTGGAATCACTTTCGTCAGTGGCAGTGGGCGCAGGCGCTGATGCGTGGTGCCAATGCGGCCGTGGTCGGGATATTGGGTGCGGCGCTTTATGATCCGGTATGGACGAGTGCGATTGTTGGCGCTCCCGAGTTTGCGCTGGCGCTTACCGGCTTTCTGCTGTTAACCGTCTGGAAGCTTCCTGCCTGGGCGGTAGTGATCGTGGTGGCATTCGGCGGTGTGTTGATTGCGCCCTGATACTGTTGCATGAAGCGGACATAAAAACGGCCGCTGCAAGGGCGGCCGGTGATAGCGATAAAAAGTAATCCGATAGGAGAGGTAAAGGATCTATTCGCTATGGCACCTCCACTTCCAGGGTGCGACGCAAAACGTGGAGCTCATCCACGTTAAGGTGCTCAAGCTTTCCAGCGAGCAGGTCGCTGACCTTCTGAACGGGTAACCCCGCTCGGCGGGCGATTTCACGGCTTCCCATGTCTGATACCGCAATCAGGCGCGTGATAATACGCATCAAGCGCGTACGTCTTTCGAGTTCCCTGACATCGAGGTCAGGGCTGCTTCGCGGAGGGTCGTGCAGATCCGCGTGGGCAGTTGAGCGTGCCGTACTCATGAGGCTCCATCAGTCTGAAATGACAAGGACACAATGCCGCCAACCGAGGGGCATTTCAATACCTTTTTTGAGGAAAATTTCATGGTACGCAAGGCCCCCCGCAAAGGGCCTGGCTCTGGTAGACTAACCCCTTAATTTTTCGCCTGTCCTCTTGCATGAGGCAGGGTATATTGAGCGTATTGATAAGGCCACGGGCCGGGGAGTGATGGCATGTCATCGAACAGCGCACCCAAAGTGGGTGTGATTATGGGGTCCAAATCGGATTGGCCGGTCATGGAACACGCCGTCTCCATGCTGGAGCGTTTGGGCGTGGCCTATGAAACCCGCGTCGTGTCGGCGCACCGTACACCTGATCTGCTGTTCGACTATGCCAAGGGCGCTGCCGAGCGCGGCCTGCAAGTCATTGTGGCGGGCGCGGGCGGCGCGGCTCATCTGCCGGGCATGGTGGCCTCGCAAACGCCGCTGCCGGTACTGGGCGTGCCGGTAGAATCCAAGTCGCTGAAAGGTCTGGATTCGCTGCTCTCGATTGCGCAGATGCCGGGCGGCATTGCGGTCGGTACCCTGGCGATTGGGAAGGCGGGCGCGACCAATGCAGGGTTGCTCGCGGCACAGATCGTCGGCTTGCAGGACACCGAGGTGCGCAATGCGGTGGAAGCGTTCCGCGCCGAACAGACCCAGAAAGTGCTCGATAACCCGGACCCACGCCCCGACCCGGAAGCCGAATAAGGAGGCCTGCGATGACGTCTACCATTCCAAGTAATATCGGTGTACTGGGCGCAGGCCAATTAGGCCGCATGCTGGCGCTGGGGGGCTACCCGCTGGGCAATCGCTTCACCTTCCTGGATACCACGGGCAACCCCAGCGCGGGCATCGGCGAGGTGATCGTCGACCCTGACAATCAGCACCTGGCGGCATTTCTTGAAAAGGTCGACGTGGTGACCTACGAATTCGAGCACCTGCCGGTTCAACTGGTGCGCGACATTGAACAGCACAAGCCGGTGTACCCCAGCAGCCGCGCCATCGAAGTATGCCAGAACCGGGTGGAAGAGAAGGCGCTGTTTGACCACTTGGGGATTCCCACGCCCGCTTACCGCATCGTCGAGAGTGCCGAGCAGCTTGAAGCCGCCGCCCGTGAGCTGGGCTGCCCGGTGGTGGCGAAGTCCGTCACTGAAGGCTACGACGGTAAAGGCCAGGCGGTGCTCAAACAGCCCGAACAGGCGGGTGACGCCTGGCGCGATATCGGCCACCGCCAACTGATTGTCGAAGCCTTTGTCGACTTCGTTCGTGAAGTGTCGATCATTGCCGTGCGTGGCCGGGATGGCGAGGTGGTGTTCTACCCCATGGCGGAAAACCAGCATGTGGATGGCATTCTGCGCTACTCGGTCGCGCCGCTGCCGGACATCGACGATAGCGTTCAGCAAACCGCTGACCGCTACATTCGTTCGTTGCTGGATGAGCTGGACTATGTGGGTGTGCTGGCGCTGGAGCTCTTCCAGGCTCGCGATGGCAGCCTGCTGGCCAATGAAATGGCCCCACGGGTGCATAACTCGGGCCACTGGACCATGAACGGTGCAGTGACCAGCCAGTTTGAAAACCACCTGCGCGCGGTGCAGGGCCTGCCCTTGGGCAGCCCTGAGGCGATTGCGCCTACCTGCATGATCAACGTCATCGGACAGGAGGGCGATAGCTCGGCTTTGCTGGCGTTGTCTAACACCCATCTGCACCGTTACGACAAGACCGAGCGGGCCGGGCGTAAGCTGGCGCATCTCAATATAGTGGCGGATACCCACGCCGAGCTGCTTGAAAAAGTGCGTGCCTGTCAGGCCCTGTTGCCGGGGGCGCCGCCTGTCTCGTGGAGTTTTGAATCAACTCTTTAAGCCGAATCGCCGCCTTTCAAGGCGGCTTTTTTATGCGCAAACGCGCCAATCGCTAACTTCAGTCGCAAAGCACTAGAAAATCGGCTAAAAAGGGTGAGACTGATTAGGCAATAAGACTGGCAGGCAAGCCAGCTCGGCAATTTTCAAGGGATTTTGTAATGCCACAGCCTTTTAATGCGGCTATCGCGTCAGGTCTGCGAAGCCGTTTTAAGCGTGACCACCATGTCACATTGAAAAGCCTGCGCAGCGAAAAAGTGCGCTTGTTATATGACAACTTGTGGTCGCCTGTGCTTGCCAGCGTGCTGGCTGGGATATTGCTGGTGGCTGCGCTCTGGCCGGTCGTGGCGCACTGGAAATTAATCGGCTGGCTGGCACTGTTAGTCGCGGTCTCGGGCTTTCGTCTGAGCCTGGCCTATCGCTTTCAGCGCTTACCGGCCTTGGAGCAGCGGCGCCAGCGTTGGCTGCGATGGTTTAGCATGGGCGCCATCTCCGCGGGTGTCGTATGGGGCCTGGGCAGCTTTGCACTGTTCACCGGCGACCACCCTGGCCAGGTGGCGGCGCTTTCCATTGTAGTGGCCGGTATCTCTGCGGGTGGGGTGACGACGCTTTCAGCTATCTGGTGGGTAGCGCTGGGGTTTGTTTTGCCTATCATGCTGCCGTTGATGCTGCAGTTTTTGCTGCTTGGGTCGTCGCTGTCGTTACTGATTGGCTCGATGCTGACGCTGTTCCTGGGGCTGATCGTCGTGACCAGCCGCCGTTTAAGCCGCATCATCCACGATAATATTTCGCTGCGCGTCAACATGGCGTCCCGCGAGGCGCAGTTGATGGAAAGCGAAGACCGCTACCGGTCGATTTTTGATCAGTCGCCGCTTGGCGTGCTGCACTTCGACGATCAGGGCACCATTACCGACTGTAACGGCAAGCTACTGGAGATTCTTGGCGTTGAGCGTGGTCAACTGATTGGTTACTGCATGCTGGCGCCAAGTGCGGATAAAGCGGTTGCCCGGGCAGTCAGCGACGCCTTGAGCCAGGGCACCGGCTACTACGAGGGGACTTATCAACTCCCCAACGCCTCTGCAGGCACGCCGCTGCGCGCCTTTTTCAACGGGGTGCATAGTACTCGCCAGGAAATGGTCGGTGGGGTGGCCATGATCGAAGACTTCACCGAGCGCAAGCAGCACGAGGCGATTATTTACCGCCAGGCCTACTACGATGCGCTGACCGATCTGCCCAATCGGCGCATGTTTATTGAACGCCTGGAAACGCTATGCGCTGATGATCAGTATGCCAGCGGGCTGCTGCTGTTCATGGACCTGGACCGTTTCAAACTGATCAACGATACCCTGGGTCACGCTGCCGGTGACGACTTGCTGATCCAGGTGGCACGCCGCCTGGAGGGATGTCTACACGAAGGCGACATGGCCGCACGGCTGAGCGGCGATGAGTTCGTGCTCTTGGCCTTGACCAATACCACCATGCCCAAGGCGCTGGATGACTGGGCTGAAGACTATATGCAGGCCGTCCAGTTAGCCCTGTCAGCGCCTTATCGGTTGGAAAGCCACTCGGTAGAGGTGACACCGAGCATGGGTTACACCTGCTTCCAGGCCAGCGGCTGCGACCATGGTGAGTTGCTGAAAGAGGCCGACCTGGCCATGTACCAAGCCAAGACGGAAGGGCGCGCGCAACGCCGACGCTATCAGCCCTGGATGCTGGATGAAGTGCAACGGCTGGCCAGTTCCCAAGCGCCTGCTGGCGAATCGACGAGTTGAATGGCCCGTTGAATTCAGACACTAGTTTTTATCGCCAAGCATTCACAAATCCCTTAAAAAGGAGAGGGTGGCCGATTGATAACATAGGCTCGATAGCCAAGTCGGCAATGTAGGGGACATTTTTAAATGCCACAGTTGTCTAGTGCGGCGATCCTGGCGGGGCTGCGCCGCCGGTTTGAGGGTGAAGATCCCGATAAGGACTGGGCCCTCACCAGCGAAAAAGTGCGCATCCTCTACAGCAATCTGTGGCAGCCCGTCTACGCCGGTATTCTAGGGGCAGTGCTGTTAGTCAGCATTATGTGGGAGGTCGTCGCCCCCGCCGTTTTAATCAGCTGGCTCGTGGCCATTATCGCCATCTCCTTGGTTCGCTTGCGTCTGGCTTCCCTGTTTCTGCAGTCCGACGCATCATCGCAAGCGCACCCGAAATGGATATTCGGATTCGCGTCCACCGTCTTTGTAGCCGGATGCGTTTGGGGAACTGCCGGTGCGCTTATGTTTTCCCCGGAGCATCCTGAATATGTCGCAGCGCTGGCGATTATCCTGACGGGTGTTGCGGCGGGCTGCGTGACCATGATTTCGGCTATTTGGTGGATAGTACTCTTATTCATATTGCCGATTGCCCTGCCTCTGCAATGGAGGTTCGTGACGTCCGAGGTGCCTACCCATACCATGATGGGCATCATAATGACGGTGCTTTTAGGACTGTTGATTGTCACCAGTCGGCGCCTGGGGCTGATCATTCACGACAATATTTCACTCCGGGTCAGCATGGCTGCCCGCGAAGCGACGATTTACCACCAGGCCTACTACGATGCATTGACCGACCTGCCAAACCGGCGCATGTTCATCGAGCGGCTTGAGACGCTTTGCACCGATGAAAAGTCCGCCAGTGGCCTGCTGCTGTTCATGGATCTGGACCGTTTCAAACTGATCAACGATACGCTTGGCCACGCTGCCGGTGACGATTTGCTGATCCAGGTGGCGCGCCGTCTGGAGGGGTGTTTACACGAAGGCGACATGGCCGCTCGACTCAGCGGTGATGAATTCGTACTGCTGGCGTTGACCAATACCCCCACGGCAAAGGCGCTGGACGACTGGTCTGAAGCTTATATGCAGGAGATACAGCATGCGCTTTCGGGCGCTTACAGACTAGATAACCATTGGGTAGATGTAACGCCAAGTATTGGTTATACCTGCTTTCAAGCTTGTGGTTGTCAGCATGACGAGTTATTGAAAGAAGCCGACCTGGCCATGTACCAAGCCAAAATGGGAGGCCGCGCGCAGCGTCGACGCTATCAGCCGTGGATGCTGGAGGAAGCCAAAAAACTGGCCCGGTTCCGTTCGCCCACAGACGATTCGACTAGCTGAGCTGACCACTGACCAGCAGCCACAGCGCGATCAAAGCGAAATGACCGGGGTACCAGGCCAGCCATAAGCGCCTGGGCATGGTCCACTGAAGGGTGGGGATGCGCTGTGCGGCGCCTGCGGCGATCACCAGTACGACAATACAGGTGCCTACCGTAAACGACTTGGCCATGTCGGAAGCATTCATCTGGCCCGCTATCCACAAGGCCGGAAAGGCCGCCAGCCCTGACCAGAGCCGCGCTGAAAAATCACCCTCGGCGTCGTTCAACGCCTGCATGGCAAACATCAACAAGGGAATCAAAAGCAATCCGTAGTGGCTATATTCGACCCAAAAGCCGAGTAGATACCATAGAGTAACCCCTGCCGCGGCACCGCCCAGCAGCCAGCCAAAGTGAATGCTTTCCTGCTGATAGTGCTGCCACCCCAGCCGTACCAGTGACCCCAGCGCGAGGCCGGTAGCCAGCGTAAAGCAGATGTTGAGGATGAAGGCGTCGGATTCACGCGGCATCAGCATGTAAGGCAGTTGCGCGATCATGCCGATAATCAGCATGCGCCGGGCGTAACGCATCGGATTACGCGTATTGAAAAGGCCGTGCCAGGCGACCATCGCGGCAAACAGTGGGAAGGCAATGCGGCCAACGGATGATCCCACCCAATCAAACCCCCAGCCATCCGGGACTACATAGCGCGATACATGGTCCAGCGTCATGGTGAGCAGGGCGAGCCATTGCGCCCAGCCCGTCCAGTGTGACGAGGGTCTCGCTGAAACCGCCATAGTACCTCCCTGTGAATGACGCCAAGTTGGATTTAGCAATAATGGGGTAAATGCTGCTAATGCAAAGACCGATAGATAAGGCGTCGGTTCATTTAGGGCTAAATGAATGTCGGTAGGAGGCTGGAGAGGCAAGATGTTGCTGAAAGTAGACGCCCCTCCCCAGCAGCCTGGGGAGGGGAGGTTGCTTACTCTGCGTCGAAGTAACGTGCGTAGATTTCGTCGTAGGTGCCGTTGTCACGAAGGGTTTCAAGGGCGTCGTTGAACTGCTCGGCGAGGGCTTCATCGCGCTGGCGGAAGGCAATACCGAAACCGTCGCCAAAGTATTCTTTCGGCTCGGTCAGCATCTCGCCGACAACGATGTAGTCGCCTTCTTCACTTTCCAGCAGGGTGGATTTGCCCACCGGGAAGTCGAGGAACAGGATATCCAGACGCTCGGATTCCATGTCCAGTACCATGTCGTCGGCGGTTGCGTAGCGGTTGATATCCGCTATATCGCCGTACATGTCGGTGACGTAGTTATCCTGCAGGGTGCCGCGCTGCACGCCGATGGTCATGCCGGTCAGCGCTTCCTCGCTGATGCTTTCAAGCTCGGTACCTTCAGGCGCAAACCAGGCGGACGGCGGTGTGATGTAAGGGTCGGAGAACAGTACCTGCTCACGACGGTCATCGTTGATGGTCATGGACGACATGATGGCATCGTATTTACGTGACAGCAGGCCCGGAATGATGCCGTCCCAGCCTTGAACGACCCATTCGCAGCTAACGCCGATTTCTTCGCAAAGGGCGTTGCCCAGATCAATATCGAAGCCAGTGAGGTCGCCGTCAGGTGTGCGGTATTCCATTGGCTCGTAGGGAACATCCACGCCGATGCGCACTTCTTCGTAATCCTGTGCCTGGGCACTGGACGCGGCAATCGCCAAGCCAAGTAGTGAAAGAGTTAGGACTTTTTTCATTATGAGTCTCCTGATGGACGCAATTCACCGTATGGTGAGGAACATAACCTTCGTCAGCTTAGCGCCGACAACAATGTTTTGTCGACGTATGAACCAACGTTTGTTTCACACTAGCCTGTTTGGGGTTGTAGATGGGCCAGCAGTTTTTTCTCCAGATGGCGGAAGAAATACAGAATCGCAAAGGTCAGGCACAGATAAATGGCCGCGACGAATAAAAAGGCCTCGAAGGGCGCATAGTAACGGGCATAGACAAAGCGTGCCGCACCGGTCAGGTCCATGATGGTGACCACGCTGGCGATCGCGCTGGCGTGAAGCATGAAAATCACTTCATTGCCATAGGCGGGCAGGGCGCGGCGGAAGGCACTGGGAATGATGATGCGACGCATGGTCAAGCCGGGCGACATACCGTAAGCCCGCGCAGCCTCGATTTCGCCTTTCGAGGTGGACTTGATGGCGCCTCGAAAAATTTCGGTCGTGTAGGCAGCGGTATTGAGCGTGAAGGCAATCAGTGTCGGTACAAAAGGGTCTTCCAGAATGACCCACAGCCAGGTCTCCTGAATGCCGTCGACGAACACCACGCCGTAATAAATCAGGTAGAGCTGGATGAGCAGCGGGGTACCGCGAAAGACATAGGTGTAAGCAAAGATGGGCCATTTGATCCAGGCATGCCTGGAGCCGCGACCAATGGCGAGTGGCACCGCCGCAATAAGCCCGATAACCAGCGAGAGAAAGACGAGTTGGACGGTGGTCGTCAGGCCTTCGCCGTAGTGGGCCAGCGTTTGCAGGGTGAAAATGCTGTTATCGGCGAGCTGGGTTTCCAGCCAGGTAAGTAGGGATTCCATTAGTCTGCCTCCCCGTACCCGATATCATAGCGCTTTTGCAGGCGGACAAATATCCACTCCGAGACGCTGGCGATCAACAGGTAAATGAGCGCCACCACAATCATGAAGGTGAACGGCTCACGGGTGGCCTTGGAGGCCTCGGACGCCACTCGGACCATGTCGGAAAGCCCGATGACCGAGACCAGCGCGGTGGTCTTGAGCAATACCATCCAGTTGTTGGACAGGCCGGGCAGAGCGTGGCGCATCATTTGCGGGAAGCGGATGCGCCGGAATACCAGTGAATTGCTCATGCCATAGGCCTTGCCGGCTTCGATCTGGCCGTGATCCACCGCCATGAAGGCGCCGCGGAAGGTTTCGCCCATGTAGGCACCGAAAATCAGCCCGATGGTCACCACGCCCGCAACAAACTCATTGATATTAATAAAAATATCGATATCGAATTGATAATAGAGCCAGTCGGTGATCATGTTGACGCCGATTTGTCCGCCGAAAAACAGCAGCATCATCAGCACCAGGTCGGGAACGCCGCGGATAACGGTGGTGTAGAGCGTCGCGATACGGTGAGCAAGCCAACTGCGCGACATCTTCGCGCTGGCAGTGATAAGCCCGAGTACCACGGCGAGAAGCAGTGATAACAACGCTAGCTGCAACGTTACGCCGGCGCCTTCCAGCAAGCGCGGGCCGTAACCATGAAGATCAAGCATAGTATGCCTCGCGAATCAGTATTTAGGGGCCAGGAACTGCTGCAGGCGGGGAGATTGTGGGTTGCCGATCAGCTCTTCAGGCGGCCCCGCTTCTTCCACCATGCCTTCGTGGAGGTAAATCACCTGGCTGGAGACGTCCCGGGCGAAGCTCATTTCGTGGGTGACCACCACCATGGTGCGGCCTTCTTCGGCCAGGCCGTGCATGACCTTGAGGACGTCGCCTACCAGTTCGGGGTCCAGCGCCGAGGTAGGTTCATCGAACAGCATGACCTCCGGGTCCATGGCCAGCGCACGGGCAATGGCGCCACGCTGCTGCTGGCCACCCGACATCTGCGCCGGGTAGGCATTGGCGCGGGCCGTCAGTCCGACCCTTTCGAGAAGCGCATGGGCATGCTCGATGGCTTCCTTCTTGGGTTTGCCCAGTACATGGATCGGCGCCTCGATGATGTTTTCGAGCAGCGTCATGTGGGCCCACAAATTAAAGCTTTGAAACACCATCGACAGCTTGGCGCGCATCTGCACCACCTGTTTCCAGTCGGCGGGCTCGCGGCCACGGCGGGTGTTCTTGAAGCGGATTTGTTCGCCGTGCACGTAAAGGTCGCCTTCGTCAGGCTGTTCAAGCAGGTTCATGCAGCGCAGGAAGGTGCTTTTGCCCGACCCCGATGCCCCGATAAGGGTGATGACATCCCCTTTATGGGCCTGTAGGGAAAGGCCTTTCAGAACTTCCGTATCGCCGAAGCGTTTTTTTATATGTCGCACTTCAAGAGGAATAGGCGTAGCGGCCATGTGCTTGGCTCCAATACTGAGTTGCCGCGGCAACAGTGAATGTTGGTGGCGGCTGGCGCGAAAAAAGGGGCGATTCTATCAGGCTAAACGGCGGATGCACGCTCTCCTGGTGTTTTTAATGGCTCAACGTTAGTCGTAGACAACGCCAAGCGGGTGATCATCGCCAGTGGATTGTTGTTGTCATCCCTTAATCATGTGGGTGGTGCGCAGGGAACCACCAAAAGTGCGGCGCGCGCGCCAATTTCGACATTGGCATTGGGAAATACCACGTGGAGCGGGGTATCGCCCACCCGATATTCACCGGTTTGGCTGTCGTTGGCCAGGCAGGTTCCAGGCGCAAAACGGGTGAAATTGGGGGTGTCATCGTCGAAGCACAGCGTGAAATGGTCGCCGTGGCGCATCAACTCATGCCGTACGCGGAAAAACGTCACCGTTTCAATGTCACTTTTCGCCGGTGTAGTGCCTTCGCTGAGCCGACCCAGCAGGGCCTGCATCGGCGTTAGCGACGCCATGTCGTTCTGCCCGAAAGGGGCTACCCGGCCCAGCTCGAAGGTAAACGATTGAGCGCCGTGATAATGCTTGCTGTAGTGGGAGAATGTCCAGCTATGTTGGTGCTGGTGCAACACGGCCTGCATATCGGCAGCGGCCAGCCACTGCCACTGTTCGCTGTGTGTGTCGCTATCCCCATAGGGCTCCACGACAAAGCGCGGGTAGAGACTGGCGCGAATCGCCGTGTGCAGATCGTAGTGGAGCTTGGGTAATGCAGCGTTGTCGCTGAAAAAGTCATCAACCTCGGCCATCAGCTGGCGCGCCCGGTCCGGCTCGTCGCCACTGGCAGAAAGCCCGCGCTCGAAGAGTCGATTGAGGTTGGTGTGGATAAAGCGCTGCTGGGCCTTGAGCGCGGGAATATTGCCAAGAATCACCAGCACCGGGGCACCGAGCGTTAGCGTTCCGGCTTCCAGTTCGCTCAGCCAGGCACCCAACAGCTCGACGGGGGCGGTTTCGTTGCCGTGAATGGCGGCTGAAAAGATACAGGCGTGAGCGTCCGGGCGCTGACAGTGCGGCGTCAGGCGAAGAACACCAGGGGCGCTGATGTCGAAGCGACCGCTGGCAAAACTGCCTTTGCGGGGCGTATCGCGCTGCTCGTCGAGGGTCCAGTCCAGCCACTCGCCTAGCATGCCAGGACTCCGTAACGGATATTCGCGTCAGCGAGAGAACATCGCTTGGTAACATTGTGTTGTGTCATTGTGCGTTGTGTCATTGGCAGTTCAACAAGCTGATAAACGTGGCTTACCTTCACCATTTTCCGCTTGACCGGCAACCCTTGGCGTCGTTCGAATGAAAAAGCGCGGTGGGATCATGAAAGAGCGCAAAGGCAAACGCTCGCAAGCGAGAATCGATGAAATCGATGCCCGCGGTCGAAAACATTCGCTTTTTTCTACGCGCTACTGCGTTATGTTGTGTCTATGAACTCAGACATAACCAATTGCAGCGCAAAGGAGTGAGCAATGACGAAAGTACTGGTGCTTTACTATTCCATGTATGGCCACATCGACACGCTGGCGGCGGCCGTCGCCGAGGGTGCCAAGCGCGTCGATGGTGTCGAGGTCACCGTCAAGCGCGTGCCGGAAACCATGCCGGAAGACGCCTTCAAGAATGCCGGTGGCAAGCAGGATTTCACGACGCCTGAAGCAACGCCACAAGAGCTTGCCGATTACGACGCCATCATCGTTGGTACACCCACGCGCTTTGGCAACATGGCCGGTCAGATGCGTACCTTCTTCGACCAGACTGGCGGGCTCTGGGCGAATGGCGCGCTGCGCGGCAAGGTGGCCAGCGTGTTTACCTCTACCGGCACCGGCGGCGGCGATGAAATGACCATCACGTCTACCTGGACCACATTGGCCCATCACGGCATGGTGATCGTGCCGATTGGCTATGGTATCGAAGAGCAGTTCGATATTTCCAAGGTAAGTGGCGGTACACCCTATGGCGCCGCCACCATTGCCGGTGGTGATGGTTCTCGCCAGCCGGATGAGCGCGAACTGAAAATTGCCCGCTTCCAGGGTGAGCATGTCGCAGGCATTGCGGCCAAACTGGCCAGCTAATCGCTTGCAGCTGTGGCACAAGAAAGCCTCGTCGGCATCATCCGGCGAGGCTTCTCTCGTTCAGGTATCGCCAATGGCTAGGCGCCGCGTGCCGCCGTGTAGATGGTGTAGACGGATTGGCTGGCGGTCATGAATAGCCGGTTTCGATCCTGACCCGCAAAACACACGTTCGAGCAGACTTCGGGCAACAAGACTCGTCCGAGCAAGGTGCCTTCCGGGGAGAAGACCACGACGCCGTCGATGCCTTCTCCACCATTGGCACTTGACCAGATATTGCCATCTACATCGCACGTCATGCCGTCGAAAATCGTGTCTTCGCTGGTCACGATGACTTGCCGATCGCTGACGCTGCGGCCGTCTTCGCCGAGCGTCCAGCGGATGATGCGCGCGGGCTCGTCGAAATGGGTAGGCGCGCTGTCACTTGCGTAGAACCCCTCGCCATCCGGTGTCATGACGATCCCGTTTGGCTTATGAATGTCATTGGTCAGCATGATGGGCTCATCAAGGCTGTCATCGACGTAATAGATCGCCGTGTCGAGCTCCAGTTCGCGTTTTTTCCCTTCGTAGTCGAAGTGAGCACCATAGCCGGGATCGGTGAAAATCACGCCTCCTGACGGTAGGGCAATGACATCATTGGGGGCGTTGAGTGGCTTGCCTTGAAAGCGTTCGGCAAGCACCGTTGTGCTGCCATCCCACTCGTAGCGCAGAACGCGTGAGGGGTAGTGTTCGCAAGCGATGAGTCGACCCTGATGATCGAAGGTGTTGCCGTTGGAGTGCCCGACATTGTCCCTGAGAACGCTGACCTGCCCCGTGGCTTCGTCCCAACGCATCTGCTTGGCACGGGGTATATCGCTGAACACGACATAGCGACCGATGGCGTTCCAGGCGGGTCCCTCTGCCCAGAGCCCTCCGCTCCAGTGTCGCTCCAGAGGACTATTGAAAAGCATGTAATCACTGAAGCGTTGATCCTCGACCTGCCAGGCGTCGATGGGATATCGATCCGGGGTAGGGCCTTTTGAGGACTGCCACGCAAAAAGCTGAGGTGATGTACCGACGGCGGCCAGGGTGGCCGTTGCCGAAAGAAACTGACGGCGTCCGAGTTTCATAGCATTGTCCTGATTGTTGTTTGAGAACTTGTTATGAGCGAGTGAAGCAGGCTTAACTCGCTCTCAGGAAAATGTAGAACATAAAGAGTTGGACGTCATACATTGGCTGCCCGGTTGGGCTTGTTCGGGCAGCCAGTCGCTACGTCAGTGTCGGCCTACGCTAATGAGTGATCAAGACGACGTCAGTGCGCGGCAATTCGCTCGGCAATGGCCTTGCCCAGGCTTTCCGTGCTGCCTTGTCCGCCGATATCGCGGGTGAGCGCTTGGCTATTGCCGTCACTCAGTACGGCTTCAATGGCCGTGACCATTGCTTCCCCGGCTTCTTGATAACCCAGGTGTTCGAGCATCATGGCGCCGGACCAGATCTGACCGATGGGGTTGGCGATGCCCTTGCCGGCAATATCCGGTGCGCTGCCGTGGACCGGCTCGAACAGGCTGGGGAAATGGCCTTCCGGATTGATATTGGCCGAGGGCGCAATGCCGATAGTGCCGGTACAGGCAGGGCCCAGATCGGAAAGAATATCGCCGAACAGGTTGCTGCCCACCACCACGTCGAACCAGTCCGGGTGCAGCACAAAGTTGGCAGTTAGGATATCGATATGGAATTTATCCACGGCGATCTCTGGGTAGCTTTGGGCCATCTCCGCCACGCGCTCATCCCAGTAGGGCATGGTGATCGAGATGCCGTTGGACTTGGTGGCTGAGGTCAGCTTTTTACGCGGGCGGGTCTGCGCCAGGTCGAAGGCGTACTTGAGGACCCGGTCAATGCCGGTGCGGCTCATCACCGTTTCCTGAAGGACGATTTCGCGCTCGGTGCCTTCATACATTTTGCCGCCGATGCTCGAGTACTCGCCCTCGGTGTTTTCGCGCACGACGTAAAAATCGATATCGCCGGGCTCGCGGCCTGCCAGCGGGCTCTTGATGCCGGGCATCAGCTTGCACGGGCGCAGGTTGATGTACTGATCAAAGCGGCGACGGAACTGCAATAGCGAGCCCCACAGGGAAATATGGTCGGGCACCTTGTCGGGCCAGCCCACTGCGCCATAAAACAAGGCGTCGAAGCCTTTCAACTGCTCGAACCAGTCATCCGGCAGCATGCTGCCGTGTTCCAGATAGTAGTCGCAGCTGCCGAACTCAAAGGTGGTGAATTCCAGCGGGATGTTAAAACGCTTGGCGGCAGCTTCCAGCGCACGGATGCCTTCGGGCATGACTTCGGTGCCAATGCCGTCGCCGGCAATCACTGCAATACGGTGGGCCATGGTGACTCCTGTTTAGGTGGGCGCAATGAGCTATTTACTATGAGCTATTTACTATGAGCTACGCACAATGAACGATGCGGTAGCGTGTCGTTGTAAGGTGAGTGTAGTCCCTATAGCAAAGAAGATAATTAGTCTATGATGCAAGCTATTGTTGCCTTGAGGTAAAGAATCAGTGACTCCCCTGGATGATTTGGCCTTTTTTCAGCAGTTGGCGCGCGCCGGTAGCTTGACCGCTACCGCGCGGGAGCTGGGGCTCTCGCTCTCGGCGGTCAGCAAGCGGTTAAAACAGCTGGAAGCCCGGCTGGGCGTGATGCTGGCGGCGCGAACCACGCGGCGCCTGACACTGACGGCTGAGGGTGAGCACTATCTGGCCCGAGGGGGACTGATTCTTGAAGAGCTCGACGAACTGGAAAATGGCCTCGGGGATTCGTTCAGCCAGGCACTCGGCGGGCGTTTGCGGGTAAACGCCACCTTTGGCTTTGGCAGGCGACATGTCGCGCCGTTGCTGTCCAGCTTTTGTGTCGAGAACCCGTCAATCGAGAGCTGGCTGGAATTGACCAATTTTCCGCTGAATCTCAGCGATCACGGTTTTGATGTGGGGGTGCGCATCGGCGAACCGCCGGACTCCCGCCTGGTGGCGCGGCGCATCCTGGTCAATCGTCGCGTGCTTTGCGCATCACCCCGCTACCTTGAACGGATGCCTGCGTTAACCACGCCTGCCGATCTGGCGCAGCATAGCTGCCTGGTCATTCGTGAAAACGACAGCGATTTCCCACTGTGGAGGTTCGAGCGCTGTGGTTCGCTAGCCGATGTTCAAGCGGTAAAAGTCAGCGGTCGACTTGCCAGTAATGACGGCGAGGTGGTGACCCGCCTGGCGCTCGAAGGTCATGGGGTGATGCTGCGTTCCTGGTGGGATGTCAACGAGCACCTTGCCAGTGGGGCGCTGGTGCCGTTGTTACCCGGCTGGCAAGGCGTGCGCGCGGATTTCTACGCGCTGTTTGAGCATCGTCGTCATATACCCAGGCGCATCAGTGCCTTTATCGATTACCTTCAGGAAGAAATGGCCATGCGCGTGCCTGCCATGCCGCTTTAGCGCTCGGGGCATATTTCTCCATGGGCGACATCAATCAGTTCGTCGGTGGGGAAATCCAGCTCGGCCGCCCGCTCGCGCAGGCGGTTTTCCAGCTCGCTGTCCATGTCCGGCGTCCGCGAAAGAATCCAGAGGTAATCACGGTTGGGGCCTGATACCAGCGCCCACTGGTAGTCATCATCCAGCGCCAGAATGTTGTAACCGCCGTAGAAGGGGCCAAAGAAGCTGACTTTCAGTCGGCCGATATCGTCATCGTCGATAAAGTAAGCGCGCCCTTCGGCTTCGTCCCAGGCCTGTTCCTCCGGGTTGTAGCCGCGGTTGATCACTCTGACGCCACCATCCTCGCGAAGGCTGTATGTCGCCGTCACGCATTCAAGCCCTTCCTCGAAGGAATGATCCAGCCGGGCGATTTCATACCACTGGCCCAGGTAGCGGTCCAGCTCAAAGCCGGTAACAGGCTGAGTACCGTCTGGGATGCCGGTGCAACCGGCAATGGCGGCACTGCCGAGGACGACCTTCCATGGTTTTAACACCTTCCATGGTTTTAACATTGTCTGCTCCTGAGGTGACGGGCGTTTGCTAATTCGGGCGTCGCCAATAACAATGAGTAGAATGGAATGACACACTCATAACGTTAAGGCGATGGTTATGTGGCACCAGGATGAGATTCACCTAACCGAGCGGCCACGGGGCTTCCATCTTATCACCCAAGAGCTGGTCGGGGCGCTACCCTGGCTGGCGGAATGTGAGATGGGCATTTTGCATCTGCAGTTACTGCATACTTCGGCTTCGCTGACCCTCAATGAAAATAGCGACCCGGATGTTCGCCATGATATGGACGCCTTCATGCGTCGCCTGGTGCCGGAAGGGTTGGATTATTTCCGCCATACGCTGGAAGGCCCGGATGACATGCCCGCCCATGTCATGGCAAGCCTGTTGGGTACGCAATTAACACTGGCGGTGCGTGATAGCCGCCTGGTGCTTGGCGCATGGCAGGGGATCTGGTTCGGCGAACACCGTGAGCAGGGTGGTCCGCGGCGTGTCATGGCGACACTTACCGGGAAAGCTGACCCCTAATCAGTCGCCTTTTACAACGACTCAATAACGGGGTGCTGGGGCAGGTTGAAGCGAGGGGCTATTTCCGAGGCCGGGAAAGGCTCCCGGCGATTTTGGCATTCCCGCCATCCATGGCGGTCAGATGGAAAAGTAGCGCCCTCGACAACGCTATCGGTGATCGTTACTCGTTGAGCTGAGCTTCAATAACCGGCCAGGCGGGGTCACCATCGGTAGTCGTCACGTCGGCGAGCATGGCTTCCACCCGCTCGGCGTTTTCGTTGATCCACTGCTCGGCGACACTGTCCAGCTCACGCTCTTCCTGGCCGAACTGCTGGATCATCCAGCTTTGTTCTTCGGCGCTGAAGGTGAACTGTTCAAAGAACGTCACGACGTTGGGGTTGGCGTCGGCGTAGCCAGAACGTAGCAGCGTGAGCACTTCGCTTTCGCCATTGTTCTCGCCGAACAGGTCTTTCTCGTCGTCGAGATAGCGCATCGGTAACTCAAGGTTCATCCAGTGCGGTGTCCAGCCAACCCATACGATGGGCTCTTCGCGAGAGATCGAATCGCGGGCGGCGGAGAGCATCGCGACTTCGCTGGTGTCGACCAGTTGCCAGTCGCCGAGTCCCCAGGTGTCGTTATCAATGGCGTTGTTGAGGATTTCGCTGGCCGCTGAACCGGCACCAAAGCCATGAATCTCGCCATTCAGCTGGTCGCGGTAGTCGTCAAGATCGGCAAAGCTTTGCAGGCCGTCTTCATAGAGGTATTCGGGCACGGCCAGGGTCATTTGCGCGCCATCGACGTTGTTGGCCACATCCACCAGTACGCCGGATTCCTTGCGCGGGTTGAACATCTCGCGTTGGGCAGGCAGCCAGGCGCCCAGGAAGGCATCGATATCGCCGCTTTCAATCCCCTGGTAAATCACCTGCAGGCCGATTTCCTGGGTCGTGGTCTCGTAGCCCAGCGGGTTGAGCAGCTGCTCGGCGATGGCGCTCTTGACGGTAATACCAGGCCAGGCGGGTACGCCAAAGTCGAGGGTCTGGTCATCGGCTTGGGCTGCCGAGGCAAACAGCGCTGCGCTGGCAAAGGCAATGCCCGAGGCGAGAGGTTTCAGGTGTGTCATACGATCGATCTCCTTGCTTGGTTTATTATCAATGCATGCTCGTCATGTGCTTCTCATGCATCTTTTCATGCGCTTTCTCACGCGCTATTTCATGCACTGTTTCATGCAGTACGCGCCAGAACACGCAGCTTGGAAGCGAGCATGTCACGGTCTAGATAGGTGCCCTGCAAGTGACGTGCGCCGCTGTTGGGGTCGAATTCGCGCCGTCCATGGAGGACACGGCGGTTGTCGAACGCCACCATCTGGCCAGGTAATAAGGTGAACTCGATCTGGTGCGCCTCGCTGTGAAACAGCTGCCACAGAACGCGGTAGGCGCGGTACCAGGCGGCCATCTTGGGCGCTGGCAGGTGCAGGGTGTCGCGAATCCAGTTGTTGAGGCGCATTTCGACGAGGTTGCCGTCAGCATCGAGTTTGATGACCGGCTCACGCACTGAAATGTCGTGCGTGTCGTCCTGAAAGCGAAAATCGATCGCGGTTTCGCTCAGAATTTTCAGGGCTTCCGGGTCCTGTTGGCGTAATGCGTTGACCACCCGTGCGCCATCGGCAAACAGCGATTGACCGCCACTCGCCTCGTTCTGCAGGCAGTAGAGCAGTTGAATATCCGGCGGCTGACGCCAGTTGGGCAGGTCGATGTGCAGCGGCAGGCCGACGGCGGTGTAGGCGGCATTGTTGGGGTTGGGCTTTGAGCGGACATCAAAGCGCGAACCAAAGTTGGTGGCACGCTGGGGGCCGATACGCTCCGCCAGGCGGCTGACTTCTTCCTCAACCAGCGGGCCTTCGGTGATCAGCGCCAAACCGTCGCGCAACATGGCCGTCAGCCAGGCTTTTTCGCCCTCGGGCGTCAGGAAATCGGCATGGCGAATGCGCTCAGGGGTGAATTGATCCCGCCAGGGGGCCAGCGATGGAACGGCCGTGGGGATCTCGGCTTCCGGACGGCGCTGGTAAAGCCAGCCGCTGTGGAAGGCACTTTCGTGGCCATCCTGCCAGGTCAGGTAGAGATGGCCTCCGGCAAGTTCGATGGTCGGCGTTTCGCTGATATCCTCAAGCGGCAGGTACAACCGCTCGCGGGTTTGCTGGTGCCGACAGGCGGGGCAGGCGCAATGGTCGCGCAGCCACAGCAGTGGTAGCGTGGTGTGCTGGCCATACTGCCATGTAAGGCGGATGCCTTCATCGGTGGGCACTGCCTCAGTTAGTGATGGGCCGTCCTGGTAGGGGGCTAATTCGCCCATTTGCGGCGCTTGGTATTGCTCTTCAGCGAAAACGGCACTGTTCATCACTTCCTCCCGGCATTGACTAAATAACGCCCATCTAGGATGCGCAGTCGCAATGGCAGTGACAAACGATTAATCTGACCCCTGAGACCCCGTTCAGCTTATAGGTTGCTTTCCCATGAGTGCATTGCCGCCGTTACTATGGCTACAGGCCTTTGAATCCGCCGCCCGAACGCTCAGCTTTACCGCTGCCGGTAACGAGCTGGGGGTGACCCAGGCGGCGATCAGTCAGCGTATCCGGCTGCTGGAAGACCGTCTGGGGCAGAAACTGTTCGTCAGGCATGCCCGAAGCCTGACCCTTACGCCCGCCGGGCAGGCCTGGCTGCCGAGTATTCACGATGCCTTCGCGCGGATCAGCGAGGGCACCTCGGAAGTGTTCGGCATGACCCTCGAGCAGCCGGTCACCCTGCGCGCCACACCGGTCATTCAGCAGGTGTGGCTGGCGCCGAGGCTGATTCAGCTGCATCACCGCCATCCCAAGCTATCGCTGCGTCTGGTTAGCGCCATCTGGCCCGATGATTTTGGCCCGGAGGGCGCCGATATCGAAATTCGCTATGGGCGGGGCGACTGGAGCGGCGTCGAGATGTACCCGCTCGGCGACGAGCAGCTAGTGCCCGTTTGTACCCCCGCTATCGCTGCAACGCTTGGCGCACCGAGCGACTTGGCCGGACACACCCTGCTCCACGCAGTGGGCTTTGGGGTTGGCTGGCCAGGCTGGTTGCAGACGGCGGGGGCATCGCATCTGGAGGCACAATGCCATGCGTTGACCTGCGATAATCAGGTCATGACGCTGGCGCTGGCAAGCCAGGGAGGCGGTATTGCGCTGACGCATCGGCGCCTGCTTGAGCAGCGCGATGATCTCGTGGCACCGTTTTCGATAAGCGTGCCCAGCGAGGAGCGCTTCTGGCTGGTAAGGCCGAGCCGTCGTATCGTGAGTGAAGACGCTGAGACGGTATGGCAGTGGTTGATAAACGCGATCTAGAAGGAGGGTAAAACGATGCCCCGGCCTGAACTACTCGAACAGATCTATACCATTGTCGATCAGATACCGGCGGGGCGGGTGACGACCTACGGGCGGATTGCGGCAATGACCGAAGGGGCGACCCCGCGCATGGTGGGGTCTGCCATGCGCCACTTGCCGGACGGTCACCAGTTGCCCTGGCACCGGGTCATTGCCGCTTCGTTGAAGCTTGCCGACCACGGCGGCGCGGCCCGCCAGCATCAAAAACTGCGCGATGAAGGCGTGGCGTTTGATGCCAAGGGGCGCGTCCCCGGACACCTTGTTTGGCCTGACTGACAGAAGCAGGTATAGGTGATGAGGCATGGAACAACTCGTAGCGGGGGTTTTTCGCCATGGATGGCGAAAGTAGCGCCCATGGACGGGTTTACAGCGCCCCCGCGTAGGGTTGTTCCATGCCGGTTCAGATGTCATCTCACGGCTTTATTAGAAAGCCAATAACAACGCCACCTGATAAAGGCGGCGTTGTCGGTTTTATGGCTATTGTAAGAGCGGTTGTTAGTCGTCGAGATTGGCGCCTGACTTCCAGGACCAGTCGCGCCAGCGCAGGTCGAAGAGATCCTTGCGGCGGTCCTTCAGGTTGGTTACCGAGCCTTCGGCGCGCACCACGGTCAGGCGGGTCAGGTCCAGGTCCGAGAAGAAGATCATCTCGGTATTGGGCGTGGTTTCCGCCAGCACCGCGTCGTGGGGGAAGGCAAAGTCGGATGGCGAGAATACCGCCGACTGTGCGTACTGGATATCCAGGTTCTCGATCGACGGCAGGTTGCCGACGCTGCCGCACAGCACCACATAGCACTCGTTTTCGATGGCGCGCGCCTGGGCGCAATGGCGCACCCGCAGGTAGCCGTTCTTGGTGTCGGTCCAGAAAGGCACGAACAGAATGTCCATATCCTGGTCGGCGAGCAGACGGCCTAGCTCAGGGAATTCCACGTCGTAGCAAATCAGAATGCCCACACGGCCCGCGTCGGTATCGAACACCTGAAGATCGTCACCGCCTTCAATCACCCAGTCGCGGCGCTCCTGGGGGGTGATATGCAGCTTCGACTGCTTCTCGATGCTGCCATCGCGGTGGAGCAGGTAGGTGATGTTATACAGCCGGTCATCCTCGCCAGCCTCGATCATCGAGCCGCCGATAATGTTGATGTTGTAGGACACTGCCATCCGCGACAGCTCGGCGACAAAGCGCTCGGTAAAGCCCGCCAGAAAGCGAATCGCGCCCATCTGGTCCTGCTGGGCTTCACGGTCCTGAAGCCCCATCAGCGGCGCGTTGAACAGCTCCGGAAAGACGGCAAAGTCACTTTGGTAATCCGACAGTGCGTCCACAAAGTACTCGATCTGCTGTAATGCGGCTTCCACGGAAGAGAACTCGCGCATCTGCCATTGCACTGCCCCCACACGCACCTGGGTCGGGCGGGTATCCAGCACGCTTTCTGCGGGCTCGAAGAGGATATTGTTCCACTCAAGAAGGGTCGCGTAGCCCCGGGACTGCTCGTCTTCGGGCAGGTACTTGCGCAGCAGGCGCTTGACCTGGAAGTCGTTGGCCAGCTGGAACGACAGAATCGGGTCGTAAATCTCTTTACGCGATACTTTGTCGATGTACTGGGCCGGAGACAGTTCATCGGAATGCTGATGGTATTCGGGAATTCGCCCACCCGCCAGAATGGCACGCAGGTTGTGCGAACGACACAGCTCCTTGCGCGCCTCGTAAAGGCGGCGACCCAGGCGGTAGCCGCGATAGTCGGGATGAATCAGCACATCCAGGCCATACATGGCATCGCCATCCTGATCATTGCGGATGATCTCGCGATGGCCGATCAGGTCGTCGTACTTGTGCGGGTTGGAGAACTCGTCGTAATCCACCTGAACGGTCAGCGCTACACCCACCAGGATCCCATCGTCCTCGATAGCGATCTGGCCATCGGGAAACTCCTGGATCAGTTTATCGATCGTACGCTTTGGCCAGGCACCCCCGATATCGTGATACACCGCATCCATCAACGACTTCAACTGTTCATAGTCATCGCTGGTCAGGTTGCGGAGGTTAAGGTGCAGTTCTTCTAGGGACATATTGATGGATTCCCGGCAGTCGAAATAAGTTGCCCTATTGTATCATTGCTTGGCACTGCTCGTTTTATCCTGTGATAGCTTATTCCTCGATGACCTGGAAGCGGCCAAGGGCTGGGTCAGGGTCTGCGCCATGATGACGCCTGCCAATATCAAAAGCCCACCGATAAAGTGGAAGCCCGCCACCTGCTCGCCCAGAAACGCCATGGCGATGAGGGCGCTGAACAGCGGCATCAGGTTGATGAAAATACTCGCCTGGCTGGCGCCTATTTGGCGGACGGCACGCATCCATAAAAAGGTGGTAATGATTGATGCCGGAATGCCTGCATAGAGAATGAGCCCTATGTTCTGGCTGTCCACCGGCGTCATCGGCCCCATCAGATAAGGCGGCAACAGTAACAGCACGGCAAAGCACACCTGAGCGTAAAGCATCACCCAGGGCGGCAACTTCATCGCCCAGCGCTTGAGCATGACGCCGTAAAGCGCATAGCAGGTAGCCGCCACCACCATCAGTGCATCACCATAGGCGACTTCCAGCTGTAGCAGGGAAAGCGGGTTGCCGCGACCCAGCAGGACGGTCACGCCGATAAACGCCAGGATCCCGCCTGCCACACCTCCACGGGTGGGCGGCTCGCGTAAAATCAACGCACTCAACAGCACGGTCAGTAGCGGCACCATTGCCGCCAGTATGCCCATGTTGGTGGCGCTGGTGGTTTCCGCGGCGACATAGGCCAAGCCTTGCCACAGACCCATGCCCAGAAGCCCCAGCAAAGCCAGTTTGGGCCAGTGGCGGCGGATTTCCTCGCGGTGGCGTATGGCAGCGGGCAGCACAAAAGGTGTCATTACCAGCAGCGCCAGCAGCCAGCGCAAGAACGCAATGCTACTCGGTGCGATAGCCCCGACGGTCAGCTGATTGATGGTCATGTTCCCCGACCAGATCAGCACAGTGGTTAGCGGGGCTAAAAAATACATCAATGGCATAGCACATTCCCTTAAAACAGTCCCTTATCGTTAGCCGGGTAATGTGACGCCCTTTTGCTGAGTGAGCAAGGCTCTTTCACCCGAGCCTTACACCAGAAACTGTCACCAGAGCCTATCATCAGATCTTTTCACCAGAACTTGTCACAAGAACTTGTCGTCAGGGCTTGTCATCAGGACGGGGGGACTGTACGTGGCGGGCAGGATGTCATACGCTTGTTTGAATAATCATCGAATAACCCTCTGGAGAACCGTGATGACTCGTGCGCCTGCCTATCCGCATCTTTTCCGTCCGATCACACTGGGGCATTTAACGCTGCCAAATCGGGTGTTGATGGGCTCCATGCACACCAATCTGGAAGAAGCGCCCAACGGCTTTGAGCGGCTGGCTGCGTTTTATGCAGAGAGGACAAGGGCCGGGGTTGGTCTGATCGTGACCGGCGGTATTGCGCCCAATGCCGAGGGGGCGGTCTTCCAGGGCGCCAACGCGCTGACCGAGGCATCGCAACTGGCAGAACATCGTCAGGTCGTCGACGCCGTTCACGCCGAGGGTGGGCATCTATGTATGCAGATTCTGCATGCCGGCCGCTATGCCTACTCGCCTGAGCTGGTGGCACCGTCGGCGATCCAGGCACCGATCAACCCCTTTACACCACGCGCGCTGACCAGCGATAAGGTCGAGCAGCAAATTGCCGACTACGTGCACTGTGCGAATCTCGCCCAGCAGGCAGGTTATGACGGCGTTGAGGTGATGGGCTCCGAGGGCTACTTGATCAACCAGTTCATCTGCCAGCGGACCAATCAGCGTGACGACGAATGGGGCGGTGACTTCGAGCGCCGGGTTCGCTTTCCCATCGAAATCGTCAAGCGCATCCGTGCCGCCGTGGGCGAACGGTTTCTGGTCATCTTCCGCCTGTCGATGATCGACCTGGTGGAAGAGGGCAGCACCTGGGAAGAAGTCGTTGCCCTGGGGAAAGCCATTGAAGCGGCCGGTGCCGATGTGATCAATACCGGTATTGGCTGGCACGAAGCCCGGGTGCCGACCATTGTCACCAGCGTCCCCCGCGCGGCGTTCAGCGAAGTGACCAAACGCATGAAGGCGGCCCTGTCGATCCCGCTGATCACCACCAATCGTATCAACATGCCGGATGTGGCTGAGCGGGTGCTCGCCGAGGGGCATGCCGACATGGTCTCCATGGCGCGGCCGTTTCTTGCCGACCCGGAATGGGTGCGCAAGGCCGAAGCGGGGCTGGCCGACGAAATCAACACCTGTATCGCCTGCAATCAGGCCTGCCTGGATCACACCTTTGCGGGCAAGCTCACCTCCTGCCTGGTCAACCCTCGCGCCTGCCATGAAACCGAATTGACGCTTGAGCCTGCCCGTATGGTGAAGCGCGTCGCGGTGGTCGGCGGCGGCCCGGCGGGCCTGGCGACAGCCGTGGAGTCGGCTCGCCGCGGCCATACCGTCGTGCTGTTTGAGCGTCGTGGCGAGCTCGGCGGACAGTTCAACTACGCCCGCAAGATCCCCGGCAAAGAAGAGTTCAATGAGACACTGCGCTACTACCGCGTGATGCTGAATAAACACGCCGTGGAGGTCCGCTTGAACACCCACGCCACCGTCGAATCCCTGGCGGACTTCGATGAGGTGGTGATTGCCACCGGCGTCATGCCCCGTGAACTGACGCTGCCCGGTGCCGATCATCCCAAGGTGCTGAGCTATGCTGAAGCGATTGAACACCCTAAGCGTGTTGGGCCCACGGTGGCGGTGATTGGCGCGGGCGGTATCGGCTTTGATGTCTCTGAGTTGCTGGCCCATCAGGGGCACCCGACGCTGGATCTGGCCGCATGGTGTGAGGAATGGGGCGTGGACCTTTCGATGGCGGCGCGGGGCGGTTTGAAAGCCCCCGCACCGCCTGCGTCGCCAAGAGAGATCGTCATGCTGCAGCGTAAAACCTCCAAGCCGGGTAAATACCTGGGCAAGACGACGGGCTGGGTGCACCGTGCGTCGCTCAAACAGCGCGGCGTCAAAACCCTCACCGGCTGTGAATACCTCAAGATCGACGATGACGGTCTACATATCCGCCAAGAAGGGCGGGACCAGGTGCTCGATGTGGCCTCCATCGTGGTCTGCGCAGGTCAGGAATCGGTGCGGGACCTGATTGCGCCGCTGGAGCAGAAAGGCCACCGCGTGCATGTGATTGGCGGCGCCGATGAAGCCGCTGAGCTCGATGCCAAGCGCGCCATTGACCAGGGCACCCGTCTGGCCGCTTCCTTATAGCACTGAAATGGCGATAGACTGGGTGTAACCTAGTTATTAAGTCTAACGAGTCGCAAACGGTGTGGGTGGCACCCAGCCCACGCCGCCAAGCCGTTAGATGAAAAGGATTGCCCACAAGGACTCGCCATAAGGATTATCGCCATGACCTCGGAGTGTACCCCACGATTTTTGGCCAGTGATAACACCTCCGGTATTTGCCCGGAAGCCATGGAATATCTGCTGCAAGCCAACCAAGCCGATGATCTCGCTTACGGCAATGACCGCTGGACAGCCCGTGCCGCCGATCGTTTTCGCGATATGTTCGACTTCGATTGCGACGTGTTTTTCGTCTTCAACGGCACCGCTGCCAATTCACTGGCCCTCTCCGCCATGGGGCGCAGTTACCATAGTGTGATCTGCCATGAACTGGCCCACATTGAAACCGACGAATGCGGTGGCCCTGAGTTTTTCTCCAACGGCGCCAAGCTGCTGACGTCGCCGGGTGCCAACGGCAAATTGACCCCGGAAGGCATCGAAGCGCTGGTCACCAAGCGCAGCGATATCCACTATCCCAAACCCAAGGTCATTTCGCTGACCCAGGCCACCGAAGTCGGCACGGTCTATTCCAGAGAGGAACTGCTGGCCATTCGCGCCATGGCGGACAAGTACGACCTGCGCCTGCATATGGACGGCGCTCGCTTTGCCAACGCCTGTGCCAGCCTGGATGCCACCCCGGCCGAGTTGACCTGGCAGGTAGGCGTCGACGCGCTGTGCTTCTCGGGTACCAAAAACGGCTTGGCGTTTGGTGAGGCCATTCTGTTTTTCAACCGGGAGCTGGCCGAAGATTTCTCTTACCGCTGCAAGCAAGCAGGCCAGCTGGCGTCTAAAATGCGCTTTGTCTCTGCGCCTTGGCTTGGGTTGCTGGAAAGCGGTGCCTGGTTGACCAACGCCCAGCACGCCAACGCCATGGCGCGCTACCTGTCCGATGGCCTGCAAGCCTTACCCGGCGTGTCGCTGATGTTTCCGACCGAGGCCAACAGCGTCTTCGTTGAATTGCCGCCCCGGGCCATCGAAGCGTTGAAAGCCAGAGACTGGACCTTTTATACCTTCATTGGCGCTGGCGGCGCGCGGTTTGTCTGTGCCTGGAATACCACCGTTGAATTACTCGACCAGTTGCTGACCGATATCCAGGAAGTGCTCGAATAGCCCCATCCCCGTTAGCCCCATCCCATTAGCTGCTCTCCGAGCGCCGCCTTCCAGGCGGCGTTTTGCGTTGGGTCTGTCAACGCAACTAATCTACCTACTCTACGCTCATAGAATGAAAGCGTTAGCGTTGAAGTTTGAGTCATCACATTTTGCTAATGCTGACTATGCTGATAAGCGACACCTCGTTTGGCACATCGCACCGATGTTGATTGGCTGGCGGTGACTGTCTGGGGATGGGCTACAGGAGAGTTCCATGAGCATCTTTGATCACGTTCAAGACCGTTTTGCCCGCGTTCAACAAGAGGACATGAGCCTTGAGGAGTATCTGGCGCTCTGTCGCCGTGACCCCAAGGCCTATGCCAGTGCGGCCGAGCGCATGCTGGAAGCCATTGGCGAGCCTGAGGTCATCGACACTGCCAAGGACTCGCGTCTCTCGCGAATTTTTTCCAATAAAGTCATCCGGCGTTACCCCGCGTTCGCCGAGTTCCACGGCATGGAAGAAGCCATCGAGCAGATCGTGTCGTACTTCCGTCATGCATCCCAGGGGCTAGAAGAGCGCAAACAGATTCTGTACCTGCTGGGCCCGGTGGGCGGCGGTAAATCGTCGCTGGCGGAGCGTCTCAAGCTGTTGATGGAACGGATTCCCTTCTATGCCATTAAAGGCTCGCCGGTTTATGAGTCACCCCTTGGCCTGTTCTCGCCTGAAGAAGACGGCGAGTTGCTTGAAAAAGAGTACGGGATTCCTCAACGCTACCTCAAAAGTGTCATGTCGCCCTGGGCGGCCAAGCGCTTGAAAGAATATGGCGGCGATATCTCCCAGTTCCGGGTCGTGCGTTTGTACCCGTCACGGCTTAACCAGATTGCTATTTCCAAAACCGAGCCCGGCGATGAGAACAACCAGGACATTTCGTCCCTGGTCGGCAAGGTCGATATTCGTCAGTTGGAGCTCTATTCCCAGGACGACCCGGACGCCTACAGCTTTTCCGGCGGGTTGTGCCGTGCCAACCAGGGGTTGATGGAGTTCGTCGAGATGTTCAAGGCACCCATCAAGGTGCTGCACCCCCTGCTCACGGCCACCCAGGAAGGCAACTACAACCCCACCGAGGGCATGGGGGCGATTCCCTTTGACGGCGTGATCCTGGCCCACTCCAATGAATCCGAGTGGCAGGCGTTTCGCAATAACCGCAACAACGAGGCGTTTCTTGACCGGGTGTATATCGTCAAGGTGCCTTACTGCCTGCGGGTAACCGAAGAAATCAAGATTTACCAGAAACTGCTCGAAGACTCGTCGCTTAACGCCGCGCCCTGCGCGCCGGATACGCTGCGCATGCTGGCGCAATTCTCCGTGCTTTCGCGGCTGAAGGTGCCCGAAAACTCGAGTATCTACTCCAAGATGCGCGTCTACGACGGCGAAAACCTCAAGGATACCGACCCACGAGCCAAGTCGATCCAGGAATACCGCGATGCCGCCGGGGTGGATGAAGGTATGCAGGGGCTATCAACCCGCTTTGCCTTCAAGATTCTCTCCAAGGTGTTCAACTTTGATGGCACGGAAACGGCAGCTAACCCCGTGCATTTGCTGTACGTGCTGGAACAGGCACTCGAGCGCGAGCAGTTACCGTCGGAAGTGTTCGAACGTTACATTGGCTTCATCAAGGAGTTCCTGGCCCCGCGCTACGTCGAGTTTATCGGCAAGGAAATCCAGACCGCTTACCTGGAGTCCTACAGCGAGTACGGGCAGAACATTTTTGACCGCTATGTCACCTACGCGGACTTCTGGATTCAGGATCAGGAATACCGCGACCCCGAGACCGGTGAGCTGCTCGACCGCCAGGCACTCAACGAAGATCTGGAGAAAATCGAGAAGCCCGCAGGGATCTCCAACCCCAAGGACTTCCGCCACGAAGTGGTCAACTTTGTACTGCGTGCGCGGGCGCAAAACAACGGCATGAACCCCAGCTGGCAGTCCTATGAAAAGCTCAAAGGCGTGATCGAACACAAGATGTTCGCCAATACCGAAGAGCTGCTGCCGGTGATTTCTTTCAATGCCAAGGCGTCCAAGTCGGACCAGAAGAAGCATGAGGATTTCGTTGCGCGGATGGTGGATCGTGGCTACACCGAAAAACAAGTGCGGCTACTCTCCGAGTGGTACCTGCGCGTACGCAAGTCCCAGTAGCGGATGCGCTTAAAAAGGAGGTCACATGACCTACTTCATCGATCGCAGGCCCAATGCCAAGCACAAGAGCGCGGTGAATCGGCAGCGCTTTTTGGAGCGTTACCGCAAGCATATCAAGCGCTCCGTGGAAGAAGCCGTCAACCGCCGCTCAATTACCGACATGGAGCGGGGCGAGAAGGTGTCGATCCCCACCAAGGATATTTCCGAGCCGGTGTTTCAGCACGGACCGGGCGGGGCGCGTGAGATCGTCTCGCCTGGCAACAAGGAGTTTCTGGCGGGCGATAAGATTCACCGCCCGCCTGGCCAGGGCGGCGGCAGCGGGTCCGGTGAAGGCAGCGCTTCCAATCAGGGAGAAGGCACCGATGAATTTGCCTTCACCCTGAGCCGCGAAGAGTTTCTGGAATTTGTCTTTGATGGGCTGGAACTGCCTCACCTTCAGCGCAAGCCGCTCAAGTCGCTGCAGGAAATCAAGATGGTGCGCGCCGGCCTGGCGCGGGACGGGGTGCCTTCGCGTATCAGCATCACCCGCTCGATGCGTGAAGCCTACGCGCGGCGTATCGCCATGCGCGCGCCCATCAAGCGCGCCCTGCGAGAGGCTCAGCAGGCACTTGAGGCCGAGGAGCGTAAAGATCCGGTGCTGCGCAATCCGGCGCGCATTACTGAACTGAAGGCCGAGATCGAGCGCCTGGAAAAACGCATTGAAGCGGTGCCGTTTATCGATACCTACGACCTGCGTTATCACCAACTGGCCGCCCAGCCACAACCCTCCAGCCAGGCGGTAATGTTCTGCGTCATGGACGTGTCCGGTTCGATGACCCAGAACCACAAGGACATCGCCAAGCGGTTTTTCCTGCTGCTGTATCTGTTTCTGGAAAAACACTATGAGAAAGTCGAGCTCGTCTTTGTCCGCCACCACACGGCTGCTCGGGAAGTCAGCGAAGAGGAGTTTTTCTACTCGCGGGAAACCGGCGGCACCATCGTGTCCAGTGCGCTCACCCTGGTCAAGAAGATCATCGACAAGCGGTACCCGCCGGAGCAGTGGAACCTGTATGTTGCCCAGGCTTCCGACGGCGACAACTGGGATGATGATTCAAACGTGTGCCGCGACTTGCTGGTCAAGCAACTGATGCCGCAGCTCCAGTACTATGCCTATGTGGAAATCACCCCCCATGACCATCAGTCGCTATGGCAGGAATACGAGACCGTGGCCGCTCGCTTTCCCGAGCAGTTTGCCATGCGTCAGATTATCGACGCCGGGGATATCTACCCCGTCTTCCGTGAATTGTTCAAGCGTCGCTTGAGTCAGCAGCACTGACCGCCCGTTGAGGAGTGCGCCATGAATGCCACCCACAAGCCGATTGCGACCGGTTCCGATTGGAACTTCAGCATCCTTGAGCGTTTTGATGCCGAGCTGGCTCGGCTTGCCGACGAATACCGGCTGGATACCTATCCCAACCAGATTGAAGTGATCACCACCGAGCAGATGATGGATGCCTACGCCAGCGTCGGCATGCCGGTAGGCTACCACCACTGGTCGTTCGGCAAGCAGTTTCTCGCTGTCGAGCAGGCCTACAAGCGCGGCCAGATGGGACTGGCCTACGAGCTGGTCATCAACTCCAACCCCTGTATCGCCTACCTGATGGAAGAAAACACCCTGATGATGCAGGTGCTGGTCATGGCCCATGCCTGTTACGGGCATAATTCCTTCTTCAAAGGCAATTACCTGTTTCGCACCTGGACCGACGCGGAGTCCATCGTCGATTATCTGGTGTTCGCTCGCCACTACATTGCAAAGTGCGAGGAGCGCCATGGTGTTCAGGCGGTCGAGCAGCTGTTGGATGCCTGCCATGCGCTGCAAAACTACGGGGTGGACCGTTACAAGCGGCCGTCGCCGATTTCGGCGGAAGAAGAAGCCAAACGCCAGGACGAACGCGAGGCCTACCTGCAAACCCAGGTGAATCTGCTGTGGCGCACGATCCCCGACAGTCCGGAAGGCGGCGAGTCGTTGCCCGGCAGTTTATCGCCGGAAGAAGATGACCCGCTCGGGCTGCACAGTGGCGGCCGTTACCCTCCCGAGCCCCAGGAAAACCTGCTCTACTTTGTCGAGAAGAACGCGCCGCTACTGGCCCCATGGCAGCGTGAAATCGTGCGCATCGTGCGTAAACTGGCGCAGTATTTTTACCCCCAACGGCAAACCCAGGTAATGAACGAGGGCTGGGCGTGCTTCTGGCACTATACCCTGATGAATCGCCTTTACGACGATGGCAATGTCGATGAAGGGCTCATGCTCGAGTTTTTACAGTCCCATGCAGCGGTGATCAACCAGCCCGCGTTTGATAGCCCTTATTACAGCGGCATCAACCCCTATGCCCTGGGCTTTGCCATTTTCATGGATATCAAACGCATCTGCGAAGCGCCCACCGACGAGGATCGGCAGTGGTTTCCGGATATGGCGGGTTCGCCCTGGCGGGAGGCAGTCGAATTCGCGATGCGCAACTTCAAGGATGAATCCTTTATCCAGCAGTTTTTGTCGCCCAAGGTCATGCGCGATCACAAGCTGTTTCTGGTGGTCGACGATGATCAGGAGGAAATGCTGGAGGTGGCCGCCATTCACAACGAACAAGGCTACCGGCGAGTACGCGATGCGCTGGCAACGCAATACGCCCTATCGGTGCGCGAGCCCAATATTCAGGTCGTGGAAGCGGCCATTAGGGGGGATCGTTCACTCACGCTGCACCATGTGCAAGACAGCCGCCGCCCACTGGCACGTAGCGTATATCCGGTGATTCGGCACTTGCAGAAGCTATGGGGGTTCCCCGTCCACTTGATCTCCATGGAAGAGGGGCGCGTCACGCGCCGTTACCGGTGGCCGGTGGAAGAAAGCACTCAAAGCGAAGAGTGACGTAAACTCAAGAGGGCATGATGGCAGAGGCGTATGACGTCTCTGCCATCTTGGTTGTTAACCTTGCGCGACCCAGGACTGGCACCAGCCACCGGGCTCGACGCTGTTTTCCGGGAAAAGCTGGCAACCTTGGTTATCGGCGGAGTAGAACATGCAGTTGTCACACCGCTGTCCCTCTTCATAGGCCGGGTGATCGCTGGCATCCGCTGCGTCTTCCACGTAGTTCAATGCCTGGGCATTGCTTGCCGAAGGGTCCAGGCGCGGTAGCGTTTGCGCAAAGGCGGTTTTGGACAGGATACCCGCACCCAGCGGCAGGGCAGCCAGGCTGAGCATGCTGGATCGCATGAAGGCACGTCGGCTTTGGTTAGCCATGGTTGCTCCTCGTCGTCATTGACTGACGTATTGTCACGGTGTCTGTTATTGACGGTGCTTTTATTATATAGCGCCGAATGTAATCAGCGCATATTTGCATGCTAGCGAAACTCGTCGTGGAGTGCGAATACCCTGAACGGTGCAGCGACAATCGGTCACGCTGAGAGCGACTTTGTTAGCGTCGCTATTTTTAGCCTCACTGTTTTTGCGCCACTACTTTTTGCACCACTACGCCCGCTGCCAGGGCCCTGTTATACTCCTGCCACTATCAGACCATATCCAACACCGACAGTTCATGAGGGCGCGATGCAAAACGCAGTCATCCTAATCAATACCGAGAAAGGTCAGGTCAAGGCCGTCGCTGAGCGCCTGGCGGATGTCGACGGTATCAGCGAGGTGTATTCGACCTGCGGCCGCTACGATCTGGTGGCTATCGCACGGACTCGTGACTTCGAGAGCCTGGCCGACCTGGTCACCGAACGACTTAATGCCGTTGAAGGTATCAGCGACACGGAAACGCTCAACGCCATGCAGGTGCACTCGCGCCACGATCTGGAAACCATGTTTTCACTGGGTTGGTAACGCGCCCTTTCTGATCAAGGGCTGGATCTAGCGGGTCAGGGGAGTTGTGGGATTGGGTAAGTTACGCTTGGGTTGGCGTCGGCAGACCAGACGAATAGGGATTCTCGTGCTGTTTGTGGTGCTGGGCAGCGTGCTCTGGCAGTACCAGGAGCGCCAGCATCAAGATATGTACACCTGGCAGGGCGTGCCGACCTGGGAGGCGCTGAGCTTTACGTCCTTCCACCGGGTGCTGCGCAACGACGGTTTTCTGGTGGGCTGGTCGGACGTTCGCGTCAACCCGCTCTGGGTCAGTTATCAGGTCGCCGCCGTGGACGATACGCGCATTGGATCGCGCCCGGACTTTCGTCCCGACTGGCGGACATTATGGCCGGTGGGCACTGACAGCTATTCCGGCAGCGGCTACGACCGCGGCCACCTGGCCCCCAACTATGCCATCGCCGCCGTTCACGGCCGTAGCGCACAGCTCGACACCTTCTACATGAGCAACATGACCCCGCAACGGCCCAATCTGAACCGCCAGCTCTGGCAGCGTTTGGAAGAAGCCGTCATGGATCATTTCGCGCCGCGTTTTGATCGCCTGCAAATCATTACCGGCCCCATCTTTCCTGAACGCTTTATGGATAACGTCTTCAATCGCGTGGGCCTGGTCGAAGTGCCCGAGGCGTTCTACAAGATCATCGTGGCACCCCACGATGAAGCACCGCTCGCGCTTGCCTTCATCATGCCCCAGGACGTGCGCGGCAACGAGCCACTGGACGACTACCTGGTCAGCATTGATGACATCGAAGCACGCACCGGTCTGGACTTTTTCCATGAGCTGAATGACAACGTGGAAAGTGTCCTGGAAAGCGAAATCCGCACTGGCGGCTGGGCGCTGGAAGAAGTGGCGAAAAAGCCGGGGCGTTATCAATAGGTAAGGCTGATTTCATGTTGCGTAGTACTGATTAGGAAGTGCTGATTAGGAAGTGCTGAGCACCCAGTGGCGAAAAGCACGCATAGGGTCTGTCAGGTGTCGATGCTCAGGTGTAAGCAGGGATAAACTGCCTTTACTCGGCAGAGTGAAAGGCAGTGCTTGCACAAGATTTCCCTGATCAAGCTCAGCACTTAGAAGACGCATCCAGCCAAGTGTCACCCCCTGACCCGCCAGCGTAGCATTCATCAGCAACTGGAAACTGTTGGCTCGTAGCGTATGAAGAGGTGCCTGCCAGTCCAGGTCCAATTCTCGGTACCATGTTTCCCAGGTTAGCCAATCATGGTAATGGTCTTCCACCACCATGAGATTGTGGCTAGTTAGCAACTGCTTCGCATCAATCACCTTGCCATGGCGCTCCAGATAAATGGGGCTACAAACGGCTGATACCATCTCATGCTCGAAAATGGCATCTGCCAACAGCCCTGGTGGGTCAACCTCATTGGGAACGCGGTAGTAGATGCCAAGATCGAACTCTGCCAGATCAAGTCGACGGGGATCTTCGACGGTCAATATCCGAATTTCAATGTCAGGGTACGCACGCTGAAAGTCAGGGAGCTGACGCGCTAGCCAGATTGAAGCAATGGTGGGGCTAGATGCCAGTGTCAACTGTCGGTCGTCTCCCCTTCGCCTAAGGCGAGCCGTTTCATCCCTTAGTTCGCGTAACAGTCCCTGTACAACCCGGAAGTACTGCTCCCCGGCCGGGGTAAGACGCAATCCTTCATAATGACGCTCGAAAAGAAGCCGCCCCAGGTCAGCTTCGAGACGCTTGATTTGACGGCTCACGGCGCTTTGAGACAAGTTAAGTTCGCTGCCTGCCTGAGTGAAACTGCAGTATCGTGCAGCAGCTTCAAAGGCACTTAAGCTGGTAAGCGGGGGTAAGGCATCGCGCATTGAATAAAACTCTAGAGTCGGCAAGACGTTTCCTGAGAATAACACTGCCTGGCAGTATCTGCCGCCAAGCAGTGTCAGAGTAGGTAAACGCTCTAGATCGCCGTGCGAGGGATTTCTCTCTCCCAGGACTTATCGCTCACTAATGTATCGCCTTCATAGGCATGCTGTTCAGCCTTCAGGTAAAAAGTCGTTTCGTCACAATGCAGGTGATAACGACTGAATACGGACACAGCGAAGTGATCTTTTTCTCCGGCTCGGCTGGCGCGATACGTCCATTCAATATCGGCGCGGGTACGGGTCGCGTCGACAGGATGGCTTGAATAAACTTCTTTTGCGTACTGTTCAACGCGTAAGCCATGATCAAGGAACTGTATGTCCCCCATGTCATCCTCGACGATGACGCTGACCTCCCCGCTACCGACGTCCTCGTTGATAGTTCGCTTTGGTTGGCCCTTGCGGATGGTGTCCACCGGGCAGGGCGTAGCACTTTCGGGAGGCTTGAAGGGCATGGGGATATAAGCGGCTTTGGCTAACGGCAGCTCTATGGTTGGTGTGCCAGACTTCAATGTAAGATCAGCGCGTTTGCGAGGCGACCAGACCAGCGGGAAACTGGCGCTGGAAAGTGCGACCCTTAGACGATGACCCCGAGGCAGCCGATAGCCGACGAGATCCAGGGCCAGGTGAATATCCATCGGTTCGCCAGGCGTTGGAGGGGTAATAACGGCGGGGTCGTCGCGCAGGTTAAGGTTGAGCGTACCGTAGGTAATCAGGGCGCTTTCGCCGCCAGGGGCGATATCGCAGAGGCGGACATGAAGCTGACCACAATCTTCATGACTGCTGAGTGTTGCCCTTAGCGTTGGTTGCCCCAGAATATCCAGTCCATCTGCGTAGGGCTCTGAATCGAATACCTGCGAGAGACCATCATCACGCCGTTGGTCGGTGGGGAAATCAGCGCCAAACCAGAGGGGAATATATTCCCCTTGCAGGGCGCCAGTGGTCAGAGGGGATGCAATCAGTTTGTCCTGACTCAGGTAGGCGCCTACTGAAAGGCCTTGGTCACCTAGCGTGAGTGAGATCGGCTCAACTTCGGCATGAGACGCTGGCCAGCAATGAGTCTGTACCCATTTGCCAGGCCGTTCGGCGTATTTGGGGGCGGGCGGCAGGCCGTCCTGGAGATAAAAAGTACAGGCGGGTTCATCCATGATGCCTGTCTCAATACCCTTGAGCCAGTAATCCCACCAACGAAGTGCTTCCTGCAAAAAGCCGATGGCTGGGTCTGGTGTCGCATAATGTGGATACTTGTGCATCCAAGGACCTATCAGCGCCTTTTTAGGGCTCTGCAGTTCTTTCATCATCCTGGGGATGCTATTGATGTAGGAGTCAGCCCAGCCGCTTATCATGTAAACCGCCGCTTCAATGTCGGCATAGTTCTCGCATATAGAGCCATGTTGCCAATAAGCATCCCGGTATTGATGGTCCAACCAGGTCTCGGCCAACAACGGCATGTTATCAAGGCGCAACTTCCACATGTCGCGCCATTTTTCTCCTACCAGGGCAGGGTCGGGGACCGCCGCAGAAAAACTCAGCATGGTGGCTGCCCAACCAAGGTTTTCCAGCAGCATATTGCCGCCCTTGTAATGGATATCATCCGCATACCGATCATCCGTAGAGCACAGCGTGATGATCGCTTTGAGTGGTTCAGGACGTAATGCGGCCACTTGCAGGCTGTTAAAGCCGCCCCAGGATATGCCCATCATGCCTAGATGACCCGTGCACCATGGTTGGTTGGCAATCCAGTCGATGACTTCCAGGGCGTCGGCTTGCTCCTGAGGTGTGTACTCGTCCTCCATCAAGCCATCCGATTCGCCATTGCCTCGCATGTCGACCCGTATACAGGCGTATCCATGCCCGGCAAAGTAGGGATGCGTCAACTCATCTCTGATCGCGGTACCGTCCCGTTTGCGGTAGGGGAGGTACTCCAGAATGGCCGGCACCGGTTGCGCTTCAGCATTTACCGGCAACCATATGCGCGCCGCTAGCAAAGTGCCGTCAGACAGGGGAATCAGAACATTCTCTAGCTCGCGAACGCTGTGTGGGAAATCCTGCTTGATATTCATGATGCACGCTTGTTGCTGGTAGGGGTGGGGGGATCGCTAAGTTGCTGAGGATTTCTCAGCCAGACCCACAAAGAGCCGGTAGCCATGAGCACAATGAGCAGCGCGGGAAGGCCGCCCAGATTAGACAGCATTTTGATGCCATCAATGCCGACGAAACTCACCATGACCCAGGCGACAATGCCGACGATGACGCCCCAGACAACTTTCATGGTGATCCCGGCATTCAAATCAGAATCGGCTGTCAGGCCGCGAGTGCAGAGATTACCGATGGCGTCTGTTTGCGAGTCAGCGGCAGTGACATAAGAGATAAAGGCTATGAAAAGCAGGACCGGGATCAATACCTCAGAAAGAGGCAGCTGACGGAACAGTTCGTAAAGCACATTTTCCACACCCCGTTCACTAAGGATGGCATGCAGGCCGACATCGGTATGTGCTTGATAGTAGAGCGCCGCACCCGAAAATATTGTGATCCAGGTACTGGCAAATAGCGCGGGATAAATCAGGTTAACGCGGAGAAACTGCCGCACGGTGTAGCCGCAGGATATTTTGCCCAGGAACAGTGCTGCGACCGGCGCCCAGGCAAACCAGACTGCCCAGTAAAATATCGACCACCACTGTGGCCACTGATCTTCACCTGCACTGCCTGTGAAGAGGCTCTTGGTGAAGAAATTGTCGATAAATACCCCAAACGACTCCACGCCAAGGGTCAAACTGAAGATGGTTGGGCCGACGACAAAGGCGAATACACCAAGGATAAGCAGCAAAACGGCATTGAGTGATGACAGCCGTGCAATGCCTTTCTGTAAGCCGCTGGCAGCGGAAAGAACAAAGGTGGTCACAATGATGGCAACAATAATACCGAGCCGTATTGGGTCGCTTTCACCGCCCAGGTACTGGCCTACTCCCCCCGACAATGTCAGTGCGCCAGTGCCGAGCGAAGACGCCATGCCCGCTACCAGCGCGTATAGTGAAATAGCATCGATGAGCCCGGAAAAGCGTTTGATTCTTGAGCCGAAAAGGGGTTCCAGCATGCTGGAAATAGAAAAGCGCAGGCGCAAGTTGTAAAAAGCCAGGGCGAATATTAAGGCGGGGACGGCATAGATGGCATAAGGCGTGAATGTCCAGTGTAAAAACATGGTCGACATTGAAAACAGCATCGCATCACTTGAGCCAGCCTCTAGACCACTTGAGCTGGGAGGGCCCATGAAATGGTAAAGCGGTTCCGCTGTGGTCCAGAACAGAACGCCCACTGCGAGGGTGGTGCACAAGGTGATCGAAAACCAGCGGATCGGTGACAGTATTGGCTTGGCATGCGGCCCTCCAATGCGAAGCTGGCCCAGCGGAGAGAAGTAAACGATGACGGCCATCACCAACAGGTAGAGGCTGCCCAGGCTGAAAAGCCATGAAAAATTAGTCAGGATGGCGTCATTCAATGCGCTGGTAACGGCTAGAAAAGCTTCTAAGTTGATATAGCTGGCAATAACTGCAGCGAGTAAAACCAAAAAGGTTGGCCAGAACACCAGTGGCCGAAGTGTTTTTGTCTGCATATCGTTCTCCCATTGTCGTTATCGTCATGCATAAACGTCATGGCATGACGATTCAACGTAACGTCTTTACAGCCGTTATATAAAACGCAGAATGGGAATGAGGGTATGCGTCCAGTGCATGCAGGAGGTGGTGTTGATAGGTGCCTAATAGCGTATGGCCCAAAAGAGAGGGCAGTACCTGAGCGTATAGGTAAAGTAAAAATCTGACGGGAAGGCAGTAACATAGATATTGAGTACTTGATGCGGACTGGACCACTATCGATGGTGCCCAGGAGAGGACTTGAACCTCCACGACCATACGGTCACTAGCACCTGAAGCTAGCGCGTCTACCAATTCCGCCACCTGGGCGCATCAAGTTGTCACTTGCGGGTTGTGTTCGATTGGTGCCCAGGAGAGGACTTGAACCTCCACGACCATACGGTCACTAGCACCTGAAGCTAGCGCGTCTACCAATTCCGCCACCTGGGCGAACACAACTTTTTACACCAATCAGCCTCGTGGAAAGGGGATAACACAAGTTTGATTGGTGCCCAGAAGAGGACTTGAACCTCCACGACCATACGGTCACTAGCACCTGAAGCTAGCGCGTCTACCAATTCCGCCATCTGGGCAAGTGGCGCGTATGATACCCGTGTATTGGCTAAATGCAAGCGTTAGGCAGGGGTTTTTGACGTCGAAATACGAGAATCGTTGCCTAGGTGGTTGGGTGATGGGCCTCACAGCGCTATAATGCACGCATGACCAAACAAAATATGAAATTTTTCAGCCGAGTGAACGCTGAAAGCCCCCATCCGCGGCATGCAATGCACGCGCTTTTTTTACGCCTCCCGCCAACGCAAGCAAGGATGTTGATCGCATGAAGTACTGGACATTGAATGATGATCCGCACGCCGAGCGCGAGGCGCATAAGTACGATAATCCCGCGCCGAGCCGTGAGTATCTACTGGCGGCGCTGGAACAGCACGGTAAACCGGTTACCCACGAAGACATGAGCCAGCTGCTGGGTCTGGAAGACGAAGACCATCATGAAGCCGTGCGCCGTCGGCTGGCCGCCATGGAACGCGACGGCCAGGTGCTGCGCGACCGTCGAGGCGCCTATGCGTTGATCAACAAGCTCGACCTTATCAAGGGCAAGGTGCTTGGCCATCGTGACGGCTTCGGTTTTCTATTGCGCGACGACGGCAAGAAACCAGACCTGGTGCTGCCTCCGCGCCAGATGCGTCGCGTCTTCCATGGTGACCATGTACTGGTGAGAATCAGCGGCCGTGACCGCCGTGGTCGCGATGAAGCCACCATCGCCGATGTCATCTCACGCAACACACAGACCATTGTGGGTGTTTACCGCAGTAATACGCCGGAATTCGGCATCCTGATCCCCGAAAATCCGCGTATCACCCAGGAAGTGATTATCCCCCACAGCGCCTGTAACGGTGCTAAAGACGGGCAGGTCATTTCAGCCAAGATCGTCAAGCAACCTGAAACCCGGGTGCAGCCAGTGGGTGAGGTGATCGAAGTGCTCGGCGAGCGTATGGACCCGGGTATGGAAATCGATATCGCCATTCGCAGCTACGAGATTCCGGCTGAATTCCCGCCGGAAGTGCTGGACCAGACAAGCGGTATATCGGCAGAGGTGCTTGAAGACGATAAGCAGCACCGGGTCGACCTGCGTGACACACCGCTGGTGACCATCGATGACGAGTCGGCCAAGGACTTCGACGATGCGGTCTGCGCCTGGAAAACCAAGTCGGGTAGCTGGAAGCTGCTGGTGGCGATTGCGGATGTTTCCCACTATGTTCGCCCCGGCACGCCGCTTGACGATGAAGCGCGCAAGCGGGGCAACTCGGTGTACTTCCCTGGCCAGGTAGTCCCCATGCTGCCGGAACTGCTTTCCAACGGGCTGTGCTCGCTCAATCCGCACGTTGATCGTCTGGTGATGGTCTGCGAGATGAATATCTCGAAGACGGGCGCTATCAGCCGCTACCGTTTCTACGAAGCGGTGATGAACTCCCATGCACGTCTCACCTACAACAAGGTGGCGGCGATGCTCGAGGAGGACAACGAGGAAGGCAAGGCGCTGCGCGAAGAACATGCCGGGCTGGTCAAACCGCTGGAAAATCTCCATGAGCTTTACACGCTGCTGCGCCAGGCGCGGGAAGAGCGCGGGGCGATCGACTTCGATACCACCGAAACGGCGATTATCTTCAACGATGAGCGCAAGATCGAGAAAATCGTGCCGCGCAGCCGTAACGATGCGCACAAGATGATCGAAGAGTGCATGCTGGCGGCCAACGTCGCCACCGCGCGCTTCCTGGATAAACATGATTTGCCCGCGCTGTACCGTATTCATGAGCGCCCAACGCCCGAGCGGCTCGATAAGCTGCGTCTCTTCCTTAACGAGCTGGGGCTCTCGCTAGGCGGTGGCGATATGCCAACGCCTCAGGACTACCAGGCGCTGCGTGAGACGATCACTGATCGTTCAGACTTCGATATCATCCAGACCGTCATGCTGCGCTCGATGAATCAGGCGGTGTATTCACCGCAGAACGAAGGACACTTCGGTCTGGCCTATCAGGCCTATGCGCACTTTACCTCGCCGATTCGCCGCTATCCGGATCTGCTGGTGCACCGCGCCATCCGCTCCGTAATTCGCGGGCCGCGCCAGACCAATACCGTGCTAAGAGTCGAAGGTGCCCCGGTCGAGCCGCCGAGCAAGTGGTGCCCGTACACCTTCGAGCAGATGCTCGAACTGGGTGAACACTGCTCCATGACCGAGCGCCGCGCCGACGACGCCACCCGCGACGTGGAAAGCTGGCTCAAGTGCGAGTTCATGTCCGACAAACTGGGCGAAACCTTCGATGGCACCATTGCCTCGGTCACCCAGTTTGGTTTGTTCGTCCGCCTGGATGCGTTCTATGTGGAAGGCCTGGTGCACGTCACCTCGCTGCCATCGGACTACTACCACTACGAGGCGGAAAAGCATCGCCTGAAAGGCGAACGCACCGGTACCACCTACCGACTGGGTGATGGTTTGAGCGTTCAGGTGGCCCGCGTGGATATGGACGATCGCAAGATCGATTTTGCCTTGGCCGACGAGAAACCGCGTCCGCGTCGCCAGCCGCGCAAAAAACCGTCCACCGAAGGGGCCAAGACGTCTGGCAAGGGCGATAAAGAAAGGTCCGGCAAGGATAAGCCCGGCCAGGATAAGTCCGGCAAGGATAAGCCCGATACGCGTCGTGGCCCCCGGCGCACGCGCAAGGGTCCGCGCAAGCCATCACCGAACAAGGGCTGAGCATGAAGTCGCCAGCCTCACAGAAGCGCCCGAACACCCCGGATGGCCTCGACCAGGTGTACGGCGTTCACGCCTTGCAGAGTCTGCTCGAGCGCGGTGAAGCCCCCAGGGAGATCTGGGTACAGCAGGGCGCTGGCAATCGGTTGAGCGAACTGTTGACCCAGGCGGGTGGCCAGGGCGCGCGCATCATAGAGCACCCGCGTGCCGTGCTGGATCAACTGACCCAGGGGGCCGCGCATCAGGGCGTGGTGGCCTTTTGTCCGCCGCTGTCCCCCGAAAGCGAAGAATCGCTGTGGCTCAAGCTGCGCGCCTGGCCGTCGAGCACGCCGCCTTTGCTGCTGGTGCTGGATGGCGTGACCGATGTTCACAACTTCGGTGCCTGCCTGCGCAGTGCCGACGCCGCCGGGGCCCACGGCGTGATCGTTGCAAAAGACAAGGCTGCACCCCTGAACGCAACCGTGCGGAAAGTGGCCTGTGGCGCCGCCGAGGTCGTGCCGGTGTATCAGGTCACCAATCTGGCCCGGGCAATGGCGAAGCTCAAGGATGCGGGCTTGTGGATTACCGGCACCGCCGGTGAGGCCGACGCCAGCGTATACGATATCGACATGTCGGGCCCGACCGCGCTGGTCATGGGGGCCGAAGGCAAGGGCATGCGCCGTTTGACCCGCGAGGCGTGCGATAACCTTGCCAAACTGCCCATGGCCGGGCAGGTGTCGAGTCTGAATGTGTCCGTTGCCGCCGGTATCTGTTTATTTGAGGCGGTACGCCAGCGTCAGCTTGCAAGTTAACCCGACCACCACTAGAATGCATGCGCCCGTTTGTCTGGCAAACGGGCGCTCGTTCTTATGAACGTTTGCTACGTACGGTTATTAAATCGTTGTTCTGCTTGATGCCAATGCCATTGAATCATCAATGGACGATGGCACTTCAGTTAACTCCTTGCTTCTATGTCGCGTTGCCTGGTGCTTGCGCATAAGAAGCTGCCAAACCGCAAGGAGATCCCATGCGTCATTATGAAATCGTGTTTATGGTCCACCCGGATCAAAGCGAGCAAGTCCCCGCCATGGTCGAGCGCTACACCAGCCTCGTGACCGAAAGCGGCGGCACTGTGCATCGCCTTGAAGATTGGGGCCGTCGTCACCTGGCTTACCCGATCAACAAGATCCACAAAGCCCATTACGTGCTGATGAACGTTGAATGTACGGGTGAGACACTCGACGAAATCGAGAACATCTTCCGCTTCAACGATGCCATCATCCGCAGCCTGGTTGTGCGCTGTAAAGAAGCCGTGACCGAAGCATCGCCGATGATGAAGCCGGCAGAAGAGAAGCGTCCGCGTCGCGAAGAAAAACCGCGCGCTGAAGCTGAAGAATCTGAATCCGAATCTGCCTGATTGCATTCACTCCACGTAACCTAAGGAGCTTATTCCATGGCACGTTTTTTCCGTCGCCGTAAGTTTTGCCGCTTCACCGCCGAAGGCGTCAAGCAGATCGACTATAAAGATCTCGACACGCTGAAGGCTTACATCACCGAAACCGGTAAAATTGTTCCAAGCCGCATTACCGGCACCAAGGCCCGCTACCAGCGTCAGCTGGCAACGGCTATCAAGCGTTCGCGCTACCTGGCGCTGCTGCCCTATTCCGACAGCCACCAGTAAGCGCTTAACGTGATGCTAGCACTGGCGCGATGGCTAATGCGTGGCACGCCCTACGCCGCAGGCGGGGCAGCGTTGGCCACCTTCGTGCCCTGGCTGTTTTGGCTGGGTGCCGCCATCAGCGCACTGGTAACGCTTCGACGCGGTTTTGCGCAAGCCCTGCCCGTTACCATCGCGGCGGCACTGCCAGCCGGGATGTGGTGGGTACAGGGTGATGTGATTCCGCTGGCCAGCATCTTGCTGGTGACGTTGATGGCCGTTGTCCTGCGTGAGCGCATGCGCTGGAGTGAAGCCCTTATTCTCGGCGCGATTGCCGCCGCCGTGATGGTACAGTTGGGTATCTTCAGCCCACCGGCGGGTACCGAGCAGATGCTCGAACAGCTACGCCAAGGCTCGCAGGAAGTTGATCGGATGCTCAACGAGTTTGCCGATCAGGGCTATGATACCCAGCAGCTAGCCGCACTTGTCGTTGGTGGTGTCACTGGGTTTGTCGTGCTGCTTGCCGCGGTTGCCTGTCTGGCACTGGCGCGTAGCTGGCAAGCTGGGCTTTATAACCCGGGTGGTTTCCGTGAAGAGTTTCATGGGCTGCGTCTAGCACCCAAGGAACTGATCGTGCTGATTGTCTTGAGTGTTATCAGCATGGTGCTGGGCATCTCCGCGTTGGCGATGCTGGCCTGGATACCACTGCTAGTGGCTGGCATTGCATTAGTGCATGGTATTGTTGGATTAAAGGGGATGAACGGGCTGTGGCTGGTAGCGTTCTATGTGCTGCTGATCACGACCTGGCCCACGATTCTCATTGTGCTGCTGTTGGGGCTGATAGATACATTCGCGAACATTCGCGCACGCCTTGCCCGCAGCAATTGACTAGAGGTTTACGAGATGGAAGTCATTCTGCTCGACAAAATTGGTAAGCTGGGCGGCCTTGGTGACAAAGTCACTGTGAAGCCTGGTTATGGTCGTAACTACCTGGTGCCTTACGGCCTGGCAGTACCGGCAACGAAAGATAATATTGCGGCGTTCGAAGCCCAGCGTGCTGAGCTCGAAGCCCAAGCGGCCGAGCGCAAGGCAGAAGCCGAAGCACGCGCTGAACAGCTCAACGACATCGAACTGTCGTTGGTCTCCAAAGCGGGCGAAGAAGGCAAGCTGTTCGGCTCGATTGGTCCTCGCGACCTGGCAGACGCCATTTCGTCTGCCGGTATCGAGGTTTCCAAAAGCGAAGTGCGTATGCCGCTGGGTCCGATTCGCCAGACCGGCGAATACGACATCGCGCTTCACTTGCACGCTGAAGTGGATGCCGCTGTACGCGTCGTCGTCGTCGCAGAGTAAGCACTGTACGACCGGCAACGTCCTAAAGGGCGCGGGGATTTCCCCGCGCCCTTTATTATTGGTAGACAGTCAGTATTTGTAGACAGCCGAGCGTGACGCTCACGGTAGTGATTGCGATCATCGGCGGCTAAGATATAGCGTTTATTGACGACGCCGTCGTGTTTAAAGGAGCTCGTTATGCAGGACCAGCCACCCGCTGACCAGGAAACAGCAGCGCTCAAGCTGCCACCCCACTCGCTAGAGGCAGAGCAGTCAGTACTGGGCGGGCTGATGCTGGATAATCAGGCCTGGGACGGTATTTCCGACCGTCTGGTGGCCGACGATTTCTATCGCTATGAGCATCGCCTGGTGTTCAACGTGATGATCCATCTGGCTGAGTCCGGACAGCCAATGGACGTGGTGACTCTCTCTGAAGCGCTGGAAGACCGTGACCAGCTGGATACCGTGGGCGGGCTGGCGTTTCTGGCCGAACTGGCAAGGAACACGCCCTCGGCAAGCAATATTCGCGCCTATGCGGATATCGTCCGCGAACGGGCCACGTTGCGCAAGCTGATCCGTGCCGCCAACCAGATCGCCGAAGGGGCCTTTGCACCCCAGGGGCGTCCCGCCGATGAGTTGCTCAACGAAGCCGAGCGGCTGGTCTTCCAGATTGCCGAAGAGCGCCCCAAAACCGGCGGCCCGATTGGCATGAGCGACCTGTTGACCAAGGCGGTCGACCGCATCGATGAACTCTTCAACCTCAAAGGCCAGATGACCGGCTTATCGTCGGGCTTTCGCGATCTCGATGAAATGACATCCGGGCTGCAGCCGTCCGACCTGGTGATCATCGCCGGAAGGCCCTCGATGGGTAAGTGCTTGATGAGTGGGTCGCGTCTTGTCGACCCGGACACTGGCGCGCTGGTCACGATTGATGAACTTGTGGCACGTCAACAAGCGCCGCTTCTGACGCTAACCGATGATTTCAAGCTGAAGCAATCCCGTGCATCGGCGTTTGTCGATGATGGCGAAAAGCCCGTTTTCCGTGTTCGTACGGCGACAGGAAGAGAAGTGGCGACAACGCTAACGCATCCGTTTTTAACCGGTGATGGCTGGCAACCGCTGGAAAAGATAGCCGTTGGTGAGCGAATTGCAGTGCCCCGGGAAATACCGGTGTTTGGCCAAGAGGCAATGCCTGAGCATCAAGTCAAGACGTTGGCGTTCATGTTGGCCGATGGGGGCACAACGCAAACCTGCCCCATGTTCACCAACCATAGCACCGAACTTCGCGCTGAATTTACCCAAGCAGTGAGCCATTTTCCTGGCGTCACTTGTCGTTTGGTTGAAAATGCAGACAAAGCGGCCGGACGGGCACCCGTCTTGCGAGTTAGCCGTGATGCAGCCCGCTTTCACCCTTTGAGGGAGCGGTTTTCACAAACACTGCGCGAGACACTAAAGGCCAAGCGCATGACCGGGGAAGCGTTGGCCGTGTTGCTAAACGTGAGTAAAGCAGCGGTTAGTGCCTGGTGCAATGGAAACGCTGTGCCTGCTCAGGCAACTTACATGCGTCTTTGCGAGACGTTGAACATGCCTTTGGCCAGGGACAATGCTGAATTCGACTATAGCGCTGTGGCTAAAAATGCGCCAAACCCTGTCAGGCAGTTTCTTGAAGTGCACGGTGTGTGGGCCAAAAAGGCACAGCACAAGCGCATGCCAGACTGCATATTTCGGTTACCTAAACAGCCGCTAGCCCTGTTTCTAAACCGTCTTTTTGCCTGTGATGGCAGCGCCTTTGTGCAGGCAAATGGCCAAGGCCGTATCAGCTATTCATCATCAAGCCGTGAACTGATCCGCGATGTCCAGCATTTGCTACTCCGCTTTGGCATCTTGTGCAAAATCCGTGAGAAGCAACATCGATATGCCAATCTGCGCCAATCACCCTGGGAGCTTGAGATACTTGACCAGGCAAGCCAAAAACGTTTCATCCAGGACATTGGTATTTATAGCAAAGAGCAGGCATTAGAACCGCTTCGTGCCTGTCTCAATACAAAACGCGCGCACAGTAACCGCGATAGCTTGCCCAAGTCGGTCAATCGCTATGTGCTGGCCAGGAAAGGCGAGCGTTCCTGGCGTGAGCTGTTTGCGCAATCGGGTGACCCCTTGCCGGTGGGTTATAACCCGCATTTGTCAGGTCGCAGTGAGCGCTGTCTATCACGCCACCGGGCTGCCGAATTTGCCCGCCTCTTAGAGGGGGATGCATACCTCGAAAATCTAGCGACATCCGATGTTTATTGGGATGAGGTTGTCGCCATCGAGCCCCTCGGCATGCAGCAGGTCTACGACTTGACGGTAGACGATACGCATAACTTTGTTGCGGAAGATATCTGTGTTCATAACACCACCTTCGCCATGAATTTGGTCGAACACGCCGTCATTTCCAGCGATAAACCGGTGATGGTGTTTTCCATGGAGATGCCCGCGGAATCGCTGATGCTGCGGATGCTGTCCTCCCTGGGGCGCATCGACCAGACCCGGGTGCGTACCGGGCAACTGGAAGATGAGGATTGGCCGCGGCTGACCTCAGCGGTCAACCTGCTGAAAGACAAGCAGCTGTTTATTGACGATACGGCGGCGCTGTCGCCCAATGAAATGCGCTCGCGTATTCGCCGTGTCGTGCGCGAGCACGGCAACATGGCGATGATCATGATCGACTATCTGCAGCTGATGCAGATCAGCGGTTTTTCCGAAAACCGCACCGGCGAGATCTCGGAAATTTCACGTTCACTGAAGGGGTTGGCGAAAGAGTTCAACTGTCCGGTCGTCGCCCTTTCGCAGCTGAACCGCTCCCTTGAGCAGCGCCCCAACAAGCGTCCGGTCATGTCGGATCTGAGGGAATCGGGCGCCATCGAACAGGATGCAGACGTGATCGCCTTCGTTTATCGCGATGAGGTCTATAATCCAGATAACCCTGATAATCAGGGTATTGCCGAGCTGATTATCGGTAAGCAGCGTAACGGTCCCATCGGCACCGTGCACATGGCCTTTATCGGCCGCTACACACGCTTTGAAGATCTGGCACCGGACAGCTACGGCGAAGCTTTCGGCGACTAGATGTGTAATGAGTCGCTTGAGCATGGTCGGCAAGCTCGTATAATGCCCGGCCAAACAGCAAACAGAACGGGAGCACAGCATGGCAGGTGGTTTTCGGCGTGGTAATCGTCAGCGTCTACCCAAGTTGGAAGCGCGCGGGGAGTTGCAGTCCCTCGAACGCGAAGGGCCCTTCAAGGAGTGGCTGGGCATGCCCGACCTGTACCGCTACTACATTGAGGTCGATGGCGAAAAATACAGCTACCAGACCGAAGACTCAGAGTTGCCGGTGAAGGTAGGGGATAAAGTGGTGTTTCGTTACAAGCAGACCAAAGCAGGCAACTGGATCGATCGCAATTCGCTGGGCAAGGCGATTGACCCCTCGGAATATCAATAGCCTGAGCTAGGAACTCTCCTGGGGCATCAGCGTCATAGCCTTAACATAGCACTGCAACAAAAATGCCATTATCTTTCGGCATGCTATGTGACTGACATGCTAATAACCCCAGGAGGGAACCATGGAAATGACGTCGCTCAAGGCGTTTGTTGCTCAACATGATAATTTCGAAATACGTGTTATCAGCCATGCGGGCAGCCGCTACTATCAAGTGGAACTGGAAGACGTGGAAGGCACGCGCCATATGTTGACCCGGCGTGGCAAGCCGATGATGTTTCGTGCGCTGGATGATATCTATCTGGAGTTGAAACGCGCCGACATCCACCGCGCTTATCTGGTTCAGCACGTTGCCCACGACGAAATGATTGGCCGTGATGCTCACTACAATGCCCCGTTAAGCTCGCGTGTGCCGCTGGTTTTTTAAACCTTCTGCATGCGCGCTATCACGATTCGCTAGACCGTTTTTCCCACCATTGGCCCAGTCGCACCCGTCGACGGGCAAACCATCGGTAGCCCAAGTTAAGGGCGCCCTTCAATCCTGGCAGGCACGATAGCCAAACCAGCCGCCGGTATCCCAGAACGGCATACAGGGCTCGGCTAGCTTCCATGCCGATATACCAGTTGCCCTGGCTGTCTTTTACGTGAAGCAACCCCATCATTGCCTCAAACGCCTCTTGATCGTGGGTAGCGTTGAATTCAGCGCTCTGAATGTCCACCAGCCGGATGCGGTCATGATGGTGGTGCCGGGAAAGCCAGTTAACCTCCACGCGGCAAAAAGGACAGTGACCATCGTGGTAGAGCGTAGCAGGCGCACTGGCGTCAAGCGGGCTGAATCGACTCATGAAGTGGTCTCCTTGGTATAGCCAGCGGTGTGGTGGGGTTGTCCGTAACCTGGTGAAGTTTCAAGCTGATCGAGAAATTGCTGCGCTTGTTGATGAATGGCCGTGCGCTTGTCAGGTGCCATGCGATCAAGCGAGCCATAAATCAATTTCATGCGCGGATTATGCTGCAGGGTGTCACGGTGCTGCTCGAGGAAATGCCAGTACAGACTGTTGAAGGGGCAGGCCTTCTCACCTGTGACCTGGTTGGGTGAGTAACGGCAGTGTTGGCAATGATCTGACATCTTGTTGATGTATTTGCCTGACGCGCAGTAGGGCTTAGACCCCATCTGGCCGCCATCGGCGTGGAGCACCATGCCCAGCGTATTGGGCAGCTCCACCCATTCGCAGGCATCGATGTATACCGCCAGATACCAGTCGCATAATGCCTCTGGCTTGACCCCGCACAGCAGGGCGAAATTGCCGGTTACCATCAGACGCTGGATATGGTGCGCGTAGCCGTTGTCCATGGTCATTTCCACTGCCCGCTTCAGGCAGTGCATATCGGTCTTGGCGTCCCAATAGAAGGCAGGCAGATCACGCTCGAAGCCTAACGAATTGCGGCGCTTGTAGCCGGGCATCTGCGTCCAGTAAAGCCCCCGCACGTACTCGCGCCAGCCAAGTATCTGGCGAATGAAGCCCTCAACGGCGTTGATTGGCGCTTCTCCATCGAGGTAACGCTGCTCTGCCGCCCGGCACACCTCTTGCGGTGAGAGCAGGCCGATATTGAGTGCGGCCGACAGGCGGGAGTGAAACAGGAAGTCGGAGCTTTCACTGATTGCATCCTGATAGCGGCCAAAATCAACCAGGCAGTGGTCAAGGAAATGGCGCAAATCCGTGAGCGCCTGGCGGCGGGTCACCGGCCAGTTGAACGTCGCCAGATCGCCCATGTGGTCGGGAAAATGACGCTTCACCGCATCGAAGGCGGCCTGGGTCATCTTTTCGTAGTGATGCCTGGGTGGCGCCGGAAACGCCAGATCACCCTTGATCGGCTCGCGGTTATCATGATCAAAATTCCACTGCCCGCCCATCGGCTTACCGTCTTCCATCAACAGCCCGGTGCGCTTACGCTGCTCACGATAGAAGTACTCAAGGCGTAGCTGTTTGCGTCCCTCAGCCCACTGGCTGAAGTCGTCGGGCGTCGTGAAAAAACGATCGTCCTCGTGAAGCTGCCAGGGCAGCTCGGCGGTTTGGCGGTTCAGCATGGCTTCATAAAGCCGCCATTCGCCGGGACGCGTCACGCGTATCTCATCGCAGCCGTAAAGCAGGGCCAGGCGCTCTGCTTCCTCGATCAACGAGTGGCAGTTGTCAGCATCATCCAGATTGCTGTAATGAACCTCGAAGCCCTGTTGGCGCAGTTGGTAGGCAAAGTGGCGCATGGCGGCGAAGAACAGGCCAAGCTTGTGGCTATGATGGGGAACGTAGCACGCTTCGTCGGCCACTTCGCACAGGGCGACAACGGCATTGTCAGGCGCGTGGCGCAGAGTGGTCAAAGAAAGCGACAGCTGATCGCCCAGCACGAGCAATAAAGGCTTAGACATAAATTAACCCAAATATGTACAAATAATGTTAATAGTATAACTTTATGCCGCCGGTTTGCAGAAAAGTGATAGGATTTATTTTTCAAGGTGCTGTCAGCAGGAGTGAATATCATGACCGAGCAAGTCGCAAAGGATCAGCCGGGCGAAGGTCGCCTAATGCATGCCCCCAGCGACCATCCCCCTGTGCCCCGCGCGAAGGTGGGCGTGGTATTGGCCAATCTGGGGACGCCGGATGCCACCGACTACTGGTCGATGCGTCGTTACCTGAGCGAGTTCCTGTCTGATAAACGGGTGGTCGATTACGCCAACTGGAAGTGGCAGCCGTTGTTACAGCTGATCATCTTGACCAAGCGGCCATTCTCATCAGGCAACGCCTACAAAAGCATCTGGAACAACGAACTGAACGAAAGCCCACTGCTGACCACCACCCGGGCGCAAACACAGAAAATGACCGAACGTTTGAAGGCGCTCTACGGCGATGATGTGGAGGTCGATTTCTGCATGCGCTATGGCAATCCTTCGACCGAAAGCGTGCTGAACCGCCTGAAGGAGAAAGGCTGCGAAAAAATTGTCTTCTTTCCGCTCTACCCTCAGTACGGCTCGCCCACCACGGCGACGGCCAACGACCAGGCGTTTCGTACCCTGATGAAAATGAAGTGGCAGCCGTCCATCCGCACCGTGCCCGCCTACTTCGATCATCCGGCCTATACCGATGCGCTGGCCAACTCGGTGCGGGAAGCCTACGAAGGATTCACGTCCCGGCCGACCAAGCTGGTCGCCAGTTATCATGGCGTGCCCGAGCGTTACCTGCTTGAAGGCGACCCCTACCACTGCCAATGCCAGAAAACCACGCGCCTGCTGCGCGAAAAGCTGGGGTTCAGCAAGGAAGAAGTCGACACCGCCTTCCAGTCGCAGTTTGGCCCCGAAAAGTGGGTCGGCCCCCAGACCGTCGATCACGTAGCTGAATTGGCCAAGCAGGGCCACAAGCACATCGCCATCCTGTCGCCGGCGTTTTCATCGGACTGCGTCGAGACCCTGGAGGAAATCAAGGAAGAGATCCACGACAGCTTCATGGAAGCGGGGGGAGAGACCTTCAGTTATATACCCTGCCTGAACGACCGTGAAGACCACATCGATGCGCTGGTGGCAGTGGTCAACAATGAATTGTCGGGGTGGTTGCCGCGTACTTAAGTGACTATAACCATTAAGCCATTTGGTTTTCTTAAACGTAGGTAAATGACATTTTAGAATGTCGTCATAAAAAGGCCTGCGTTATCGATTGGATAACGCAGGCCTTGTTTTGGGAGGAGCGAGTTTATTGATCGCCTATGAGGTTTGCATTGAAGGTGTTGTGCCTGCCGATGGCGCGTCGTCGGTTATAGGTTGGGTTCGCCAAATGGCGATATTAGCGAAACCGTAGAAAATGGCGATGGCAATTACCAGCATGTGGAACCACAGAAATGGCAGGTAAGTTAGCGTCGAAACACCCAGCGTTGCGGCCATGAACACGCCGCCGTCTGTCCAGGGGACCATGGGGGTGGTGATAGTGCCACCGGCTTCGGTATTACGTGAAAGAACGCGCCGATCAATTCCCTGCTTGTCGTAGTTCTTTTCGGTGATGGTGCTCGCAGTGATTAATGAAACGTAAGCTGCGCCCCCGAAGAAATTCCCGAAGAAGCCGCCGAGCATTGTCGAGATAGTGAGGCGGCCGGGGTTGTTGGCCCAACGCAGGAACCCGTTGCTGATTGACTGAAGAATACCAACTCGCTCCATTAGGCCGCCAAGCCCAAGCGCAAACAAGATGAGGGCAATAACGCCGAGCATCGACTCAATGCCGCCTCGATTCAGCAGTGTGTTCAGAAATTCCACGTCGGATTCAATGGCGTTACCCACGTAAGCAATTCTAATCGCTTCAATGGGGGCAATTCCCTGAGCCCACCAAGCGCAAATGCTTCCTAAAACCGCACCGAAGGTGATGACAGGAATGGCAGGGAAACGACGCGTCAGCAACAAAATGACAATGGCAGCGGGCAATAGAAGCCATGGGCTGACGGTAAAGTGGGATTCAAGTGCCTGCATGGCCATCGTGGCCCGAGATGTGTCGGCACTATCGTCTACGTAGAAAAAGCCGACCACTAAAAATAACACGGAAGCAATTAGAATGGCGGGGACGCTTACCCACATCATGGACCGGATATGGTCGATCAGACCTACCTTGCATAATGAGGCCGTCATGACGGTTGTGTCGGAAAGCGGTGACATCTTGTCGCCCACATAGGCACCAGAAATAACCGCACCGGCCACAAGGGGAAGCGGGATGCCAAAGCTATGACCTATGCCCATCATCGCGACCCCTGCTGTTCCCACGGTCCCGAATGACGTACCGGTGGCAAGTGACGTTAAAGCACAAATAATAAAGGCGGCAAACAGGAAAATCTGCGGATTCATGACTGATAAGCCATAGTAGATAATGCTAGGGACGATCCCCCCAGCAATCCAGGTGCCAATCAGTGCTCCAACCGTGGTCAGAACCAAAACAGCTTCCATACCGTTATGTATGCCATCAATTAGCCCCTTCTGCATGTTCTCGTAAGAAAGCTTGAGTTTTAAACCCAGAGCCATAACTAAAAACCAAGAGGCAAAAAGAGCCAACTGAATGGGTAATTGCAACACGTTGATACTGACAAACATGATGGCAATAAAACCGACCATGACGGCCAGCACTTCCACCATGCTAGGGAGCCTTGTTTGCGTTACAGATGAAGACATAGTGTTTCCTCTACGATTGTTTTGGGCTTGTGTATCGAGGGTTAAGAAGTGAACCGACTCAGTCGGTAAGGGAATACATCAGGCAATGGGTTGGGTGTGTTGGCTGTTGTTTCTCCTTGTCTTGCCAGGTTGGCAATAATTTCTGCGGTCACAGCGGCTTGCGTGAGGCCAAGATGGTGATGCCCAAAGGCCAGCAATACTTTGCCGTCGTTCACGCAGTCGATGATGGGTAAAGAGTCAGGCAGGGAAGGTCGAAACCCCATCCAGGGGCTCGCCTCGGAAATATCAAGGTCCGAGCAGAAGAGTCCTCGGCTCAACTGATGGAGTTTCCATGCGCGTTCCATGTTGGGCGGTCGCTCTAGCCCGGCAAACTCGACCGTGCCTGCTAAACGCAAGCCTTCCTCCATCGGTGTCATGATAAAACGGCGTTCCAGAGAGGTAATGGCGACGGGAAGACGTGCTCTTTCATTGGGAAGCATCAGGTGGTAGCCCCTTTCTGTATCGAGCGGCACCTTGCTACCGGTTAGCGAAGCCGTAAGTTTGCGCGAATGGGCACCGCAAGCGATCAGTACTTTGTCGGCATGTATTGCCTCGGTTTGGGCCGTTCGTAACGTTACACCTTGGCTATTTGTTGCTCCTGAAAGGACTTCTTCTTGTATGAACCGCACGCCATGCCGCTGAGCCTCCATTACTAGCGCATTGGACACTTGCCACGGGTCTACTACATGGGCGGTGTCGGGGAAGAAGAGCCCACCTTGTATTGAGGTGGAAAGTTGCGGGGCGAACTTCCTAATAGCGTCACCCTGCCAGTGATCCACCGCAACGTTTTGGGCGTTCATTCGTGACTGCAGCGCTTTTATCTCTGGAGCGGATGCTTCGTTCTCGTAGATCAGAAAAGAGCCGTCCTCTTTCAACAATGCTCTGCCATTGATCGAATCGAGTAGTCGATGCCATGCGGGCAAACTGGATTGATTGAGCGCCCGAATCCCAGCAGTACTGGCTTGATAACGAGTTTGGCGAAGGTTTAAAAGTAGCTTGGTAAACCAAGGAAGGGCTTTGGGTAGATACCGCCAGTCAAGGCGAAGCGGCCCCATTGGGTCTAGCAACATGGAGGGCAGGCGCTTCAAAATCGAAGTGTCGGCAATAGGGAATACCTGTTCAGTTGCCATGTGCCCTGCGTTACCGAATGAGGTTCCCAGGCCTGGGCGCTGTTTATCGATAACAAGCACTTGCCATCCCTGCTGACTGAGCGCCAAGGCGCAGGCTATACCGATAATGCCAGCACCAACAACGACGATCTCGGCGTCAACATTGGGCGGAGGCGAAGAGGTATGTGCCATAAAGTTGCGTCCCTTTTTATTTTGTCGATTGTATAAAATATAATATATGTGTTTTGTGAGTGCAACACGTATAGGATGGAAAGTAGGCGAGAGGAGGTAGCAGGGAATAACCTGCGGAAGGCACCAAGGCCGGTAGAATAAGGTAATACGGAAGAATGAATTCAGGAGCCCTATATCAACCATGCCTGCAGGCTTGGCGGGGCTTGGCGGGTACGATGCCTAGCTGAGCATGGAGAGGTATCATGCCGCCAGTGGAGTCAGCGCTGTTAGGGCAAATTAACGAAGCTGATAACGCCACCCGCATGGCTCAGAGAGGTAAGCAGCAAGTGGCGATTTCTATGAGGTGAGTTGCAGAGACTTCGTGGTATGAGCGAAATGCGTGAGGTTAGCCTAGACACCTTCTGTATTGAGCGTGCGTTCTTTTAGCAGGCTGACAATCGCTTCGCAGGCTTCCCGAATATGATTCTTTAATAGTTCGCAGGCTTCATCGATACTGCCTTTGCGTGCCAACGCTAATAAGGCATGGTGCTCCTCTTCAGCTTTCTCTATTTCTTGGGTATAGAGGAGTTGCATCCGGATATAGCGATCAGATTTGGTGTTTAGTTGGTTAATTAACGCCAGTGTTTCGGGAAGCTCGGCTGGCGCATATAAGGTGAGGTGAAAAGCGTAGTTGTACTCGCTCCAATTATTGATTTCCCCGCCTGTATTTAACGCTTCATCGTATTTGCGCAGTATATTGTCGGCTTTTTGGAGGTCTTCTTCTGTCAGCTTGGGTATGGAATGCCTGAAAACATAGGTCTCAAGCAGGATACGAAGCTCAAACAGCTCTTGTATTTTGGCAACGGAGAGCTCAGTGGTGAAGGCTCCACGATGGGCATAAAATTCGACCAAACCTTCCGATTCAAGGGTTAACAAGGCTTCGCGTACGGGTATACGACTAACGTCGTAGTCTCTGGCCAGTGCGTCCTGACGTAACTGCGTGCCGCCCTTGAATTCGCCGCCCAAAATGCGGCTGCGCAAGTCGTCGGCGACAAATTGTGCGCGTGTTTTATACGTAGCCATAGCCCCCACATTTACCAAAACAATGTTTGCACATTTTATACAAAATGCGCCGGGTGTCTATGTTTGCAGAGTGGCTTGCTTGAAATATCGCTAATTAGATATGACGTATATAAGGCATAGCTGGATATGGTGAGTCGCTAGTGGTGGGAGCGACGTCGGAAGCAGCCGCTCTCCGGATAGCTGAAAAGAGCGGCTTAATCATTGTTTATTTTATGGAGCGCTGCCCATCGATGAGACGGTCGAGCACCAGGGGATTATCGTCCGCGAGCGCCTCGGGCAACAATTCGGCAGGTAAGTCTTGATAACAGATGGGGCGAAGGAATCTGAAAATGGCTGCGGTACCCACTGAGGTAGTACGTGCATCTGATGTCGCGGGGAAGGGGCCCCCGTGAACCATTGCATCACATACCTCGACGCCGGTCGGCCATCCGTTGACCAGTATCCGTCCAGCTTTTCGTTCGAGTACCGGTAACAGGGCACGCGCGGCTTCAGTATCATCGTCTTCCATGTGCAGAGTTGCTGTTAATTGGCCCTCTAAGTGTTCGGCCACATGGCGACGTTCGGTTTCGTTTTGGCAGACCACGATAAGTGATGTTGCGCCAAACACTTCGGCTTGTAGTGTTTCATCGGCTAAAAAGTCAGCGGCGGAGGTCATAAACAGGCCTGGCCGACACTGGTTGGGGCCTTGCTCGTTCTGCCCACGCGCAACTTCCTTGGCTTTGCTGGTGGAAAGCGTTTTTAAGCTAGCATCATAGGCTTCATGAATACCTGGCGTGAGCATTGTCTGTGCTTTGCTGCCTTCTAGCGCGTGCTTCGCGGCGCTGATGAACGTATCTAGCTCTGGACCCTGGACCGCGATCACTAATCCTGGGTTGGTGCAAAATTGACCCGCCCCCATGTTCAATGAGCCGACAAACGCTTCTCCCAGCGCAGTCCCCTTCGATTTAAGTGCCTCCGGCAGTAGAAAAACCGGGTTGATTGAGCTCATTTCTGCATAGAACGGAATGGGCTCGGCGCGCGACTGGGCCGCTCGCCATAACGCTAGTCCGCCGCTCTGCGATCCTGTGAAACCAGCAGCTTTAACAGTCGGATGGGTGACTAGGGCATGGCCAACTTCGCGACCAGAGCCAAAGATAAGTGAAAAAACTCCCTCCGGTAGGCCGTTTTGAGCAATGGCTGATTGTATCGCTCGCCCAACCAGCTCACTGGTGCCGGGGTGAGCAGAATGGGCCTTCACAATCACCGGGCACCCAGCCGCTAGCGCCGAGGCGGTGTCTCCACCCGCTACTGAGAAAGCCAGCGGAAAGTTGCTAGCACCAAAAACAACAACGGGGCCCAGGGCAATATGGCGTTGACGAAGGTCGGCACGAGGTAGGGGGCGGCGTTCTGGAATGGCGTTATCAATGCGTACGTCAAGCCATTCACCGGCGCGGACAGTTTTGGCAAACAGGCGCAGTTGCTGGCAGGTGCGCCCGCGCTCGCCTTGAATTCGGGCGTGGGGTAACCCTGTTTCTTCTACGGCACGATCAATCAGCTCTTCGCCAAGTGATTCGATATTATCGGCGATGGTTTCAAGAAAGTTGGCCCGATCGGTCAAGCGAATTTCACGGTAGATATCGAAGGCGTCCCAGGCGAGTTGACACGCGTTATCAACGTCTTCTTGCGTCCCGCCGGGGTAGGCCGGTTCAAGACGGTGGTTGGTGGCTGGATTGATGGCGAAAATGGCATCACGCTGGCCACGAATGGCTTGTTGGCCAATCAACATCTTGCCTTCAAGGGTCATGGTCGTCTCCTTGGTGAGTGTAGAGAGCGTATTCCGCATTGTTTTAGTTACTCAGGGATTCGCACCACTCTGCGTACCAGCGACGGAATAAATCATATTGAGCTTCTACATAGTGACGTTGGGCATCGCTTAACTGGTCGGTTTCATTAAAGTGCAATGCGTATTCAGTATCACCGTTGAGTACCATCAGGTGTTTGTAGTACAGGACGAGGTCTGCCCCTTCATCAAAGGAAGAAAGTACGCTTAGCGCATCCTCAAGCTCTTTGGCTTGACGACGAGCCTCAACGTCACCCTGGGCGGCTTTTTTACTCAGTGACACAAGATGCAGGACTTCGCGCGGAAGGGCGTTGCCAATGCCTGTAATCGCACCTGTTGCGCCGCAATTTACGAAGCCATGAAAAACAGTGGTATCGACACCCACCATAAGCGTCACTTTATCGTCCTGGGAGGTGATGTTTTCAGCTGCGTAGCGTAGGTCATCGGCACCGCCGAACTCTTTAAAGCCGATTAAGTTGGGGTGCTGGTCACGTAGCTCGAAGAATAGATCGGCGCGGGTGGCAAAACCGTAATAGGGGCTGTTGTAAATAACCGCAGGCAGGTCGGGTGCAGCTTGTAGTATTGCCGAGAAATGGGCTTTTTGGGCGGCCACCGACGTGCCACGTGACAGCACCCGTGGAATGACCATTAGCCCTTGGGCGCCGACTCTGGCGGCATGGTCAGCATGGGAGATAGCTTCTTTGCTATTGACTGCACCGGTCCCGACGATAGTGGGAATACCGGCTTTAACAAGGCGTTCAACGCCTTCTTGGCGTTGCGCTTCACTTAATAGAGGCCAGTCGCCCATCGAACCGCAATACACGACGCCACTCATGCCGGTTTCAATTAGTGCACGCCCTTTGGCGACCAGGGCGTCAAAATCAGGTTGCCGGTCGGCGTTGCAGGGGGTCATCAGTGCGGGTATGCATCCGGTAAAAATTTGGTCGTTCATTGTCGTGCTTTCCTTTTCGGATAGATGATTGAAAGGTGTTGCATGCTACTGAGTCAGCGCCTTTTTTGAGCTTGGCGTGTTGGCGCTGGGTGTTTAAAACCGTGGTGACAGTGCCCCGAGTGGCTTGGTCAGGTTGGGGCGTCTCATGAGGTAATCCCCCATGCGAAGGGATCCTGTTCATCAATAAGCAAGGTGGCGTCTGCACTGAGGTAAGCGTGCCCTTTGATATAGGGGCGAATTTGCTCTCCTTCCCACTCGTAATAAGCTTCGAACTGGCTGCCGCAAATGCTTGCCTGCCGCCAGGTGGTATGGGGTGGCAGCTTGCTGTCTGCGGCCAGACAGGCGAGCTTTGCACTTGTACCGGTGCCGCAAGGCGAGCGGTCGTAGGCTTTGCCTGGGCAGAGTACAAAATTGCGGCTATCCGCCTCTGGGTCATCTGCGAAGAGTTCGATATGGTCGATCAAGCCTTGATTTGCGCCGGTAATGGATGCTGCTTCAAGGCCTTGACGTACTGCCCAGGTGAAAGCGGTTAAAGCTTCTACATTGTCGAGTCGTAGCGACTGCCCATGGTCACTGATAAGGAAAAACCAGTTGCCTCCCCATGCGATATCTCCATGGACGACGCCATAGCCCGGTACATTGACGGAGACTTCACGACGGAAACGGTAGGCCGGCACGTTGCGTACGGTGACGGCGCCATCTTCATGAAGCGTTGCACTCACAGGGCCCACTGTGGTGTCAATGTAATGCTCACCCGGGGTAATAACCCCCAAGTGGTATAACGACGCCACCAGGCCAATTGTGCCGTGACCGCACATGCCTAAGTATCCGGTATTGTTAAAAAAAATAACGCCACAGGTGGCTCCGGGTGATACCGGTTCACAATACAGAGCACCTACCAACACATCATGCCCGCGGGGTTCCAGCATGCTGACGCGCCGCCATTGATCGTGATGCTGTCTCAGGTCATCGCATTTTTCCGCGATGGTCTTGCCTGCCAGGGTGGGAAAGCCTTCCATGATGAGCCTGGTAGGTTCACCTGCCGTATGGGAGTCGATGACACGGATTTTCTTCATGGAGCACCTTGGTTTGTCGTTGTGTGATAGCCAGATTTTAGTGACAGGATATTCGTCGATTGTCTTTTTTATATTTTATACAATTTTAAAGCGCGTTTGTGAAGCCATGTTGGCAATGATTTGATGTTTAGTGAGCTAAAAAGGTTGGAAAAATGGCGAGGCGAGGCCACAAACACATCTCAATCCTGTCGCCGACGTTTTCATCGGACTGCGTCGAGATGCTGGAGGAAATCAAGGAAGAGATTCACGACAGCTTCATGGGAGCGTGAAGAGAAACCTTTTTGTCATTGGCCACCTACGGGTGGCTTTTTTGTACCTGGAGGCACCGGCGAATGGCGCATAGGCATGGAAAATATATGTACAATAGTTGTACTGTATAAGATATGATGTCTATGTTTAGAGGGCGCCTTCTGTTAGGCGAACATCAAGATGCCACATCAACACCATTTACCGGAAAAAGTCTGCGTTCACTGCCAGCGCCCGTTTACTTGGCGAAAGAAATGGGCGCGATGCTGGGATGAGGTCCGCTATTGCAGCAAACGCTGTCAGCGCGAAGCCCGGATAGCAAAACGCGCTGAGGAGACCTGAGCATGAACAGCACGATCGATATCGTCTGGCTGCACGACGACCTCAGAGTGACGGATAACCCGCTGCTGCGCCTGGACGACCTGCCGGATCATCTTGTCTGTCTTTATGTGCTTGATGAGGCATGGCTGGCGCCATTATTCGACGATGACGACGTCTCACGAATTGGTCCGGCAAGGCTACGTTTCTTGTGGCAGTGCCTGATGGAACTGCGCGGCGAGCTGTTACAGCGGGGCAGCGACCTCTTGGTGCGTATCGGCGATCCCGTCAAGGAGGTTGTGGCGCTCGCCGGAAAGCTCCAGGCGCGCAAGGTAAGGGTTGCCGAGCACGTCGGCGTAGAAGAAAAACAGCAAATCCAGGCGGTCAGGGATCGACTGTCGGAGACCACTGCGGTTGAGTGTCATGAATCGGGCCGGTTGATCGACGAGCAGGCCCTGCCGTTCGATCTATCTCAACTGCCTGATAGTTTCTCGGCCTTTCGACGCCAGGTCGAGAAACATTGCGTCATTCCCCCAAGCCTGGCCGCGCCGGTTACCTTACCCGCCTGGCCCGACGCGCCGCGTGGCTTTCCGCCGCTGAACAAGGTCTGTGCCGTCAGTGCGAACTGGCAGCCCGATGCGCGCCAAGGGTTGGATTTTGCAGGCGGCGAAGCGGCGGGCCGTGCGCGCCTGCACCAGTACATCTGGCAGCAACATGGTCCGGCGACCTACAAGAAAACCCGCAACGGGCTCTTGGGGGCTAATTTTTCTACGCGCTTTTCACCCTGGCTGGCCCATGGTTGCATATCGCCGCGTCAGGTGCAGGATGAGGTGAAAGCCTGGGAATCACAGCACGGCAGTAATGAATCCAGCTACTGGATTGGTTTCGAGTTGCTGTGGCGGGAGTATTTTTTACGCGCGGCGCAACTGGAGGGTGAGACCCTGTTCGGTAGGGCTCAACTGCCTGCTACCAATCCGGACTTTGACGCCTGGCGCAACGCGACGACGGGCGTGCCTTTTATCGACGCCGCGATGCTGGAGCTCAGCCGCACGGGGTGGATTTCCAACCGTGTCCGCCAGAACGTCGCCAGCTTCCTGGTCAAGGATCTGGGCGTGGACTGGCGACTGGGCGCTGCCTGGTTCGAGCACTGCCTGCTGGACTACGATGTGGCGAGTAACTGGGGCAACTGGCGTTATATTGCCGGGGTCGGGCGCGATCCGCGCCAGGATCGCTACTTCAACGTATTGAAGCAGGCAGGCCATTATGACCCTAAAGGCTTTTATGTGGCGCACTGGCTGCCTGAACTGGAAAATTTGCCCAATGGTTTGGCTCGGCACCAGCCATGGCGAGTTGCCGCTGGACGTTTCCCGGCACCTCGGGTGGCACCCGAGGCCTGGCAGCGCTGGCTGATCGATGAAGCGCAACTGGAAGCAACTGACGAGTAACTGGATAGACAAGTAACTGACAGACGAGTAACTGATGAGAGTATCCATGGAAGATCGCCGTACCGCCTGGTTGTTGGGGCTGGCAGGCTTGTTGCCTTTCCTGCTGACCCTCGGATTGGCAGGCTGGGGGCCTGGGGGCTGGCAAGAAACCGCAGTGCGAGCGTTCTTGTGTTACAGCGCGGTGATCTTGTCATTTCTGGGGGGCACCCATTGGGGAGCGGCGCTGCAGAATCCGCAACCGGGCCATAGCTCTCGGCTGCTAATCGCCATGGCGCCTAGCTTGATTGCCTGGCCTGCGTTACTGTTCAGTCCACTTTGGGGGCTGGTCGTGCTGGGTGTCGGCTTTATGTTTGTTTGGGGGTATGATCTCAGCCGCAATGGGCGCTTTGGTTGGCCAAGCTGGTACTGGCAGCTGCGCACGCTATTAACCGTGATCGTCGTACTTGCCCACGTCGTCTTGTTGACTCGCCTGTGGTGATCAGGCTCTAGTAACCTAAAGCGTTCTGCGCCATCATCGGAGGCTGCCAAGGACTGCCTTAAGGAAGCCATGATGTTGTATAAAATGACGTTGTATAAAAAGCTGACAATTGCCTCGGTCAGCGCCACGTTCGGGATGACGGCCGTATTGCTTTTGAGCCCTCCGGCACTTGCGAACCAGCAGCTGATGACCGAGGTGGATGCCCAGGTTGCGGAAGACATACAGCACGAGAGCTTTAGCCAATGGCGCGACGCCTTCCGTCGCTACGCCAAGGATCAGGGCATCAGCGAAGCGACGCTACGTGAGGCTTTCGATCAGGTCCGCTACCGCGAACGGATCATAGAGCTGGATCGCTACCAACCCGAATTCGTGCGCCCCATCTGGGAATACCTTGATACGGCGGTTTCCAGCACCCGCATCAACAACGGGCAGGATCGGCTTGCAGAACATCGGCGTACGGCAGAGCAAATGGAACAACGCTACGGTGTTCCCGCCGAAATTATTGTCGCCATCTGGGGTATCGAAAGTAATTACGGTAGCAACTTCGGTGATTTCTCCACCCTCGAAGCATTGGCGACGCTGGCCTTTGATGGCCGTCGCCAGCAATTCGCCCGCGAGGAGTTACTCGCTGCCTTACGGATAATCCAGCAAGGCGATATCGCCGCTGAGCAAATGCGTGGCTCCTGGGCGGGTGCCATGGGGCATACCCAGTTCATCCCCACCAGTTTTGAAGCCTATGCCGTCGACGGTGATGGCGATAACCGCCGTGACATCTGGAAGAGCATTCCGGATGTCATGGCGTCAACGGCCAACTACCTGGCCCGCGCGGGCTGGCAGCCTGGCCAGCCCTGGGGCGTTGAGGTCAATCTGCCGGCTGACTACGACTACGCCCAGACTGGCCGTCGTGACAGTCAGGCCTGGGCAGAGCAGGGTGTGGAAGCCGTGAGCGGCGAACTCCCGCGTTTTGATAGTGCCGACATCATCGTGCCTGCCGGGGCCGATGGGCCCGCGTTTTTAGTCGGGCCCAATTTCCGTGCCATTTTGCGCTATAACAACGCAACCAGCTACGCGCTGGCGGTGGCAACGCTGAGCGACGCCATTGCCGGGCGGGATGGCATCCAGCAAAGCTGGCCGCGTGAAGAGGCACCTTTGACGCGGGATGATGTCCAAGCGCTTCAGCGCTACCTCAACCAGGCTGGCTACGACGTTGGCGGCGCCGATGGCATTATGGGACCCAACACCCGCCAGGGCCTGCGTGCCTTTCAGCGGGCTGAGGGATTGACCCCTGATGGCTTTGCGACGCAATCATTGCTCGAGCGGCTGCGTCAGCGGGTTGAGTAGCTCTTCTTCCAAAGGATATCAGGACAGGAAATGATGATGCCCAAGGTAGTAACGACATTGTTGAGTGGTTTCGCCATGGTCACGGCACTGGCAAGCAGTCAGGCAATGGCCAATGACGACAAGGTATTTGGCTGGGTGGAAAAGGCAACGCTGCAACCCTGGGGAACTGAAGTCAAAGCCAAACTCGACAGCGGTGCATTGACCTCGTCGCTGGACGCTCGAGACATCGAGATGTTTGAAAAGGACGATGAAGACTGGGTGCGTTTTCGTCTCAAGCTTGAAGACCAGGAAAGTGGTGAGGTATTTAGCGACGAGTTAGAGCGCCCACTCTATCGCGAGTTAAGAGTTCGCGGTGCTGGTGGCGTAGACGAGCGCCCTGTGGTACTGCTCAACGTGTGCATGGGCGACACCGTCTACGAAGAGCAGTTCAGCCTGCGTAACCGGGAAGACATGAATTACCCGCTATTGCTGGGGCGGCGCACCATCAGCCACCTCGGTTTGCTCGATGTGCGTGAAACCTTCATGCAAGAGCCCGACTGCGGCGATGATGCTGAGGTAGTGGCCCATGATCCCGACGAAGATGACGCCAGCGATAAGACCTGAACCTTAGAAAAGCCGTGACAATAAAGCGGTCACGGCGGTCTCCACGCGCAGAATACGCGGGCCAAGGTGCATGCCTTCGCAGCCCGCGTTCAACAATTGATCCACTTCCCAGTCGATAAAGCCGCCTTCAGGGCCTATCAACAAGACCGTTTCCTCGCTGATGCCCCTCGGGCAAGGGTGGGCCATGCCCGGGTGGGCGACAAGACCACGGCCCTGTGTCAGTAGCGCTGGCAAATGCTCGTCTAGAAACGCCCGAAAGCCCTTCACCAGGGCCACACTGGGCATCACGGTATCGCGTGCCTGCTCAAGGCCCAGCACCAGATGCTGGTGTATCTTCTCGGGACGTAGTTCGGGGGATTGCCAATAGCTTTTTTCGACCCGTTTGGTATGCAGCAGCGTCATGCGCTTAACGCCAAGCGCGGTCACGTGTTCAAGGGTGCGTGCCAGCATACGCGGGCGGGGTAATGCCAGTACCAGGTGCACGGGCAGGGCGGGCGGTGGTGGTTCGCCAAGGTGTTCCCAGCGCAATGTTGCCTGATCGGGCCCAATGGCAGTCAATTCGGCTTTGCCGATCAGCCCGTTGGCGCAGCCAACGGTGAGGGTATCCCCTGGCTGGGCGCGGTGTACCTCGCGCAGGTGTGTCAGACGGCGTTGGTCGCGCAGCAGTGCCTGGCCGTTCTGGGCCAGATCGTGAGGTTCGAGTAAAATCAGGTTCATGGCAGTGTTCGATTATTGAGTGCTTGGAAAGGTAGAGAAAAGCCCGTATGTCACGTCCCGGCCGACGCGACGCCTATTGAATATCGCTACATGGCTTGCATGGCCGCCAAGTGCAGGCACAATAACAGCAACGGGAAGCAAAGCCCTATCGCGTTTAAGGAGAATCGCCGTGCGCGTCATTCGTAAATATGCCAATCGCAGATTGTATGATACCCAACAAAGCCGTTACGTGACGCTGGAGGATCTGCGCCGTCTGATTCTCGAGGAAGAGCCGTTTCGGGTCGAGGACGCCAAAAGCGGTGAAGATCTTACGCGGACGATCCTGCTGTCGATTATCATCGAACAGGAAAGTGCCGACAGTGATGCCGAAGTGTTCTCCAACGACCTCCTGGCTCAGTTGATCCGGGTCTATGACATGTCCTCGCCGCTACCGCTGGCGCGTTACCTGGAGCAGGGCACCCAGATCATGATGGAGCAGCAAAAGCGCATGCAGAGCCAGTGGCAGCAGGCCATTCGCCACACGCCCATGGAGTTTATGCGCGAGCTGGCCGAGGAAAACATGCGCTTCTGGCAGAAGACCATGAACCAGGCGCCGCCCACCGGCAAAAACGACAGCGACGATCCGGGCCAGAGCGACGAAACTCATGACGATAAAGCTCATGATGAAAAAGCTCATGATAAAAAGAGCGACGACAAGTCAACCTAAGCGCCAGCGACGCGCGGGCAAGCTGTGGCATAATACCGCCATTAATCTGCTCTTCCGCAAAGAAGGATATCCATGAAGGTTTTGATGATAGGCGGCGGTGGTCGCGAACACGCGTTGGCATGGAAACTGGCTCAGTCGCCGCGCGTATCGCAGGTGTTTGTAGCACCGGGCAATGCAGGCACCGCCGGTGAGGAAAAGCTGACCAACGTCGCCATCGAAGCAAGCGATATTTCCGCACTGGTGGCGTTTGCACGCCAGGAAAACGTGGCGTTGACGGTGGTGGGGCCGGAAGCGCCGCTTGTTGAAGGCGTGGTGGATCAATTTCAGGCCGCGGGGCTGGCCATCTTTGGCCCGACCCAGGCAGCCGCCCAGTTGGAAGGTTCGAAATCGTTTACCAAAGACTTCCTGGCGCGTCATGCGATTCCCACGGCCGACTATCAAACCTTTACAGCCGTTGAGCCAGCGCTTGACTACCTGGCCGAAGTAGGCGCGCCCATCGTCATCAAGGCCGATGGCCTGGCGGCCGGTAAAGGCGTTATTGTGGCGATGAGCCAGCCTGAGGCCGAAGCCGCGATCCGTGACATGCTGGAAGCCAATGCCTTTGGCGATGCAGGCGCACGGGTGGTGATCGAAGAATATCTGGACGGTGAAGAGGCCAGCTTTATCGTCATGGTCGATGGGGAAAATGTGGTGCCCATGGCGACCAGCCAGGACCACAAACGCGCCTACGACGGTGACAGCGGACCCAATACCGGCGGCATGGGTGCCTACTCACCGGCGCCCGTGGTCACCCCGGATGTCGATGAACGCATCATGCAGCAGGTGATTCTGCCCACGGTCAAGGGAATGGCCGCCGAAGGCCATGCCTACAGCGGTTTTCTCTATGCCGGCCTGATGATCGACGGCCAGGGTAATCCCAAGGTGATCGAATACAACTGTCGCTTTGGCGATCCGGAAACCCAGCCCATCATGCTGCGCTTGACCTCGGATTTTGCCGCGCTGTGCCTTGCCGGTGCACAAGGCAAGCTGGCCGGTCAGCGCTGCGAGTGGGACACTCGCGCCGCGGTAGGTGTCGTACTGGCTGCGGGTGGTTACCCAGGCAGCTACCGCAAGGGCGACGTGATTCACGGCATTGCCAATGCCGAACGTCATGGCTGCAAGGTGTTTCATGCGGGTACCCAACACAATGACCAGGGCGATGTCCTGACGGCAGGGGGCCGCGTACTGTGCGTTACCGCCCTTGGGGATAGCGTCTCCCAGGCGCAACAGAAGGCGTATCAGGGCGTCGATGAAATTCATTGGGAGGGCGTTATCTGTCGCCGTGATATCGCGCACCGTGCGATTGCCCGGGAAGATTGACGCTTCCCCCGAAGGTTGACGTTTTGATAGCCACATGGGCATCCTGCCTCGCTTTCCGATCACAACGCTTTCCGATCACAACAAGGATAACTGGATGGAACGGGTTCAGCTCGATTTTCCCGACGCAGCGATCATTCATCGCCATTCGCTAAGCGTCCGCGTCACGGATATGAACTACGGTCGTCATCTCGGCCACGACGCGCTGGTCTCGCTGCTCCATGAGGCGCGCATCCAGGCGTTTGCCGCCCTTGATCTGCCTGAATGGGACATGCAGGGCTATCCCAGCGTGGTGGCTGATCTGGCGGTGCAATACCAAAGCGAAGCACGCTGGCCGGATGCCCTGATGGTCGAAACCGCCGTACCGCCTCCCGAAGGCAAGGCGTTGACGGTCTACCAGCGCATCGCTCACGCCGAGAGTGGCAAGGCAGTGGCGACCGCACGTATCAATCAACTGCTGATTGATATGGCGTCGGGCCGCCCGGTGGCAGTACCAGAGGCGGTCGTGCAGGCATTAGCGCAAGCAAGAGGCACCTGACCGATGTCCCGTGAATATCCGATCATTGCCATCACCGGCTCGTCCGGTGCCGGTACCACCACCGTGCGGCGCAGCTTCGAGCGTATGTTCCTGCGTGAAGACGTGCATGCAGCCATGGTCGACGGCGACGCCTTCCATCGCTATACCCGCGACGAGTTGCATCGCATGTTCCGCGAAGAACCCGAGCGCAAAAACGAACTGTCGCATTTTGCCGTCGAAGCCAACCTGCTGGATCGCCTCGAAGGCTTGTTCATCGAATACGGCGAGCATGGCACGGGCACCTTCAGGCACTACATTCATGCCGAAGATAAACAAAAGATCGAGGCGGGGCACAAGGTCGGTACCTTCACGGAGTGGCAGTCGCTCCCCTGCGGTACCGATTTGCTGTTTTACGAAGGCCTGCACGGTGGCCTGGTAACGGAAGAATACGACATTGCCCGTCATGTCGATCTATTGGTGGGGGTGGCGCCCACCATGAACCTGGAATGGATCCAGAAAATCGATCGTGACACCAAGATGCGCGGCTACTCCCAGGAAGCGGTCATCGACACCATTCTCGGCCGCATGGATGACTATGTGCGCTATATCCAACCCCAGTTTTCGCGCACCCATATCAATTTCCAGCGCGTGCCCACGGTGGATACCTCCAACCCCTTTGAGGTGCAGGACATCCCCACGGATGCGGAATCGTTCGTGGTTATCCGCTTCCGTGACCCTTCCACGGTGGACTTTCCCTGGCTATTGGCGATGATCAAGGATTCGTTCATGACCCGGCCCCACACCCTGGTGGTGCCTGGCGCCAGAATGTCGCTGGCCATGGAGCTTATCCTGGCACCGTTAGTGCGCCACTTGTTGTCACAGCGGCGTTTTCGTTAGGCTCACAGGTAATCGTTTAACTGTGTTGCCAGGTCACGCTCACTGAGGAGCTTTTATGGACTGTCTGTTTTGCAAGATCATCAACCGCGAAATCCCTGCGGATATTGTCTATGAAGACGAGCACGTGCTGGCGTTCAACGACATCAATCCCCAGGCACCCACGCACCAGTTGATTATCCCCAAGAAGCACATTGCCACGCTCAATGATATTCATGCCGATGACCTGGCGACCGTTGGTCGGCTGCAATATACCGCGGCAACACTCGCCCAGGAGCAGGGCTTTGCCGACGACGGCTACCGCGTCGTCATGAACTGCAACGAAATGGGCGGTCAAACGGTCTATCATATCCACATGCACCTGCTCGGCGGGCGTCAGTTTACCTGGCCCGCCGGGTAAGTCGCTGTACTTTTACGACCCACGGCCAAGGAGCGAGCCATGAGGCGTCGATGCCCCCGTTCTGACCAATGGATCTATCAGTTTGACCGTGCGCTGCGCACGCTGGCGCCACCCACGGCGCGCTCTAAAGCGCCTGTGCCGGTAGCGCCAGCCGATGAAACCCTGACCGCCTTCGAGGCCCACCACGTGGCGGGCATGATGCGCGTCAACCACAGCGGTGAAGTGTGCCTGCAAGGGCTTTACCAGGGACAGCGGCTATTTGCCCAACGGCCGGATGCCAGCGCACAAATGCAACAATCCGCGACCAATGATCTTGGCCATCTGGCCCTGTTTAGCCAGCGGCTGCGGCAACTGGATAGCCGTGCAAGCCTGCTTGCCCCGTGTTTCTATATAGCCTCGCTCAGTATTGGCGCAACCACGGGTGTACTGAGTGAGCGCCTTGGCCTGGGGCTGCTGGCCGCCAGCGAAACGCAAGCCGCCAAGCGGTTCAGTGATCAGCAGTCACGCCTGCCGGAGGCTGATCAGGCGTCACGTACCCTGCTTCGCAAAGTGGCCGTGGAGAAAAATCACCATGCCCAACTGGCGCTGGAAGCGGGCGGTGTCAGCCTGCCTGCGCCGGTACAGTGGCTGATGCGCGGCGCCTTCAAGGCGGTCAGTAAAACGACGTATCACGGCTAACCGCTGGCGGATACCCACAAAAAAGCCCCGCATGGCGGGGCTCAATTTACTAAAAAAGACTCAACTTATCTTGCGCAAAGTCCGAATCAACCCGTAGCGGGGGTTATTCGCCATGGATGGCGAATGTAGCGCCCATGGAGGGGTTTACAGCGCCCCCGCCAAGGATTGTTCGGACCAGGCTACTAAGCATCGATGCGCTTGTACTTCATACGCTTGGGCGTGTCGTTGCCCACACGCTTCTTGTGATCTTCTTCGTAGTCGGTGTAGTTGCCGTCAAAGAAGACCACTTCCGAATCGCCCTCAAATGCCAGAATATGCGTCGCAATCCGGTCAAGGAACCAGCGGTCGTGGGAGATCACCATGGCGCAGCCCGGGAAGGCCAGCAGGGCCTCTTCCAGCGCACGCAGCGTCTCGATATCCAGATCGTTGGACGGTTCGTCAAGCAGCAGCACGTTGGCACCCTGCTTGAGCGTTTGCGCCAGCTGTAAACGACCCCGCTCACCACCGGACAGCTCATCCAGGCGTTTCTGCTGGTCGTTGCCTTTAAAGTTGAAGCGACCCACGTACGCCCGCGAAGCAACTTCGTAACCATTGATGTTAAGGATATCCTGACCACCGGAAACGGCCTGCCAGACGGTCTGCTTGTCGTCCAGGGCATCGCGCAGCTGCTCGACATAAGCGATATCCACGGTCTCACCAATCACGACCTCGCCAGCATCGGGCTGTTCCTGGCCGGTAATCAGCTTGAACATGGTCGATTTACCGGCGCCGTTACCGCCTACAATGCCGACGATGGCACCGGGGGGAACCGAGAACGAAAGGTCCTGATAAAGCAGCTTGTCGTCGAAGCGTTTCGCCACATCATGAAACTCGATGACTTTATCCCCCAGGCGCGGGCCGGGTGGAATATAGATCTCATTGGTTTCATTACGCTTCTGGAAATCACCGGACTGCATTTCCTCGAAGCGGTTAAGGCGTGCCTTGCTTTTCGCCTGGCGGCCCTTCGAATTGGAGCGTACCCACTCAAGCTCCTGCTTGATGGCTTTCTGGCGAGAAGCTTCCTGCTTGGCTTCCTGACCCAGGCGCTGCTCTTTCTGCTCGAGCCACTGTGAGTAATTGCCCTCGAAGGGAATACCCTGGCCGCGGTCCAGTTCCAGAATCCAGCCCGCCACGTTGTCGAGGAAATAGCGGTCGTGGGTAATGGCGACCACGGTGCCGCTGTAGTCGTGCAGAAAGCGCTCGAGCCAGGCAACCGACTCGGCATCCAGGTGGTTGGTCGGCTCGTCGAGCAGCAGCATGTCGGGGCTTGAGAGCAGCAGGCGACACAGCGCTACACGGCGGCGCTCACCGCCGGAAAGGTTGCCGACCTGGGCGTCCCAGGGAGGCAGGCGAAGCGCTTCAGCGGCGACGTCCAGCTTGCGCTCGATGTTATGAGCGTCGGCGGCTTCGATAATATTTTCCAGGCGTGCCTGCTCGCTCGCCAGGGCATCAAAGTCGGCGTCCGGCTCGGCGTAGGCAGCGTAAACACCATCGAGCTTTTCCTGGGCTTCCTTGATAGCACCCAGGGCTTCTTCGACGGTCTCACGGACATTCTTGCTGTCGTCGAGCTCCGGCTCCTGAGGCAGGTAGCCAACGTTAATTCCCGGCATCGCACGGGCTTCACCTTCAAACTCCGTATCAACACCGGCCATGATGCGCAGCAGTGTGGATTTGCCCGCGCCATTCAAGCCCAGTACGCCAATCTTGGCCCCCGGGAAAAACGACAGCGAGATATCTTTAAGAATTTGCTTTTTGGGCGGCACGATCTTGCCGACCCGGTTCATGGTGAAAACGTATTGCGCCATGGAAATCCGTCTAGTTGATGAAAAAAATGCCAGCGTCACCGCTGAGCGATAGGCAGATGATAGAGCCCCACGTGACGAAAGGCCAGCCAGGGAGGGCTGACCGTCTAGGTGCGGTCAGGTTGGTACCCGATGCCGCAGCGGGGAAGACATCAGGAATGTTCCTGATGAGTCTGCATCATTACTCTTCTTCGTCCCAGCCGTCATCGATGGCGCGTTTGAGGCGGCGTTCTTCAAGCCAAGCCTCAACCTGGCGTCTGGCGCGCAGGGTATCGGCTTTGTTGCTCGGCCGAGAGCGGCTGTAGTGTTCGTCATTGACGGCGTCGGAGGAATCGAACTCATCCACTTCACCGTCTTCAGGAGAGAAAGTTTCACGACTCAAGGGATTACGGCTCATGACTGGCCCTCCAACCCAAGCCGGCGTGCCGGCGTCATTATGGCTTTCTGGTTGGCAGAGCAACAGAAAGCGCCAAGCGCTTCATCAAGCGCCTTGCCGCTATATAACGCCGGTCAGGTTGAAGATCAAGCCTTGTCGTTTTATTTTTCTGTTTTTGTGTCTGCCTGCTTGGCCTGGAGTTCGGCGAGTGCCTGTTGTGCTTCCACGCGTTCGGTAACATCTTTCTGTACGCCGATGTAGTACATCAGGTTATCGGCTTCGTCGAAAACCGGCGTGATCGACAGCTCATTCCAGAACATGGTGCCGTCTTTACGATAGTTGCGCAGCACCTCCCGCGAAGGCTTGCCTGCACTCAGCGCCTCACGAATCGCGTTGAGAGGATCTTGATCGCGATCCTCGTTCTGCAAAAAGCGGCAGTCCCGATATAAAATTTCATCGGCGCTGTAACCGGTCAGGCGTTCAAAGCCTTTGTTGACGTAAATCAGGATGTTTTCGTCGCCTTCCTGTTCAGCAACTACAATGCCGTCTTCGGAAGCGTCAACCATGCGTTCGAGCAACGCGGGGCTGATCATGGGAGATCGTTTCATCAAGGGGTCCTGTTGCAGCTCCAAACCTATCGTGGCGTATTGTCACGTAATTTTTATGATAGCAAAAGGCCGCATAACGGCTGCCACCGACTTACCATCATGGCGAGCGTTGCCCGGCTTTGCAATCCTGAACGTCACTCAACCTGCGGTAATCGCAGGGCACTGAACATCGCCGCCAGGGCGGTGGCGGACAAAACGAGCAGCAAGGCGCTACTGCCCAGCCACTGGGCCAACAGGCCGACCATCCCGCCCACCAGCAGCATCAGTACGCCCGTCAAGGTGTTCGAGAGTGCCACATAGAGGGCGCGGTTATCCTGGCTTGCCATGTCGACCAGGTAGGTTTTGCGACCCAGACGCACCCCGTGATGAACAATCACCAGCGCGGCATAGATCAGCGCGTAGGGCCATATACGCTCGGAAACGACGGTCGGCAGCCATACAATGCCAGCACCCAGCAAACAGCATACGGCCGTGCCGATGGCGGCATCGCGCATGACACCTCGGCTGGACTGGTCAGCGCGCTTGCCCCACACGGGGCTTGCCACCATGGCGGCCAGGCCGGATACCACAACGAGTAGCCCCAGGCTGCTTAGCTCGCTGCCGCTTTGTTGTTGACCCAGCAGCGCCAGATAGGGAAGGGCCAGGGCACTGGAAAGCAGCAACGCCCGGCACAGATTGAAGTGTAAAAACGTGCGGTCCTGCTGGAGTAATGAAAGCCCCTGCTTGATGCTGTCCCAGGCATTTTCGCCACCTTCAACCGCGCCCGGCGTTTCCTCGATGCGGGCGGCACAGATCCCGTTAACGGCCCAGCCGAGTGCTGCAATGCCGAGCAGCGCCGCAAGTGTCAAATTGCCAGGGGAATCACCCAGAAACATCAACACACCCCCGGCGGCCAGGGTGGCTGCCCCGGCAACACTGCCGCTCCAGCCCATCAGGGTGCCACGGCGGTGTTTGGCAATGGTCTTGCCCATGACATCCTTGGTGGCGATGGACGAAAGCCCCCGGGCCAGCGACAGCATGACCAGCGCCAACAACACCAGGCTGCCTCCCAGGCTACCACTGCTCCACAGCGCCAACGCTGCCAGCACGAGTGCCGCTAGCGCCTGGAGGGTCGCACCGGCCACCCACACCCATTTGCGTTGCGGCTTGAGGCGTATGAAGCCCGCCACAAAAATCTGCGGCAACAGTGCCCCGGACTCGCGAATAGGCACCAGAAGCCCGACCATCCATACCGGTGCGCCGATAATGCCCATCAGCCAGGGTAGAACCAGACGTGCGCTGGATAGCTCATCCGCCAGCTTATTGCCCAATGCTGCCCATAAATGCAGCATAAAGTTACGCGGTTGCTCATGGCAGGCGCTATCGGGAATGTCATCGCACATCCGGCTGTCCTCGTCGCCGGTCAGCCACTCGTAGATGCGCGATTCAGAAAGGTCATGTCTAGCCATCAGGGCTCCTTGGCAGTCGTCGTCCCGGGCGGCTCGTTTTGACGAGCCGTGTTATTCAGTACACTCTTGCTGGGCAATACCCCTGTCTAGTACAGGTATTCACTATACGCGGTGGTTAACGCCTGCAGATTAGTCAATGCCCGCAGATTGTTACGCAGATTATTAACAGTACTCATGGATAATGGCGAGTCTCGCCAAGGAGCTCAAGGATGTCGCGCATTCAAATCCGCTATTGCACGCAATGCCAGTGGCTGCTACGCAGCGGCTGGTATGCACAGGAGTTGCTCTCCACTTTCGGCGAAGCGCTGGACGAAGTGGCACTTTGCCCAAGCCACGGCGGCACCTTCGAAATCTGGTGCGACGATGCCTTGCTATGGGAGCGCAAGCGCGATGACGGTTTTCCGGATATAAAAACCCTCAAACAGCGGGTGCGAGACCACGTTGAACCCGCCCGCAACCTCGGTCATACCGACCGATGAATCAGGACCGCCAAGCAATTCTATATGGCTTGGGGGCGGTTGCCCTCTGGTCCACCGTCGCCACCGCTTTCAAGGTAGCCTTGACCTGGATGTCGCCCCTGGAACTGATGTGGCTGGCGGCGCTGGTCTCCTGGCTGCTGATGGGCATTCTGGTGGTGTACCAGGGTAACGCCAGAATAGCGCTAAACAGCGGCTGGAAAACCGCTGCCTGGGCCGGGCTGATGAACCCGGTTGCCTATTATCTGGTGCTGTTTGCCGCCTATGATCGGCTGCCCGGCCAGGAAGCCATGGCGCTGAATTACACCTGGGCACTGGCCATGGCGTTTCTGGCGGTACCGCTTTTGGGGCACCGCCTGACCGTCAAGGATATCACCGCTGGGCTGGTCGCCTACGCAGGCGTCTGGGTGATCGCCACCCGTGGCAATGTGTTCGATGTCCACTTTGCCGACCCGCTTGGCGTGGCCTTTGCGCTAGCGTCCACGCTCCTGTGGGCGCTTTACTGGCTGCTCAATGCCCGCGACAAACGCCAGCCCTTGGTGGGGCAGTGGCAAAATTTCACCGTTGGGTTGCCGGTATTGACGCTGTTGCTGTTATGGGGGCCAGGGTTTCAGTGGCATGGCGGCTCGGCGCTTGCGGCCGGTATTTATGTGGGGCTGTTCGAGATGGGGATCGCCTTCATTTTATGGCAGCTGGCGGTTCACAAGGTATCGCGCACCGCCAAGGTCTCAAACCTGATCTTTCTGTCCCCTCCTGTCTCGCTTTTGTTACTGTTTGTAGTCGTTGGTGAGTCGATTTATCCTTCAACCTTGGTAGGTTTGGTGCTTATTCTGGCTGGGCTAGGCTGGCAGCAAACGCGTCAACCATAGGGTTAAGCCTTTGTTATCAGCTTTGTAAACAAGTCATGTGGCTTACGGTTTACGTATCAATGCCTGCTTATTAAGAAATTTATGGCATTTTTACTTTGTACATAATGCAATTTTGTTTTACGATTACTTACATTAATATTTCTGACGTAACTCATGCGTTATAAGCTATAAAGAGGAAATACGTCATCAGGGTGCTTAAGCTCTTTTGATGAGCCACATTGACACGCAAGGCGCTAGAGCCGAGCACCACCAGGGTATGGAAACCGGGAAAGGATGCGCCACCTGAACATAGCAAGTGTTGGGTGAGTCCCGCGATAAAAAAATAACGTATCGATTGCTATCGGTGATTGCGGTGGCTTTGCTGCAGTCGCTGTCTCATATTTCATGAGGGGACCACAGATGAAAAAAATCAGCTGCACCAACGGGCTTTACCAACGGTTTGGCTTGTCACGTATCATTCAGGCGGCCGCTTTGGGCACCAGCCTGACACTTCTTCCGCTCAGCCAGGCGATGGCTCAGTCACTTCCATCCGATATGGCGATCCCGGGTTCATCCAACTTGCAAGAGACTGTCCAGCAGGCGATCACCCAGAATCCCGAAGTGAACGCGGCGTTCCGCGCCTTCAATGCGGCGGGTTACGACAGGGATGAAGCCTGGGGCGGTTATCTGCCAAGCGTGGACGCCACCGCTGGCGTGGGCCGCGAGTCCGTCGAAGGTGATGGCCGCGGTAGCTATGACACTGATTACGTGCAGCTCGAGTTGACCCAAATGGTCTACGACGGTTTTGCGACGGCCGGACGGGTAGAGCAGTTGGACCGGGCGGAGCTGGTACGTTACTACGAATTGCTGGGCGCCAGTGAAAACGTTGCCCTGGAAGCGACCAGGGCCTATGCGGATGTGCTGCGCTATCGTGAGCTGGTTCGCCTGGCCCAGGATAATTACCGCCAGCACATGCGGGTCTACGATCAGATCGAAGAGCGTGCGCTATCCGGCGCCGGCCGCGGTGTTGATCTTGAGCAGATTACCGGTCGCGTCGCCCTGGCCGAATCCAACCTGCTGACGGAAGCCTCAAACCTGCACGATGTCTCGGCGCGCTACAACCGCATCGTCGGCGACCTGCCGGTAGAAAATCTGGCGTCCACGCCGGAACTCTCGGATGAGCTGCCAAGCTCAGTGCAAGAGGCGGTCAATCTTGCCTATGAAGGTAACCCCGACTTTCACGCCGCGATTGAAGACATTGCCGCATCGCGTGCGGAGCGGGACATTGCCGAAGCAGGTTTCCATCCGCGGTTGGATATCGTAGGGCGCACCGGCAGCAACAACGATGACTCGTCAGCATTCGGTCGTCGTGACCAGAGCAGCATCGAACTGGTTGCCAGCATGAACCTGTATCGGGGTGGCTCGGATCTGGCCTCATTCCGTGCCGCCAGCGAACGCATCGAAGAAGCCGTTGAAAATCGCGAGCTGGCTTGTCGCAACGTTCGCCAAACGACCCAGATCGCCTACGGGGACACCCAGCGGCTGCGCGAGCAGATGCAGTACCTGAATCAGCATCGCCAATCCATTGACCGGGTACGCGGCGCTTATCAGCAGCAGTTCGATATCGGCGAGCGCACACTGCTCGACGTATTGGACAGCGAAAACGAGTTCTTCGAAGCCAGCCGGGCTTACGTGAACGCTCAGTATGATGTTGCCATTGCCGACGCCGAGACGCTGGCCTCAATGGGGCAACTGATGCGCACCCTGGACGTCTCTCGCGCCGACATGCCGAGCCTGTCCGAACTGGATAGCGATGGCGTCGAGATTGATGCCGAGGCAATCTGCCCGACTCAAGCGCCTGCCAACTATACGCTGGAGGATCTGGTGGGTAGTACCGGCAATGGTAACTCTTCGGGTGTCAGTACAACGAGCTCGTTTGGTGGGGATCGCGCCATTGACACGCGTTCGGTCGCTGACGTTTCGGACAAGCCCTCGGAGCGTCCTTCAGCGTTCACGGATGAGATCGTTAACACCACTCCTGCGAATGCAAGCTCATTTCTTCAGGTAGCGGCCCTCAGCAGCCAATCATCGGCCGCTGAGTTGCAAAAAGAACTTGAAGGTCAGTTGAACATGCCAACCCGCGTCGTTAACGGTGGCGGTCTTTACCGTGTTCAGATAGGCACCACCCCTGATGCAGTACCAGGCTTTCGCCGCCAGTTGAGCGATATGGGGTATGATGAAGCCTTTCCTGTCAGCAGTTAAGTAAGAGGATGGCGCTGTAGGTTGTTTCGCGTTCTTCCAGTTTTCGTTACAAACACAAGAACGCGAGACAGCATCGCTGGGCGCACTCATCTGAGCAGGTCGCATTTATGATTTGGGGTATGTGTGTCTAACGAAAAAGACGTAGCATCAGACGAACCATCTACTCGAACCGATACAGACGAGCTTCTTGAATGCTTGATCGCTGTGGCATCCATTCATCACCACGATGCCACACGAGAAGCGCTTATTGCCGGTCTACCCCTAGAGGAAGGCAGGCTGACGCCCGGCGTGTTGGGACGTGCAGCGGCGCGCGCTGATCTAACCGCTCGGCTGGTCAAATCACGCCTATCGCAACTGAACCCCGCGCTGTTTCCAGCAATTCTGCTGCTGGAATCCGGGCGTGCCTGTGTGCTGCTCAACCTGGACATTAAAAATGGCCAGGCGGAAGTCATTTTTCCCGAGCTGGGCGAGGCAAGCTCCATTGTCAGCCTGGTTGGCCTGCAAGACGCCTACAGTGGCCAGACGGCCTATGTCAGACCCAAGTTTCGCTTCGATGCCCGTGGCCCCGAGGTCAAGAAGCAGCGCTCACGGCACTGGTTCTGGGGGGTTATCCGCGAAAATCGCAAGCTTTACCGCGATGTATTGATCGGCTCGGCGGTGATCAACCTGTTTGCCGTGGCCATGCCCCTGTTCGTGATGAACGTATACGACCGGGTGGTCCCCAACGCGGCTACCGAGACGCTCTGGGTGCTGGCCGTCGGCATCTTTATCGTGCTGTGTTTCGACCTGGCGCTGCGCCTGATGCGCAACGCCTTTGTGGACTTGGCCGCCAGCCGAGCCGATGTGAAACTGACCTCCAGCATCATGTCACGCGTGCTCGGCATGCGGATGGAAGCCAAGCCCGCCTCGACAGGCTCGTTTACGGCCACGTTGCAATCCTTTGAATCCGTGCGGGCGTTCATTGGCTCTGCCACCATCGTGGCGCTCGTGGATCTGCCTTTTGTCATTCTGTTTGCCTCGATTATCGCACTGATTGGCGTGCCGCTGGTGATTCCCATCGTGGTCGGCGCCGTGTTCGTCTTCCTTTATGCACTGGCCGCGCAGAGCAAGCTGCACGAGCTCTCCGAAACCACCTGGCGCATCGGTGCCCAGCGCAATGCCACCCTGGTGGAATCCGTCGGCAACCTTGAAACCGTCAAGGCGCTGCGCAGTGAAAGCCGGTTACAGGGCATGTGGGAGCGGGCGTCGGCCTTTCTTTCCCGCACGGCGGCGCAGTTGCGCCTGGTCAGCTCCTCAGTCACCAGTGTGGCGCTATGGACGCAGCATACGGTGGCGGTGGCCATCATCATTATCGGTGTCTACATGATCATCGAAGGTGACCTGACCCAGGGCGGGCTGATCGCCGCGTACCTGCTGTCTTCACGAGCGATGGCGCCGATCAGCCAGGCGGCGGGGTTGATGGCGCAATACCACCAGTCATCCACGGCGCTCGAGTCACTCAACGAGGTGATGGACAAGCCCACCGAACGCGTTGAGGGCAAAGCCTACATCAACCGCCCCGTGGTCCACGGCGATATCAAATTCGACGGCGTCAGCCTGAGCTACCCGGAGGCAGAGCGCAGTGCGCTCAACGATGTGAGCTTCCGACTCAAGCCGGGTGAAAAGGTCGCCCTGATCGGCCGTATCGGTTCGGGTAAATCCACCCTCAGCAAGCTGTTGCTGGCGCTTTATCAGCCCACGGGCGGTGCCATTTTCCTGGATGATGTCGACATACGTCAGTTCGACCCCATGCAACTGCGGCGGCATATCGGCTACGTGCCCCAGGATATCGCGCTGTTTTTCGGCACCCTGCGCGAGAACATCGTCGCCGGGGCAGGCAGCGAGGGCGTGGATGACGAAGCGCTGCTCGAGGCTGTCCGATTGAGCGGCCTTGAATCCCTGGTCAAGTCGCACCCTCACGGCCTTGATCTGCCGGTCGGTGAAGGGGGCAACATGCTCTCCGGCGGTCAGCGTCAATCGGTCGCCATTGCGCGTGCGCTGGTGAACAGCCCGAGCGTGCTGCTGCTCGACGAACCCACCAGCGCGATGGACCACGCCAGCGAAGAGGTGCTGAAGAAAAACCTGACGCGTTTCAGTCAAGAAAAAACCATGGTGATCGTTACCCACCGCACCTCCCTGCTCTCGCTTGTTGACCGCATTATCGTGATGGACGCGGGCAAAGTGGTTGCCGATGGCCCGCGCGAGCAAGTCGTCGAAGCCTTGCGTAAAGGCCAGGTCGGGAGGGCGAACTAATGGCGAAAAAGCGTAAATCCGCCGAACAGCAGGGCTTTGAAGCGCTGGGGCGGTTTAGCGAAAAGGGCGGCAAACCCTTTCGCCCGTTCATGGACCGGCTGTTTTCCAAGCGCGTCACCTCGGCCCATATAAATCGGGACTGGGCCAGCGACGCCGACTGGGCGCGCATGCAGCAGGACCCCCTCCGTGCCCGCGGATTTCTCTACGGCATCGTGCTGGCTATCATCGCGCTGATTGTCTGGGCTTGCTTTGCGGAAATTGATGAAGTCACCCGCGGTCAGGGCCGCGTCATTCCCGCCCAGCAGCTGCAGCGCGTTCAATCATTCGACGGCGGCGTGGTCGAGGAAATCCTTGTACAGGAAGGCGAGATGGTCGAGGCGGGCGAGGTCATCATGCGCATCGACCCGACCCGCTTCGTCTCCGATTTTCGTGAAAACCGGGTGCAAGCCCAGGCACTGAAAGCCCGAGCCGAGCGGCTGCGTGCCCTGGTGACGGACACTGACTTCTCGCCCAGTGACGAGTTGCTGGCAGAGGCGCCCCTTTCCGTTTCCCAAGAGCGTGAAGCCTATCAAAGCAGCCTGTACGAATTACGCCAGCAGGAAGCCGTGATTCGCGACCGCATCCGCCAGCGTGAAGCCGAGTTGCTTGAGGCAAAACTGCGGCGTGATACCGCTAGCCGTGAGTTGCAGATGGCCAGTGAAGAACTCCAGCTCACAAGGCCTTTGTTGTCCTCCGGTGCCGTATCGGAAGTCGAGGTACTGCGTCTGGAGCGCGAGGTTTCCCGCAACCGCGGCGAGCGGGACCAGGCCAATGCGGCGATCGAGCGGCTCGAAGCCGCCGTTGAGGAAAGTGAATCACAGTTGCGCGAACTGGGCGCTGAACGACGTAGCCAGTGGCGCAACGACCTGTCCGATACGCTGAGTGAAATCGCGGCGTTGGATGAAGGCAGTTCGGGCTTGCAGAATCGCGTGCAGCTCGCCGATATTCGTTCGCCGGTGAAAGGGGTCGTGCAGACCCTGCACATCACGACCATCGGTGGCGTTGCTCAAGCCGGGCAGGAGGTCGTCGATATCATTCCCACCGACGACCGGCTGCTGGTCGAGGCGCGTATTGCACCCCAGGACATCGCCTTCCTGACTCCAGGGCAGGAGGCAACCGTCAAACTGACGGCCTACGACTATTCCCAGTATGGTGGTTTAAAGGCCGAGCTCGAAAACATCAGTGCCGACACCATTACCGATGACGACGACAACACCTTTTATCGCGTCAAGGTTCGTACCGAACAGGGTGAAATCAATAACGAAGACATGGACATCATTCCCGGCATGACCGCCCAGGTGGATATCATGACCGGCAAGCGTACGGTGATGGAGTTTCTCCTGAAGCCTGTCCTGCGCGCGTGGAATAATTCATTAGGGGAACGCTGATGAACCACCTTTTTGTCACGCAAGACCAGGCGTTGATGCCTCGCTGGCAAGCCGCCTTCGCCGAGGCTGAGTGCGTAACGGCCGAGGAGGCCGAGGCGTGGGCGAATGCTGGCACCCTGGTGTGGGTACTGAAAGAAGAGCATGGCAATGACGGGCCCTCTTTCGTGCGCCGCCTGTCCCAGCGTGCCACCGTTGTGGTGCTGTCAATGATGCCGGAAAATGGCGCGGCGATGGACGCGCTTCAGCAAGGCGCAAGAGGCTACGCCCACGCGCTGAGTCCCGCCGATACGCTAAAGCAAATCGCCACGGTGGTAATGAACCAGGGTATCTGGGTACCGGCCGATCTCATGGCCCAGGTCATGGGGAGTACCTGGCGGCTGCTCAATGGTGACGAACAGGTTCAATCATCGGTGCTGGAAGTGCTGACCCAGCGCGAGCGCGAAGTGGCGTTGGCCGTGGCCAAGGGAGCCAGCAATAAAGTGGTGGCCCGAGAACTCGACATAACGGAAAGAACCGTCAAAGCCCACTTGACCGCCATCTTCGCCAAGCTCGATATCCATGACCGATTACAGCTGATCATCAAGCTGACCGGAAAAGGCACATCAGCAAAGGTAAATGAGACCCCCAGTTACTCTTCTTCCGAGTAGTCAGCCACTCACGGCAATATCGTCCTTGTAATAGCGAGGTCCTTGCCTCGACGCTCAGCTGTCTGTTTTTCCTGCCGCCGAGGTGTGCTTAAAGCCACGCAAGCCTGTAGTAAACGCCTAAGCATATAGTTCCCCTTCCTGTACCACGGTCCAATACTAAGCTTCCCAAGCCTGGTCTAGTGTGACTATCAATACAAAACCTTATTTCTGTTGTTAGAGGATGACTCCTATGAGCATTGCAACCGTCGTTTCCATTACCGGTCAGGCCTGGGCACGCGATCCTGATGGCAACCTGCGCGAACTTGCCGTCGGCGACACTCTTCAGGAAGGCGAGACGCTGGTCACCTCTACCAACGGCAATGTTCAGCTTGATTTTGACGACGGCTTGCCGCCCACCACCATTGGTGGTGACGAAGAAGTCGCGATCACCAATGACGTGGATGCCGAGAACGCCCCCACCGAAGAAGAAACTGTCGCCCAGGACGGCGAAGTAGAAGCGCTTCTGTCTGCGCTGGAAGAAGAGGACGGCGACCTGCTCGAACTCCTTGAAGCGACTGCTGCAGGCGGTGGCGCTGCCGGTGGTGGCGGCGGTGGCGCCGACTTCGTCCAGCTCGCGCGTATCGAAGAGTCTGTTCAAGGGCTTCAGTATGATTACGCCGTTGGTGCTGATGAAGGCCCTGAGACGATCGAATTTGCAGCAGCGCCAGCCGACGCTGATGACGAGATTGAAGGTAACCCGACGGCGGGTTTGACAAGTATCACGCTTGATGAAAGTCAACTGGTGTCCGGAGAACAATCTCAATTCAACAGCGTAACGGCCACCGGCAGTATCGACTTCAGCTTTGGGGCGCTGGGCGCTGGTAGCATCGGCTTTGCCGGTATGGACGGGCAGACGTTAACCATTGGCCAGGAGAGCTTTAACCTGGACTGGGATGCCGCTAGCAACACCCTCACGGCCTCCAACGAACGGGTGCAAGCAGCCAATTCTGAAGAACCGTTCCTGTTCCAGGTCGAGATTGATCCTCAAACCGGTGATTTCACCCTCACCCTTGCCAACAATCTGCTGCATGAAGAAGGTACCGAAGAGGCCCTGGCCAGCCTCGTATATACCGTTACGGATGCAGGTGGTAATACCGCCTCGAACAGCCTCGGCATCACTATTGTGGACGATGGGCCAAGTGTTGAGTTGGAAGACGTCGAACTGAGCGAGGTCAGCCTCGAAACCCAAGACAGCCAGACAATCGACGGCGGCACCTCCAC
>NZ_LYXG01000042.1:0-134163 GCF_001663515.1 Halomonas sp. G11
GTTGGCCATGATGGCCTGAGGTCTACTTTTGAACCCCGTTAAAAATGGGGGGATTACCCACTGGCACCCGTAACAATAACGACTTTATTCTTTAGTGTAGTCATGTGTTCGACCTCTTTCTCTCTGTTCTAAATGATTGGTATCTAACCGGAACAGAGGCAATTCTAAGAGGCCCCTCACAGACTGCCGACCCGTATCTTGCTATGTTTATGTTGCATTGACGTTATAAAGCCGCATTAAAGCGCCTTTTTTGGGGAAAGCATCCCCACATCTTTTCTACTAATCACCCCCGAAGCCGCTAATCCAAGCAAACGTCGAAACTTCGGACATTCCATATGGCTTGGGGCAGAACAAACGGCGGCATGCCGGAGACCGTCTCGTACCGTTATCAGGCTTTTGATAGTTTTATCAAGTTCATCTGCCTTGTTCACCAGTAACTCTCTGTCAATATTAGGGTCTCCTTTAGGTCCTATCATTCTGCCAATTTCATCTAGAGAGAATCCCGCTGCACGTCCCAGCGCAATCAGTGCCAGCCGCTCCAATATATTGTCATTGAAAACTCGGCGTAACCCTTGCCTTCCAAGCGATCTGATTAACCCTTTCTCCTCATAAAAGCGCAACGTTGAGGCAGGAACACCCGAACGTCTGGCTACTTCAGCGATATCCATAATTACTCCTTGACCTCAAGTCGACTTTAAGTCGTAGGCTACCCCCAGTTAGAAATCAAGGCGACAAAGGAGGGGCTATGAACCACGTACTATTCATATTAATAATCGGGATTGGAGCTACTGCAGTGATGGACGTGTGGAGCATCGTGCGAAAGCCATTGCTCGGAGTCCCTCTCCCGAACTATGGGATGGTGGGACGCTGGATAGCCCACATGGCACACGGACAGTTTCATCATGACAATATTGCCGCATCCAGCCCCAAACGGGGAGAACGCATTATAGGGTGGACAGCTCATTATCTGATAGGCATCGCGTTCGCTGCCTTATTAATCGGTATATGGGGAGAGTCATGGATTCAGAGTCCAACGCTTGGCCCCGCACTCGCAATTGGCATAGGTACCATTGCAGCCCCCTTTCTGCTGATGCAACCGGGTATGGGTGCCGGAGTTGCCGCATCCCGAACGCCGCATCCTGCCTCTGCCAGACTGCAGAGCCTCATAACACATACAGCGTTTGGGCTCGGCTTATATGCATCTGGCTGGGCAATACAGCTTTTAAACTGAAGTTAATTCATCGCCGTCCGAAGCCTTCTTTCAGAATGATGGGGGAAATCAGTGCGGCGGACAGTACGCTGGTTTCTCGCATCGCGACCCGGCGACGTTTCTGCTTTTGGTGGGCACGTCGGCGGAGGTGCCGAGGAAGAGTAAGTTCATAGCTTGGTTGTGATCCCTCTAGAATCCAGGACACCGGCTGTCAGCATATGGATTTTCAATACGTTCGGCTTTTTGGCCTTTTACGACAGGAGGGTTAGCGACCACAGACGCTTTCGTTAAGCGGCTTCAAAATCCAAAGGGTGAAGATCGTCCAAATTAATTGTGCCGCGTCTGCTTAAATTGCTATTGCTCACCCTCAAGGCCATGCCATACCCGGAGAATAATGATGGCACTAGCATGAATTGAATATCGAACGACGTATTTTCCGAAAACCATATCTCGAATAGAATCAGGCACCGGCGCCATGTCGACCGGCGTACCCATTTTGGGAAAGTCTGGTAGCAATTCGATCTTGCCAACCAGCTCTGAGGCTATCCTGCCTGCCGCAGAGGGGTTGTGCACTAAGATAAACTCCCTGAGGCGCTTCAGGTCTTCAACGGCTTCGTCCGTGTAAACCAGTTTCACTTACCTGACCTCGGCGCGTCCTGCTCGTTTTCGGTTCCCCAACTATTCAGCCAACTATGAACCTCGCTGGCATCAACTATCTTTCCTTGGGCGGCCAACTCCATTGCCTCCAGCGTTTGCTGCCAACGAGCCTGCTCACGCTGTTGCTTTTCAATGTATTCTGATAGTGCCTGATTGATCACCCAACCTTTGCTCCGGTGGAGCCTGCTGGCGATTGCTTCTAGGTGCTGTTCAACGTCTGCTTGAAGACGAACGGTAGTGACGCTCATGACTGTACCCCCAATGCTATCGACTACACTGTATTACATCATAGCCGATGAGGTGCAGCAAAATACTTCAACGCCCGCCATCACCGGTGACAAAACCGGAGCAAAGCGGAGGTTTTGGCATCCGCGGTGCATGGCCTGGTTATATGGTTAAAGGCAAAAACGGCACCACCGCTCGCCGATATTATCTTGTGCTAGTAGCCAGACGCGCGCCCAAGGCAACGAACAAGGCTCCAAGGCCGCGATCCATCCATAAGCCAACTCGCCGATTTTGTCTCAAGAAAACGCCTAACCTTGACCCCAGCATAACCAAAGGTGGCTCTATGCAAGCCGCGACAACAATGATCAGGCTTCCGTGCAACAGCAACTGAACACTGGGCGGGCCAGCACCTTCCACGACGAACTGAGGCAGGAAAGCCAGAAAAAATACGGCCACTTTCGGGTTAAGGGCAGACACCAGCGCTCCCTGCCAATAAATTGAATGCATTCGTTGCTGGCTGACGCTCCCGCTGGGCTCGAAAGAGTCACCACGCGACAGGAGCATTTTGATACCCAGCCATATCAAATAGGCGGCGCCGACCCACTTAACAATAGAAAACGCCAGAGCAGACGTGGCAAGGATTGCGGAAAGCCCCACCGCCGCCATCACGACATGCAACGCTGCCCCGGTCCAAATGCCAAACATCGCAGCGAATCCATGCTGACGTCCGTTACGCAATGTTTGCCCCAAAATGAAAGCAATATCTGGGCCTGGGGAAAGGTTTAGCAGGACCGCCGCACCAAGAAATGTCACCCAGTGAATTATTGTGTAATCAAACATTTTGACACTCCTATGTCCTTAACCAAGGCCAACTCTATCGTGCTACTGATGACATCGGCTGGATCACTTAATAATCAAGCGTCTTTACGCTAGCGCTTCCGTTTCTGGTGTCCAGTACCACCACGCCCTCTGATTCAGCATCCATCTGGGCAAGCAGTTCCCCGCTGACATTCCAGGCGGCCGACTGCCCAACGCTGATAAAGTCGTCGCTAGGCCCGACGCAATTCGCCATGATCACAAGCATATTATGTTTGCTTGCGACCGCAGGATAATGTGTCATTGCCTTGGCAAGACCACCAGCCGGTTTGGCAACACTGGCTAGATACATATCGGCAGACAAGGTGGCTGCACGGTCAGCATGATTCATTTGAAGCGACTCGTAGCAGATAGCAGGCACAAGCCTGGAGCCGCTTCTCTCCACTACAAGCTGTTTGCCACCCGCGACAAAGTAAGGAAGTTCATCAGCGTGCAGCTGTTGTTTCGCGTATAGGCGGCGAGTATCACCAGGCGAGAACCACACCATGCCGATAGACACACCGGAGCCAATGGAGATTGGCATGCCGACGCCGATCAGCATGTTAGTTTTGTCGCTGTGTTCCTGAAACACGTCAAGCCGCTGATCCGCTATATCCATGGCAAGGGCATCCGCGAGCCGGGGCTCGAAACCCGTGAGCGACAACTCAGGGAAAAATACCACATCGGCCTGCTGCGAAACCGCAAGCTCGATGAGTTCAAGATGCTTAGCAACGTTGGCTGCCAGATCACCGGCCACGGGTTGCAACTGAGCGGCACACAGCTTCATGAAAGGACTCCTGACTAATGCTGCTTCTTATGCGCCAGCCTTACGTGAACGATTAACCGTTGTACTAATGAATAATAAGTCATCCGTGGATTCCGACTCGATGACGGAGAAGCCAAGGCTTGAATATAAAGAACGAGCGGCAGGGTTGTCCCGATAGACGCGCAGCGTCACCGTCGACGCGCCTGTTGCTTCTCTGGCCTTTGCTATCAGCTTTTCGCAAAGCAAGCGGCCTGCGCCGCTCCCTCTTACCTCAGGCGAAACAATAATCCTGCCGATATGAACCGCGCCCTGCTTTCCGGGCCAGAACTGGCCGAAACCAACGCAGCGGTTATCGCTATCGGATAAACAATAGCTAGAACACCCTTCAACGGCGAGTAGCTCAGGCAAATTGGCTGCAGCAAAGGGAAACGGCACGGATGGCCCAGCCCAGCGGGAACAGGCTTTCTTATCACTGATCCAAGCCACGATAGCCTTATAATCGGCTTTTTCTGGTGTTCGTAGAGCTGTTTGCATATGTCTAACGCTCGCCATCACCGGTGATAAAACCAGAGCAAAGCCCAGGTTTTGGCATCCGTTGGATAGCTGGATTAGCTACCGATCCTCATGCAAACGACCTTCGACATATTTATGGAGGATGCTAGCAACAAGTGTTTGGTAGGGGATGCCCTCCGCCAGAGCTTTCTTCTGAAGACCACGAAGATCCTTGGAAGAAAGCCTGATGTTGATACGGGCATCCTTCTTAAACATCGCCTCGGCATACTCTTGATGCTGTGCTTTCCTATTCTCACTATCTGGCGACCGCTGCAGCTCTCCTGCATCAAATGCATCCAGAATTTCCTGCTCTTCTTTATTCAGCCTGCTCATTTCGGACCTCCCAAATAGGTTTTGGTCGCTTTCCTGCTAGGGATGATCGTTTTCAGAAAAACCTCATCCTCTGACTCCACAAAGGGTACCAAATACGCATACCCTTCTATCTCAATCACATGAATTTGTTGACCAGAATACCGCTCCTGATTCGGATGCTCGAACGTATCCAGGATACCTCCAACCGAGATGTGCAAAACCACATCCTCGAAAGATATGTTTCTTTCTGCTTGGAGAAGCTTGTTCTTCTCTGGGTTCCATGTGATAGGTTTCATGGGTCAAAGGGTAGCACATTGTGTGCCCTTTGTACTCACTAACTAACGCCAAGCGCACCGGTGGCCTTCATCACACCAGCGCTACGCGCTCCAACCGCTCACCCAACCACTGCTGCCTTAGCCCGCGCTGCTGGTCGAGTAGCAGCGTTAGATACGGCTGTAACGGATGTACGGCGGGTAGTTGGTCGCGGTGGCTCTCAATCCGGCGCCGGTGTTCGAGTTGTTTGGCGGGGTCGTGAAGTGTGGTGGCCTGCTCGGTGAGCCATGCCAGCGGCGGGAGTAGAAGGTGCGAGGCGCCGCTGAAAAGCGCGATGCTGAGGCCTTTGACATCGAAGTCGCCTGCGTAGAGGTGCGGTTTTTGGGTCGCGTTCCAGGCGTTGGCGAGTTGCTTGAAAGCGCCGCCGTAGTGGCTGTCGCCGCGGTACACCACCAGCGGCTGTTTGTAGTCGCTTAGCGCGGGGATTTGCGGTGAAAAGGCGTAAAAGCTGTCCAGGTTTTCGACTTGGATGAGTACGTCGCACTGTTCAATGTTTATATCTCGCCAGTCGACGTCGTGCATCGAGCGCGGCTGGGCCGAGAGCCAAGCGGGGGCGCTGGCGGGCGTGTTCACCAACACCCGCCGGGCGCGCGGGCCCTCGCGGTTGGTTTTATCTTCATTGATGCCCTGCTCCGCTTGCGCCGCACTGGTCAAGCCGCTCTGCCATTGCTCAATGGTGGTGAGTCGCTGGCTACCAAGCGCTTCGTTCACCTGCTGGATAAGGGCGCGATCAAAACGCAGTGATTGATGGTTCACCCGAGGGCCAAGCTCAATTTCCTGCGCATCGCACCAGTGGATGAAGGCTTCTACCCACTGCTGGCTGCGCTTCTTGTCGACCCACGACTGCTTGCGCAGTTGGCGGTCGACATCGCCTAGCTTGCTGTAGACCTTGGCCGTGAGCGTCTGGTCATCCATCGTTACACCGTCAGGCCTAACGACACGTCACGAATCAATTTCACATCGTTGTAGGCGCTCGCCCTTTCTTCCTGCTGATGAAGATGAAACGCGCGCTGCTCGCTATGCGGCAGGCCCTGGTGCTCGGCGATGACCTGGAACAGCCAGATTTCTGGAGGCCACTGCAGCTCGCTTTGGTGCAGGTAGTCCAGGGCGCTGATGGGGGCTTGCTCGGCGCGGTCCACTACGCTGAGGTAGAAGGTTTCGACGTCATCCTTGAGGGCCTGCTGGCGGGCGGCGATGAGCGTGTCTTCGACGTGTTCCGCCGGGCGGGCCGCGGTGACCGACTGGGCGGCACGTAACGGCGTGGGCACGTTTTCCAGCAGCGCGCTAAGGGTTGGCATATCCTGGGCGCGGTCCAGCGCGACGGCCCCGGCGGCGGTGAGGGGCGCTGCGTGATTGAACAGCGCGGGCACCTCGCTGCGGCGGGCGTAGTTGCCGGGGGTGAAGCCGGGGTGTTCGCGCAGGAAGGCGGCCATGCCTGAGACCAGGCGGCTGCGTGCCTGCATGCGGCGAAAACGCGCCATCAACTCGATCAAGCGGTGCTGCACTTCACGCAGGCTGGTGTAGTGCTGGCTGAGCTGTTGTTGCAGTTGGCTGATCAACACCTTGCGCAGCGTGCCGTCGCTGCCCACCAGTTCGATCAACTCGTCAAAGTCGATCAGCGCCAGCCCATCGAGCAGGCGGACCACCTGCTTTTGCGCGCGGTCGTTTTCGCGCACCTTGTCGTTGAGCTGGCTGACAAAGCCAAAGTCGCTGTTGAGCCGCTGCCATAGGCTGTCGATGGCGTCGGCAAAGCGGCCGTTCATGTCATCCACCGCCTGGCGCAGGCGCAACAGTTGCTGCTCCTGCTGCCAGTAGTCGCCGCGGCCGCTGGAGTCGCGATAGCTCTGGATCAGGCTGCGGATCAGCTCAAGCGCCTCGGCCACATCGGCGTTGACGTGGCGCCGGGCTTCATCGGACACCATTTCGGCGATCAGCTCGCGCACCTTGGGGGTCAGCTTGAGGCCGCCCTGCTCGTCGGGCCGCCAGACAATCCGCGCGCTCAGCAGCTTGCGCAGCGCGGTTTGACTCAGCCCTTCCAGAGGGACTTGATCGTTGGCGTAGCCCTGCATCAGCGCCTCGGCGTGGCGGCCCAACAGGGCCAGGCGCTCCACCCCGGTGGTGATCAGACGGCTTTCCAGCCCTGGCGTTTCCGCGTCGTTCACAGCAGCGCCTCCTGGGTATCCTCGCCCTCGTCGTCCACCGGCAGGTGCTCTTCGTCGCGAATAAAGCGCACCAGTTCGAGCAGGTAGTCGACCTTGCCGGTGACCAGGAATACCTGGCGGTCGGCGTGGGGCTGCAGCAGGTAGCCGTGCTCTCTCAACCGCTTGAACACCTGCTTAACCTGGGCATCCAATTGGTCGCTTTGGGAGCCGAAGAAGCTGTCGGTTGCCAGGCGCTCGATGCGTTCGCGCAGGCTGGGGTTGTCTTCGCTTTTGGCCTGTAGCTCGCCGGGCTTGAGCACATCGCCGGGGGACAGCACGCTGTCGCGGCCCAGGGCTTCCTGTACCAGCTGTAGCCATTCCAGCAGCGGCAGCAGGCTGTTGACGGTGTCGCCCAGCTGGCGGGCGAGCTGGTCCCGTGCGGTGTCATCCAACTGACGCCAGGCGAGAAAATACACGCCTTCCTCCTGGCTGCTGGCCACGCGGCGGTTGAGCGGGCGCAGGTAGCTGTCAATGGCCTCCCGCGTGGCGTCATCCTGCAGGCGCTTGAAGGCGCTTTCGTCGCTCACCGCGCAGATAAACTCGCCCGCCAGCAGCCGCTCCAGCAGCGGGCCATGGGGTAGAAGACTCATATCGCTCATACCGGCACCTCCTCATGGCGGGCTTTAAGCCGCTCGGCCAGGCGGCTCTGGCGGGGCTCGATGCGTTTTAGCCGTCGTTTGGCGGGGTCGTCGGCGTCGCGGTCGATCAGGTAGCGGTTATGGAACAGCAGCAGCACGTCGGATTCCGGGTTGGGGAAGGCGCCGACAATATGAATCTGGTTGCTGTCACAGGCGTCAAACAGCTTTTCGACGTTGTGGTAAGCCAGCGTGCCGATCTCGTCGATGGGCCAGTGGATGGCGATCGCCGCCCGGCCGCGCAGCAAACGGGTAAACGCTAGCAGGAACTTGCACAGAATCAGATACGCCATGCCGTGGCTGGACGATTCGAGCAGTTGGCGGTCGTTCTTGATGATCAGGTCGGTGCCGCCTTCGTTGAGGTGCAGCTCCAGGCGCAGCAGGCTTTCAAAGCTGTACTGCTGGTCGCTGCGCAGCAGATCGACCACGTCCGCCAGGGCGTTGAGGTAGTCATCGCTGGGCAGGGTCTGCTCGGAGTCGCGCCACGCCTTGTAGCGCTGGGCGAATAGCTTGAGCGGCTCCCAGAAGCCGAGTTCGTCGATGGTCGACTGGATACGCACCTCGGCCTTGCTGATTCCATCCAGGCGCAGGTCGTCGGCCACTTCATCGGAGAGGCGCTTGCTCTGGGCGCTGATGCGGCGGTTGAGGTCGCGGAACACGGTGAAGAATTTGTCCAGGTCGTCGCTGAGATTGCGCCCCTGCTGAATCAGCTGCTGCTGCTGGTCTTCCAGCAGCTTGAGCATGCCGCCAAGCAGTGGCAGCAGCGCCCGCGGGTCGTCGGGGTCGGCCAGTCGGGCGCGCTCGCTTTCCAGCGCGTCGACAAAGCTGGTGCTGGCCCCTTTGATCAGCTGGCTCTCCGCTTCCTGGCAGCCCTTGCGCAGCGTGTCGCGTTCCTGGGCCCGGCGCGAGAGTGCCTGACGGGTGCGCGACAGCCGCTCGGCGACATCGCCGGGGGCCTCCTGTTGGGGTGTGGCGTCCGAGGTCAGCGTGAGTTCATCGAGCTGCTTGAGCAGCGGCTTGAGGTCGTTGAGCACCTCGTGACTTTCGCGGCGCTTGGTTTCAAACGCGGCAACGTACTGCTGGTGGGCCGCCTTGGTGGCTTTGAAGGCCTGCTGGTGTTCCTCGCGCTTACGCTGGGCGGTGTCTATCTCACGGCTTAAACGCCCTTCCTGCTCGACCAGTTCGGGTTTGCGCTGCCCCCAGCTTACGCGCATAAAGCGCTTGTAGGCGTCCAGCTCGTCCTGACGGGCGGCAGTGTGGCGGATGTGCTCGTCCAGTTGCTGCAGCCGGGTGCGGGTATCACGCAGTTTTTCCGGGTCGACGCCCTGAGCCTTTAACTCCTGATCGAACGCCTCTTCCAGCTCAGCGCACTGGCGCTTGTGCTCGGCCTTCTGCTCGGTGAGCTGGGTCTTGTACTGCTGAATCTGCCGGTCGATGGACTCCAGTTGGCTTTGCGCATCGGCTTTTAGCTCCAGTAGTTCGGCCTGGTGAGCGGCGTTTAGCTTGTCCAACGCGGTCTGGCGTTCGTCGCGCAGGGCTTGCTGCTGCGCTTCCTGCTCCGCCAAGGCGGCTTCGTGGTCGGCCTTGCGCTGGCGTTGCGCCTGGGCATGGCGCGCCTGGCACTGGCGGCGGGCCTCCTGGGCGTATTCGACTTCTTCATCGGCACGCTTCACCGCCAGTTGAGCCTGGCTTAGTGCTTCCTCGGCAGCCTGGACGCGCTCGTTATGTCGCTTGAGCTGCTTTTCGCAGTTGCCGAGCTCGGCCTCGGCGCGCACCACGGCGTCGTCCGCCGCTTCAATAGCGGCCAGCAGGCTGGCTTCATCCTGAGCGTAGTCCGGCGGCTCAATCAGGTGGGTATCCAGCACCAGGCCGTAAAGGTCGTCGCTGGGTTGCTCGGTCAAGGTCGGCGACAGGTCACGGCGCTCCAGCAGCTCGGGGGCAATCACTTTGCCTAGCTGCTGCTCCCATTCGGGCAGGTGGTAGCGCAGGAAATGGCGTAGCGAGCCTTGGGCGGGGTCGCGCTGGCGGTGCAGCGCCTGGCTGGTTTGCTGGGCACGGCTAAGCGTGCGGCGGGCATCCGCGTGGGCCTGTTCGGCGCTGTCGCGTTCGCGCTTCAGGCTATCCAGCTCGCGGCGCTGGCTTTCCCGCTGGCTGCTGGCGGCGTTGTGGTCGCTTTGCGCCTGGTCGATCCGCGCCTGAACCAGGGTGGCTTCTTCGCTTTCCTCCGCCGTGGGGCCGCTGTGGCTAAGCGCGGCTTTCAGCGCTGCCAGTCGCTCGACCCCTTGGTTGAGGCGTTCCTGAAAGTCGGCTTCCGCCTCTTCACGCTGGCTCTGGTAGCGGGCGTCCAGGTGGCGCTGGGCCTCCCAGTGGGCTTCCTGATGCGCGGCCTTTTCTTCGTTGAGGGCATCGACCAGCCCCTGGATCTCCTCGCTTTGGCGGGCCAGCACTTCGCCCAGCTCGCGCAGTCGCTCTTCCTTGCGGATTTGACTTGCCTGGTGGGCCTCTTGCAAGTCGGACAGGTGGCGTTTTAGCTGCTCGAACTGCGCACGCTTTTGGGGCAGCGCGTTGAGGTCGCGCTCAAGGGCGGGCATGTCCGCCGCCTCATAGGCTTCATACTGGTCCTGAAGGTCGCTCAGGTCGCGCTGGGTTTGTTTGAGGCCGCTTTCCAGCTCGCTGAGCTGCTCGTTCAGCTCATCCCGGGCCGCCTCGTAGGCGTTTTTCTCGGCGTCGAAGGCTTCTTGCCGCGTGCCCATCTCGGCTTCGGCATCGGCCAGGATGCGCTCAATGCGGTGGCGGTCGGCTTCCAGTTGCGGTTTCAGCTGCCAGAGTGCCGCCTCCACATCCGCCAACTCGCGGTCAACGTCGTGCAGCTTGGCAAGTGAACGCTGCAGCGGCTCCAGGCGCATGGATTGGCGCATCTGGTCGATCCACTCCCGCGCCTTGGCGCTGCGGATGCGCGTCACCGGCAGCTCGACGCCGTCCTCTTCAAAGATCGCCGCCAGCATGGTCTTGAGAGTGTCCATCTTGCCCTCTTTGGCGTGCACAGCCGAGACCAGCTTTTCGATATGGCGGATACGGTGCTCGGGCTTGACCAGGCTGAACTGCGCGGCCATCTGACGCAGCTTGAGGGCATCCTTGCGATTGCCGTGGGGCATGATGCCGGGCGTGGGGGTAAAGTCGTTCTGGATCACCGCGCGGTATTCGGAGGTGGCCGTGAGCTTGGACGAGACGTTGATGTTCTCACGGCGTAGGCCGTTGGCCCACTGGGCGTACTCCAGCGCCACGGCGCCGTCTTCTCCCTCCACCAGATAATCTTCTGGCCGGTAAGGCGCGGCGACGAAGCGATACTCCACCCCGCCTTCCGATTTGCGGGTCAGCACTACCTGGCAGATGTTGCCCGCTTCGCGGCGGTATTCGTAGACCAAGTAGCTGTTGCGGTGGGGCAGGTAAAACGCATCAAACTTCATGCGCGTCTTGGGGACGACTTTATTGGGTAGCTCGCCGTAAAACACCGGCACCAAGCGCTGAAGCGTGGTTTTGCCCGAGGCGTTGGTGCCGCAAATATTGGTGTGGCCATTCACACTCAGTTCGACCACGCCTTCCAGGTGGCCGTGAATCATCACGATGCGTAGCAGGTGGGCCATGCCGTGTCCTTTCGATGACTATACGGATCGTTTGCTGATCGCTGAAAGGTACTATCTTGCCAGACACTGATCAGAGCGGCTATCAGGTTGACGAATCGCGATAGTTAGAATAACTGAGTAAAGGATGGCAAAATATAGCACCTAGTGCTATAAATAGGGGTATGCACAAGGGAATAAGATGCGAATATTTAAAAATAAGGCGTTCAGCAAATGGGCAGCAAAGGAAGGATTAGACGATGCTGACTTGCTGGCCGCAGTTGATGAAATGGAGCGCGGTCTGATTGATGCCGACCTGGGCGGTCATGTCGTGAAAAAACGCGTGGCAATTGGTGGTCGAGGCAAGCGTGGAGGGGGCAGAACCCTATTAGCTTACAAAGTCGATAATAAGGCGTTCTTTGTTTACGGTTTTGCCAAAAACGCTCGCGCTAATATCAGCGCAAATGAATTGAAGGCTTTGAAATACCTAGCGAGAGAACTGCTAGGTTATAGTGACAAAGCAATAGACGAAGCCATTATGCATGGCGCGTTAATTGAGGTAGAAAACGATGGATAAATCAATCTTAGACATGGTGCATGAAACGGCTCAAGACCTGTACTCAGCTGGTGTAATGAAAGACACCACGCTGCGCGAGTTTGATGCACTCTGTCTGCCGCCTGTCAAAGAGTATACCGCTATACAGATCAAGCGTATCCGCACCAAGAACCATGCCAGCCAAGGCGTGTTCGCGGCCTACCTGAATACCAGTGTGTCCACGGTTCAGAAGTGGGAGCAGGGCCATAAAAAACCCAACGGCCCTTCACTGAAGTTGCTGAATCTGGTGGCTGAAAAAGGCTTGGAAATACTGGCTTAATCGTCAGCGCGTTTTGTTGCCGAGCAGCCCCTCAAAAAAACTAGTCGCATTGGCTTCCAGTCCTTCCAGGTAGTAACCGCCTTCCTGTACCACAAGCGTGGGCAGGTTCAGGCCCGCCACCGTGCGACCCAGTTCTCCAAACCCCGCCGTGGAGACGGCCACTTTGGCTTGGGGGTCGCGCTCGTCGATGTCAAAGCCCAGCGCCAGCACGATCGCGTCCGGCTCAAACAGGCGAATGGCCTGGCAGGCCTGTTCGAGACGGTCAAAAAACACCGATTCTCCTGACCCGTGGGGCATCGGCAGGTTGATGTTGTAACCCAGCCCCGCTCCCTGTCCGCGCTCGTCCTCGAAGCCGGTGACCACCGGGTAGAAGTTGGTGGTATCGCCGTGGATCGAGATATACAGCACATCGTCGCGTTGGTAGAAAATTTCCTGAACACCCTGCCCATGGTGCATGTCCGGGTCCAGCACGACCACGCGGGGGTAGCGCGAGGTAAGGTGCTGCGCGGCAATCGCCGTATTATTGAGGAAGCAAAAACCACCGGCGGTGTCGATGCCCGCATGGTGGCCCGGCGGGCGCGTTAACGCGTAGGCGAACCGCTCGCCGTTAAGCAGGGCCTCAGCACCGGCGACCGCGCTTTGCGCTGACCAGTATGCCGCCTGCCAGGTATGCTGACCCACCGGCGCGCTACCATCGGCCAGGTAGCGCGCGGCTTCCGCCAGGATGCCGCGCAGGGCGTTGGGCGAACGCACGAAGATGTTGGAGATAACCTCGTCTCCCCAATCTTCCCCAAGGGCATGCCAACGTTGATAGGCACTTTCCAGAAAGCGCAGGTAAGCCAGCGAATGCACCGCCCTTATCGGCGCCACGCCATAGTCGGCGGGAGATTGTATTTCGAAGCCAAGCTTCTGCGCAGCGGACAGCAGGTGAGTAGTGCGTTCCGGCACTTCTTGGGGCGTTCGCATCTTCCCGCGGGAGAAGTAGACTTGCGGCCGGTGAAGCATTTGGTCAGCGTGATAAAAGGCTTTCATCCGTTACTCCCCCGTTTCGCCAACGCCCTTGACCACGAAATCCCGGGCCACCCCAATATGGTAATCAATGGCTTCACGGCAAGCCTCGGGGCGGCCGCTATCCAGCGCGTCGAGCAACTTAAAGTGGCTGGTGGCGATGGTCTCGGGGGCTTCATGGGTTTTGGTAATCAAGGTGATGCATAAGCGCAGTTCATGGCTGAGATCATTAAACGCCCGCAGCAGCCGCTCGTTGCCAGCGTAGTGCAGCATCAGGCGGTGAAATTGCAGATCCTCTTCAATGCGGCGGGTGCCATCGTTGCCTTCGGCTGCCTCACACAACACCTCTACCTGTTGCTTGAGCGCGCACTGGGCCTCGGGCGTATAGCGCTCGGCCAGGCGCTGAATCGCGTGGCGTTCCAGGCACAGCCGCAAATCAAACACGTCTTCGAGTTCAACGGCATTCAACGCGCGAACAAAGAAGCCACGCCTGGGTTTCGAGATCAGCAAGCCGCGGCTTTCCAGCAAACGTGCGGCCTCTCGAACCGGTGCGCGGCTAACCCCCAAGTCGCGGGAGAGCTGCACTTCAGAAAGCCGTTCGCCGGGTAAAAAGTGTTGTTGAATAATCGCTTGGGTTAAATAGTCAGCGACCTGTTCGACCAGGTTCTGCTGTTGGATAAAGGCCCTGGGAGCCGCCGTTGATAAGGCCATATAACTCTCTCATGGAGGGTACGCGTTGTCTTCAGTATGGCGAAAAATAGCGTTTTGTCGACGGACGACTGCCGACTGTCGACAGTTTTTTAAAGCGCTGCTATGTTCAAAAAGGCCCCTGACAAACACAACAATTGGGCCGATCCCATCACGCCTCGCTCGCCTAAACCACAACGTCGCTAGATGACGTGCTAATAACCGAGGAGCAGGAAACATGAAAACACCATTGGCTTTGGCAATTTCCGCTGCAGCACTCACCTTGTCATCGGCCACCCTGGCCGAAGACCCCCAACATGGGGGTACCGTCAATACGATTGTCCAACCGGAGCCACCAGGTCTGGTGCTGGGAATGATCCAGAATGCTCCCACCCGCACCGTGGCAGGCAACATCTACGAAGGGCTTTTGCGCTATACCACCGACCTTGAACCCATGCCGCAGTTGGCGGAGTCCTGGGAGGTCAGCGAGGATGGCCGCACCTATACCTTCCACCTTCGTGACGACGTTACCTGGCACGATGGCGAAGACTTTACCGCCGAGGATGTGGTGTTTTCCGCCGATGTGTTCCACCGCGAACTCAACCCCAGCGCACGCGCCGTGTTAGAGCATGTGGAAAACATCGAAGCTACCGATGAGCACACCGTGGAGTTTACCCTGACTCAACCCTTCGGCCCTTTTATGCTCTCCTTTGAAGCGGGCACCTTCACCATGGTGCCTGAGCATCTATACGCGGGCACCGACTTCCGCGATAACGAGCACAATGACCACCCGATAGGCACCGGTCCCTTCAAGTTCTCCAACTGGGAACGCGGCACGGTGATCGAGCTGGTTAAAAACGAGGATTACTACGAAGACGACCTGCCCTACCTGGACGGTGTGAACTGGCACATCATTCCTGACGGCGCTTCCCGGGCGGTCGCGTTCGAAAATGGCACCATTGACGTGCTGCCAAGCGGTACCGTCGAGAACTTCGATATTCCCCGCCTGGCCGAGATGGACAACGTCTGCATGACCGAAGAGGGCCACGAATACTTCAGCCCCTTCGCCATGCTGTGGATGAACAACCGCGAAGGCCCCACCGCCGATAAACGCTTCCGCCAGGCGGTCATGTACGCCATGGACCGCGAATTCGCCCGCGATGTGCTGTGGAACGGCCTGGGCAAAGTACCGCTCTCTGCCTTCGGCTCCAATGCGCGCTTCCAGAACGATGACCTGGAACCCTACGATCACAACCCCGAACGCGCCCGTGAGCTACTGGATGAAATGGGCTACGACGGTGAAGAGATCACTATTCTGCCGCTGCCCTATGGGGAAACATGGACACGCTGGGCCGAAGCCGTCCAGCAGAACCTGCGCGAAGTGGGTATTAACGTCGAAACCCAGGCCACCGATGTGGGCGGCTGGAACCAGCGCCTGGGCGACTGGGATTACGACCTGGCCTTTACCTACCTGTACCAGTACGGCGACCCGGCCTTGGGTATTTCACGCACCTACCTTTCCGACAACATTGCCAAGGGCTCGCCCTGGAATAACGTCGAAGGCTACGAAAACGAGCGCGTTGACGAACTCTTCAACGAGGCGGCCACGGCTTTCCCTGACGAAGAGCGCGAAAAACTTTATCACGAAGTCCAGGAAATCCTTCACGAAGATGTACCCGTTGGCTGGCTGATGGAGCTTGGCTTCCCGACGCTGTACCGCTGTGATGTGAAAAACCTGGTCACCTCCGGCGTGGGTGTCAACGACGGCTTCAAGGATGCTTGGCTAGACCGCTAGTTATTTCACCAAAGCCTAAGCCCTACCCAGGCGACGAAAGCCGCCTGGGTGTTTGAGCCACGTCAGGAAGGTGTCTATGGTTTACGCTCGTTTGATTATCATGCGGTTGATTAAAGCCGTCATTGTATTGTTTTTAATCGTTATTTTTAATTTTCTGCTGATTCAGCTGGCCCCCGGTGATCCCGCTGCCATTCTGGCGGGACAAGCGGGTGCTGCCGACCAGGAGTTTTTAAACCAGTTGCGCGAGCGCTTCGGCCTCGACCAGCCGATGTATGTGCAGCTGTGGCGCTACGTTTCTGGAATCGCCATGCTCGATTTCGGCTACTCCTACCGGTTGGGCGTCCCTGTGTTTGATCTGATCATGGATCGTTTGCCTGCCACCCTGCTGCTCACCGGCACGGCCTTTGTGCTGTCCTTGGTACTCGGCATTGTGGCCGGTTCGATGGCCGCGGCACGGGTCAAGAAGCCCTCAGGCTCACTGATTATGGCGCTCGCGCTGGTGTTCTACGCCACGCCACTGTTCTGGGTCGCGCTGATGTCGGTGGTGGTGTTCTCCGTCTACCTGGGCTGGCTGCCCGCCTACGGCCTCTATACCGTGGGGGCAGGTCACACTGGGTTTGCGCTGGTGCTCGATGTCGCCAAGCACCTGGTGCTACCAGCGACCACCTTAGCGCTGTTTTTTATGGCGATTTACACCCGTATGACGCGCACCTCCATGCTGGATGCCGCCCAGCAGGATTACGTCAAAACCGCCCGGGCCAAAGGCTTGAAGCCCGGCGTTATTCAGCGCCGCCATGTACTACGCAACGCGCTATTACCGATTATCACGCTGGCAGGCCTACAAGCGGGGCAAATGGTCGGTGGCGCCATCCTCACTGAAACCGTGTTTGCCTGGCCGGGCATCGGGCGGTTGATGTTCGAAGCCCTTGAACAGCGCGACTACAACCTGCTGCTGGGCATTTTCTTTTTTTCAGCGGCGCTGGTCATCGTCTTCAATATCATCACCGATTTGGTCTACAGCCTGGCGGATCCACGCATCAAGAAGGGGGCCGCATGAGCTTTTTTGCACGCTTTGCGCAAAACCGTGGCGCCCTCGTCGGGCTGATCATCCTGCTGCTGATTATCGCCATGGCCATACTGGCGCCGCTGCTGTTTCCTGAATCGCCCTGGCGCATGGTGCAGCGGCCGTTTTTGCCGCCACTCTCCCAGGAAGGCTTCCCACTGGGCACGGATACCATGGGCCGAAACGTGGCCTCTGGCCTGATGCACGGCGCCTGGGTGTCGCTGCTCATCGGGCTGGTCTCTACCTGTGTAGCACTATTGATTGGTGTGCCGCTGGGGGCTATTGCTGGTTACTACGGCGGGATCATTGATGATGTATTGATGCGCTTTACCGAGTTCTTCCAGACAATCCCCAACTTCGCGTTGGCGATTGTGCTGGTGGCGATCATGCAACCCAGTGTCACCTCGATCGTGCTCGCTATTGCGATTGTCAGCTGGCCGCCGGTCGCGCGCTTGGTGCGTGCCGAATTCATGTCGCTGCGCAACCGCGAATATGTCGAAGCCGCGCGCCTGGTCGGCCAGTCCAACAGCACGATCATTGTGCGCCAGATACTGCCCAATACGCTGTCGCCGATTATTGTGCTGGCCTCCTTGATGGTGGCCACCGCCATCTTACTGGAATCAGCGCTGTCGTTTCTCGGCTTGGGGGATCCGAACGTGATGTCCTGGGGCTATATGATTGGTGCGGCACGCACGGTGATTCGCCAGGCATGGTGGCTGAGCTTCTTCCCTGGGGTGGCGATTCTGCTCACCGTGCTGGCGTTAAATCTCGTCGGTGAGGGATTGGACGACGCCCTGAACCCCAAACTTTCCCGCGAGCGCTAGGAGCCTCTTATGTCTGCAACAGAGAATCAAAGCGCTGAAACGGTACTCAGCATTCGTGACTTGAGCGTTGCACTGCCCAAAGGTGCCGACCGCGCCCTGGCAGTGGAAGACGTCAGCTACGAGGTCAATCGCGGGGAGATCATGTGCGTGGTAGGCGAGTCGGGCTCCGGCAAGTCGATGGCCGCCAACGCCGTGATGGGACTGCTACCCAAAGGCGTGAACGCCACCCAGGGTGAGATACTGTTCGAGGGGCAGGATCTGCTCGCCCTGACAGAAAAGCAGCACCGCGCCCTGCGCGGGCTAAAAATCGGCATGATATTTCAAGAGCCAATGACCGCCCTGAACCCGCTGATGCGAGTCGGCGCGCAAATCGCCGAAGTGTTCGAGGCCCACGGCCAGCTCACCGCCAAGGAGCGCCAAACCCGCGCCCTGGAGCTGTTGATTGAAGTCGGGATTCCACAGCCGGAAAAGGCCATTCGCGCCTACCCATTCGAGCTCTCGGGCGGCCAGCGCCAGCGGGTCATGATCGCCATGGCCTTGGCGCTGCAACCCGTCTTGCTGATTGCCGACGAGCCCACCACGGCGCTGGATGTGACTACCCAGGCGCAGATTCTGGAGCTGATTCGTGATCTGCAAAGGCGGCGCGGCATGTCGGTGATGTTTATCACCCACGACTTTGGCGTGGTGGCGGAAATCGCCAACCGCGTCTGCGTGATGCGCCATGGCAAGATCGTCGAACTGGGGGAGGCTAAACCAGTGCTTGAACACCCACAGGATGCTTATACCCAGGCGCTGATCGCAGCGATTCCCAGCAATGCAGTACCGCCCCACCGGGAGACCAGCCAGGTAGCGCCGTTGCTGGAAATCAACCATCTGAGCAAGGTGTTCCGCTCACGGGGCGGCTGGTTTAAAGCTGCCCGTGAGGTACGCGCCCTTAACGATGTCTCGCTCACCCTGGCCCGGGGAGAAACCTTAGGCATTGTGGGTGAATCAGGTTCAGGAAAATCGACCCTCGGGCGCTGCGTGGTACGCCTAGAGCACCCCGACAGCGGCGAACTGCTGCTGGACGGGGTGAACCTCTCTCAGCTCAAAGGCACTGCGCTGCGCCGTGAACGCCACCGGGTGCAGATGATCTTCCAGGATCCCTACGCCTCGCTCAACCCACGCACCCGGGTGGGCATGGCGATTGCCCAGGGGCCGATGGCCAACGGTAAGTCAAAAGCCGAGGCACTTAAGCAGGCGGGCGAGCTACTCGACATGGTCGGCTTGGGCGCCAGCGCCGTGGAGCGCTTCCCCCACGAATTTTCCGGCGGCCAGCGCCAGCGCATCGGCATTGCCAGGGCGCTTGCGCTAAACCCTGAGCTGATCGTCGCGGACGAAGCCGTGTCGGCGCTGGATGTGTCGATTCAAGCTCAGGTACTGGAACTACTGGAAGAGCTAAAGCAACGGCTATCGTTATCGCTGCTGTTCATCACCCACGACTTGCGTGTCGCTGCGCATATTTGTGACCGCATTGTGGTCATGCAGCATGGTCGTATCGTCGAGCAAGGCAGTGCCGAACAGATCTTCCTCGCCCCGCGTGAGGCATACACCCAAGATCTGCTCAAGGCGATTCCCGGCCGCGAAGCGCCCGTGGCGGCCACTGCCTAATCACTCGAGAGTTTTTACATCTTGGTAAAGGAACTCCCATGCAGATAACCCTGGAGGCATTAGGTGCCATTGTCGGCCCGGCCCATATATTGACCGGCGACGATGTACGCAGCCGACGCGTAGATTGGATGACCGGTGCGCCCTGCCAGGCGGGAGCGATTGTTCGCCCGGCGGATACCGAACAAGTCGCTGCATTGATGCGCGCCTGCCATGCAGTGCAGCAGCCGGTGGTGACCCACGGCGGATTGACGGGGTTGGTGCACGGCGCGGAGGCAAGTCCTGATGAGTTGGTGATCTCCCTTGAGCGGCTCACCAAGATTGAGGAGATTGACCAGGTGGGCGGCACGCTTACCGTACAGGCGGGGGCACCGCTGCAGCGGGTGCAGGAGGCCGCTAAACAAGTGGGCCTGCAGTTTCCATTGGATCTTGGTGCACGCGGCAGCTGCACCATCGGCGGGAATATTGCCACCAACGCCGGTGGCGTTCGCGTTATCCGCTACGGCATGATGCGCCAGCAGGTGCTCGGCCTGGAGGCGGTCATGGCCGATGGCCGTGTGGTCAGCTCCATGAACCGCATGCTGAAAAATAATGCCGGCTTCGATCTGAAACAGCTGTTTATTGGCAGCGAAGGCACGCTGGGGATTGTGACTCGCGCGGTACTACGCTTGCAGCCACCCACGCCCAGTGAGCAGACGGCGCTGGTGGCCTGCCCTTCGTTTGAGGCATTGACCGGGCTGCTTAGCCAGATGGGTAAGGCGCTGGGCGGAAGCCTAGGCGCGTTTGAGGTCATGTGGCAAAACCACTACCGGCTGCTCACTGAAACGCTTGGGCGCCACACACCACCGATTGCCACCGAGCACCCTTTTTATGTGATTATTGATTGCCTGGGCAGCGATGCCGAGCGCAACGCCACCCAGTTTCGTGAAGCGTTAGAAAGCGCGTTAGAGGACGAGTTGATTGTCGATGCGGTCATCGCGCAATCGAGCACCCAGCGCGATGGGTTATGGGCGATTCGCGAAGATATTGAAGGGCTGATCAAGGGTCTGGCGCCCCTGCTCACCTTTGATGTCAGCCTGCCGATTGCTGATATGCAGCGCTACACCGATGCACTGGAAGCCCAACTCACCAAGCGCTGGCCCGAGGCGAGACTGGTGGTGTTTGGCCACTTAGGCGATGGTAACCTGCATATTTCCGTTAGCGCCGGAAGCGCTGACGCAGCGGTGCGCCGCGAGGTGGAAGCCATGGTCTACCAGCCGCTGGCGGCACTGGGCGGCTCGGTGTCCGCCGAACATGGCATTGGCCTGGAAAAGCGCCCCTGGCTAAGCACCTGCCGCTCCAGCGACGAGATCGCGTTGATGCATACCCTCAAGCAGGCGCTTGATCCGCTCAACTTGCTGAATCGCCATAAAATTTTGAGTTAATTAGTCACTTTCTAGGACACTGCTATGCCCAGCCATTCCAAGCCCACCAACATCCAGCCCTGCTACCCCGAACGTTTAACCGGCGAAGGCCCGCATAATCCCTTCCCCGGCATCAAGGTGCTTGAGCGCCGCATTGGAAAGGAGATTCCCCATCGGTTGGGTTCCAATGAAGGCCTGGACATGCCCCATCGCGCCCTGCGCGAGCACTTTGGCGATGCCTTGGCCGAGCACGTTTACTGCTACGGCGATGCCGAGGCGCTGGGTGTGCGCCAGCGGTTGAGTGCTCAGCAAGGTATTGCGCTTGAAACGATGCTGGTAGATGCCGGTGCTGACAGCCTGATGGCGCTGGCCTTGCGCACCACCTGCGAACCCGGCGATACGGTGGTGAGCACCGCGGGCACCTACCCCACCTTTGGCTACTTTGCCAAAGGCCAGGGCTGCCGTTTGATTGAACTCGGCTACCATGAGGCGCCTGGCGTGCTCGCCCCTGATCTGGAAGCGCTGGCCACCACCGCCCGCCAGGAAAACGCCCAACTGGTGTATCTGGCCAACCCGGACAACCCCAGTGGTCACTTGCATAGCGACAGTGCGATCCTCAAGCTGCGGGATGCGCTGCCCGACACCTGCTGGCTACTGCTGGACGAGGCCTACGGGGATTTTCGCGATGATGCGGGTAGCGAGTTCGCGGCCAAGGCGCTACCGGGCGTGATTCGCCTGCGCACGTTCTCCAAGGCCCATGGCTTGGCGGGGCTGCGTATTGGCTACGCCATCGCCGACCCCGAGGTGCTGGCGATGATGATGAAGGTGCGCATTCATTACGCGGTCTCCACCTTGACGCTGGCCGCCGCCGAAGTGGTACTTGACCACCCTGAGGAAGTGAACCAGCACGTCGCCGATGTGAAAGTCCGCCGCGAGCGGTTGGCAGATCACTTTCGTGCGCTGGGGGCCGACGTACTACCCAGCGCCACTAACTTTGTCGGCATTCGTCTGCCCAGCGCCGAACTTGCCGAGCGAGTTCACCGCGAATTGCTGGAAGCCGGTCGGTTAATCGCTCGCCCCGCGCATCCGTCGATTGGTCATGTGCTGCGCATTACCGCAGTCGCCGATGCCCTAGTGCCTGGGCGGTTGGCAATTCTCGAGCAGGCTATAAAAGAGCACGCCTGACTTCCCATATATCCCCGGCTTACGCCGGGGTTAGCCAGTGCCTGAAATCATCCAGCTCGCCACGCACCGCCTGGCGATATAAGCCCTGAAGTTTAGCGGTCACGCTGTCTGGGGTAATCGGTTCATGGACCGGTGGTGCACCCGCTCTCCCACCAATGCGCCGCCCATCCAGTTCGCGCAGCGGGAGTATTTCGGCGGCGGTGCCGGTCAGGAAGGCTTCGTCGGCGGTGTACAACTCGTCTCGGGTCATCCGCCGCTCGCGCACTTCAATACCCAGCACTTTTTGCGCCAGCTGAATCACGCTATCCCGGGTGATGCCCTGCAGGCAGGAGGTCACTTCCGGGGTGTGCAGCACGCCGTCGCGGAGCAAAAAGACGTTAGCCGCCGATGCCTCGGCCACGTAGCCCTCCGGGTCGAGCATGATGGTTTCATCAAACCCGGCTTTGAGCGCCGTATTCAGCGCCAGCATGGAATTGACATAGTGGCCGTTGGTCTTGGCGCGACAGAGGCTGATATTGACGTGGTGGCGCGCCCAGGAGGAGGTCAGCGCGCGCAACCCGTGGGTCGCCGCCTGAGGGGAAATGTAAGGGCCCAGGTCCCAGGCAGCGATCATCACATGGGTGGTCAAGCCCTGGGCGCGCAGCCCCAAGCCTTCCGCCCCGAAGAATACCGTGGGCTTCAAATACGCATTGCTCAGGCCGTTTTTGGCCAGGCACTCGCGCTGGGCGTCGATCAGCGCGGCTTCGCTGAATGGTAGCGGCATATCCAACGAGTGCGCGCTTTCCACCAGGCGGCGGCTGTGCTCGGCGGCCCGGAACAGGTGCGTGCCGCTGGTGCCAGCGTAGGCGCGCACGCCTTCGAAACAACCCATGCCGTAGTGCAGCGTGTGGGTGAAAACATGCACCTTGGCGTCGCGCCATTCACGCCATTCGCCATCGTGCCAAATCCAGCCATCGCGGTCATAAAGCGGTGTCATTGTTTGCGTTGCTCCCACTGTTGGCACCATTCGTCGATCAAGGTCTGCTGGTGCGGTTGCAGTGCCTGATAGCCCCAGGCGGCAATTTCATCGTTTTGCGGGTCGGGCACGGCAATTTGACTACCTGCCAGCGTCTGGATCACTGCGTGGCCACAGAGCGGTACGTAACCTTCTGAATAACCACCTTCATGTATGAATACCAGCTTGCCCTCGCAGCAGCGCTCGGCCAGGGCTTTTAGCTGGGCGGTCATGGTGGCGAAGGCCTGGCTGTTGAGCAACATCTTGCCTAAGGGATCTTTGGCGCAGGCATCGTAACCGCACGCCACCACGATCAGATCAGGTTTGAACCCCTCAAGCGCGGGCAATACCAGTTTTTCCATGGCGTACGCGTAGGCGCCCAAACCACAGCCCGGCGGCAGCGGCAGGTTGAGATTGGCGCCCCGGCCTGCGCCTTCGCCCTGCTCGTCAAAGCCACCGGTTTCCAGCGGGTAATTGGCCGCCTGATGCATTGATACGGTCAGCACCTCCGGCTCGTCATAAAACGCTGCCTGCTGGCCATTGCCGTGGTGAACATCCCAGTCGAGTATCGCCACGCGCTTAACCTGCCCCAAGGCGCGAGCGCGCATTACCGCGACGGGAATATTGCCCAGCAGGCAGAACCCTCGGCCCTGGTCGGCTTCCGCATGGTGGCCGGGCGGGCGGCAGAGGGCGTAGGCATTGTTCACCTCGCCAAGCGCCACGGCTTCCACAGCGGCAATGGCTAAACCAGCGGATTGGGTGGCTGCCGCCCAGCTGCCGGGCATGTAGGGGGCACAATCGCCTCCGTCGCCGCCTCGCGCTTTATCCCCGGCCTGCAGCTCGTCTAAATAACGCAGAGTGTGAAAGCGCAGCAGATCCTCCAGCGACGCGGCCGACGGTTTCACCACCTGAAGCTCATCAATCAGCCCGCTGACTTCCAGAATATTCTTCAGCCGCCGCTTGCTTTCCGGGCTTTCTGACGCAGCCTGGGGCTGTAAAAACTCGCCGGGTGCGGAAAACACCCCAATGGCGCCCTGGTCGTGCCAAAAGCAGCGCTCGTGCCAGTAAAAACCCGTCGTGCTCATGCCGTAAAGCCCTGCATGAAGGCGGCCAGGTTGGTGCTTAAATGCTCGGTGGGGTAGCCGCCTTCCTGCACAATCACCATGGGGTACGAGAGCGCCGCGAGGCGTTTACCCACTTCAACAAACGCCTCGGTTTCCACCTTGAGACCTGCCAACGGGTCATCCTTGTGGGCGTCTAACCCCAGCGCCACCACCACGGCTTCAGGTTCAAAGCGCTGCAGGCACTCAATCAACATTGTCAGGGCGTTGAGATAAACATCACCGTCACCGCCTAACGGCAGCGGCAGGTTAACGTTGGCCCCCTCGCCCTCGCCGCTGCCGATCTCATCAGCACCACCCCAAAAGAACGGATAGAAGTCGCTGGGGTCAGCGTGGAGCGAGCCGGTCCAGACATCGCACCGATCATAGAAAATATCCTGGGTACCGTTCCCGTGGTGCAGGTCCACATCGATGATGGCCACCTTGGCAAAACGTTCGCGCAGCACCGTGGCCGCCAGCGCCGAGTTATTCAACAGGCAAAAGCCCCCGGCGCGTTCGGGCCCGGCGTGGTGGCCCGGTGGGCGGCACAGCGCGTAGGCCGCAGGCGCCCCATCAAGCACTTTTTCTGCGGCCGCTTCGGCGCTGGCTGCCGAGGCCAGGGCGCCTTGAAAGCTGGTGGCACTTAGCGGGCAGGCCATGTCATGCAGATGCCAGCCTGCCTGGCCGATCGGGTGGCGTGGATAGTGGTGACCGCCGCCGCAGGGGTGAATATTGGGCGCGACAAATTCCGCTGCATCCGGCAGCGTCTGCCAGCGGGGGTAAATGGTTTCCAGAAACGTCAGGTAGCGCGGCGTATGAATCTGCTCCAGGCGCTTGCGCAGCGTCGGCGAATCCGCCTCTCTGGGTGCGGTCAGGGTCAGCCCTGCGTTGGCCAAGCCTTGAGTCAGCAGCTCGGCGCGCACCGGCCCTTCCGGTGAAGGCGCAGGCTGGCCGCGCAACAGAAACGTTGGCGGCGCGTGGTAGGCCTGGTCAGGATGGTAGAAGCATTTCATGGTCAAATTCGCATTCCTTGGCAGCCCGTTAGAGTAAAGAAGGAATCCAGGTAGAAAGCGCGGGGAACGCCGCCAGCAGCACGATCACCACCAAGAACGAGATGTAAAACGGCAGCGAGGCTACAATCGCCCGCTCGTAAGGCACCTCGGCGATTCGCGCGGCGGTCATCAGCGTCATGCCCACGGGTGGTGTTACATTGGAGATATTGAGCACCACGATCATCAGGATGGCGAAGTGCAGCGGGTCGAACCCCAGTTGGATCATCGCGGGCACGAGGACCGGGGCAATCACCACCAGCGCGGGCAGCACATCCATCACCGTACCAATCACGATGAGCAGCAGGCAGACCAGCATCAATTGCACAAAGGCCGCATCGCTGACGGTGGTGATCATGCTCGCCGCATCCCGGGCAATGCCCGAGCGGGTGACAAACCAGCCAAGCACCGCTGACGTGGCCAGAAGAAAAAACACCACCCCGGAGAAGCGTACCGTGGTCACCAGCGAATCCCAGATCTTGCGCCAGGTCAGATTGCGGTAGAACACCACGCCGATCACGATGGCGTAAACCGCCGCAAAGCCCGAGGCTTCGGTAATCGTGGTGAGCCCCGAAAGAATACCGCCCAGGATAATCAGCGGCACCACCATGGCGGGAAGCGCCAGCAGAAACGACATGACCGCCATCTTGAACGGCGTTGGCGCCTGCTTGGGGTAGTTGCGCTTCCAGGCCAGGAAAAAGCTCACGCCCAGCAGCGCCAATGCCATGATCAGGCCGGGAATAATGCCACCGGCAAACAGGTCGATCACCGAGATATCCCGCAGCAGCGTGGCGTACACCACCATCACGACGCTGGGCGGAATAATCGGCCCGATGATTGAGGAGCAGGCCGTGACCGCCGCGGCGTACTCGGCATCGTAGCCCTGCTTTTTCATCTCGGGGATCATGATCTTGCCGATTGCCACGGTGTCGGTCACTGCCGCGCCGGTCAGCCCGGCAAAAAACACCGAGACGGAGATATTCACGTGGGAGAGCGAGCCACGCACCCGGCCAAACAGCGCATTGTTGAACGCGATCAGCTTGTGGGTCAGCCCACCCTGGTTCATCAACTCAGCGGTGAAGATAAAGTAGGGCACGGCGATCAGCAAAAAGCCGGAAACGCCCGAGAACATGCGGTCGGCAATGATGCCCAGCATGCGTTCGCCGCCCATGGCAAAACCGCCCGCCAGCCCTGACATGGCCATGACCACGGCCACCGGCGCGCCGATGAAGAGCAGCAGTACGAAGACGATAATCGCAGGCGTCATGAGCGGTGCTCCCCGTCGGCCGAGTCGATGAGCTCGCCGATCACGTCGTCATCATCGATAAAATGCTCCAGCAGTGAAAAACCATGCACCAGGTGCAGCAGCATGATGATGCCGCTGAGAGGCACCACGATGGCAGTCACCTTGCTGGGAATTTGAATTTGCGCGGACACCATGTAGACCTGGGTGGCGCTGGTGAAGTAATCCCAGCCGTACCAGGTCAGCATCAGGGCAAACAGCGCAATCACCGCCAAACAGAGCCCGGCAGCGATTTGCACCAGGACTCTTGGCAGGCTGCGAACCAGCAGCGTCATGGCAACATGTTCGCCATAGCGCAACGAGATGGTCATGGATAAAAAGCCGATCCATGGCAAAAACAGTCGCGCCAGTGAGTACGTCCAGCTTAGCGTGCTGCCGGTCACCAGCTTGTAGATAAACGCGGTAAACGAAATGCCCAGCATCGCCAGAATACAGCCCACACACACCACGATAGCCACCTGATTGACGCTATCGCTCAGGCGGCGCAACGGTTGTAATACGCCCATAAAGCCCCCTCATGACAACGCCCGCTAATCACGGTTTACGCCGGGGCGGTAATTGCCGCCCCGGCGTCGATCAGCAGCGCGTCGTTCTGGACATGCGTTTATTGGCCATAAACCCGGTAGTCTTCCTCGGCAACTGTCTGGCCAACGCTTTCGACTTCGTCCAGCAGCCCCTGCACACGGGCTTCGTCCATGCCGAAGTCATCGACAATCCATTCCTGCCAGGCAGGGCGGGCAATCTCGGCCATGCGTTCGCGCTCTTCATCGGGCATCAGGTAGCACTCTTCAAAGCGTTCGCAGGATTCCACCCAGCTGGCGGTGGCCAGGGCGCCGGACATGCCGTGGCTCATCTGGATCGCCTCACGCGCGGAGTTGATCAACACCTGCTGTTGCTCTTCGGGTAGCGATTGATACCACGATTCGCTGACCATCCAGGGGGCGCTGTTGTATACGTGCCCGGTGAGTGTGGTGTAGTCGGTGACGGCATCGAAGTTGAAGGTGGTGTTGAGCACCGGGGCATTGAACTGGCCATCGGCAAGGCCGGTCTCCAGCGCGGTGATCAGCTCACCCCAGGGCAGCGGCGTGGCAGAAGCCCCGAGGGCTTGCATGATGGCGACGTGGGCGGGGTTCTCTTCAGTGCGGATGTTGAGCCCTTCCAGGTCTTCGACGGTCTCGATCAGGCGGACGTTGTTGGTAAACGCCACGAAGCCACCGCCATCATCGAAGGTGCCGAGGTAACGCATATCGGCGTCTTCAATGGTGCCGGACATGAAGTCAGCGAACCATTCACTGTCGAAGAAGGTCCAGGCCTGGCGCCAATTAGTGAACAGGAAGGGTGCCGTGACCACCTGGTAATCATCATAGAAAGACGACATGGCCCCGGCCGACATGATCGTCGACTGCAATGTACGTCCGCCCTGTACTTCCGAGCCATTCTCAACCTCGGAGCCTAACTGGCCGCCACCGAATATGTTGACCGTCAGATCCCCGTCGGTACGTGCCTCGACAAGATTTTTGAAGTGCACCAACGCCGGATAAATCGCGTTATTGCTCATGTCCTCCGGCAGTTGGGTGGCGATCACCATTTCATTGGATTGCGCCTGGGCATTAGCGCTGGCAATGGCCAGGGGGAGCGCTGCCAGGGCGGCAATCAATATGGATTTGCTAGTGTTCATAACATACCTCGTTTTGGTTGTTGGTCGGTCTTGGTTATGACTGGCGTTACCACCTAATGGGTAGCGATTTCTTTGTTGTGTGGGTTATTCGGGAAGTGACTCCCATACCTCAATGGCGGCGGCAAGATCTTCAAGCGACGCGCCTACCGATTTGAACAGCGTAATCGCCTCCTTCCCCGAGCGTCCGGGCTTGGTGTCAGATAGCACTTCGGCAAGCTCTGCCTGAATCTGGTCGAACTGGAATTCCCCTTCGTCAATCGCCTGCAGAATATCCCCCGCCTCGCCTTGAGCACCGGCGTAGGTATCCACAAATACTTCGGCGCGGCGTAAACACAGCGCATCGGTTTCGCGCATTTGCGGGCGGAACGCTCCGATCAAATCCAGATGCGTGCCGTAGGTCAGCCATTCACCCTTGATCAGCGGCTGGGTGGAAAGCGTCACACAGCTGATGATATCGGCCTCGGCCACGGCATCGGCCAGCTCGTCGACCACCTGGACCTCGAAGCGGTCAACGTAATCGTCGGCAATCGCTGCTGCCTTACTGGGGTTGCGCCCCCAAATCAGTACCCGCTTGATAGGCCGCACGCTGGCGTGGGCTTCGATCACCATCGGCGCCAGCTTGCCAGTGCCGACGACCAGCAGGGTCTCTGCGTTTTCATTCGCCAGGGCCTGGGCGGCAAGCGCTGACGCCGCCGCCGTGCGACGCCGGGTAAGCTCGCTGCCATCAATACATGCCAGCGGCTGACCGTGTTTGCCCTCGCTGAGCAGATAAAGCCCGGAGATAGCGGGAACACCGTGGTCGGCGTTTTGCGGAAACACATTGACCATCTTGACGCCGATATACCCGGCTTCTTCCCAGGCGGGCATCAGCAGCATGGTGGCTTCGCCATCCGGCCGATGCATGGCGTGATGGTGGCGCGGCGGCGACTCCACGCCATTCACGAAGGTGGCATGTAGCCGCTTGACCAACCCCTCCCAGCTCAGCGCTCGAGCGACGTCTTGTGCAGATACAACCCGCATGTCAGGCCTCCGGCAGTGCGGCAATCACCATGATTTCAACCTTCCACTCGGGTTTGGCGAGTTTGGCTTCAACGGCAGCGCGCACGGGCGGGCGGCCCGGAACCACCCAGGCATCCCAGGCGGCGTTCATCTGGTCGAACTCTGCCATGCTGGTGACCCAGATTTGCGCTGAAAGCAGATGTTCTTTGGAGGTACCGGCCTGGGCCAGTAGTTGATCGATGCGTGCCAGCACTTGTTCGGTTTGCCCGCGCATATCCGCCGAGGCATCCGTGGGGACTTGGCCCGCGAGGTAAACGGTGCCGTTATGAACCGCCACTTGGCTCATACGCGCATTGCTGTCTTGGTAGGTAACGCTCACTGGGTCTCTCCATCAAAAGGGCTTCTTCAGAGACTAGAACGCTATTGGGCAAATTACTTGCCCGACACTGCGGCAAATTTGCCCGTAAGTCATGCAAACCGATCTCAGGATGGAGCCGGTTCGAGGCTACGCCTATCGGTCAGACGAGGGAGAGATTTCAAAATAGCGCCGGTACGCGCGGGAGAAGCTGCCCTGATCGCGAAAGCCGACCAGCATGGCGACATGCCCCAGGCTAAGCGTGCTGTGCCGTACCAACGTACGCGCGTGCTCCAGGCGTCGGCGCTGGACATAGGCCAGCGGCGTCACGCCGGTCAGCTCGCGGAAACAGGTGTGGAAATGCCCTGGGCTCAAGGCGCAAAGGGCGGCTAGCTGCTCCACGCGGATTTCATCGGCAAGGTGCTGATCCAGCCAGGCATCCAGACGGGCGAGGTCGAGGCGTTCGCTGATACAGTGCTGTCCCAACTGCTCAACGGCTTCAGGCCTGGCGTCGTGCAGATACATCGTCAGCGCGCGCAGCAGCAGAATGGCGATTTCATTCTGCAACCCGGGGCACTGCTCGAGCTGACTGGCCAGGGCGTGGGTAAGCTGATTTAACGCCGGGGGGACGCTGAAAAAACGCGGCCTATCGAACAGGCGCTCAATCTCGCTGCCTTTTTCAAGCGTGGCCAGTTGAGCCACGGGAACATCCAGCACCAAGGTACGGTTACTGCCATCGCCCTGGTACTCATGGTGGCGCGACGAGGGAATCAAACAGCCACGCCGGGCCGTCACTCTTTCCCCCCGCCCCTCCATCGAAAGCTCCGTGACACCACAGGTCGCCAGTATCAGCTGATGGAAATCGTGGGTATGGGCCACCTGCTCCTGGGATAAGTTGCGGCTATGCAGCTCAAAAAGGGCCATGGTGGGTTACCGTGTTTCGTCGAATGCGATTCATTCACTATAAAACGGCTCGGCGACAAAAAGCGAGGGGACAGCCAACTGTGCGTTAACGCTCTACCGAGGTGCAATAGGGATGACAAGCTGTCATCAGCAAGTCATGGGCTCGGGTTAGGGTGGCAATAAGCTGCCATAAGAGTTTAGACAACATGCCACAGCGTCGACGCCCTCCTCTCAACTCCCCGCTCAGTGACCAGGAAGTCGCGGTGCTGACTCACTTAGCCAACGGCAATGCTCTCCACCTGCAGCGTGAGGCTGACCGCGAGGCTCGGCGGGAATCGGCGTTGGCGCTGCTTCACTCAACGACGTCGACGGCTAACGCGCAGCCGGGATGCATGAAAGTACTGATGATTTCGGATGTCTACTTTCCCCGCGTCAATGGCGTCTCCACCTCCATTGCCAGCTTTCGCGGTGCCCTTGAACGCCTGGGTCACTCCGTCACACTGATCTGCCCCGACTACCCGTTGGGCCAAGTGGACGAACCGGGTGTACTGCGCATCCGCTCGCACCGGGTACCCGGTGACCCGGAGGATCGCATGATGCGCTACCGCGATCTGCTCGCTCTGACACCGCAGCTTGCAGGCAAGGCGTTTGACCTTATTCATGTCCATACGCCCTTTACCGCCCACTATGCCGGTGTTGCCCTGGGTCGCCGACTCGGGCTTCCGGTGGTCGCGACCTACCACACACTTTTTGAGGCGTATGTTCAGCACTATATTCGCTGGTTACCAAAACGCTGGCTACGCTTGGCCGCACGGCGGCTTTCGGCACACCAATGCCATCAGCTAAGCGCCCTGGTAGCTCCCTCCCAAGCGATGCAGCATGCACTGACTCGCTACGGCGTGACCACGCCCACCACGGTGATTGCTACCGGCCTGGCGCTGGAGGCGTTCTGTTCGCCTCAGCATGACAGCGACTTTCGGGCTCATTACCGCTTGCCCCGGGAAGCACGACTGCTGCTCTATGTAGGCCGCACCGCCTTCGAGAAGAACATCGACTTTCTGATCGACATGCTGCCCAGGGTACTGGACGAACACCCCACCACCCGGCTGATTATTACCGGCGAGGGCCCGGCCCATGACTCGCTTGTCCGGCGTGCTCAGGCGCTTGGCGTGGCGGAATCGGTGCTATTTCTCGGTTATCTCGACCGCAGCGGCCCTTTGCAAGCGGCCTACCGCGCCGCCGACGTTTTCGTCTTTGCATCACGCACGGAAACCCAGGGGCTGGTACTACTGGAAGCGATGGCGCTGGGCACACCGGTGGTCTCCACCGCCACCATGGGCACGCTTGATGTCTTAAAAGAAGGTGAAGGCTGCCTGATCGCCGAGGAAGACCATAACGACTTCGCCACTAAGGTTAACCAGCTATTGAGCGATGAAACACGCCGAGCACAGCTCGCCGAGCGCGGCCAGATCTATGCCGCCAGCTGGCACGAAGACGCAAAGAGCGCAGAGCTGGTTGCTCTTTATCGAAAGCTGGCGACTGAGCGTTTGGCTAATGCGAGGAAGTAAGTAAGACAGTAAGGGCTGGAATCGCTGTTGACACTTTGTAGGCACACTCAAGCATCTTGAAGGAGAAAAGCTCGACGTCCAGACACAAAAAAGGGGCCTAAGCCCCTGATTTTAAAGATGGTGCCGGTGGCCAGACTCGAACTGGCACGCCTGTTACAGCGGTGGATTTTGAATCCACTGCGTCTACCAATTCCGCCACACCGGCAATGGCTGCGCATTATACGTAGATCACCTTCTAGGTCAATCACATTGACTGACTTTATCGCCACAAAGCGCTATCCTATGCCGCCCGTTTGGTCACCGACATAGAGCTTTTTCATGCAGCGTGCGGATTTTCATTTTGAGCTACCCGACGAGCTTATCGCCCGTTACCCGTCTGAACAGCGTAGCGACTGCCGTTTGCTGTGCGTAGATGGCCAGAGCGGCGCGCTCGAACACCGCCGTTTTCCCGATTTGCTTGAGCTTCTCGAGCCCGGCGACCTGCTGGTGTTCAACGACACGCGAGTGATCCCGGCGCGCCTACACGGCCAGAAAGCCAGCGGTGGCAAGGTGGAAATGCTGCTTGAGCGCCCCCTTGATACCCACCGTGGCCTCGCGCATCTCCGGTCGAGCAAATCCCCCAAGCCCGGCACCGAGCTGGTCTTTGAAGGCGATATTCACGCCGTGGTGGAAGGCCGTCGTGAGGCGCTGTTCGAACTGCGCTTTCTGGGCGACACGCCAATGATTGCGCTGCTCGAAGCCCACGGCCATATGCCCCTGCCGCCCTACATTACCCGGGAAGACGAGCTCAGCGACCGCGAGCGCTATCAAACCGTCTATGCCCGGCGCGATGGTGCGGTGGCAGCGCCTACGGCAGGCCTGCACTTCGATCAGCCGCTGCTCGATGCGCTGGCGGAAAAAGGGATCAACAGCGCCTTCGTGACCCTGCACGTCGGCGCTGGCACTTTCCAGCCGGTGCGCGTGGACAACATTCTTGAGCACCACATGCATAGCGAATGGATTGATGTCTCAGAGGACACCTGCCAGCAGGTGCGCGCCACACAGGCAGCGGGCAAGCGGGTGATTGCGGTGGGCACGACCAGCGTGCGCTGCCTGGAGAGCGCCTGCCTCAAGAGCCCTGACAATCAAATTGCCCCCTTCAGTGGCGATACCGATATCTTCATCTATCCCGGCTATGAATGGCGCTGCGTGGATGCGCTGATCACCAATTTCCACCTGCCCGAATCAACACTGTTAATGCTGGTCTCGGCATTCGCAGGTTACGATAACATCATGCACGCCTATCAAGCGGCGGTTGACGAGCGCTATGCGTTTTTCAGCTATGGCGATGCCATGCTGCTGACCCGCTGATCATGTCGCGCTTTAACCGCTTTCTGAACGAGTAACAACGATGCGAAACGAATGCTTTATGCGCTTTGAGCGCCTGGCCGAGGACGGTCGCGCGCGCCGGGGTCGCCTTCACTTCCCGCGGGGAACAGTAGAAACACCTGCCTTTATGCCGGTAGGTACCTACGGCACGGTAAAAGGCATGACGCCCGAATCCGTCAAAGAGATCGGCGCCGAGATCATCCTGGGCAATACCTTTCACCTCTGGCTACGCCCCGGTACCGAGGTCATCGAAGCCCATGGAGACCTTCACGACTTTGCCCAGTGGGACAAGCCGATCTTGACCGACTCCGGCGGTTTTCAGGTGTTCTCGCTGGGCGAGATGCGCAAAATCACCGAGCAAGGCGTGCATTTCCGCTCGCCGGTGGACGGCAGCAAAGTGTTCATGGGCCCGGAAGAGTCCATGGCGGTTCAACGCTCGCTGGGATCCGATGTGGTGATGATCTTCGACGAGTGCACGCCTTACCCGGCAACGTTCGAAGAGGCCGAGAAATCCATGGAACTGTCGCTGCGTTGGGCCAAGCGTTCGCGAGACGCCCATGGCGATTCCCCCTCGGCGCTGTTCGGCATCATCCAGGGCGGCATGCACCCTGAACTTCGTGAACGCTCGTTGAAGGGTTTGCTCGATATCGGCTTTGATGGGCTGGCGATCGGCGGTTTATCCGTGGGCGAGCCCAAGGACGAAATGATCAAGGTGCTCGACTATTTGCCCACCTGGATGCCCGACGACACGCCCCGTTACCTGATGGGCGTCGGCAAGCCCGAAGACCTGGTGGAAGGCGTACGCCGCGGCGTGGATATGTTCGACTGCGTGATGCCCACGCGCAATGCGCGTAACGGCCATCTGTTCACCGCTGACGGTACCGTCAAGATCCGCAACGCTGTCCATCGCTTTGATACCCGGCCGCTTGAAGAAGACTGCGATTGCCATACCTGCCAGCATTTCTCACGTGGTTACCTGCACCATCTTGACCGCTGCAACGAAATGCTTGGCTCAATGCTCAATACCATCCACAATCTGCGTTATTATCAGAGGGTGATGGCTGATTTGCGCGCGGCAATCGAAGCGGGTACATTGACGAACTTTGTGGAAGGCTTCTATGCACGGCGCGGCCTGCCGGTGCCTCCCCTTGCGAATTAATCGGCGCGCGTATTAAGCGGGCGCTATCTTTTGCTCATTCATTGAGTTTATAACCCAGGAGTTCTCTGCAATGCTGGATTTCTTTATCTCACCAGCCCACGCCCAAGCAGGCGGTGCTGGCGGTGGTATTGCGCAAATCGTGATGCTGGTCGGTTTTGTGCTGATTTTCTACTTCCTGCTTTGGCGCCCCCAGGCCAAGCGCGCGAAGCAGCACAAGCAATTGATCAGCAACCTGGACAAAGGCGATGAAATCGTCATCGGCGGCGGCATGGTAGGTCGCATCACCAAGGTGAGCGATGAGTTTCTGACCATGGAAATCGCCGAAGGCACCGAAGTCAACGTGCAGAAAAACGCCGTTGCCACCGTACTGCCAAAGGGCACCATCAAGTCCATCTAATGTAATGATGTAGCACCCCTGCCTTAATGCCAGCCATCCCGGCAGGGGTGACATGGTATCCACGATGGTGAACCTTGCTGTGCATAGCGAGTCTGTGCACAGCATTCCGTTTGTAATTGAAGGCAGGGCTTGCATGCTCAACCGTTACCCCCTGTGGAAGTATCTCTTGATACTGGCCGTTTTAGTGGCCGGCCTTATCTACGCGCTTCCCAACCTGTTTCCTGAAGATCCCGCCGTCCAAATCAGTAGCGCCGAAACCGGCGAAACGCTGGATGAGAGCGAAATCGAGCGTGTCGAAAACGCCCTCGATGAGGCCGGCATTGCCGTCAAATCCATCGAACAAACCAACCAGCAGTGGCTTATCCGGCTACCTGATTCCAACGATCAGCTGCGCACCAAAGAAATCGCCAGCGACCTGCTAGGCGACGATGCCACGGTTGCGCTTAACCTCGCCGAAGCCACCCCCGGCTGGCTGCAGGCGTTTTCCGCCTCACCCATGACGCTGGGCCTCGACTTGCGCGGCGGCGTTCACTTCCTGCTGGAAGTGGATATGGAGGCGGCCCTGACCCAGCGGCTGGAAGTTAATGCCAGCGCCGTTCGCGAGATGCTGCGTAGCGAGGGCATTCGTTATCGCAATACCGAGATAGACGAGCGCAGCCTGTCGCTTGACTTCGCAGGCGAAGAAGATCGCGATGAAGCGCGCCGCCTGATCAGCCGCGAGTTCCCTGACTTTGAATACAGCAACGAAGAAGAAGGCCGCGCGGCGCGCCTGGTGATGTCACTGACCGACGAGCTGGTCAATGAAATCCAGGACTACGCGATCAACCAGAACCTGACCACGCTGCGTAACCGGGTGAATGAGCTAGGTGTCGCGGAGCCACTGGTACAACGCCAGGGGCCTAACCGAATCGTCGTCGAACTACCCGGCGTTCAGGATACCGTGGCCGCCAAGCGCGTTGTGGGCGCGACGGCTAACCTTGAGTTCCGCCTGGAAGCGCGCCCCGACACACCCGAAAGCGAAACGGAAACCTTCAGCTTCCGTAACCAGCCATCACGTTCTGCCGACCTGATGCGCGACGTCATCGTCACCGGCGACAGCGTTTCCAACGCCAGCCGCAGCTTTGACGAAAACGGACGCCCACAGGTCAACATCGATCTTGATGGCACCGGCGGCACCCTGATGAACCGCGCCACCCGCAGCAATATCGGGCGCAACATGGCAGTGCTGTTCATCGAGCATAAAACCGAAGAGCGCACGGTGATTGAAGATGGCGAGGAGACGACCGTTCGCGAACCCTATGTGGAACGCGGTCTGATCAGCCTGGCCACCATCCAGAGCGCGCTGGGTAACAGTTTCCGCATTACCGGCCTTGAGTCGCCCACCGAAGCCGCCGAGCTTGCCCTGCTGCTGCGTTCGGGGTCGCTTGCCGCCCCCATCTACTTCGTGCAGGAACGCACTATCGGGCCAAGCCTGGGGGCCGACAACATCGAGCGCGGTTTACTGTCGGTCCAGATCGGCTTGTTACTGGTCGCCCTGTTCATGCTGATTCGCTACAAGGTCTTCGGTATTTTTGCCAATATCGCGCTGGCGCTGAACCTGACGTTGCTGGTCGCTGCCATGTCGCTTTTGGGCGCCACGTTGACACTGCCGGGGATCGCCGGGATCGTGCTCACGCTGGGCATGGCCGTCGACGCCAACGTGCTGATATTCGAGCGAATACGCGAAGAATTGCGCAATGGCATGTCGATTCAGCAAGCCATCTACTCGGGTTACGAACGTGCGTTCACCTCGATCGTCGACGCCAACATCACCACGCTGCTGGTGGCGGTCATTCTGTTCTCGATTGGCACCGGACCGGTCAAAGGCTTCGCCGTCACCCTGTCCATCGGTATTTTGACCTCGATGTTTACCGCACTGCTGGTGACGCGTGCCATGGTCAACCTGACCTACGGCAGCAAGCCCGTCAAAAAGCTCTGGATCTAATGCCAATGCTCAGCCCAGATTTCACGAGGTGGTCATGAAACCTTTAACACAACGGCAAATCGACTTTATGGGGCGCCGCAAACTGGCGTTCATCGTCGCTGCCGTCATGCTGATCGTGTCGATTGGCGCGATTTTTTTCCAGCAGCTGAATCTAGGCCTGGACTTCACCGGCGGCACCCTGATTGAAGTGCGCTACGCCGACGCCCCGAGCCTCGACACGGTAAGGCAACTGCTTCAAGACAATGGTTTTGAAGACGTGGCCGTACAAACCTTTGGCGCTTCCAGCGAAGTACTGATACGCCTGCGTCAAGCCTTCGACCCGGATATCGGTAATCAGGTCGTCAGCTTGCTTAGGGACGATGGCGCAAGCGTCGACCTGGTGCGCGCCGAATTCGTCGGCGCCCAGGTGGGTGACCAACTGCGCGACCAAAGCGGCATGGGGCTACTGGTCGCACTGGGCGTGGTGATGCTCTACGTGGCGCTGCGCTTCCAATACAAGTTCGCCATTGGTGCGCTGCTTGCATTGATGCATGACGTCATTATCGTGGTCGGTTTTTTCGCCATATTTCAGCTTGATTTCGACCTTACCGTGCTGGCGGCAATTCTCGCCGTCATCGGCTACTCACTGAACGATACCATCGTGGTGTATGACCGCATGCGCGAAGAAATCCGCATGTCGCGCATCGATGATATGCCGCAAATCTTCAACGATGCGATCAATGCCACCCTCTCCCGGACGCTGGCAACCTCAGGCACCACCCTGCTGGTACTCATCGCCCTGTTGTTGCTGGGTGGCGACATGATCCAGAACTTCGCTATCGCCCTGCTGGTGGGTATCGTGGTGGGGACATTTTCATCCATCTATGTCTCCGGCGCACTTTTGCTCCCGCTCAAGCTGTCGCGGGAAGACTTGATTCCCCCCCAGAAAGAAACCGACGAAGAAGAGGAAGAACTGCCCTGATCAGGCAGACCCTGCTTCCAAAAAAACGCCCCTGCCGTTTCCACGGCAGGGGCGTTTTGTTTCGATGATGGTATCTTGATAATCGTGTCTAGATGGGCAGCACTTAAATCTAGATGGTTAGAACTTAAACGTGTGGCGCAAGCTGTTTGATAATCGATTTATACAGACGCGGCCCCGCCGCCAGCAGCTGACTTTCGGCTTTCACGTTGGGTTGCCCGTCCGGAGTGCCCATCAATGCACCCGCCTCTTTTAACAAAAGACTGCCCACTTGAAGATCCTGCTCTTCAAGGCCCAGCACAAAGGCACTGTCGACCCGTCCCGTCGCCAACTCACAAATATCCAAGAGTCCACTGCCCGTGGCTACCAGTGTATCTATCTGGGGAGCCAACTGCTGGGTAATGGTCAGATAGGCAGGTAAATGACGGGGGCGCAGCCATGCTTCGGGAAGACTCATCGCCAGGCGGGTCGCGCTGATCGCCTTGGCTTGGCTAACCCGCATACGCTTACCGTTATGCTGGGCACCCCGGCCGCGGCTGGCGATGTACTCGTCATCGGCAAAGGGGGCGATAATCACCGCATGCTCGGGACGCCCTTTAATCAAACACACCACTGACAGCGCAAAGCCCTTACCCGCCACGGCCAGGTTGGAATAGCCGTGCAACGGCTCAATTTTCCAGACGATATCTTCGCTTTCATCCTGCCCGGGCTTGAAGGTCGTGTAACGACCGATAACGCCGTGCTGGGGATAACCACGCTCCAGCTGCTGAACAATCGTACCTTCGGCTTTACGCGCCGTGTCTTCGAGCAACTTGTCGAGGTTGAATTCGTCGTGGGCATTTTCAATGCGCTCACGCACCTTCAAAAAATGCTCAACAGCGCTACGCGCCGCGCGCAGCGTAAATTGGACCATCGGATTCATGGTTGGGCCTTGTCACAGTGATGTTAAAGAACGTTAGGCGTAGAGATCGCCTTTGGCGCGCAATTCTAGCAGACCGCTATCGGGCACGCTATCGACTCATGCTAAACTGCGCCTTTTCCGCTTTCAGGGGTCGAGTCCTATCATGCTTGAGCGTGTCCGCATTGTACTTATTGGCACCAGCCATCCTGGCAATATCGGGGGGGTGGCCCGCGCCATGCATAATATGGGGCTCGCCGACCTGGCACTGGTGGCGCCGCGCTGCGACACCATCACCCAAGACAGCATTTCCCGCGCCTCGGGGGCCGACCACCTGCTCCACAGCGCCCAGGTGTTTGCGACCATCGAAGACGCCGTGGCGGACTGTACGCTGGCAGTGGGCGCCAGCGCCCGATCCCGTACCCTGCCGTGGCCCATGCTATCCCCACGTGAACTGGCCGATCGTCTGCCTGCTGAATGCCAGCCAGCCGAATCTCGCGTAGCGCTGGTCTTTGGCCGCGAGGACAGCGGCCTCACCAATGCCGAGCTGCAGCGCTGCCATGCTCACGTGCATATCCCCACCAATGCTGATTTCAGCTCGCTCAACCTGGCGGCCGCCGTTCAGGTGCTCGCCTACGAATGCCGCATGGCCTGGCTGTCTCAAGCCAGCCATGAACCGAGCGCCAGCGGACCAGCCGCTACTGTTCAACCGGTCACGGTGTCCCAGGCAGACGATGACCTGGCGTCCCATGCGGCCCTTGAAAACTATTTCGAGCATCTGGAACGCGTGCTGATCACCATCGGGTTCCATGACCCCGAGAAGCCCCGCCAGCTCATGGCGCGCCTGCGGCGTCTTTACCTTCGCGCCCGTCCTGAACAGATGGAAATGAATATCCTACGCGGGATTTTATCCGCCACTGAAAAGGCGACGCAGCACAAGCAACCCCGTGAGTGAGGCGCTAGACTTGAAGAGAGCGCCAAGTGCCCCCAATATCAGACGTCTACTGCGCTTGATTACCCTGCGATGCGGGTCAAAACCGCCCGGTGACAAATCGAACTGCCAACGCCCAAGGGATCCCCATGTTTCAACGCCTGCGTGAAGATATTAACAGCGTCTTTGAGCGCGACCCGGCCGCCCGCAACTTTCTTGAGGTGCTGACCAACTACCCTGGGCTTCATGCGTTGCTGCTGCATCGTTGCAGTCACTGGCTGTGGCAAAAAAACCTCAAGTGGCTATCGCGCTCGATGTCGACATTCGGTCGCTGGCTGACGGGCATCGAAATCCATCCCGGCGCGACCATCGGGCGGCGGTTTTTTATTGACCACGGCATGGGCGTGGTGATTGGCGAGACCGCCATCGTGGGCAATGACGTGACGCTCTATCAGGGCGTCACCCTGGGGGGCACCAGCTGGCACAAGGGCAAACGCCACCCGACGCTGGGCGATGGCGTGATCGTCGGCGCAGGTGCCAAAATCCTCGGACCCTTTACCGTCGGTGCGGGGGCTAAAATCGGCTCCAATGCCGTGGTTACCAAGGAAGTGCCGGCCGGGGCGACGGTGGTCGGCATTCCGGGCAAGGTGGTGAAGCGTGCCGATCCGGATGTGGAAGAAGCCCTTGACGTCGACCCGGCTCGCCGCGAGGCCATCTGCCAGAAGTTTGGTTTTGATGCCTACGGCGTGAGCGAGGACATGCCCGACCCGGTCGCCCGCTCGATGCAGGCCATGCTGGATCACATGCACGCCGTGGACGAACGCATCGAACGTATGTGCTCGACGCTTCGCAAACTGGATGCCAGCTATCGCGACGGTCAGTTGCCAGCGCTGCGCGATGAGGATTTCGCCGACATTCTGGATGAGGCAGACGGTGCCTGCTCAGGTTTAGGCAAGCGTACCTCTCCGACGGCCTCAACCGAGCAGGACGCCTCATCGGGTAATGGTTGACCAAAGCACTCGGGTTTTCCCATAATGGCAACACATTTGCCGTTAGCGCTGAGCCACCGGCGTCGAGGTACCTGTCATGCGTTTGACTACCAAAGGGCGTTACGCTGTAACCGCCATGCTGGACTTGGCACTCAATGCCCAGCATGGGCCCACCAGCCTTAGCGATATTTCACAACGTCAGGAAATATCGCTGTCGTATCTTGAGCAGCTGTTTGCCCTGCTGCGCCGTTACGGGCTGGTGAATAGCGTGCGCGGCCCGGGTGGCGGTTACCTCCTCGCCCACGCGCCCGACAGCATCAGCGTTTCCCAGGTGATTGACGCGGTTAACGAAACCGTTGACGCCACACGCTGCCAGGGGCTTTCAGACTGCCAGCAGGGAGATACCTGCCTGACACACCATTTATGGTGTGATCTATCGGCGCAGATCCGCCATTTTCTCAACGACGTCACGCTGGCTCAATTGATGCAGCGACCTGATGTAATGCAGGTCGCCGAACGCCAGCAGCAACGGGTCGCAGCGGGTATTCTTGCTTCGTCAACTTGATAATCAAGCGACCTCTTTCCACCACAGGTACATGACCACGATGACTGCTGCTTCGCTTCCCATTTACCTTGATTATGCCGCCACGACGCCGGTCGACCAGCGCGTGGCCGAGGTGATGCAGCGCTACCTGACCGTGGATCAGCTGTTCGCCAACCCTGCTTCGCGCAGCCACATGCTTGGCTGGCAGGCGGAGCAGGCCGTGGAGCAGGCACGTCGCCAAGTGGCTGACACAATCGGCGCCGACCCACGCGAAATCGTCTGGACCAGCGGAGCCACCGAGGCCGACAACCTGGCACTGATCGGCTTCATGCGCGCCAATCGCGAACGCGGCATGCATCTGGTGACGTCAGCCATTGAACACAAGGCGATTATCGACACCGCCCTGGCGCTTGAACACGAGGGCTTTGAGGTTACCTGGCTGACGCCGGGACCCGACGGCTGCATCCAGCCCGATCAACTACGCGAGGCCATGCGGGATGACACCGCGCTGGTCTCGCTGATGGCGGTCAACAACGAGCTCGGCAGCATCAACGACATCGCCGCCCTGGCCGCCGTGGCCCATGAGTTTGGCGCGGTTTTCCATTGCGATGCCGCCCAGGCCGTCGGCCGCATCGAGCTCTCGGTAGCCGCCCAGCAGGTGGACCTGATGTCACTGTCGGGCCACAAGTCCTACGGACCGAAGGGCGTGGGGGCGCTCTACGTGAAGCGCCATCCGGATATCCGCCTCGAAGCACTGATTCACGGCGGCGGCCACGAGCGGGGGATGCGCTCCGGCACCCTGCCCACGCATCAAATTGCCGGCATGGGCGAAGCCTTTGACCTGATGCAGCAGCAACAGGCTGCAGACCAGGCGCATATCACCCAGCTGCAGCAACGCTTTTTAAAAGGACTGGAGGGGTTGGACGGTGTCTATGCCAATACCCCTATTTCCCGGGCAGTCCCCAACATCTTGAACCTCGCCTTTGAAGGCGTGGAGGGTGAATCGCTACTGATGGGGCTGCGCGATATCGCTGTTTCGACCGGTTCTGCGTGCAACTCTGCCAGCGTAGATCCATCATACGTATTACTAGGCATTGGCGTACCGCGACGTCTTGCCCTCTCGTCGATTCGTTTCAGCTTCGGGCGCTTTACCACCGAGGCTGACATCGACCACGCCATAACGCTCATCCGCCACGCGGTGAGCGGGCTGCGCGCTTAGTAGCGCTAAGCGGCTGACTACTTACAGGAGGACGCCTCAATGGCCACACTCAACATTACCCCAGCTGCCGCCCAGCAGATCCAACATGTGCTCGACGAACGCGGTCAAGGCCTGGGCCTGCGCGTTTCCGTCAAGCCCAGCGGCTGCTCGGGCTATAGCTATGTACTGGACTTCGCCGACCAGGTGAACGACGAGGACGTTCGCTTTGAAGCCAACGGGGCGAGCGTTTACGTTGCCCCGGACGCCGTGGAGATGCTCGACGGCAGTGAAGTCGATTACGTTAACGAAGGGCTGAATCGCTTTTTCCGTTTCAATAACCCCAACGTAAAAGACGAATGCGGCTGCGGCGAAAGCTTTACCGTCTAGTGCGCGTTACAGGCTCATGGCAGGGCGGTATTCATCCCCCGGCTTAAGCGCTATAATCGCGCCACTCGTTAGCCAAGATGGCTGACGACCCCTTATTTGTACCGCCCCGGCCCACCGGGGCGGCAATCTTTTTCATCCTTTCAGGAGACGCTGAACATGGCAACTGAACGCACGCTATCCATCATCAAGCCCGACGCCGTAGCCAAAAACGCCATTGGCGAGATCATCGCCCGTTTTGAGAACGCCGGGCTGCGCGTGGTCGCCGCTAAAATGCTGCACCTGTCTGAAGAAAAAGCTGGCGGCTTTTACGCTGAGCATAAAGAGCGTCCGTTCTTCAAGGACCTGGTCGGTTTCATGACCTCAGGCCCGGTTGTCGTGCAAGTGCTTGAGGGCGAAGGTGCGATTGCCAAAAATCGCGACTTGATGGGGGCCACCAACCCCAAGGAAGCCGCCGCTGGCACAATTCGCGCCGATTTTGCGGAAACAATCGACGCCAACGCTGTCCATGGCTCTGACTCTGTGGAAAGCGCCGAGCGCGAAATCAACTACTTCTTCAGCAACGACGAAATCTGCCCGCGCTAGCCTCGAAGGTAGCGCCGCCGTTTCAACGTCTGTTGCCGGCCATTTACGCGGGGGCCTTTCGCCCCCGCCATTTCCCTATACGCTGACCGCCATGACCACCACCGTAGCCCAACATACGCCTAGCTCTGCCCCCCAACGAACGCCCAGCGTGCAAGCGACGCCCGAGCGTCAAAACCTGTTGGGCATGTCGCGTGAGCAAATGGCGGCCTTTTTTGTCTCTATCGGCGAAAAGAAATTCCGTGCCGCCCAGGTGATGAAGTGGATTCACATCGAAGGGTGTGACGACTTCTCGGCGATGACCAACCTGTCAAAACCGCTGCGGGAAAAGCTCGCCCAAGTGGCGGAGATCCGCGGGCCGGGGGTGATCTACGAGGGTACCTCGAGCGATGGTACGCGCAAGTGGGTGCTGGAAGTGGAGGACGGCAGCTACGTCGAGACCGTGCTGATCCCCGCCGAAAACGGCAAGCGCCGCACACTGTGCGTCTCGTCGCAGGTGGGCTGCTCGCTGGACTGCAGCTTCTGTTCCACCGGCAAGCAAGGCTTTCAGCGTAACCTCACCGCCGCTGAAATCATCGGCCAGGTCTGGGTCGCCCAGCGTAGCGTCGGGCCACGCCGGGACACCGCAAATCGGCCGGTGACCAATGTGGTCATGATGGGCATGGGCGAGCCGCTACTCAACTACGACAACGTTGTGTCGGCCATGAAACTAATGCTCGACGATGACGGTTATGGCCTGTCCAAGCGTCGGGTAACGCTCTCCACCTCGGGCGTGGTCCCCATGCTCGACAAACTCGGCGATGAGCTCGACGTCAGCCTGGCGGTGTCGCTTCACGCCGCCAACGATGAGCTGCGCAACGAACTCGTGCCGCTGAATCGCAAGTACAATATCCGGTCATTGATGGATGCCTGTCACCGCTATTTGGCCAAATGCCCCGAAAACCGGCTGGTGACCATCGAATATACCCTGATCAAAGACGTCAATGATCAGCAAGAGCACGCCGAGCAGTTAGCAGCGCTGCTTGACGAGCTACCCTGTAAAATCAACTTGATTCCGTTCAACCCGTTCCCCCACTCCGGGTATGAAACACCATCACGGAACCAGACGATGCGTTTCCAGCAGTGGCTGCACGACTTGGGCTACACTGCTCCCATTCGCTCGACGCGCGGCGACGATATTGATGCCGCCTGCGGACAGCTTGTCGGTCGGGTGAAAGATCGCACCAAACGCAGTGCCCGCTATATCCAATCGATTCAACTGGATGCTGACTAATGAGACGTCTTCTTGACTTCCGGTTAACACAGCGCTTTGATGGACACGGTTTAATTTAGCGATCCCTCTTTTTACTGTTACCTTGCGAGGATCTACATGATGTGTCACCGCAGGCTTTACCACCCATCTCGGGTGCCCTTGCTCGCCGCGCTGGTCGGCAGCATGTGGCTAGCCGGCTGTGCCTCTTCCTCCAATGTACCCTCCTCGCCGTCAACACCCGAGGCCGCCTCCGCCTATACTCAGCTGGGCGTTGCCTACCTGGAGCGCGACAACCTGCCAAGGGCCCTCAATGCCCTGGATCGAGCGCTTGAGATTGCCCCCGACAACGCAGAAGCGTTGCAGGCCATCGCGCTGGTCTACCAGCGCCAAGGGGAAAGCAACCTGGCTGATCAGCACTTCCAGCGGGCGATAGAGACGGCGCCTGATTTTACCCGTGCGCGTAACAATTACGCCGCGTTTCTTTACCAAGAGGGGCAAGTGGAAGCCGCCTGCAACCAACTGGAAATCGCTTCCCGGGATGCCCAGTACGATAATCGCACCCAACTTTTTGCCAATTTAGGGCAATGCTATATGGCCCTGGGCAAGACCGAATTAGCGCGCGAGCGATTTAAACGCGCGCAACAAATCGATCCGCGCAACCCACGCGGCTATTTAATGTTAGCTGAACTCGAATATTCACAGGGCAATTACGCCGAGGCATGGTCTCCGTTGCAAAAGCACCTGCAGCTTGCCGGGCCGAGCCAGGAGGCGTTGACGCTGGCCATTGATATTGCCGAAGCCCGAGGCGATCGCGCCGCTGTGGCCGACTATCAACGTCAGCTGAGAGCCAATTGAGCGATGGACGCCCTGATCACCGATTATTTAATGAAGGATGCTCAGCCATGAGCGAGACACTGTCACAATCGAGCGATACCCCAGACGTTAATGACTCCCCCGGCGAGCTGCTGGCCCGCCGACGTAAACAACTCGACATCAACCTGAACGATGCCGCTCGGGCGCTGAACCTGCGCCCTGCCGTCGTGGATGGTCTCGAGCGCGATGATTACAGCGAAATCCCGGTGGTGACCTATCGCCGCGGCTATCTGCGCGCCTATGCCAAGTATCTCGACCTCGATGAGCGACAGATACTCGAAGCTTACCGGGCACGCTTTGGCGAAGCCGATGTTGAACGCAAAGTCACGCCGGTAGCCGTCACCAAGCCGCCCTCACGCCTGGGCGCCTGGTTATTCAAGCTGGTCACGTTGTTGGTCATCGTGGCGTTGATTGCCGTTACCGTCATGTGGTGGCAGAGCCGCGGGGGTAGCGAACTCCCCGACCTGGATTCATCGTCATCAATGGACGCACCCGCAGAGCAGGATCAGGCAGGGGATTTATCCAGCGAGCCCACGCAGACTGAACCGGCTGTTTCGTCCAGCGACCCCGAAGAAGAAGCACCGACATTTGACGACCTGGTCGCTGAAGATGACACCAGCACAGCACAGAGCAACCTTGCCGCTGAAAACACCGCGGACGATACCAGCGAAACCAGTAACGATACCTCCTCAACCGAGCCTGACCCTGCGTCGCTGACCGATGGCGATGAGGCGACTCAGGCCAGCAATCTGGCAACCACGGATAGCGAGGATGATGACAGCAGCAACGATGACGGCAACAACGACGCCAACCCTAACCTTCTGACGCTGACCTTCAACGAACAGTCATGGACCGAAATTATCGATGCTGACAACCAGCGCGTGCTGGTAGGACTTCAAGAACCTGGCACGTCTGCCAGTGTCGAAGGTCAGCCACCGTTCCGGCTCACAGTGGGCAACGTCACTGGCGTTGAAATGCGCTATCAAGGCGAAGACGTCGACTTGACCTCGCGCGCAGGCGCCAACAACGTGGCTCGCTTCACTCTGGGAGAGTAACCGACTTATGCACGCTCATTCGCCCATCAAGCGCCGGGCTTCGCGCCAAATCCATGTGGGGAACGTTGCCGTTGGCGGCGATGCGCCCATCGCCGTTCAGAGCATGACCAACACGGACACACTGGACGTCGAGGCAACCGTTGCGCAAATAGCCCAGTTAGAGAAAGCCGGGGCTGATATCGTTCGCGTGTCAGTACCCGACATGGACGCTGCCGAGGCCTTTGGCAAAATCAAGCGCCAGGCCAACGTGCCGCTGGTCGCCGACATCCACTTTGACTATAAAATCGCCCTGCGCGTGGCCGAGCTGGGCGTTGACTGCCTGCGCATCAACCCTGGCAACATTGGTCGGGAAGACCGCGTCCGCGCGGTAGTCAGCGCGGCTCGCGAGCACGGCATTCCCCTGCGTATCGGTGTGAACGCGGGGTCTCTCGAGAAAGACCTGCAGAAGAAATACGGCGAACCGACACCGGCAGCCCTGGTCGAATCGGCGATGCGCCATATCGACTACCTGGATCGCCTGGATTTCCCCGACTTCAAGGTCAGCGTCAAGGCCTCGGATGTCTTCATGGCCGTGGCCGCCTACCGCGACCTGGCCACACGCATTGAGCAGCCACTCCACCTGGGTATTACTGAAGCCGGCGGACTACGCTCCGGCACGGTCAAATCCTCCATCGGCCTTGGCATGCTGCTGATGGATGGCATTGGCGATACGATTCGCGTCTCGCTCGCGGCTGACCCGGTGGAGGAAATCAAGGTCGGCTACGACATGCTGAAGAGCCTCAAGCTGCGCTCCAAAGGCATCAACTTTATTGCCTGCCCAAGCTGCTCGCGGCAGAATTTCGATGTCATCAGCACCATGAACCAGCTTGAAGAACGGCTGGAAGACGTCATGACACCGCTTGACGTGTCGGTCATTGGCTGTGTCGTCAACGGGCCTGGCGAAGCCAAGGAAACCGACATTGGCCTGACCGGCGGCAGCCCCGCCAATCTGGTGTATATCGACGGCAAGCCGTCCAGCAAATTGCGCAACGACCACCTTGTCGATGACTTGGAGCGGCTGATCCGCGACAAAGTACGTGAAAAACAGCAGCAGGAAGACAACACGATCGCCCGCAGCGTTTAAGTACGACGCGGGATAGCCGACCCAGGGAGTTTGCCTTGAGCAAGTCTGTAGCAAAAAAAATTCAAGCCATTCGAGGCATGAACGATCTATTGCCCAGCGAGAGCCCTCGCTGGCAATTTTTTGAAGGAATAGTCCGCCAGTTGATGCAGCGTTATGGTTTTGCGGAAATCCGCACGCCGATCGTCGAGCAGACGGCGCTGTTTGCACGCTCCATCGGCGAAGTCACCGACATTGTCGAAAAGGAGATGTATACCTTCGAAGACCGAAACGGAGACAGCCTTACCCTGCGTCCCGAAGGTACCGCCAGCTGCGTACGCGCGGCCATGGAAAACGGGCTTCTGTACAACCAGACCCAGCGGTTGTGGTACCAGGGGCCGATGTTCCGCCATGAGCGGCCCCAGAAGGGCCGCTACCGCCAGTTTCACCAGGTCGGTATCGAGGCTTACGGTTTTGAAGGCCCGGACATTGATGCCGAGGTGATTCTGCTCTCTGCTCGGCTGTGGAAAGAGCTGGGGCTGATGGAGCATGTCACCCTCGAGCTTAACTCGCTGGGCTCAAGCGAAGCCCGCGCGGCTTACCGCGACAAGCTGGTCGCCTATTTCGAGCAGCACCGCGACGTCCTCGACGAGGACGCCAAGCGGCGGCTGAACAGCAATCCGCTGCGCATTCTCGACTCCAAGAACCCTGCCATGGCGGAGATGCTCGACGGCGCACCACGCTTGCTGGATAACCTCGACGAGCCCTCGCAGGCCCACTTTGAGCAGCTAAAAGCCATGCTCGACGCGGCGGGTATTGCCTATGTCATCAACCCACGGCTGGTTCGCGGTCTCGACTACTACTCGCGCACCGTCTTTGAGTGGACCACGACAGCGCTGGGCAGCCAGGGCACCGTATGCGCTGGCGGCCGCTACGACGGCCTCGTCGAGCAGTTGGGCGGCAAACCCACTCCAGGCGTTGGTTTTGCCATGGGTGTTGAGCGCCTGATTCTGCTGCTCGAGACCCTTGATTTAATACCCGACGAAGCGGGTAGCGACGTGTATTTGCTGGCGATGGACGATACCGCGACGGTCGCCGCGATCACCCTGGCCGAGCAGCTTCGCAGTGAACTGCCCTGGCTTCGCCTGCAACTGCATTGCGGCGGCGGCAGTTTCAAGAGCCGCATGAAAAAAGCCGATAAAAGCGGTGCCGCGTATGCCCTGCTGCTTGGCGAAGACGAAATAGCCGAGCACACCGTCACGCTCAAGGCCCTGCGCGACGACCAGGCACAGCAACGCGTTCCCCAGGCAATGCTGGCCCACACGCTCAGCGAGCAGCTGCCCAACACACCATAAACGGGTGGCAGGCATCGCCTGCCTCTCAACCCATCATGACCGTTGCCGTAAGCGGCGGTTATTGCTGAATAGGAGACCGCCCGTGGCGGATAGAAGCGAAGACGAACAGCTGGATGTGATCAAGCGCTGGTGGAAAGAAAACGGCACGTCACTGATCGCTGGCGCTGCACTGGCGGCAGCCGGCGTATTCGGCTGGAACGCCTGGCAGGATTATCAAGCCGACAAAGCCGAGGCGGCCTCAGTACGCTATCAGCAGTTGGTTAGCCTCGCCGCTGGCAACGAACTCGAAGGCGACCAGCTCAGTGAAGCCCGTGAGATGGTCGACGAGATCGTCAGTGAGCATGACGACACCCTGTACGCTGAATTGGCCTTGCTGCTTGATGCCCGCCTGGCTGTCCAGCAGGATGACCTGGACAGCGCCGTTGAGTCGCTTACCCAGGTGGCGGAATCCTCATCGCGGCGCTATGTGCAAAGCCTTGCCTGGCTGCGGTTAGCGCGTCTCGCCATTGCCAACGAGGACCCCGAACGCGCGCTCGAATTACTCGATGAACCGATCACCGACCCCCTGGCAGCCCAACAAGCCAACGTGCGAGGCGACGCTTACATGGCACTTGGCCAGAACGATCAGGCTCGCAACGCCTGGCAGGATGCTCTCGAGCTGGCACAGCAACAAGGCCAGCCGCTATACGGCGTGCAGTTCAAGCTTGACGATCTCGGCGCTGAGGAGACAGCTCAATGACCCCCCTGTTTTCAACATCAATGTTTTCAAGATCTACATTTTCGAAACGCACCTTTTCAACCCCCGTCATGCGTGTGGCCCTGGGCGCCGCTGCACTGGCCCTCCTGGCTGGCTGTGCGAGCAAAAGCGAACCCGCCTACACGCCCAAAGAGCTTAAAAGTTTCGAAGCAACCTCAACCCTTGAGACGCTTTGGCAAGAGGACGTAGGCGACGGCCTGGGTCGAGCGCGTTACCCCATTGCACCAGCGCGCGAAGGCGATAACGTCTTCGCCGCCGACGCGCAAGGCGTGGTGATGTCGTTTAGCGCCGACGACGGCGAAGAACGCTGGGAAGTCGACCTGGACACGCCGATTTCCAGTGCCTTGACCGCGATTGCCGGACAGGTCTATCTGGGCACGCGCAACGGCGAAGTCATTTCCCTGGACCAAAGCGACGGCAGCGTTAACTGGCGCTCGCGGGTCTCCAGCGAAGTGCTGGCAGCCCCCCAGGCCAACCCGGAATTGCTGGTCGTGCAAAGCATCGACGGCCAGGTGACCGCCCTTGACCGCGCAAGCGGTGACGAACGCTGGGTCTTTTCCAGCTCACTGCCGTCACTGACACTGCGCGGCACCGGCACGCCGATGGTTATCGAGCCAGTCAGCTTTGTCGGCCTGGCCAACGGCCGGTTGACGACCATCGACAACCGCAACGGCCAGCCATTGTGGGATATGCAAATCGCCACGCCGCAAGGTCGCAGCGAAGTCGAACGCCTTGTCGATCTTGCCGGTCAGCCAGTGCTCAGCCGGGAAGGCCGCCTGTTCGTGACCAGTTATAACGGCCAGCTGGTGGCACTGGAGGCAACTCGCGGCAATGTTATATGGGAACGCGAGCTCTCCAGCCGCCACACGCCCCTACTGGTGGGTGACCTGCTGTTTGTGGTCACCGACGACAGCCACGTGGTCGCCATTGACAGCACCAATGGCCAGGAAGTGTGGCGCAACGACGCCCTGGAAGATCGCTGGCTGACGGCCCCCGCCTTCGCTGACGGGCGTGTGGTGGTGGGTGACTTTGAAGGCTATGTGCACCTGATCGACGCCCGCGAAGGTGAGCTGGTGGGTCGCACCGAAGTCGACAGCTCGGGCATTAGCGTCCCGGCGGTCACTGAAGGCGACGTGATTCACGTGCTGGCCAATGACGGACATTTTGAAACGCTGGAAGTCTCTCCATGACACCTGTGATTGCGCTAGTTGGCCGCCCTAACGTGGGCAAGTCGACGCTGTTTAACCGCCTTACCCGCTCGCGGGATGCGCTGGTCGCCGACTTTCCTGGCCTGACCCGTGATCGCAAGTATGGCAACGGCATGCTGGGCAATAAAGCCTATACGGTGATCGACACCGGCGGCATCAGCGGCGACGAACAAGGCATCGATGCGGCCATGGCGGAGCAATCGCTGGCCGCCATCGACGAAGCGGATATCGTGCTGTTCATGGTTGATGCGCGGGCCGGTTTGAACATGGCCGACGAGGCCATTGCCAACCACCTGCGGGTCAACCAGAAGAAAACCTGGCTGGTGGTCAACAAGACCGATGGGTTGGAAGAACACTCGGCCATGGGCGATTTCTGGTCGCTTGGCCTGGGTGACCCATGGCCGATTGCGGCGGCTCACGGTCGCAACGTCTCGACCCTGATGGATACGGTGCTCGAGCCCTTCCCCGAACGCGATGCCGACATACCCGCCGACACCGGCACCAAGGGCATTCGTATCGGCGTGATCGGGCGGCCCAATGTGGGCAAATCGACGCTGGTCAACCGCCTGCTGGGCGAAGAGCGTGTGGTTGTCTTCGATGAAGCCGGTACCACGCGTGACGCCATCGAGATTCCTTTCGAGCGCCGCGGCAAGCCTTATGTGCTGGTTGATACCGCCGGGGTCCGGCGACGCAAGAACGTCAGTGAAGTGGCCGAAAAGTTTTCCATCATCAAGACCCTGGATGCCATTAAGGAATGCCATGTGGCGGTGATGGTGCTGGATGCGCGCAGTGGGCTGGTCGAGCAGGACCTGCACCTGCTCGATTACGTGCTTACCTCCGGCCGTGCCCTGGTGCTGGCCGTCAATAAATGGGACGGACTGGAAAGCGAAGCCAAGGACAAAATGCGTAACGAGATCAAGCGCCGCCTGGGCTTTGCCGACTATGCCGAGATGCACTTTATCTCGGCGCTGCACGGCACGGCGGTAGGCGATCTCTATCCGTCGATCGAGCGAGCCTTCAATGCCGCCAACGCCCACTGGTCCACCAATCGCCTGACCACACTGCTTCAGGATGCCGTCAGCCAGCACCCGCCGCCGATGATACATGGGCGACGCATCAAGCTGCGCATGGCCCACCAGGGCGGCAGCAATCCACCGATCATCGTCGTGCATGGCAATCAGACCGAGGCACTGCCGGACGCCTACCGCCGCTACCTGACGAACACCTTCCGCAAGGTGTTGAAAGTGCGCGGCACGCCCATGCGCTTCGAGTTTCGCTCCGGCAACAATCCCTTCGATCACATGGCAGGCGCCAGCGACAAGGAAAAAGCCAAAAAGCGCGAGCTCAACCGTACCAAAGAGGCACGCAAAAGCCGCCGTTAAACGTCTAAGCCTTGTCGTGCAATCCCTTGCGGCCTACCCAGTGGGCCGCAAACTGCCAGGCAGTGCGGCCGCTGCGACCGCCTCGCAGGGTCGCAAAGCGCAGCGCTTCAGCACGCGCCTCATCATCCCAGCTGACGTTTCCGCTGCTCACCCGCGCGACCCAATGAGCGCACACGTCCAGGTAGGTTGCCTGATTAAAGGGATGAAAGCTGAGCCATAGCCCAAAGCGGTCCGACAGCGAGATTTTCTCCTCCACCGCATCGCCATGGTGCAATTCCTCACCGACCAGCTGCGAGCCGCTGTTGTCGTCCATCGATTCGGGCAGCAAATGACGACGGTTCGAGGTGGCATACAGCAATACGTTTTCCGGCGGGCCGGTGAGCGCCCCATCGAGTACGCTCTTGAGCGCCTTGTAGGCATCGTCGTTGCCCTCGAAAGAGAGGTCGTCACAGTACACGACGAAGCGTTGTGGCTGATGACGCAGCTGTTCGACCAGTACCGGCAAGCTGGCGAGTTCATGGCGGTCAATCTGAACCAGGCGTAGCCCCTCACCTGCCAGTGCGTTAAGCAGCGCGCGTACCACCGACGACTTGCCGCTGCCTCGCGCGCCCCACAGTAGCGCGTGGTTGGCGGGCAAGCCTTGTAGAAACGCCCGGGTATTATCCACCAGCGCCTGCTTTTGCCGCTCAATGCCCAGCAGGTCGTCCAGCGTTAACGCGTCCCTTGGCGGCACCGCCACCAGACGCCCGCCCAGCGGGTGACGCTGCCACAGTGCGGCGACTTCCGTCTGCCAGTTAACCGGTTCAGCCGCGGGTGGTAACCAATGATCCAGTCGATCGAGTAAGCGGGTTAAACGCTGGCTTAATTCGGCATCCATAACGACTCTCTTGGTGAATTATTCGCATGAGGATTGATTTACCCTGTACAGCCGTTATCTTGGGGCAAGGAATTCACTTTCACAAAAGGAAATACGCCATGCGCTGGTTACGCCCTCTCGCCATTACGGCTCTGTGTCTTGCTGTTGCGGCCTGTTCGACATCGCCTACCGGGCGCTCACAGCTGTTGTTGTTATCCGACGAGGAACTCAACAACATGGGTAGCCAGGCCTTCAACCAGTATCAGCAGGAATTGCCCAGCGCCGGTCAGGCGAGCCAGCGCTACGCTCAGTGCATTGCCGATGCCATTGTCGCGGAACTCCCGCAGGACCAGCAGCAGCTGGACTGGCAAATCCGTGTCTTCGAGGCTGAAGAGCCCAACGCCTTTGCCCTGCCCGGCGGCTATATGGGCTTGCATACCGGCATGCTGGATATCGCCACCAACCAGGACCAGGTGGCGTCGGTGGTCGCCCACGAAATCGGCCACGTGCTCGCCAAGCACTCCAATGAGCGGGCCTCGACCCAAAGCGCCACCCAGCTGGGGCTTTCCGTCATTTCCAGCGCTTCCGGCCTTCAAGGCCCAGGTGGTGAGCAGCTGATGGGCGTTCTCGGCATGGGGGCGCAATACGGCATCATGCTGCCCTTCTCGCGGCGCCACGAAAGCGAAGCGGATACCATTGGTCTGGAGTTGATGGCCCGGGCCGGGTTTGATCCCCGCGAGAGCGTCGCCCTTTGGCAAAACATGCAGCAGGCATCGGGCGGCGGCGCACCGCCGGCCTGGATGTCGACCCACCCCAGCCAAGGGCAGCGGATTGAAGGGCTGCAAGCGAACATGAGCGATGCCATGGCCACCTTTGAACAGGCGCGCAATAACGGCCGCACACCCAACTGCCCACGCCCGTAACAAACAGCCGCCGCTGCCTTTCGGCAGCGGCGGCTCATCGGGGTTACTCACTCGGGTGAACGCGAAAAGTCGTTACTTAGCCATATTCAGCTAGCATACAGCTAGTCCAAGCTCAGCTAGCCATTAATCCCGCTAACCGTCGTTCAGCTACCATAGTTCAGCTGCCATAGTTCAGCGACTGACGCAGCCGCGCCCGTACCGGCGCTGTATCAGGGTGCTGGTTGCGCCAGAGGTAAAACGATTCTGCCGCCTGCTCGACCAGCATGCCCAGCCCATCCAACAGCTTCGCGCCGCGGGGCCCGGCCCACGTTAAAAACACCGTCGGCTCGACACCGTACATCATGTCGTAGGCCCAGGCGCCGTTGGCAAAGAGGTCATCGGGCAACGGCGGCAGGTCGCCCGAGAGGCTGGCACTGGTGCCATTGATGACCACGTCGAATTTACCGTCCAGGCTGTCGAAACCGCCGCCCTTGATCGTCCCCAAGTCGGCAAAATCCTCGGCCAACTGCCGGGCTTTTTCCGCCGTGCGATTGACCACGACCACTTCGCTGGGCTGCTCGCCCAGCAGGGGCTCCAGAATACCGCGCACGGCGCCGCCCGCACCGACTATCAAGACACGCTTTCCAGCCAGCGCAACGCGATGATAAGCCAGATCACGGACCAGGCCAACGCCATCGGTGGTATCCCCGTAGGTGCGGCCATTACCGCCCAGAATCAGCGTATTCACCGCCCCCGCCCGTCGGGCACGGTGGCTCAGCGTATCGCACAGCGCGAAAGCATCCGCCTTGAACGGCACGGTCACATTGGCACCTCGCCCACCCTCGGCGCAAAACGCCTGCCACGCTGCCGCCAGCTCGCCTATTGGCGGTTCTATGGCGGTGTAGTCGATGTCCTGCCCGGTTTGACCGGCAAAGTCGGCGTGAATCATGGGCGATTTGGAATGGCCAACGGGATTGCCGAAGACGGCGTAACGATCGGTCATAGAACCTCCTCGCCACGCGTTGCGGCGGCTTCGTCGAGCCAGTCGCGGGGCACAAGATACGCATTGAGCTGCGCCTCAGGGCTATCGTTCTCCGGGGTGAACGCATATTCCCAGCGGGCCAGGGGCGGCATCGACATCAGAATGGACTCGGTACGCCCCCCGCTTTGCAGGCCGAACAGCGTCCCTCTATCCCATACCAGGTTGAACTCGACATAGCGGCCGCGGCGATAAAGCTGGAATTGACGCTGCCTATCGTTCCAGGCATCGCCACGGCGTCGCTCGACAATCGGCAGGTAGGCCTCCAGAAAGCTGTCGCCGACGGCGCGTTGAAAAGCAAAGCAGTCTTCAAAACTGCCGTCGTTGAGATCATCGAAGAACAAGCCGCCCACGCCCCGGGTTTCCTCACGGTGCTTGAGATAGAAGTACTCGTCGCACCAGGCCTTGTAACGCGCGTAAACGTCGTCGCCAAAGGGCGCGCAGGCCGCGCTGGCCACCTTGTGCCAGTGCACCACATCGTCGAACACCGGGTAGAACGGCGTTAGGTCATAGCCGCCACCAAACCACCAGACTGGCGGCTCGCCCTCTTTTTCGGCGATAAAGAACCGTACGTTGCCGTGGCTGGTGGGCACATGGGGGTTTTCCGGATGCAGCACCCAGGAAACCCCGACCGCGTGAAAACTGCGACCGGCAAGCTCCGGCCGTGCGGCCGTGGCGGAGGGTGGCAACTGGGTGCCGAACACATGGGAGAAATTGACACCGCCTTTTTCAAACACGCCGCCATTTTCGATCACCCGTGAGCGGCCACCGCCGCCTTCTTCACGGTCCCATTCGTCCTGCCTGAAGCTTGCCTGTCCGTCAGCGCTTGCCAGCCCCTCGCAAAGGCGTTCCTGCAGGTCCAGCAGGTAGTTCTTGACGGTATCCAGATGTTCGTGCGCCACGTCGTCTCCTGATGATCGGTTAACTGCGTATCACGCTGCCACTGACGAGATCGCGAATCTTGCTGGGCCGTTCGTTACCGCCCAGCTCGCCATCGATGATGGCCGCCAACTGGTCGCCAAACACCGCCCTGACGTCATCCGCACTGGTCGCCGGGGGGTCGCCGGCCACGTTGGCAGAGGTCGATACCAGCGGGCCACCAAAGGCTTCACAAAGCGCCTGCATCAGCGGGTGGTCAGTAACCCGCAGCGCCACTTTACTGTGCGCCCCCCGGACCAGACCGTGACTGCGGCCGTTATCCGGCACCAGCCAGGTATTCGGCCCCGGCCAACTGGCAATCAACGGCGCATGCAGGGCCAACGGCAACTGTGTGAGCCACGGCTGAAACTGGCCAATCGAGGCCGCCACCAGAATCACGCCCTTGGCGGGATCGCGGGCCTTTAAGCGCATTAACTGCGCCAGCGCTTCGTCGTTGTCGGGATCACAGCTTAATCCCCACACCGCTTCCGTTGGGCAGGCAATAACCCCGCCGTTGCGCAATGCGCGAACGGCTTTATCCAGTTCAGCCGCTGTCGTCATGAAGTCTCCACCCGTTATGGTAAAGGAAACATTATCTTATCATGGCCGGGGTAACCGCACCCAACCACCCGCCCGGGATGCGACCCAGCCCTCGATTTCCAGCATCAGCAGGCGCTGCTGGCAGTCACTCACCGAGCAGCCACTTTGTTGCACCAGGGCGTCAATCGGCGTGGGCGAAGCGCTCAGCAAGCCGAGCAGCGCATCGGGCAGCGGTTCGGCTGCGGTGTCAGTTGCCGACCGATGGGTAGCGATATCTTCCCCTGAAGTGGGCAAAAACTCGCTCGCCCAATGCTGCAGCTCGTTGACGATATCCTCGGGTTCGCAGGCCATGGCCGCCCCCTGGCGCAGCAGCTGAAGGCAGCCACGTGCCTGCTGATTGTGCAACGAACTGGGCAGGGCAAACACATCGCGGCCCTGCTCCATGGCCAGGCGGGCGCTGACCAGTGAGCCGCTTTTCTCGGCTGCTTCCACCACCAGCGTACCCAGCGATAAACCGGTCACGATTCGGTTCCGGCGCGGGAAGAAGGCAGGGTGTGCGGTGGTGCCCGGCGGGTGTTCAGCCAGTACCAGTCCTCCCGGCGAATCGCTGAGCTGTTGATAAAGCGCACGATGGCGGGCGGGATAAATCACGTCAATCCCGCAGCCCAATACCGCCACGCTGCTGCCGCCCGCGTCCAGGGCGGCTTGCTGGGCCACCCCGTCAATCCCTAACGCCATTCCGCTGACAATACTCCAGCCTCGCCTGGCCAATTCCCGGGCGAAGGTTTGCGCATTATGCGTGCCTTCCGATGTCGGCCGACGCGTGCCCACCATGGCAAGCGTCGGTCGCTCAAGGGCGCCCAGGTCGCCCTGCGCCCAGAGCACGGCTGGCGGATCAGGTAGTTGATTGAGCAGCCTTGGCCATGCCGGGTGGTCGCGGTGCAAAAGCGTGCGTGCTGGCGCACTGCACTGCCAGTTCAGGCTCGCCTCGACCTCACGCTGCAAGGGGCTCTTTGTAGGGTGCTCACACCACAACCGCAGCGCACTGGCTGCCTTGCTGGGCAACCCCGCCAGCCACCCCTGTGGCCACTGGGGTTGTTGCGCCACAAGCTCAGCGATTCGCTGAGGCCCCACCCCCGGCAGTGCATTGACCACCAACCACTCCCTGGTATCCATTACCTCTCCTTATTCAATCTATCGACGATTGACCCAACTCATCTAGCGCGGCGGTGTCCTTACAAGATCGCCCACCTCCACCACTCGGGAAGCCTCCATCACCAGCGCATAGCTCACGCGATCATAGGGGCTGAAGACCATCAAGGTGCCAGCGGCTTCACTGGGTAGCGTGATCGACGCCTGGTTACGCGGGTCACTGACCGCCTCACCCTGCTGGGCAATCTGGAAGACATGCCCGGCTTGCACGCCATCCAGCGTGCCCAAATCGATCGTTACCACCTGCAGGCGACCGATAAAGCGCACCCCGCCCGGCACGCCGATCAGTGTCCCCGACAGCGCATTGCGCGGTGCGCGGGGCACCATGTCGTCATCCAGTCGCGAGGTTTCCAGCGGCAGGACAAGGTCGTTGTTGCGTATTTCCTGGGCGGCACTCAGCACCTTCAACTGGGCGATATCCTCTTCGGCGCGCAGGTAGCGGGCCTCGCCGATCTTGATCAGTTCGGTACCCAGGACCGTGCCATCGTTAGCCGTATAGGTGTCGGCGGGCCGATAAATACCCACGTCCGCTTGCCTTGGCACCTGCCCGCGCACATACAGCGAATCCCCCGCCCCGCTGATCAAGCGTCCCTGGTGACCGGCCACGACATAAGCCATGGCGTCGGCGGCGGGGTCCCCCTCCTTGATACGATGATCACGCAGGAACGGCCGGATAATACTCGCGTCGATGGGGGGTATCGCTTCGCGGCGAGGGACGGTGCGCATCTTGGGCGAGAGTGTCACTACCCGCTGCTCCCGTGAAAGGGACAGGCAGGGATCGCCCTGGCAATCGCTTAAGGTGAGTACATCGCCGGGGTAAATAAGGTGTGGATTGCGAATGGCAGTATTGGTTTGCCAAAGCTCAGGCCACTGCCAGGGCGCATGCAAGAACCGGCCCGCAATGTCCCAGAGGGTGTCGCCCTCTGCCACCGTGTAGCGCTCGGGTGCCGAGTCGCGAAGGCGCTCCCAGGCGCCCGCATCCAGTGACATCAATATCGTCAGTGCGCCGATGAACCAAGCGCCCGCGCCATATCGCCTGCGTTGTCCAGCCCCCATCCTGCCCCCTGTTTTTTTACCTGCGATTACGCGGGTGATTCGCGCTGCACCACCGGGCAGGCATGCCCGGAACATTGACAGCATGATATAGTGGTCGATCATAAAGTACTCAGGTCATAAATAAAGCACTTGGGCATGCGACCCCATTGACGCACTGCTCAAGCGATTACTCAGTTCAGCACAACGGTGGTAGCAACGCCATGGCCAAACTCGCCATTCTCGAATTCCCCGACGAGCGCCTGCGCACCAAGGCCAAAGCAGTTCAAAGCGTCGACGATGAAGTGCGCAAGCTCGTCGATGACATGCTGGAAACCATGTACGACGCCCAAGGGATCGGCCTGGCCGCAACCCAGGTGGACGTTCACCGCCGGGTGGTGGTGATGGATGTCAGCGACGACAACTCCCAGCCGCTGGTACTTATCAACCCCAGCTATACGCCCATTGGCGACGAGAAAGAGCCGCTGTCCGAAGGCTGCCTGTCGATCCCGGAGCACTACGCTGAAGTGCCACGCTATCTGAAGGTGGAGTTGAAAGCGCTGGACCGCAACGGCGAGCCCTACACGCTTGAAGCCGACGGTCTGCTGGCGCACTGTATTCAGCACGAGTACGACCACCTGGAGGGTGTGCTGTTTGTCGACTATCTGTCGTCCCTCAAGCGTGACCGGATTCGCAAGAAAATGGAAAAGCGCCACAAGCAGATGCAGGGCGCCTGACCGCGTCGCCCTGTTCAAGATTACCGTTACGTCTACCTTTGCCGCCAGGTCCCTGTGTCCATGTCATCATTGCGCGTTGTTTTTGCGGGTACCCCGGAATTCGCTGCTTCAAGTCTGGCCGCCCTGCTGGAAAGCCAGCATCAGGTGGTCGCCGCCTATACCCAGCCCGACCGTCCCGCCGGGCGCGGGCGCAAGCTCACCCCAAGCCCTGTCAAGCGCCTGGCGCTCGAGCATGAACTGCCGGTTTATCAGCCTGAAAGCCTGAAAACGGCCGATGCCCAGGCGACGCTTGACGCGCTCGATGCCGACGTCATGGTAGTGGTGGCCTACGGGCTACTGTTGCCTCAGGCCGTGCTGGACATCCCGCGTCTGGGGTGCCTCAACGTTCACGCCTCGCTACTACCCCGCTGGCGCGGTGCCGCGCCGATCCAGCGCGCCATTGAAGCCGGTGACAGCGTTTCCGGCGTGACCATCATGCAAATGGATGCTGGCCTGGATACCGGCGACATGCTGTTTGAGGTGCGTACGCCGATCACCGACCAGACCACCGGCGGCGACCTGCACGACCGGCTGGCCCTTCAAGGGGCCAATGCGCTGGTTCAGGTGCTGGACGAGCTGGAGACGGGACGCATCACAGCGTCGCCACAACCAGCAGACGGCGTCACCTACGCCGCCAAGCTCACCAAGGCCGAGGCCGAGCTGGATTTCAGCCAGCCTGCCGAGCAGCTGGTACGCACCATTCACGCCTTCAACCCCTGGCCTGTTGCCTGGTGCGCCCTGGGTGACGACCGCCTGCGCCTGCTGAAGGCAAGTGTCGAGCCTGGCGAACAGCCGCCGACGGCACCCGGCATGCTGCTCGAACACGGCGAGGATCACTTGCGAATCGCCTGTGGCGCCGAAGGCCGCCAGGTGCTTTGCGTCAGCCGCGCCCAACTTCCCGGGGGCAAGGCGCTGCCAGCCCGCGAGCTGCTCAACGCCCGCCAGACACGCCTCATCCCGGGCACGCGCCTGGGGCAAAATACCCACTCAGGAGCCTCCTCATGAATCAGCCACGTTCGCCCAAGGCAGGCAGCGGCCAGGAAGTGCGCGCTGCCGCGGCACGCGGGCTGGTACCGGTGCTGACCGACCAGGGGTCGCTGGCCACGCTGGATGAGCACAGTGTGATTGCGCGGGACCGCAGCCTGCTCAAAGAACTGTGCTACGGTACCTGCCGCCGACTGCCTCGCCTGGAAGCGCTGGCCGACCAGTTGCTCAAGCAGCCGTTCAAGAAGCGTGACAGCGATATCCAGGCGCTGCTGCTGGTGGGCATCTACCAACTCCTCTATATGCGTATTCCCGCTCATGCGGCGGTTGGCGAGACCGCGGGCGCGGCGCGTCTACTCGGCAAAACCTGGGCCACGCGGGTTCTGAACGGCTGCCTGCGTCGCTTGCAGCGGGAATCCGACGAACTTCAGGCAATCGTCGACCGCGATGCCAACGTCGCGCTCGAGCATCCCGCCTGGCTGCTAAAGGCGTTCCGTCAAGCATGGCCTGAACAGTGGCAGGCCATTGCCAACGCCAACAACCAGCCTGGGCCAATGACGCTGCGGGTCAATCAGCGCCACCAAGACCGCGAAACCTACCTGTCCCTGCTGGATAGCACCGGCTTGAGCGGCCAGTTATGTGTCCACGCTCCCGACGGTATTACCCTCGACCAGCCCTGCGACGTCACCACCTTGCCTGGCTTTGAGAAAGGTCTCGTCAGCGTTCAGGATGAAGCCGCCCAACTCAGCGCTGCGCTGCTCGGGCCTGCCCTTGCCCCGCGCCCTGGGGCTCGTGTGCTGGACGCATGCTGTGCTCCTGGCGGGAAAACCGCTCACCTGCTGGAACAGTTTGATATCTCCCTGACCGCCGTGGACAGCGACAATATGCGCCTGGCGAGGGTTGACGACGCACTCCACCGCCTGGGGCTGACGGCCGAGCTACAGCACGCCGACGCCACCCAGCGCGACTGGTGGAGCGGCACGCCTTTTGATGCCATCCTGCTTGACGCCCCCTGCTCCGGCACGGGCGTCATTCGCCGTCATCCGGATATCAAGAAGCTGCGCCGCCCCGACGATATCCGCAAGCTGGCCGCATTGCAGCGCCAACTGCTGGATAATCTCTGGCCGCTATTACGACCGGGCGGCACGCTGCTTTACGCCACCTGTTCGGTGCTGCCTGAAGAGAATGTCGATCAAGTGGAGGCCTTCTTGGCCCGCACACCCGACGCACAGGTCACCACGCCGGGTGACGTTGCCTGGGGCATGCCAAGTGGCCCCGGCCGCCAACTGTTTCCCGAAGACGGCGGTCACGATGGCTTTTTTTATGCCAGACTAGAGAAGCAGGCTGCCTGACACTTTTTTCGTCATGACAGGCAGTGAATTCATGACACGGATGGAGAGACCATGAGTCATCACACCTATAAGCACATCGAGCTAACCGGTTCTTCCGAAAAAGGAATTGAAGACGCCGTGCAGAACGCACTCGCCAAGGCGTCTGAAACCATCAAGCATATGCGCTGGCTGGAAGTGACCGACACCCGCGGCCACATCGAGGACGGTCAGGTCGCACACTGGCAGGTCACGGTCAAGGTTGGCTTTACCCTGGAATAATCCCCACCTGCTTTTCGACGGCGGCTGGTTTACACTGGCCGCCGTCTTTATTGCAGCGCACGATAGGCCGCCTCACGCAGTTCACGAGGTTTCGCTTGCGCTCTCAACGGAACCGATGCTCAGCAATGAAAATCATCATTCTCGGCGCCGGCCAGGTCGGCGGCACCCTCGCGGAGCACCTTGCCCGTGAGGAAAACGACATCACCGTCATCGATACCGATGCCAAAAAGCTGCGCGAGCTGCATACCAAGCTCGATATCCGCACGGTGACCGGCGCGGGTTCCTACCCCATTGTGCTGCGTCAGGCAGGCTGTGAAGACGCCGACATGCTGATTGCCGTCACCAGCAGCGACGAGATCAACATGATCGCCTGCCAGGTGGCGCATACCCTGTTCCGCACCCCGACCAAGATCGCCCGGGTGCGGGCGACGGCCTACCTGACCCGCAAGGGGCTGTTCGCCCATGAAGCGATTCCCATCGACGTTCTGATCAGCCCCGAGCAGGTGGTCACCGACCACGTGCGCCGTCTGATCGAGCATCCCGGCGCATTGCAGGTGTTGGAATTCGCCGGCGGGCTCGTCCAGCTGGTGGCGGTAAAAGCCTTCTACGGCGGCCCGCTGGTGGGCCAGGACCTGGCCTTTCTGCGCCGCCATATGCCCAATGTGGACACCCGGGTGGCGGCGATCTACCGCCGCAATCGGCCGATCATCCCCCGCGGCGATACGGTCATCGAAGCCGACGACGAAGTCTTCTTCCTGGCGGCCCGCCGCGATATCCGCGCGGTAATGAGCGAACTGCGCCGGGTCGAACGGGATTTCCGCCGTGTGGTGATCGCCGGGGGCGGCAACATCGGCGAGCGCCTGGCCGAGCATCTGGAGCACAGCCACCAGGTCAAGATCATCGAGCACAGCCTGGAACGTTGCACCACGCTCTCCGAGCGGCTCGACCGCACCGTGGTGCTCCACGGCAGCGCGACCAGCAAGCGGCTGCTGGAAGAAGAGAACATCGAGGACTGCGATATCTTCTGCGCGCTGACCAACGACGACGAGGTCAATATCATGTCGTCGCTGCTGGCCAAGCGGATGGGCGCCAAAAAGGTGCTGACACTGATCAACAATGCCGCCTATGTGGACCTGGTTCAGGGCGGCGAGATCGATATTGCCATATCCCCCCAGCAGGCAACCATCGGCAGCCTGCTGACCCACGTGCGGCGTGGCGATATCGTCAACGTCCACTCGCTGCGCCGGGGCGCCGCCGAGGCCATCGAGGCCATCGCCCATGGCGACAAGCAGTCGTCCAGGGTGGTCGGGCGCACCATTCGCGAGATCGACCTGCCCGAGGGCACCACCATCGGCGCGATCGTGCGCGGCAAGGAGGTCATGATCGCCCACGACCACATCGTCATCGAAAGCGGTGACCACGTGATCCTGTTCGTTATCGACAAGCGGCGCATCCGTGACGTGGAGCGCTTGTTCCAGGTAGGGCTGACGTTCTTCTGATGCTTGAACTCGGCGCGCAACTTATTGACCAGGGGAGCCTAGAACAGCCATGAGCCTGAGGGTTATTCTGCGCATTCTGGGGCTGCTGTTGATGCTCTTCAGCCTCACCATGCTCCCCCCCATGCTGATCTCCGCATGGTTCCGCGACGGCGTGTGGGACGCCTTTATGATGGCCATGGCCATTACCGTGGCGACGGGGCTGTGCTTCTACTTACCCAACCGTCGCGCACAAAAAGAGCTGCGCGTACGCGATGGCTTTATTATCGCCGCCATGTTCTGGACCGTGCTGGCCCTGTTCGGCTCGCTGCCCTTGATGCTGTTTGGCGATGAGGCGCTCGGTTTGACCGATGCGGTCTTCGAGTCTTTTTCAGGGCTGACCACCACGGGCGCGACGGTCATAACGGGGATCGACTTTCTGCCCGAATCGATTCTCTACTACCGCCAGCAGCTCCAATGGCTGGGCGGCATGGGGATCGTGGTTTTGGCCGTGGCGATTCTGCCCACACTCGGCGTTGGCGGCATGGCGCTTTACCGCACGGAAATCCCGGGGCCTTTGAAAGACTCCAAGCTGACCCCGCGCATCACCGAGACCGCCAAGGCGCTTTGGTATATCTACGCCACGTTGACGGTGGCCTGTATGCTGGCCTATATGGCGGCGGGCATGAACTGGTTCGACGCCCTGGGGCACAGCTTTTCGACGGTGGCCATTGGCGGCTTTTCCACCCACGACGCCAGTATCGGCTATTTTGACAGCGCCGCGATCGAGATGATCTGCGTGGGCTTTATGCTGATTTCGGCGTTCAGTTTCAGCCTGCACTTTATCGCCTGGCGTGAAAAACGCCTGACGCACTACTTTCAGGATCCGGAAGCCCGCTTTCTGATGCTGTTTCTTGCCGGGCTGACCACCATTACCGTGACCACCCTATGGCTGAGTAACACCTACAGCGATATCGACGTGCTGCGCCATGCGCTGTTTGAGGTTGTCTCCGTTGCCACCACCGCGGGGTTTGCCGTGGCAGATTTCTCGGGCTGGCCGGGCGCCCTGCCATTCCTGCTGTTTGTGGCGGCCTTTGTGGGGGGCTGTTCCGGCTCCACCGCCGGCGGGATGAAGGTCATCCGCATTATTCTGATCATGAAGCAGGGCATGCGCGAGGTCATGCGCCTGATCCATCCCAACGCCGTCATTGCCGTTAAAGTCGGTAAAGTCAGCGTGCCCGACAGTATCGCCCAGGCGGTGTGGGGCTTTTTCTCGGTCTATGTGCTGCTGTTTTTCTTGATGCTGGTAGGCGTCATGGCCACAGGGGTGGATCAGGTCACCGCCTGGTCAACCGTAGGCTCTGCCCTGAACAACCTGGGACCGGCGCTTGGCGAAGCCAGCAGTCACTATGGCGATATGCCCGGTATCGCGAAATGGATTCTGGTGTTTGCCATGCTGCTGGGCCGTTTGGAAATTTTCACCGTGCTGGTACTGTTTACGCCCGCCTTCTGGCGGCGTTGACCCGACCGGCGCGGCCTATTTATTTGTTGAATCGAGACGTTTTCATGACCCAGGAAGATGTGACACTGACAGCGTCCGATAGCGACGCACTGCCCGCGACCAGCGGCCCGATCAAGGTTATTACGGTGGGCGATACCCGCTACACGCTGCTAGGCACCGCGCACGTCTCGGAAGAAAGCGCCAACGACGTGCGCCAGTTGATTGACACCGGCCGCTTTGACGCCGTTGCCATTGAGCTGTGCGATGCCCGACACCACAGCATGGCGAACCCTGATGCCATGGGAGAGCAGGACCTGTTCCAGGTATTCAAGCAAGGCAAGGCCGGCATGGTCGCTGCCAGCCTTGCCCTGGGCGCGTTTCAACAACGTATTGCCGACCAGTCGGGCATTCAGCCTGGGGCTGAAATGCGAGCCGCGGTCGAGGCCTGCAAGGCCAAACAGCTACCGCTGCTGCTGGTCGACCGTGACGTCGGTATCACGCTCAGGCGCATTTACCGCAATGTCCCCTGGTGGCAGCGCTTCTCGCTGTTTACCGGCTTGATCGGCAGCGTGCTCTCCCGGGAAGACGTCTCGAAAGAAGATATCGAGAAGCTCAAGGAAGGCGATATGCTGGAAGCCACGTTCCGCGAATTCGCCGCCCAGTCGGAAGCGCTTTATAACCCGCTGATCCGCGAGCGCGACCGCTATATGGCGCTGCGCCTTGCTGAAGAAACGCCTTCAGGGGGTTACCGCAACGTGCTGGTGGTGCTGGGCGCCGGTCATTTGAAGGGCACCGCCGAGCATCTTGAAGCGCCGCTGCCTGCCAATCCTGGCGAGGAAATCGCCACCCTGGAAGCCACGCCGCCGCCGTCTAAAATTTGGAAACTGGTTCCCTGGCTGATTACCGCCCTGGTACTGGTCGGCTTTGCGATTGGTTTTTCGCGCAATACCGACTTGGGCTTGCAGTTAGTGCTTGAGTGGTTTTTGATCAACGGTATTCTTTCTGGCGGTGCCACGATTATCGCCATGGCGCACCCGGTCACCGTGATCGCCACCTTCTTTGCCGCGCCGCTGACCTCGCTTAACCCGACGATTGGCGCCGGGTTTGTGGCCGCCGGGGTAGAGCTTTACATGCGCAAGCCCAAGGTGCGCGACTTTGCCACCCTGCGCAACGATGTGGTGAACCTGAAAGGCTGGTGGAAAAACCGCGTGTCACGCACGCTACTGGTCTTTATTCTCGCCACGCTCGGTTCAGCGGTGGGTACCTGGGTAGCCGGTTTCAGAATCGCCGGTACGCTGTTTGGCGGCTAGCAGCCTGTCGGGCTTGACCGATCGTCGCGAGAAGCATGGATTCGCAGTAGATCAGTGTTAAGTCCGACAGGCTGCTAAGCGCTGCATTGCCGCTGTCGGCGGGTCGATCTTGTGATACGACCGGCTCGCCGCGTAGCTGTCGTTGAACACCTCAAAGTAATCATCCAGCACTGCCGCAGCAGAGGTATCTCCGCCCTGGCGCAGCAGCTCAATGGCCACTTCAGCGGTGCAAAGATGCGCCCTGGAGGCAGGCTTGCGCAGCCGGTAGCGGGTCTCCCGCTCGGTGCGCAGCGGCAGCACCGGCAGCTCATCAAGGTAGGGGCTTTTACGGAAGATTCGCCGTGCCTGGCGCCAGGTGCCATCCAGCAGAATATACACTGGAATCCTGCCGCTTTGCCTTGCGTCACTCACCGCCGCCAACGACACCACACGGTCGGCGTAGTCGGGCTGATCATCGGGAAATATCACAAAGGGCGCGTAGCGCGGGTCGTCCAGCAGCGCCAATAGTTGCTCATCGGGCGCGGTGCGGTACCAGGTAAACACCTTGGTTTGCGAAAGCACATCCCCGATCAGGCGCCCCGTATTGGTTGGCTTATAGTGCTCCAGGGGATGGGTCAGCAGCCACACCTGAGCATGGCTTTCGGCCTTGACCTGGTAGGGGCAGAGGCAATTGAGCTCGGGCAGGTTGCAGCCCTCACAGCGTCTGACAAAGCTGCCCCGCGCCTTGAATTCCCGCCGGGGCGGACGCGGATGCCCCGTCGCCGGATCTCTCTCGACGTTTGGGCTGACGGCATCGGCATTGTGCGTACCGGACTCAGAGACTGACATCTGCGCTCCCGCGATTGGCAAGGGGCGCCGAGTATAAAGCAGGGTAGCGCTGATCAGCTAGGCGCTTAGCCACGAGAACAGGGCCAGTAGGACAAATTATGAAATAGAAGAAAGCGCAAGCTTTTGGTCAATCCGTTCCAGAATAGACGTCAGACTCGCTACTGAGTCAATCGCCAGCGTCAAGATCGCCGCATTTTTATCGGGATCATCCGGATATTCATGGGCGAAGCGATTTCGCAGTATTCTAAGTGCTTGCCATTGCTCACTGTCTTCGATGTAGCCCAGCTTTTCCAGACGGTGTAGCTTATCCAGCATGGGGCGATCCTCATATGGCTCTTGTAAATACAGCAGCACAGAAGGGAGCAATCGCACACCGATAGCGTCCTGCAATTTACCAAACCGAAGTACGAATTGATCCAGACTCTGGATCTCCGCATCACTTAGTCGGGTGAGGCGCTCGCCGGTAATGGGTAGCGACGTTTGCAAAGACGACAACGCATAGTCAATGAAATGCCGATGACGCTGACACTCGCGTCAGGCATCAAGTAAACGCTGTTGCACAATGTCTTGAGTCATAACGCAATACCGGATTGTTCGGCGATGCGGAAGATAGCGGGATAATTACCTCGACCTGGATAATCGATCAACATATCGATTTTTTGTTCGCCAAGCGCTTGCTGCAACTGTACCTGGCAGCGCATTTCGGCTCGTACAATATCGTTAACGTCTTGCATGTCGGTAGTGATGAGCAGGTCGATATCACCACCACGGCGACCATCATCGGTACGGGAACCGAACAGCTTTACACGCGCCTGGGCACCAAAGCAGTTTTTTACTGACTGGACGATCATTTGGCGCTGATAGTCGCTCAAACGCATAGCCGCTCTCCTTGCCTACTTCTTCAACACCCTAATCTCGTAAAGGCTAGCACATTTCCTCGTCACCTCCGTAAACCTAAAAACCTTCCAACGTTGACACCTAAAGCGCAACGCCGATAAAGTCTCGTCAACTTTCAAAAGAATATAGGTTTACCCGTGACCGCCACTGCTGCCAATACCCAGACTGCCGCCCCTCGCCACGACTGGACGCTGGACGAGATCAACGCGCTGTTTGCGCTGCCCTTCAATGACCTGCTGTTCCAAGCCCAGCAGGTGCACCGCGCGCATTTTGACGCCAACGCGGTGCAGATTTCGACCCTTCTGTCGATCAAGACCGGCGCCTGCCCGGAAGACTGCAAGTACTGCCCCCAGTCCGGCCACTACAACACCCAGCTGGAAAAAGAGAAGCTGCTGGAAGTTGAAAAAGTCGTCGAACAGGCCAAGGCAGCGAAAGCAGCAGGCGCCAGTCGTTTTTGTATGGGCGCGGCGTGGCGCAGCCCGCGGGATAAGGATCTGGTGCTGGTGGAAGAGATGGTCCGCCAGGTCAAAGCCCTGGGCCTGGAAACCTGCATGACACTGGGTATGGTCGATAGTGATCAGGCTAGCCGCCTGGCCACGGCGGGGCTCGATTACTACAACCATAACCTGGACACCTCGCCCGACTTTTACGGCGAGATCATCACTACCCGCACCTTTAGCGACCGGCTGGATACCCTGGCCACCGTGCGCGAGGCGGGCATGAAAGTCTGCTCCGGCGGCATTCTCGGCATGGGTGAAGAGGCTCAGGACCGCAGTGCACTGCTGCAGCAACTGGCCAAGCTGTCACCGCACCCGGAATCGGTACCGATCAATATGCTGGTCAAGGTACCCGGCACGCCGCTGGAAAACGTCGAAGACCTGGACCCTATCGAATTTATCCGCGCCATTGCCGTGGCGCGCATCATGATGCCCCAAAGCCACGTCCGGCTCTCCGCCGGTCGCGAGCAGATGAGCGAATCCACCCAGTCGCTGGCCTTCCTGGCGGGTGCCAACTCGATCTTCTATGGCGACAAACTGCTTACCACCGGCAATCCCCAGGCCGATCTTGACCGTGCGCTCTTCGCCAAACTCGGCCTTCATCCGGAGCGCCGGGAAACCTGCGAAGATGATGCGATTCACGCCCAGCGCCTGGCCCAGCAGGCCGAACAACATGCCCGCGCAGAACGCGTGGCCGAGCTTGCGGTCGACGCCAGTGTCTGATGCGTGGCGTCAGCGTTTGGCCGAGGCCCGTTTCAACCGCCAGCAGACCCGACGCTGGCGGACCCGGCAAATCGTGGCAGCGGGTACGCTCGACTTTGCCGGTAACGACTACCTGGGCCTGGCCCAGGACCCAAGGGTGTGTGAGGCCCAGGCGGAGGGGGCGCGTCGTTATGGAGCAGGTGCCGGTGCATCGCATCTGGTCAGCGGTCATTTGGCGGTTCACGAGGCCCTGGAGAACGCCTTGGCACGCTGGACGGGCCGGGAGCGCGCCCTGCTGTTTTCTACCGGTTATATGGCCAACCTCGGTGTGTTGCAGGCGTTAGCCAACGCCGACACGGCGATATTTCAAGACCGCCTCAACCATGCCTCACTGCTGGATGGCGCCACGCTCAGCGGCGCCCGCTCGCGGCGCTTTCATCACCGTGATGCCCACGACCTGAACCGCCTGCTCACCCGCAGTGAGTGTCCGCACAAGCTCGTGGTCAGCGACGGCGTGTTCAGCATGGATGGCGATGTGGCGGATATTGCCACGCTGGCCCAGGTGAGCCAGCAGCACCGCGCTTGGCTGATGATCGACGATGCCCATGGCGTCGGGGTGCTGGGCGACAATGGCAGCGGCTGCGTGGGCACTCTCTGGGGCAGCGCTGAGGTACCTATCCTGGTCGGCACCCTGGGCAAAGCGCTCGGCACCGCCGGTGCCTTTGTCGCCGGGGATGCCGCGCTGATCGAGCATATCACCCAGTTTGCCCGCAGCTATGTGTATACCACCGCCCAGCCGCCGAGTATTGCTGCCGCCACCCTACAAGCTCTGGAAATCGTTCAGGGTGAACCCGAACACCGCGACTATCTCAACGCCAACATCGCTTACTTCTGCCGCGAGGCGTTGCAGTTGGGGCTACCGCTAAGCACGTCGACGACCCCGATTCAGCCACTGCTATTGGGCAGCGAAGCCCGTACCCTGAGCTGGTCGGCAACGCTTGCCAAGCATGGCTTGCAGGTCGGCGCAATTCGCCCACCCACGGTTGCCAAGGGTGAGGCGCGTCTGCGCATCACCCTGAGCGCCCGCCATACCCGCTGCGACATTGATCGTCTACTGGCAGGTTTAAAGCTCTGTCAGCAAGAGGAGGCAAGATGCCACGCCCATCCTCACAACGCCTAGTCCTCCTCTCGGGCTGGGGCATTGATCAACGCATCTGGCAGCCACTCGAGGGCTGCTGGCCCGCATCGGTCGAAGCCCACGCCGTGGACTGGCCGGGCTACGGCGATGCGCCAGCCCTACCCGACAACGCCACACTGGATCAGTTAGCCAGCACCATGGCCAGACAACTGCCCGGCGATGCCATTTGGGTCGGCTGGTCACTGGGCGGACTACTGGCCACAGCGCTACTTGATCACCTCCCCCCACCGCGTGGCTTGATACTGATCGGCGTGGGCGAACGGTTTTACAGTAATGATGGCGTCACCTCGTCAGAGCTTGCCAGTTTTCGGCACGCCTTTGCCCGTGACCCTAACGCCACCTGGCGGCACTTTTTACGCTGGCAAACGCAGGGCGAACCCAACGCCCGCCAGGCCCACCGACAGCTGCGGGCGCTTCTGGGTGATACCCCCAGCGCTAACCGCAGCACGCTCGCCCAGGGGCTTGATTGGCTGGCCACCATCGATAACAGCCAGCGACTACACAATGCCCCCTGCCCGGTGAAGCGTTTGATCGGCGAGCACGACCCGCTGGTCGGCACGTCGGTCCGGAACAAGGCAGCAACGCTGGCGAAAGCCGGGCATTGCCCGATGCTCTCCCAACCCGTTCAACTGGCTGAGTCGCTCGCGGCGCAGGCGATACTTGCCGTCGAGGAGCAACCATGAGCATGACCGCTACCTCGCCGCCCCCGACAAACTGGCAGGCCAGCGTCGCGCATGCGTTTTCCCGCGCGGCCCCGCGCTACGATGCCCTGGCCAACGCCCAGCGACATATCGGCGACACGCTTTGGGCCACCTTGCCTGATACCGCTGGGTTGAGCCTGTTGGATATGGGCTGCGGCACCGGTTACTGGACCCAGCAGCTTGCCGCGCGCTATCCCCATGCTCACGTCACAGGACTGGATATTGCGCCCGGCATGCTGGCCGAAGCCCAGGCCCGCTACGGCAACCATATTCGTTGGCAGCTGGGCAACGCCGAAGCGCTCCCCTTTGCCGCAGAATCCTTTGATCTGGCATTTTCCAACCTGGCGATTCAGTGGTGCCGCGATACCGGCGCGGTGATGAACGAACTCCAGCGGGTGCTTGCTCCCGGCGGCCAGGCCCATCTCATGACACTACTGCCCGGTACGCTGGCCGAAGTCGCCCATGCCTGGCAACGCCCCGAGGCGTTATTGCAAACGCCCGAACGGAATGAGCTGGCGCGTGCCATTGATCAAAGCGGCCTGACGCCTATTCATCAGCAGGTCGAGCGGCGCAGGTTCCACTACCCCGACCTGAACGCCGTGATGGCCTCCATCAAGGGCGTCGGTGCACAGGTCTCAAGGCCCCATGCCCGGCGTCTGACCCGCCGCGAGCTGAAGGCTGCCCGCGAGCGTTTTGAAACGCTGCGGGAGCCCCAGGGCCTGCCGGTGAGCTACCTGTGTTTTACCCTGCAACTGGAAAAACCGTCATGAGCGCCTACTTCGTTACCGGCACTGATACCGATGCGGGCAAAACCCTGGTGACCAGCACCCTGTTAGCGACTGCCAGTGCGCAGGGACTCACCACGCTGGGCTTGAAGCCCGTCGCCTCGGGCAGCCGCGTCACCCCCGAAGGCCTGCGCAACAGTGATGCCCTGGCGCTGCAGGTACAAAGCATGCCGCCGGTCAGTTACGCAACGGTCAACCCCTGGGCGTTTGAGCCCGCCATTGCGCCGCACTTAGCCGCAAGCGAGGCAGGCCAAGCGCTTAACCTCGGCGATATTGTGACAACAGTTAGCGCGACCCTTGCGCAAACGCCGCGGGACTTGAGCCTGATCGAAGGCGCGGGCGGCTGGCGGGTACCGCTCAACGACCGCGAAGATTTTTGCGACATCCCTTGCGCCATGGGCCTACCGGTGATTCTGGTGGTCGGCTTGAAGCTGGGCTGCCTCAACCATGCCAGACTCAGCGCCGAGGCCATTGTCGCCGACGGCCTGACGCTTGCAGGCTGGGTGGGCAGCGTGGTCGACCCGGACTTTGCCGCTGAGTCGGCCCGCTTTGCTGACAACCTTGACGTGCTCAAGCGAACCTTAGCGGCCCCCTGCCTGGGGGTTATCCCGCATCTCGAACAGCCTTCGCCTGAAACGGCACAGCCGTTCCTTTCCCTGCCACCGTTACGCCCGCTGGAGCCCCTATGACCTCGCCTGTCTGGCACCCCTATGCCGATCTCAAACATCAAACACCGGCGCCCAAGGTGGTGGGCGGGGACGGCGCTCACTTTGTACTCGAGAGCGGTGAACGCCTGCTGGATGCCACCTGCTCCTGGTGGTGCATGATTCACGGCTACGGCCACCCGCGCCTGGTGGCAGCCATCCGCGAGCAGGCCGGTGAGCTTTGCCATGTGATGCTCGGTGGCTTGACCCATGAGCCCGCGGATCAGTTAGCCCGTGAATTGGTGCGTATCACCCCCACCGGGCTGAATCACGTGTTCTACTCGGACAGCGGTTCGGTGGGCATGGAAGTGGCGATGAAAATGGCCTTGCAGTTCCAAGTGCTCACCGGCAATCCCGGCAAGCGCAGGATGCTCTCGCTGATGAAGGCTTATCACGGCGACACCACTGGCTGCATGGCGGTGTGCGACCCGGAAGAAGGCATGCACGGTCTGTTTACGGGCCTGCTACCCAAACACCATTTTGCCCCGGCGCCCACCGCCCCTTATGACGCCACTCCCGAGCAGGTGGAACACGATCTGAGTGCTCTGCGTGAGGTGCTTGAGCGCCACCATGATGAGATCGCCGCGCTGCTGATGGAGCCGCTGTTGCAAGCCGCTGGCGGACTCAACATGACCTCGCCGGACTACCTGCGCGGCGCGCGGGCGCTATGTGATGAATTTGGGGTACTGCTGATCTTTGACGAAGTGGCCACTGGCTTCGGTCGCACCGGCAAGCTGTTTGCCGCGGACCACGCAGACGTTACACCGGATATCATGGTGCTCTCCAAAGGCTTGACCGGCGGTTATCTGGGCCACGCCGCGACGCTTGCTACAAACCGTGTACACGACGCCTTTATCGGCGACAGCGAGCACCACGCCTTCATGCACGGGCCGACGTTCATGGGCAATCCGCTGGCCTGTCGCGTGGCGCTGGAAAGCCTGCGGGTATTTGAGGAAGAGGATTACCTTGGCAAGATCGCCACGCTCAACCAATGGCTGCGCCGCGAGCTGCTGGAAGACCCCGCGCTCAACGCGCACCCGGCGGTGGCCGACGTCCGGATACTCGGCGCCACGGCGGTGATTGAAGCGCACTCCGCTGAAGCACTGAAAGGCGTTGCAGGCTTCGCCCGCGAACGCGGCGTCTGGCTACGCCCCATCGGCCGCTGGCTTTACACCATGCCCGCCTACATTACCTCTGAAACAGAGATGGTACAGATCACCGACGTCATGAAGGCCTGGTTCTTAAGGGCTCAATAACATCAAAAGTGATCCCTAAATGCAGGATCGGGATCAGCCTTATGCGGGGGTTTTTCGCCAAGGCCGGAAAATGTTCCATACCTTTCCGGCATTTCCGCCATCCATGGCGGTCAGATGGCGAAAGTAGCGCCCAGGGATGGGTTCACAGCGCCCCCGCAGAAGGCTGTACCGATCCAGCTAAGCCTATAATTTTCAAGGCAGCATTAGATTGCCCTGCTTGCGCCACTGGTTGACCAACGCCGGAACGCCTTCACCGGCGGTGGTGTTAATCGCCAGCACGCCCGGCGGGGTTAACGCATCCGCATCGGGGTCGACCAGTGCGCAGGGCGTCTCCATCTCAATGTAGGACAGCAGCGACGCGGCAGGCATCACGGCAAGCGAGGTGCCCACTACCAGGAAAAAATCCGCTTGGCTTGCGATCTCGCAGGCGTCTTCAAACAGCGGTACCGATTCGCCAAACCAGACAACGTCCGGGCGTAACTGGCTACCCTTGTCGCAGATATCGCCCATCTCAATGCCGCCTTTGGGCAGCGGATAACGCAGCCGTGGATCCACCGAGGAACGTGCCTTCAGGATTTCTCCGTGCAGGTGCAAAACATGGCGCGACCCCGCCCGTTCGTGGAGGTCGTCAATGTTTTGGGTAATTACACTGACCTTGAAGCCCTCCTGCTCAAGTGCCGCCAGCGCTTTATGGGCGGCATTAGGCTTGGCGCGACGAATCTGTTCCCGGCGCTGATTATAAAACCCCAGCACCCGCTCGGGGTCATGCCGCCAGCCTTCCGGCGTCGCCACCTCCTCTACAGGGTGCTCTTCCCACAGGCCATCGCTGGCGCGAAAGGTTTTTATCCCGCTCTCGACACTGATACCTGAACCGGTGAATACCACCAAGTGTGGGGCGTCTGCCATAGTGTCCTCGTCGTGATTGCCTAGTGTGTCTCCTAATATACCAGCTGGCCCACGGTACCCGCGAAACGCTGCTTGTTGCGGTACGGGTAGACATCAATGACCCGGCCATCGCGAATCGCTTTTTGTACTTCCAGCCAGTAGTCAGGGTCGAAGAGCTCAGGGTGCTGGTCCATGAACATATCGCGCAGCGTTTTATTGGCGAACATGAAGGGGCCAAATTCCTCAGGGAAAATATCGTTGGGCCCGATCGACAAACTGGAGGCATCGATTCCCTGGCCTTTTGGCATATGCCGAAACCGGCACTCGGTGATGTAACACACCTCATCATAATCGTAAAAGATCACCCGACCATGGCGGGTCACACCAAAATTCTTGAGCAGCATATCACCGGGAAAAATATTCGCTGCCGCCATTTGCTTGATGGCGTTGCCGTAATCCTTGAGCACCGTCTCGCGCTCGGCCTCGCTGCACTGTTCCAGGTAAATATTCAGCGGCGTCATCATCCGCTCGGTATAGCAATGCTTGATGATCACCTTGTCGTCTTTGAGCGATACGATTGAGGGCGCCACCTCGAGAAGATGCGCCAGGCACTCGGGCTCAAAGTGATCCTTGCGAACGGTAAAGTTGGAGAATTCCTGAGTATCCGCCATTCGGCCTACCCGGTCGTGGCGCTTTACCAGCCGGTACTTTTCGCGCACGACGGCGTGGGTGACATCCTTGGCCGGATCGAATTTATCCTTGATGATTTTGAACACGGTGCGAAAGCTCGGCAGCACGAACACCGCCATCACCATGCCACGCACGCCAGGGGCAATGATGAACTTGTCCTCGCGCTTGGCGACCTGTTGGTTCAGGGCACGGAAAAACTCGGTCTTGCCGTGCTTGAAGAAGCCGATCGCCGCATACAGCTCGCCTTCCGGCTTATGGGGCATCAGTTGTTTCAAGTAGTCGACAAACTCGCCGGGCACCGGCACATCCACCTGAAAGTAGGCCCGCGTGAAGGAGAAAATGATCGACACTTCGTCGGTCTCGGTAAGCACCGTGTCCAGATGCAGACAAGGGTCGCCGCCCTGCTTCTCGCCAAATCCCTCACCGTGCAGGATCGGCAGGACCAGCGGCACCTGCTCACCACCGCCCAGAATCCGCCCCACCAGATAAGCCCCCTTATTGCGGTAGAAAACGCTTTTCAAAAGCTCTACCTGGGCATCCTCGGCCTGCAAGATCGCCGCGGGCAACTGCGCTTCAAGAAGCGCCGTTCCAAGCCCGATATCACGCTCAAGGTCGGCAAAGGGGTTATCAAACGGGGCTTCTTCCAGCGCCCACCTCAGGGCGTTTGGCCAGTCACCATTCACCGGGTAGCGACGGCAGAGCTCAATGCCCGAGCGATGCGCGGCATCGTCGCGGGAGCTGTACACGAACATCCATTCGTTGCGGATGTGGCGGTGCTGGAAAATCGAGCAGAACAGTGAGTTGAAAAAGGTTTCGGCCAGTTCGTAATCGAGCCGCTGGCTGATCAATTCCGCGTAATGGTGACGTGCTTCGCCCCAGGTTTCGCAGTGGGCCAGTACATCTTGGGGAAAAGTACGCTGCAAGCGCCCCAGGGTGTCCTCCACCTTTTCGCCGTAGAGGTTGATACGCGCCGCCGACGCCTGCTGGGCATCGCGCCATGCCGCCTCGCGAAAGCGGCGACTGGCGTCGAAGGTGATCTGTTTGAAGCGCGCACGGTACTCGTCAAAGCCGTGCAGAATAGTGGCCGCTAGGCGATACGCGGGAGAAAGTTTCACAGGCTGGCCTCCAGTCGATTTTAGCTAGCGTTACCCAACGGCAAACTACATACGAGGCGACCTTGGTGGAAACCCCAAAGCCTGAGTCATAACGATTCGATATATTTTACCCGTAAACAGAAGGGTCCGTCGGTTCGGTCGGCGATCAGAAAACCCACCTGGGTAATATCCGCTGGCTTGATAGGCGGTGCGTCAGTCAGCAGTGTGCCCCGGCGGACGGCCTCGAAAGCCGCCCATGAAAAGTGCAGGGTTTCCCAGCTATCCGTGGCGGGTGTGAATTTCACCCGGTAAGCAGACGCATCCCTCAGTGAGGTGCTTTTCAGGCGCAGCTGATAGGTGCGTCCATCGCCGCGCACTGTCAGCGCTATACCCTGGGCATCCGCCAGCGTTGATTCAAAATCGTGGGGCTCACGGCGAACGGAGGCAAAACCGCCGCCGTTTTCCAGTGATACCTCGCCATGAAAGCGCCCTTCACCGTCGACAACACTGAACTGACTCCGGGATTGGCCGCCCATCACGCCATCATCGACGGCGTACCAGCGTTGCTGTTCGCTGGGATCATTAAAGGTCAGCTTCATAAGACCATCTCGCAACGGCTCGTGAGTAAGAAAAGCCCCTGGCGTCATAACCGCCAAGGGCTTTTTACAGTAGCTTAATCGTCGGCTTGCTTACAGCTTGGCAGCAGCCACCGGTGCGGGTTCGTCTGCGTCCAGTTCCTCAGGCGATGTGGATACCAGCGCAAACTCCTCCTCCGCGGTTTTAGCCACCAGCTTATTCTTGCTGTAGAGGAAGTAGTAGGCCGCCCCGGCAATGAAGAGCACGATGGTGTAGTTAAAGGCGCGGGGATCGAAGGCGTATACGCCCGTGAGCGCCACCAGCGAGAGCACCAATGCAATGCCTGAGGTCACTACGCCGCCAGGGGTTTTGTAAGGCCGCGGCAGATCCGGTTGTTTGACTCGCAGCATGATGTGGCTCAGCGCCATCAGCGCGTAAGAGATTGTCGCTCCCACCACTGCCATACCAAGAATCAGATCGCCTTCGCCGCTGAGTGACACCAAGAAGCCAAACACACCGGGCACAATCAGCGCCAGATAAGGGACTTTGCGTTCGCTGGTCAGCGATAGCGGTTTAGGAATATAGCCTGCACGGGAAAGCGCGAATACCAGGCGACTATAGCCATAGATGATCGAAAAGAAGGAGGCAATCAGACCGGCCAGGCCCAATACGTTGACCAGGGTGGCAAGCATTGGGTTACCCGCTGCATTCAGCGCATCCACCAGGGGCACCCCGCTTTGGCCGATCATCTCGGCGCCCGCGGCACCGGCGAGCAGCACCACGACCAACAAGGCGGTGAACAGCAGAAACAGCATCGCGCCGATAATGCCCTTGGGCATATCCCGGGCGGGGTCCTTGGCTTCTTCCGCTGCCAGGGGCACACCTTCTACCGCCAGGAACAGCCACATGCCGAACGGCAGCGCCGCCCAGATACCGTACCAGCCAAACGGCATAAAGGTACTCGCGCCTGCGGCATCGGTGGGCGCGATATCAAACAGGTTGGCGGCGTCAAAATTGCCGATCAGCGCCACGGCGGTGGCGATAATGGCGAACACCGCCAGGCCGCTGATCACCATCATGACTTTCAGCGCTTCACCCACCCCCGCAAGGTGAATACCGATAAACACGGCATAAAACAGCAGATACACCAGCGGGCCGTTAATGCCCAGTAATGACTCCACCGCAGCACCGATAAAAATCACGATCGCCGCCGGAGCCAGGGCGTACTCGATCAATACCGCAAGCCCGGTGAGGTAACCACCGGCCGGCCCCATGGCCTGGCGAGCAAAGCTGTAACCGCCGCCCGCCGCGGGTATCGCGGCGGACATTTCCGCAAGCGATAACACCAGCGCAAGATACATCAGCGCCATCAAGCAGGCGGCAATCGCAAAGCCGCCCCAGCCCGCTTCGCCGATACCGAAGTTCCAGCCTGCAAAGTCACCGGAAATAACATAGGAAACCCCTAGCCCCGCCAGCAGCATCCAGCCGGCAGTCCCTTTACGCAGTTGACGTTTCGCCAAATACGCCTGATCAACTGATGGTTGTGTCATCGTTTTGCCCTCATGGTGTGGAACGAAAGTGTCGTCAGCGGCGTGCTTTGCTATGTGCTGCTTACTGCGTTCCATATTGTTATGGGAGAATTGTTACGTCGTTGTTGTGATACGTCTGTTGTTAAATGTGTTGTTATATGGCCGTTTTGATAAGGCTATTGGCGTTCGCCAAGGTCGTTAATCAGCGACCAGAAAGTTGCGAATTGAGCCGGGTGCGGCGTCTCCTTCCAGCACATCGTCTTCACTACGGTCTTTCAATTTGACCCCCGACACTTTGAGCTGGCGAGCCTCTTTCAAGAGCAGAAAGAAGCGCCGGGCGGCCTCTTCGACCGCGAGCCCGGCCGGGCGCACGTTGGAAATACAGTTGCGCCGGTCGTCCCTGAGGCCTGGTGCCGGCGCCCAGGTCATATACAGCCCGAGACTGTCCGGCGAGCTGAGCCCCGGCCGTTCGCCGATCATTACCAGCACGGCGTCAGCGTTCAGCAGTGCGCCAATCTCATCGCCAATCGCCACCCGCCCCTGCTCGACAATGGTCAGCGGCGCCAACTGCCAATCCGCAGCATCGCTTTTGAACATCTGATACAGCGTGCTAAGAAACGGCACGCTGTTCTGCTGAACGGCCCGCGCAGAGAGCCCATCGACGATTACCACCGCCAGGTCATAGCGCTGCTGAGAGGCAGCGGCTTGCTGCAACTGTTCACGCGTTTCTTCGTTGAGGCGGCGGCCATAGTCGGGCCGCTGCAGATACATGGCGCGATCCTGGGCCTGGCTATGTAAGCGTATGGGGGCCTCTGATACCTCAAGCGCCTCTGTTAACTCGCTGGCCAGCGCGTCAACATCCAGCGGGGTGTGAACGGCGTCCTGGGCCTGGGCATGGGCCAGTTGAAAGGCCAACAGCTTGCTGGTCGGCAGGCTGACACCCGCGCGCCCCAAGCCAATCCGCGCATCGGTAAAGGCGTTCAACCGCTCCCAGGGGTTCTCAACGACGATAGGCGATGCTGGCTTATCAACCATGGCGAGGCTCCTTTGGCAGGTGGCGCAGGCTGTTGGCAAAGGCGGCGGGCAACTGGTCGTTGAGCCGGTGGGTACTGACATCCTGGAAAATCTGCATCTCTTCGAGCCAGCGCTCAAACTCCGGCGCCGCCTTTAGCCCCAGCACTCGCCGGGCGTAAAGCGCATCGTGAAAGGAAGTGGTCTGGTAGTTGAGCATGATGTCGTCAGAGCCGGGGATGCCCATGATGAAGTTGCAGCCCGCCACGCCGAGTAACGTGAGCAGGTTATCCATGTCGTTCTGGTCAGCCTCGGCGTGGTTGGTATAGCAAACGTCGCACCCCATGGGCACGCCCAGCAGCTTGCCGCAGAAGTGATCCTCCAGCCCGGCACGGGTGATCTCCTTGCCGTCGAACAGGTACTCGGGGCCGATAAAGCCCACCACGGTATTTACGAGCAGCGGATTAAACTTGCGCGCCACCGCGTAGGCGCGGGCTTCGCAGGTCTGCTGGTCGAGCCCGTGGTGGGCATCGGCGGACAGCGAGCTGCCCTGCCCGGTTTCGAAATACATCAAGTTACGCCCCACCGTGCCACGGTTGAGTGACTGGGCCGCCACTTCGGCTTCGGCGAGGGTGCTCAAATCAAAGCCAAAGCTGCGATTGGTGGCTTCGGTGCCACCGATCGATTGAAACACCAGATCGACCGGGGCGCCCTGCTCGATCGCTTCCAGCGTGTTCGTCACGTGGGTCAGTACGCAGGACTGGGTGGGGATCTGATACTTCTGGATCACCTCGTCCATCAAGCGCATCAGCTTGACGCTCTGGGCGACGTTATCAGTGGCTGGATTGATGCCAATGACCGCGTCACCGCTGCCGTATAACAGGCCATCGAGAATACTCGCGGCTATACCGGTGACGTCATCGGTGGGGTGATTAGGCTGGAGCCTTGTCGAGAGCCGCCCCGGCAGGCCAATGGTGTTACGAAACGCCGTGGTGACTTGGCACTTCTTGGCCACCAGAATCAGATCCTGGTTGCGCATCAGCTTGCTGACGGCGGCGGCCATTTCAGGAGTAATCCCTGCTTTCACTTCCGCGAGTACGTCGCTGGTGGCGTGATCGGAAAGCAGCCAGTTCCGGAAGTCGCCCACGGTGAGATGACTGATGGGAGCGAAAGCGGCGGCATCATGCTCATCCATAATCAGCCGGGTGACCTCGTCGTCTTCATAGGCGATCAAGGCTTCGTTCAGGAAGGTAGTGAGCGGAAGCTCCGCCAACACCATTTGGGCGACGACGCGCTCTTCGGCGCTCTCCGCCATTACCCCGGCCAGGCGGTCGCCGGAACGGGGCGGCGTGGCTTTGGCCATCAACTCGGCCAGGCTTGCGAAGCGGTAGCTGCGGCTCCCCACCGTGGAGTGATAGGCTTGTGCCATAAAGCGTTCCTTTTGGCGGAATGAGGCGCTATAAAAAAGCGCCAAGGTACGAAACTTGCTTGTTTCTACCTTAGCGCTAACCCTTAATGGGAAGTATCGAGTTTTGGCAAACTCGCCAAAGACTCAACAATATAAGCAAAAACAAATAGATGCATAAAAGAACAGGGCAATTAGCGTCCCCTAACAGCCACCAAGGAGTTGATTATGGACTCGTCTGGCAGCGCTCATGCACCAAAAAGATGCATTCAGGAAGCGTTCGATGCTGATGAGCACGCCAACAACCTGACGCGCTGGCAGCAGCAATACGACCAGTTAAGCCCTGGCCGATTTTATGGTCGGCTGGATGAAATCGAGCTGACCGGTATGCAGGTATTTAAAGAGCACACCGGCCAAGCGCTGCGTCAAGACTGCTGCGTGTGGCCCAACTCGCTGTGGATTGGCATACCGCCATTAACGCGAGGGTCGCGCATTAACGGACAGGCGCTGAACGTCGATGAGGTCATGTGTCGACCAGGCGGCCACGACTTTGAACTCGTCACCCCAGATGCGTTTGATATTTATGGCTTGGTGGTTGACTTGCCCACGCTGAACGCCGCCGCAGCGCAACAGGGCATTACGCTGGATGAGCGATGGCAGCAAGTACCGCGCCGCCATGTGGCCCATGACACCCTGAGTGCCGTCACGTTTTTGCTGGAAAAGTTAGTGGTTAACCCGAAAGGCACAATTGCCGAACGACTGCATCGAGATATTTTCTTGATGGCGCTGCTTGAATTACTGCAGGCCGAAAAGCCTTGCCAGGAAGCACCACCCAGCTATGCCCATCGAAAAGAAGTGGTCGACCGCGTTAAGCGTTACATTGACGAACATCTGGAAGGGCCGGTCACCATGGAGGCGCTGTGTGAACTGACCCATGTCAGCCGACGCACGCTGCAATACAGTTTCACCACCATTCTTGGCATCAGCCCGCTGCAGTTTTTGCGTCTTACCCGGCTCAACCGGGTAAGGCGGGCATTGCGGGCCGCAGCCCCTGACCAGTCGGTGACCGAGATTGCCACCTATTGGGGGTTCTGGCATCTGGGCCAGTTCGCCCATGACTACAAGCAACAGTTTGGTGAATGCCCCTCACAAACGCTGAGCGCCCATAAGCCAGCGTTCAGCAAACTGGTCGGCGGGTAGCGGCCGGTCGAAATAGTAGCCTTGCGCCTGGTTACACCCCATCGCCAGTAGCGCTTCGGCCTGGGAGGCATGCTCAATACCTTCCGCAATCGTTTCGAGCCCCAAGGTGGTGGCCATGGCAATAATCGTCTCGACAATAACGCGGTCATTATCACTGGTGAGCATGTCGCGAACGAACGAGATATCGATCTTGATTTTGTCGGCGGCAAAGCGCTTTAAATAGGCCAACGACGAATACCCTGTACCAAAGTCATCAATCGCCAACCCCAACCCCTTGCCTTTCAGGGTTTTGGTCATGGCAATGGCTTTTTCGGGATTCACCATGATACCGCTTTCGGTGATTTCCAGGCTGAGCATTGAGGCTTCCACCTGAAACTGCTGACAGTAGTCCAGTAGTGACGTTACCAGATCACCGTCTTCAAACTGGTCGGCCGCAATGTTGATCGCCAACTGCCCCGGCAGCCGCAGGCCCTGTTGATGCCATTGCGCCAGTTGCCGACAGGCTTCTTCAATAACCCAGTTACCCAGCGCCACCATCATGCCGCGTTCTTCGGCAATGGGAATAAACCTGCCGGGTGAAACGACGCCTAGCTCTTCATCATTCCAACGGCATAACGCTTCCGCGCCGATTAACTGTCCATCGCGAAGGTCGACCTGAGGCTGAAAATGCAGGCGTAGCTGTTTTTCTGCAATGGCATTGGAAAGACGTTTGGCTATCTGCAACTGCTCAGCGACTTCGCACTCCATCCAGGGCTCAAAGACACAAACAGGCAGCTTTTGGCGCTTGGCTTGATACATGGCAATGTCGGCATCCTTCAGAAGATCCAAAGGCGTTGTCGCATGCCGAGGGTAAAGCGAGATACCCACGCTGACCGTGAGTTCGAAGGATTGCTGGTAAACGTTGAAAGGAGGCTCAATGCACTCACACAATCGTCGGGCATTTGCCAGTGCATCGGCCTCATCGCGGGCAGGGCAGACCACAACAAACTCATCACCCCCCAGCCGCGCCAGATACTCGTTGTCCTTCAATGAGGCCGCCAAGCGACTTGCCACTTCTTGAAGGACGATATCCCCCAAATCGTGCCCGGCGGTGTCGTTGATCTCTTTGAAATGGTTAAGGTCCAGAATTAACAGTGCCATGCCCGGGGCTGAGGCATCAGTGAGCACATGCTTAAGATGGCGCATGAAAGCCGCTCGGTTGGGTAACTGCGTGCCCGAATCATTAAAAGCCAATTGCCTTATACGGTTTTCGTCTTCCTGGCGCTCAAGCTCTGACGCGGCCCGGGCTGCAAATATCTGCAGCACATTACGTACGATATCCACGTCAGCCAGCGGCTCTTTGAACATCACGCCAATAAGCCCCATCGGTTGACCATGGCTATTATCCAACCGCCTCCCTACATAACCATTGACCCAACTCAGCGCCCCGTTCGTTTCACCGGGAAGCATGATGGCGGCATCTTTATGAACAATGCACTCCTGTTCGACCATTACCCTGTGGCAAGGCACCCCAGGCAGGTAATAGGCAAAATTTTCCTGGAGCTGGCCTTCTACATATAGCGTTAATGTACAAGCGAAATCGGTATCCTGTTCATCCAGCAACGCAATAAACCCGACTTCTGCCGATAAGGCCTCGGCCATGTGCACCGTGAGCTGATGAAGAAACGCCTCGCCATTACTGGCGGAAACAGCTGTCGCAATTCTTGTTACCGCATGCTGGATACGCTTTTCTGCTTTTTTTTGACGACGGCTATAGATGCCTAACGATACTTCATCAGCCAGTTCTTCCAGCAACTGCATTTCATCGACGTTCAGCATGCCAGGCTGTCGATGATAAAGCGTCATTACGCCGTACTGCTTATCGGCATACTGAAGCGGCAAGGCAACGACCTGTTCAGCCCCCAACGCGCTTAGGGCCTGATTAACCCCTGAAGGCAACGTTTCATCATTGGGGCGCTCAATGACGATAGAGCGATTATGTTGCAGGGCTCTCTCGGCCAGTCCTTTGCAGTAACGGGAAATAAAAAGCTGGGCGGGGCTCAGCCAGGAAGCGGCCTCGCCATCTTCATCCGCCATCGCCTCTATGGATAACGCCTCGTCTGATCCCATTTCAGGCGTTAATGCGGTAACCCAGGCGCCCGCGTATCCGCCGACACTCACCGCCACGCTGCACGCCGCCTGCAGCAACTGCTGCTCGCTACCGGTATGCATTAATAAATCGTGCCGCCGGTTCATTAGCCGCAATGCGCGTTTTTTTCTGCGTAAACGTACTTGAACATTATCCTGGGTGAGTTGGCGGGCAAGTTCAGTGCCCCCCAATATCGCGATGACCCGCAAGATTTCTTCAGCGTAGGCAGGTAGCTCCAGCGGTGAGGAGTGCATGATGGCAAGCACTCCCTGGCAAGTGCCATCGGGTGCCTGCAGCGCCATGCCCCAATAGCCTTCAGCCGATAACGCCTCCAACCGAGTGTCGTTCGGGAAGCGGTCGATTAACCCTGAAGGAGTATGCCAGCGGGATAGCATCACGACCTGTTCGCAGGGCGTGTCTTTCACCGCGTACACATCCAGCTCGCTAAGCGCCCCATGGGTCCAGAACGCCAAGGGCGTTGCGATACCGCGCTGAGAATCAAACCGTGCCAATAGCACATGGTCAACGCGCAGGATGTCCGAAAGTGCTTTTACCAGATGATAAAAAAAACTGTTTTCACTGACAGAGGTCAAGCTGTCAGCCAACTGCCTAAAAACCACTGGAGCCTTAGTAGAAGACATGATATTAACGCCTTGAAATCCGTCAGGTACGCCACGTCTGCTCGCCAAAGGCTGTATACGGCTGCGGTGTGATCATCCCTGAACCATTCGCTAGTAGAGTAAAAACTTCATGTATTACGTTATAAACCGCAACCCGCCGCTTCCAACGGCAGGGCTTAAACCCGCTTTGTGTCTAAAGCTGACCGTATCTTGGCATCATTCAATGGCCACTTAACCACCTACGACAATTTATAAAAACCGCGAATTAGCTTTAATTTACCTCAAAAAAGCTGACTAAAAACACCAAACCTTACTTTTAATTAAATGATCAAAAAAATTAAATTTGCCATCTGCCGATTTTCCCGGCATATGCTGCTATCAAAAACTCTCTATTCTGCTTTATATCAACCAGAAAAGTTGATATTCAACCCAAACAGTCCTTCATGTCAATAGGTTGATCCTCAACCATTTAGGTCTATACGGAGGACACTGTGAACAAAACTGAACAGAAACGGCTAGCTAGCAACATTGGCAGAGCAATTGCCAAGCAGCGAATTCGCAGTCGACTGACCCAGGAAGAAGTGGCTGAGCGCTTGGGCATTGGCAATGAAGCTGTCTCGCGGATAGAGCGCGGGAGAGTGATTCCCAACATCATCCGACTGCTGGAACTGGCAGAAATCTTCAACTGCGAGGCCGCATTGTTATTAGGGCAAGCCAGCTTTCACCTGGACGACCAGGCAAGTCGCGTAAAGCATCTTCTGGAACCCCTCGATACAGATGATCGCCAGCTTTTACTTGATATACTCGAAAACCTAACAAACCGCTTTAACAATAAAGAGTGAACTAAAACCGGTCATAAAAAATTCTATAAAAAGAATATAAAAAACCGGTTATCAGGATTTAAACAATAACTTCATAAAACTAATGTAAAATCGCACCTGCCAAAAACCCCACACTTGTTGGTGACCTCTACTCATTCGTGCTATAGGTAATTGATCGACGCTGCATGTCAGTGAGGGCATCTATGCTCAACACCGCCGCCTGGAACCGCATACGCTATACCGCCTATGCACCCCTTTACGATGCGATTGCCAATCGTGCTTTTCGCAGGCCCCGACGGGTGGCACTGGGTCAGGTGGACTGGGAACCTGGTATGCGCGTATTGCTGGTGGGTGCTGGCACTGGGTTAGACCTTCCTTTTATCCCTCGTGAGCTGGAAATTCATTTAACCGATCTAACGCCCGCGATGGTCAAGCGCGCCACGCGTCGTGCCCATCGCTATCAGCGCGATGTCACTTGCCATGTAATGGATGCTGAAGCGCTAACCTACCCAGACGAGCATTTCGATGTGGTCGTCATGCATTTACTGCTCGCGGTTATGCCCACACCCCAGCAAGGGCTGGCCGAAGCTTACCGTGTACTCAGGCCTGGCGGTCAACTGTGCGTGATGGACAAGTTCCAGCCCGACGGCCAGCCAGCAGGGACTAGTCGACGCCTGGTTAATATAGTGACATCCATACTCGCAACCGATATCACCCGCCAAGCGGCGCCATTGCTTACCCAGGCAGGGTTCCAGATCCGCCATGACGAACCGGTCCTGATGAACGGCTTGTTTCGTGCCCTGTTAGCCGCCAAACCCGAGTGACATGTCTCATTGCGACGCTATGTCGCCCTGTTTTACTGGTGCCTGCCAACACCCTCGCCTACCATGCGAGCTGACTTTTCTTACCCAGGTTCTGCCATGGCTCGGCGTTCTTTATTCAGCAAACCACTGATGTCGTTAATCAGTCGGCTGCACTTTTATGTTGGCCTGTTTGTGGGCCCGTTCATTCTTGTCGCGGCTCTATCTGGCATTGCTTATGTTATCAGCCCTGCGCTGGAAGCCTGGGTCTACCAGGACGCATTAAAAGGCACCCAACAAGGGGACGTACAGCCGTTAAGAGCCCAGATTGCCGCAGCCCAAGATTATCTGGACAGCGCCGCCTCCCCCGATGCGGTCCGCCCGGCCCCCGAACCTGGCGATACCACACGTATCATGTTCAGCGACCCGGTACTTGCCCCCTCTCAGCACAACGCCGTTTTCGTTGACCCCGTTACCCTCAATATCACCGGTGAGACCAAGGTTTACGGCACCAGCGGTATTTTACCGCTGCGCACCTCTATCGACCTGTTTCATCGCCAGCTTCTGTTGGGTGATACAGGCCGCCTTTACAGCGAGCTCGCTGCCTCCTGGTTATGGGTGATGGCGCTGGGCGGCATCGTGCTATGGCTCAACCGAAGACACGCATTGAACGCCACACAGGGCCCGCGTCGACTTGCCAAACGTCATGCCACCCTGGGTGTGGTGTTGACCACAGGGCTATTGCTGTTTTCGGCGACGGGGCTGACCTGGTCGCAGTGGGCGGGCGGCAATATCGCCGAGCTTCGCCATACCTGGGGCTGGAACACGCCCAGTGTCTCGACCGATCTGAGGGCTGGCGACACCATCCAAAATGACGAGCACGCCGAGCACCGGGGGCATGCCCAAACCGCTAACACTCAGGCCCCAGCTGTTTCCCTGATTACCTTTGACCACGCATTGCACGCGGCGCGGCAGGCAGGGCTTGAGGCCGACCGCCTGCAAATCACACCGCCGACATCACCTGATCAGGCATGGCGCGTCGCTGAGATAGACCGTCGCTGGCCGACCCAGGTGGATCAGGTAGCACTGCATCCCCGCACGATGGCCGTTATCGACAGGACTGACTTCGCCACCTTTCCGTTGGCCGCAAAGCTGACACGTTGGGGAATCGACCTGCACATGGGGGTACTGTTTGGCACCATCAATCAACTTGTACTTGGCGTTCTCGCAGCGGGCATCGTTGTGCTAGTTGTGTGGGGCTATACCCTGTGGTGGCGTCGCGTATCCCGTTCAAGCAGTCATCGTTTCCCTACCGTCAGCGAACCCTGGGCTTTGCTGCCGCCAGGTACAAAGCTTGGGCTTGTCGGCGTTGCCCTTGCGCTGGGTATGGCCCTCCCGGTGCTGGGGGTTAGTTTGACACTTTTTGCTTGCATCGACGCTTTGCGCTGGGCCGCCATAAAACGCCGCCAATCAATCTGCATACGCCCTAACACTCCCCATTGACTATCACTTCCCGTGAACTCTAAAAGGTATCGTCATGCCCAAAGCTGCCGTCAAACGCTTTCGCCGCCTGCCCGACGACGAACAGTCGCGTATCATCGAGATGGCCTGGGAAGACCGCACGCCATTTGAAGCCATTGAAACCCTCTACGGCCTTGCCGAGCCGGAGGTGATCGAGGTGATGCGCCACCAACTCAAACCGGCCTCGTTTCGTTTATGGCGCAAACGCGTCACTGGCCGGGCAACAAAGCATGCCGGCCTGCGCTCACCGGATGTCCTCCGCGGCTATTGCCCGACACAATATAAGCGCTGACGACTGCTGATGAAGCGCTTGATGAAGACGTCAGAAAAACACATCTTTTTTCATCACCTCTTTATTGTTATATCATTACTGGGAGTAGCCCCTCACTACTAGCCGACATTGCCTAAATACCTTTCAGCCCACTGGCGCACTTCCGGGTAAGGCCGCTGCTCAAAAACCGCGAAGCCGTTAAGGCCACGAGCTTTGAGCGGTGTGAATATCGGCATGGTTAAACCGCATAGAAAGTGCGCCAGCGGCTGGGCACTGGGCGGCCGGCCAAACTGCGTGGTGTGGCGCTCAATCAACGGCGTGGCATAGCGCTGAAAATCAGCAGCGGTTAATTCGGGCGGTGGTGTGGCCTCCGGCAGTTTTACCGGATGGCCGTAACACACCGAGCAGTGGCCACAGCGGCCCTGTTCGGTGTCGGGTGGCGCATCAAAAGTGCTATCGCCAAAATGTTCGGCCAGCCGCCGCGTCAGACAACTCCTCGACTCAAAAAGCGCCAGCATGGACTGTAGCCGCTCGATCTCCATCCGCTCCCGATGGCGGCATTCGTCAAATAACTGGCTCGCCAGCACTTCAACGGAAAAGGTCGACTGGAGCACCTCGTAGACATCGGTCATCCGCTTGCCTTCAAGGGTCAGCCAGCCTTTGTCCTGGAAGTATTCAAGCGCAGTGATCACTCGGGCACGGGAGGCATCAACCTGCTGGGCCTGCCCCGCACGGTGCAGGCGCTCAAAATCCACCGTTCCCCAGGTACGGGCGATGGGAATGTTATCGACCAGCAAACGCACAAAGGCCGCGCGCTCGCCTTGAAAGCGGCCCACCAGAGCCTCTGGCTCCATGTGATAACGCAGCCGATACTCGGCGAGAAACGCAAAGCGCGGGGCAATAATGCCGTGCATTTCCAGCCGCACCAGCAGTGTCTTCAACGGCAGCAGGCGAATATTGGTGTCGCGGGAGAGCGTATTGAGCAGCACTTCCCACTGGCGGTCTGGCGATTGGCCTGCCGCAGCGATCTCTTCCAGCAGGCGATAAATGCCTGCGTATTCAGGCGTATCGCCGTAAACAAAGTTTTCCAGCACCCGCAAGCCATCGCGTACCGCCATGGTCAGGCAGGTGGAAGGACGACCGTCGCGCCCCGCTCGCCCGATCTCCTGGCTGTAGTTTTCGATGGATTTGGGCAGGTCATAATGAACCACGTTGCGGATATCGTCCTTGTCGATGCCCATCCCGAACGCAATGGTGGCCACGATACAGGGCGATTCACCGCGCATGAACTGGCCCTGAATCTCATCCCGCCGCCGGGAATCCAATCCCGCATGGTACGCCTGGGCGGCGATGCCCTGATCCGTCAGCGCGCTCGCCACTCGCTCAGCGGTTTGCTGCAAGGTGACATAGATAATCGTCGGTGCTTCGCGCCCCGGCTGCATCTGCGGTTTCAGCCACTCGATCAACTGCTGTTGGCGATCCTCCATGGCGGGTGCCACCAGCAGCTCAAGGTTGGAACGGTAAAAGCCGGTGGTGATGACGTTATCCTGATCAATGGCAAACTTCTCACGCATATCCGCAATTACCGCGGGCGTTGCCGTGGCGGTGAGCAGCAGCACCTGGGGAATGGCAAACTCACGCTGGTAGTCCGGCAGCTTCAAATAATCGGGGCGGAAGTTATGCCCCCATTCAGATAGGCAGTGAGCTTCGTCGACCACCATAAGCGAAATACGCACCTGGCGTAGAAAGTGGCGAAAGCGCTCATTCTTGAGCCGCTCCACCGAGATCATCAGGATTTTCAGCTCACCGCTTTTGGCGCGTTCCATCACATCCACATCCCGGGTGGTGTCACGGTCCTGGGTGGAGTCAATGCTGGCGGCGGCCACGCCGTGGCGGGTTAGAAACGAGAGCTGATCCTGCATCAGCGCCAGCAGCGGCGACACCACCAGCGTCAAATGCGGCAGATGCAGCGCCGGGAGCTGGTAGCAAAGCGACTTCCCCGCGCCGGTGGCGAAAATCGCCGCCGTGGAGTGCCCTTCCAGCACTCTTGACACCACCGCCTGCTGGCCGCCACGAAAGTCGTCAAAGCCGAAGACGTCCTTGAGCGTTTGTTGCGGTGATGTCGGGGGCATGACCGTTCCTTGGCGGAAAAGTAAAACAGTTAGCCAGTAGCCTACCGTAAAACGTACCCATCAGACTATCGGTGGACGTTACTCCCAGGCCGCACCTTCCAGTGCATCCAGCGGGATTTTCAGGTAGCGCTTGCCGTTGGCCTCTGGCGTCGGCAGGCGGCCGCCTTGGGTGTTGACCTGCAGCGCGTGGAGAATCAGCTTGGGCATGGGGAGTTCGCTGTCACGCTTGTGGCGCAGCGCAATGTAGTCATCCTGGCTTATGCCCACCAAGTGCGGGTTGTGCGCCCGCTGCTCGGCGACGCTGCTTTGCCACTGAGGCTCGCGGCCATCGGGCATGTAGTCGTGACCGGTGAACAAGCGAGTATGGTCGGGCAAGGAGAGAATCTGCTGAATGGAATCCCATAGCGCTTTGGCACTTCCACCGGGAAAGTCCGCCCTGGCGGTCCCAAAATCAGGTTGGAAAAGGGTGTCATGAACGAAAGCCGTATCGCCGATTACATAGGTAATCGAGGCCAGCGTGTGGCCTGGCGAATACAGCACGCGGGCGTCCAGCTTGCCAATTTTAAACGTGTCACCTTCCGCAAACAGCGTGTCCCACTGACGGCCGTCGTTGGGCATTTCCGGCCAGTGATAGATATCCTTCCACAGCGCCTGTACTTTAGTGACGTGCTGGCCTATGGCGGTGGGCGCGCCGGTTTTTTCCTGTAAATAGTGGGCCGCCGAGAAGTGGTCGGCGTGGGGATGGGTATCCAGAATCCAGGCGGCCGAAAGCCCTGCTTGCTCTATATAAGCCAGTAACTTGTCAGCGCTAAAGGTCGCCGTTGCACCTGATTTCTCGTCAAAATCCAGCACCGGGTCAATAATCGCGCACTGCTGGGTAGCCGGGTCGCTCACTACGTACTGAACGCTGAAGGTGCGTGGATCAAAAAAACCGGCGACATCCGGCGTGCCTTCTCCCTTGTGCTGGGAAAGCGCGAAGGTCTTCATGCTTATATCCTCAATGTTGACGCCATGCAATAAAGGTTATAAAGATAGCTGATTAAAGAATATAAGCAATAGCGCTCACGAAAACGCTTTTTCCAGCGCAAAACGGGGCTGGGTCTGGCCCTCTTTGGTGACTGTTTCCATAAACATTTCAAGCGGGCGCACCCAGAGACCGTAGTCGCCATACAGGGCACGATACACAACCAGCGCCTCTTCACTTTCGCTGTGCTGGGCAGTGCCGAGCACTTCGTAAAGGCTGCCTTTGTAATGACGGTAAATACCGGGGACGGGGGCGGTCATAAAGCTTCCTTTTGAGTCACTGGCTGGTTGGCTTTTTTGGCAAGTCGCTCAAGCACCTTGGAGGCGGCGACAAAGCCAAAGGTGCCGGTCAGAAAAGTGGCGGCACCGAAGCCCGAGGCACAGTCCAAGCGTGTGGCCTCACCGCTGCCCGGCTTTTGCAGACAGACTTCGCCGTCGGCGCCGGGATAGATCAACTGCTCGTCGGAGTAGACACACTCCACCGAGAAGCGCCGCTTGGGGTTACGGGAAAAGCCGTAGTCCCGGCGCAATCGCGAGCGCACCTTGGATAACAGCGGGTCGTGCTCGGTGCGCGTCAAATCAGCGACTTGAATACGCGTGGGATCGGTCTGCCCACCCGCCGCGCCGGTAACGGTAATCGGGATTTTGCGCCGCTTGCACCAGGCAATCAGCGCGGCCTTGGCAATCACGCTGTCGATGGCATCCACCACGTGGTCAGCGTCATCAGGAATCCGCTCGGCCAAGTTGGTGGGTGTGACGAAGGCGGTATCGGCCACAATCTCGATTTCTGGAGCAATCAAGCGGCAGCGTTCGGCAAGCACTTCCACCTTGGGCTGACCAATGGTGCCATCCAGGGCGTGAAGCTGGCGGTTGACGTTGGAGACGCAGACGTCATCCAGGTCGATCAGCGTCAGCTTGCCAATGCCCGAGCGCGCCAGCGCCTCGACTGCCCAGCTCCCCACACCACCAACACCTACCACCACCACGTGGGCATGGCGAAAGGCATCCGCGGCACGCTGACCATAGAGGCGGCGAATCCCGCCGAAACGAAAATCGTAGTCCGCAGACGACATAGTGTCTCCCACACTCATGTTAGAAGGGCGGATGGTGTGCCGACAGGCGGCGTGCGCACACTGTCCAGTGGCAGGTGACCCGACCAGCCAAGGTAATCAAGCAGCGTGCTCATGGTGTCATCCAAGGCACAGCCAAGCTGAATGCGCTTGTCGAACAGCGGATGGTCAAACGCCAGATAGGTCGCGGCCAGCAGCAACCGGGGAGCACTTAGCTGTTCGGCAAAAAAACGGTTGTGGACGCTTTTGCCGTGCTTGGCATCACCAATGATGGGGTAGCCACGCCGTGACAGATGGCGGCGAATCTGGTGGCGTCGCCCGGTCAGTGGCCGCGCCTCGACCAGCGAGTAACGCGCCACGGGGTAACGGTCGACCTGCACCGGTAGTTCGACGCTATCCAGACGGCGAATATCGGTCATCGCTGGCATCGCGGGCATTTCCGCCTTGGGGCGTGTGCCATCCTCTTCCCGGAGCGGATAGTCCAAACGCTCACTTTCCGGCGCTTTACCGCGGACTACCGCCAAATAGCGCTTCTCCACCTGACGCTCGCTGAAGGCGTCGCTGAGCAGAGCGGCAACCTCGGAGGATAAGCCAAACACCATCACGCCTGAGGTGGGCCGGTCTAACCGATGCACCGGGTAGACGCGCTTGCCAAGCTGATTACGCAGCCGCTGAAGGAGAAATTCGGTTTCTCCACGCGCCAGCGCCGAACGGTGGACTAAAAGTCCTGACGGCTTATGTACCGCAACCAGATGCTCATCCTGATAGAGGATGTTGAGTGGCGTCATAACGCTCCCGGGTAATCATAACGAGTCACTATGGCAGGGTGCCATTGTCGCGGCTTGGCAAGGCGTTGTCATCCACGCAATGGGGAAAGCCGTGGACGAAGAGATTGGCAGGTTAGCCTTCATGCAGCTACTTTAAGTAAGTACCTAATCGCGATAATTTCCATGGATCAGGAAAGGAGACATCATCATGCGTTATGCCGCAATACTCGGCGGTCTTTCCGCCTCTCTACTGCTCGTCTCTGCTGCTCAGGCTAACGACAGCATGGATGTAGGAATGCATAAAATCAGCCCCGAAGGCGTCGGCGAGTCCATCGGCAGCATCACGCTGGAAGACACTGAACATGGCCTGCTGTTGACGCCTGACCTCAGCGATCTGGAGACTGGCCCCCACGGCTTTCATGTACACCAGAACCCAAGCTGCGAGGCTCAGGAAAACGACAGCGGGCACATGACCGCGGGACTGTATGCCGGGGGCCATTATGACCCTGAAGAAACAGGCAGCCATAAAGGGCCCTACGAAGACGGCCACTTGGGTGATTTACCCGTGCTTATCGTGGATGAAGATGGCAACGCCACGCTGCCTGTCCTCGCGCCGCGCTTGAGTGTCGAAGATATAAAAGGCCGCAGCATCATGATTCACGAAGGCGGCGATAACTATTCGGATGACCCTGAAGCACTGGGTGGGGGCGGAAGCCGCGTGGGCTGCGGCATCGTAGAAGCCTCTGACGACAGTGAATAACGCTTGTAGCTTGTAGCTAGCGGAAAGCAAAACGGGCAGCCAATGATGGCTGCCCGTTTTGCGTTGTGCGATTGGCTCAGTTGTTAAGCTGGCTCAATTCAAGCGATTACTCGTCGCCTGCCATCTGCATCTGGCGCTGCATGTAATTCTGAATACCCACCTTGTCGATCAAGCCAAGCTCTGTTTCGATGTGGTCGATATGATCTTCTTCGTCAGCAAGCAGATCGCGCAGCATGTCGCGCGTTACGTAGTCTTTGACGCTTTCGCAGTAGGTGATGGCTTCAATATAGTCGTTACGACCATCGTGCTCGATTTTCAGGTCACACTCGAGCATTTCCTTGACGTTTTCGCCAATGTGCAGCTTGCCCAGGTCCTGCAGGTTGGGAATGCCCTCGAGGAACAGGATGCGCTCAATAAGCTTGTCGGCGTGCTGCATCTCTTCGATGGATTCATCGTATTCCCACTTGGCAAGTGCTTGCAGGCCCCAGTCTTTATACATTTTAGCATGCAAAAAGTACTGATTGATGGCGACCAGCTCATTGCCAAGTGCAATATTGAGATGCTCGATTACTTTCGGATCACCTTTCATGACGTCACCTTTTCTGTGTAATGCTGATAGTTTAGCAGGCTCTATCAGGCAGTTACGCTAATGAAGGAGTATCGGCCATAAAAGGCGTACTCCCAGCCTTACTGGGAGTATAGAGATGAGAGACAAAAATTCAAGCAAATCATATATTTGCTAAAGATAACCCTAATAATAGTGATTCGCGTCACACGGCATATGCCAAGCCTGCACTGGCTTCCAGGCGAGCCTCATGAACCGCTTCGCGAGTCACCGATTTGGCGAAGCATGCGCACTTGCCGCATTGGGTGGCACAGCCGGTTGCTTCACGGACTTCCTGCCAGCTGCGCGCGCCGTCGCTCACCTGCTGGCGGATCTGATGGTCAGTTACTCCCTTGCACACACACACGTACATGGCTGCACCTCATAAAGTTCATAAGGTTAATGTAAATGAGTCGCATACATCTTTGCAAGTAAAAATGCATAGCCTTTAGTATCGATTCGTCTTAAGTGTTATGAAGGTGCATGTAACTGATTGTCGGGAGCGACATTTTGTGTTTTTGCAAAGAAAAATTAATGCTTGGGCAATTTCACGGTCTGCGTGCCGGAGGCGATGTCCGGCCAGCTACGGTAATGCTTATCGAATAACACCCACCAGTAACCAATCCCTAGCGCTGCCAGAGAAAGCCAGGCAGTGAGGCAGCGCACCAGACTTTGCTTGAGGGAAATGACCTCACCATCGAGGGTTTGCACGCGCAGTCGCCACGCCTGCATGCCCAGTGTCATGCCACCACGCCGCCAGAAAAAAACAAAAAACAGCGTCGTGCTCAGCACCAGCAAAAGCCGCAGGCTCCAGACATCGACCTCCAGAGTGCCTATATCTTCTGCCTTCTGGCCTAGCACAAACCTGAAAAACGCCAAATGGGCGACCGTCACGGCAATCCAGATGGCTGTCACCAACAAGCCATCATAGAGCATCGCACCCAGACGCGATGGCAATCCCGCGGGCCGGATATTGGTCGGCTGGGAAAATCGTCGCTTGGTCATAGAGCTCCTTGGCATCAGGAATTAACCGTTGCGCCTCAGGAAATAGACACCCACCACGGCGCACGCCAGCGTCGGCACCAGTACCGCCCAGACGGGGGAGAAACCAAAGAGTGTCGAGGCCGGTGCCAGCAAGTCCTGAACGTATTTAAAGACCAGCCCGGTGACCACGCCATAAAACACCCGAGTGCCCGCCGCCACGGTACGCAGCGGACCAAACACAAACGACGCGGCAATCAACACCAGCGACCCCATGGTCAGCGGCATTAACATTTTTTGCCAGAAATACAGCAACGGCTGGTCCGTCTGCATGCCCTGCGCTTCAAGGAAGCGCGCGTAGGCCCACAGTTCGCTGGGTGCCTGACTTTCTACCGAACGCAGCAGGCGCTCCAGCTGAAGCGGGGTGAAGTCGGTTTCCCAGCGCATGATTTGGGCTTGCTCGGACTCGGTGTGGTCATCAAAAATCCGCGTAGTGGCGACATCCTCCAACTGCCACCCGCCATCGTCCCAGTTGGCGCGACGCGCGTGAGTCGCTTCGACGAGACGCTCCTCGTCAAACCGGTAACGGGTCAGGTCGAGCACCACGTTATCCGCCCGAATCGCGCCGAAGCGATAAACGCTGTCTCCCTCGACCTGCCAGCCGCTGCGGCTGGTCAACATGGCGCCTTCCCCCTGAAGCTGCTCAAGCCGCCACGCTTCGGCATATTGTTCGGTGCGTGGGCTGACATACTCAGCCACCATCAGCACCACGACGATGACGACCAACACGGGCTTCATCACGCTCCAGACAATCCGCCCCAGTGATCGGCCTGCGGCACGCATCACGGTCAGTTCATTGCTTGACGCCATACTGCCCAGGCCGATCAGCGCACCTATCAGCACTGCTACCGGCGCATATTGGTAAAACCGCCAGGGGGTACGCATCAGTAGATAGAACAGCGCATCCAGGGCCGAATAGCCTTCCTGCACATCGCCCAGATCGTCGATATAGGCGATGGTGATATCCAACCCGAGCAGGACAAACTGCACCACCACAATGGCTGACAGAACGTTGCGGGCAATATAGCGGTCGAGTCGATCAACGATCATCAGCGCATCCCCTTGCGTTGCGAGTGCCAGATCAGCAAGAGACCCAAGGCTAGAAACAGCCCATGAACGGGCCATATACCCACGGTAGTCGACCACGCCCCGCTACCTACCGCATCCACGGCCGCCAGCAGTAAGCTCAGGTAGGCAACGTATAAAAAGACCGCGGGAAGCAGCTTGGCAAAGCGACCCTGTCGGGGGTTAACCCGCGACAGGGGCTGCGCCATGATCGCCAGAATAAAGACCATCAGCGGCAGACCGGCCCGCCACTGCCATTGGGCCTGGGCGCGGTCGTTGTCATCCTGCCAGAGCGCCAGCGTGGTGGCGTACTCCAGCGAATCCAGCTCCTGTCGGTCGCGACTCAAGCCCAACCGCAGCGTATAACGTTCGAACGTCAAGCGTTCAGCATTTCGCTGTCCAGGCGTTACGCCGTAACGCTCGCCGTTATTGAGGACCAGAAAGCGGCTACCGGTTTCCATGCGCGTTTCCTGGTAGCCGTACTCAGCTCTAGTGACATAGTCGTGCTCGGCGTCATCGGAAGGATTGCGCTGCTCGTGGACGAGAACATCCTGCATTTCACTTCCATCCTCATTGAAACCGCTGATATAGGCGGTACGGCCACCGCCGAACTCCTGAAAGCGGCCGGGTGCCAGCACCGACACGTCCAATCGGCTTTCCTGTTCTTCTATGATCGCAGCCGTTTGCAGAGCGCCTGCCGGTGTCAGCCAAAGGCTACAAACACCCACCGCTATCGCCACCGCCGAGGCAGGCAGTAACGTCACCTTGAGCAGCCGCTTGGGGCTCATGCCACAGGCCACCATCACCGTAATTTCGCTGTTCATGTACAACTGGCCATAAGCCAGCAATATGCCCAGAAAGAACGAAAGCGGCAGGATAAGCTCCATGAACCCCGGCAGGTGATAGACCATCAAGCTGCCCAGAATATTGACCGGAAAATCGCCCTCCGCCGCGTCGGAAAAATAGCGGATAAAGCGGCTGCCCATGATCACCAACAGCAAAATGCCCGCTACAGCGGACATGGTGACCAGAACTTCTCGGGTTAAATAGCGAAATAAGATCAACGCGCTCTCCGGCTAGTCGTGCAGGATGTTATGCAACACCTGCCGTGCTTGGGTACACTGGGTCATTATCCTGAATACCTCGATGCTTGTCTTGTTGGAGACGTCATGGAATTTTCCGTTCAAACGGCCAATCCCGCCAAAATAGAAACGGCCTGCCTGGTCGTCCCTGTTTACAAGGTGCCTGACCACAAAAGTCGCGATTTATTGCCCGCCGTTGCCAAACTCGACGATGCCAGCGAGCAACTGATCGGCCAGCTTGTGGCCAATGGCGACGTTGATGCCAGCCTCGCGAACATACAGTTATTGCCGTATGCCCCAGGCCTGGGTGCCGAGCGCCTGCTGCTCGTTGGCCTTGGCGAACGCGAAAAATGCCATGAAACGGCGTACCTGAAGGCGCTGGATGCCGCCATGACGGCGCTCCTCAAACTGCCTATTGATAACGCAAGCGTCATGCTGACCGAAGTACCGCTTGCCGATCGCGATACGGGCTGGAAAGCACGCAAGGTGCTCGAAAGCATCGAGCGCGCGAGCTACCGTTTTGATCAGTTCAAACGCAACCCGGCGCCAGCGGCAAGCCTGACGCAGCTGAACCTGATGATCAGCAACGCCGCCGACGCCGAGGCTGCCCGACAGGGCGCCCACCAGGGTAGCGCTATCGGTCAGGGTATCAACTATACGCGTACACTGGGCAATCTGCCGGGGAATGTGTGCACGCCTAGCTACTTGGCCGACCAGGCGGAACAGCTTGGCCGTGACTCCCAAGACGCGTTGGACGTCGATATTCTGGACGAAGAAGCGCTTGCCGAATTGGGTGCGGGCGCCCTGCTATCGGTCGGGCGCGGCAGTCGAGAGCCAAGCCGCCTGATCGTCATGCGCTACAATGGTGCCGAGAACGCGGATGAAGCCCCCCACGTCCTGATCGGCAAGGGCATCACCTTCGATACCGGCGGCATTTCGCTCAAGGCTGGCGAAGGCATGGACGAGATGAAGTTCGACATGGGCGGTGCCGCCAGCGTATTCGGCACGGTCAAAGCACTCCTCAAGATCAAGCCCAAGCTGAATCTGGTGTTTATCGTCGCCGCAGCGGAAAACATGCCGGACGGCGCCGCCACCAAACCCGGCGATATCATTACCACGCTCAAGGGGCTAACCGTTGAGGTGCTCAACACCGACGCAGAAGGCAGGCTGGTGCTGTGCGACGCCTTGACCTACGCCGAGCGCTTCAAACCGGCGAGCGTGGTCGATATCGCCACGCTCACCGGCGCGGCCATCATCGCGCTTGGCCACCACGCCACCGGTCTGCTGTCCAACGACGACGACCTGGCACTGGACCTGCTCGACGCCGGCGAAGCCGCCTGGGACCGTGCCTGGCACCTGCCGCTGTGGGACGAATATCAGGAGCAGCTCGACTCCAACTTTGCCGATCTGGCCAATATCGGCGGCCGCCCGGCGGGCACCATTACCGCTGCCTGTTTCCTGTCGCGCTTTGCCGAGCATTTTCCCTGGGCACACCTGGATATTGCGGGTACCGCCTGGCACTCCGGCAAGCAGAAAGGCGCCACCGGACGCCCTGTGGGGCTACTGACGCAATATCTGCTGGACCGCGAAAACGACGCCCAAGTCGAAAATGGCGACGACTAGACAACCAGCGGTTGCCTTTAGGCGCCACAACCGTTAAACCTGAACATATCAAGGCGTACTGAGCTTTACCCAGTACGCCTGTTTTAATACCCCCACTTATTACAGTAGTCGCCCTGAGAGGCGTGTTGCTAGCGGAGACTGACAGCCGTGCCCACTGCAAGTTTTGATACTCATTTTGAAGCCCTGCCGTCCAACCAACCGACGGCCGACGGGATTCGCGACAATATTCTCAACAAACCTGGCTTTGGCAAGCATTTCACCGACCATATGGCGCACATCCGCTGGACGATCGACGCCGATTGGCACGGTCATCAGGTGCGTCCCTACGGCCCTCTGACGCTCGACCCCGCCGCCTCGGTGCTGCATTACGGCCAGGAGATCTTTGAGGGCATCAAGGCGTACCGTCACGCCGACGGCTCTGTCTGGACGTTCCGCCCCGAGAAAAACGCCGAACGCTTTCGCCGCAGTGCGCGTCGTCTGGCGCTGCCCGAGCTTTCCGATGAGGATTTTATTGGCTCACTGAAAGCCCTGCTCGCTCAGGATCATGTCTGGGTACCCACACCCTCAAGCGATGCCGACGAATGCAGCCTCTATCTGCGCCCGTTCATGATTGCCACGGAAGCCTTTCTGGGCGTACGACCCGCCCACGAGGTAGATTATTACGTGATCGCCTCGCCGGCCGCCGCCTATTTCAAAGGCGGGATCGAGCCCGTGTCCATCTGGCTCTCCTCCCACTACAAGCGCGCCGCGCCAGGCGGCACCGGCTTTGCCAAGTGCGGCGGCAACTACGCGGCCTCACTGGCAGCGCAAAAGGAAGCCGCCGCCAACGGCTGCGGCCAGGTGGCGTTTCTGGATGCCGCAGAAAGCAAGTGGATCGAAGAGCTGGGCGGGATGAACCTGTTTTTCGTCTTCAAGGACGGTCGCCTGGTGACGCCGCGCCTGACCGACACCATTCTCGAAGGCGTCACGCGCAACTCGGTACTTACCCTGGCCAAAGACGAAGGCCTGAGCCCGGAAGAACGCCCTATCAGCATCGACGAATGGCGTGAGGGCGCAGCTTCAGGCGAGATTACCGAAGTCTTCGCCTGCGGCACGGCGGCAGTCATCACGCCGGTGGGCGAGCTGGTCAGCGAAGACGAGCGCATTCGTCTCACGGCGGGTGGCAATAACGAAGTCGCCAAGCGCATTCGCACCAAACTGCTGGATCTCCAGTACGGCCGTAGCGAAGACAAGTACGGCTGGCTCACCCAGCTGGCATAATCCCACCCTCTTGCGTCGCCGCGGCATTGCCTGCGGCGACGCTGCCCTGAGACGCCCTGCCAGGAATCCGCCATGGCGCGTATCGACTTTTATATCCTGCCGGACACCACGCTGGATGCCCGCCTCCAGTTTGCCTGCAAGCTGGCCGAGACCATCCACCGCAAGGGCTACCGGCTGCACCTTCACTGCGAGGATAAGGCCCTGGCGGAACAGGCCGACGAGGCCCTGTGGGGCTTTCGCGACGACGCCTACCTGCCCCACGCGCTGGAAGACAGCGACATGGCCACGAGCGTGCCGATTACGCTAGGTTGGCAACAGCTGCCTGTGCCCTCGGCAGAGACCGCTCTGCTCAACCTGCATCCGGATATTCCCGCGGGCATTGAGCGCTATACCCGCATTGCCGAGATTATTAACCAGCACCAGCAAGTGCTGGTCGCCAAACGCGCCTGCTGGCAGCGCTATAAAGAACTCGGCCATGAGGTCGTACCGCATAAGCTGGGATCGTGACCGTGCCCCCATGCGGATGAAGCCTGTCTGGACACTGCAATTGAGACCTCCCTTGTGAGCTGAAGCGAAGTAAGTCATGACGATAAGTGAACTTCTTGAGACGGTCGCAGGTGGTGAAGACAGCCGCCACCAGTTCAAGCGTGACGCCACCAACGCGGATGGCTTGGCCGCTGAGCTGGCCGCCTTTTCCAACAGTGGTGGCGGATGGCTGTTTCTGGGCGTTAATGATGACGGCTCGATTGCGGGACTGGATGGCGCGGCGGTTCGACGGTTGAACCAGTTGCTTGGCAACGCTGCTTCCCAGCATGTGCGCCCACCGGTGCATCCGCTGACCGAGAATGTGCAGACGCATCAGGGCATTGTGGTTGTGATAGAAGTGCCCGATGGACTAGCCAAGCCTTACCTCGATAATCAAGGCCGTATCTGGGTTAAACAAGGCTCGGACAAACGGCATGTAACCTCCCGCGAAGAACTGCAACGCATGTTCCAGCGCTCCGGTCTGGTTTACGCTGATGTAGTACCGGTGACTGGCACCTCGGTAGAAGATATCGATGACAAGACGTTTACCACTTACTTCAATCGTCGCTATGGCGAGAGCAGTGAGTTCTCAGGCCTGACACGGGAGCAGTTGCTGCAGAACCTGGGCCTGGGCGACGGCCAGGAGTTGAATCTGGCAGGGCTGATGTTGTTTGGTCGCACTCCCCAGCGTTGGCGCCCAGCTTTTGAAGTGAAGGCGGTGGCCTTTCCCGGCACGGCTTTGCACGATACCCGTTATCTGGACAGCGAGGACATCAAGGGCACCCTGCTGGATCAGTTCCGGGGCACTTTCGCGTTTATCAAACGCAACCTGCATCATGTGCAGCATGGCCGGAGTTTCAACACTCTGGGCGAACTGGAGATTCCCGAAACGGCACTTGAGGAGTTGCTGGTCAATGCCTTGATTCACAGGGATTACTTCACCAGCGCTTCCGTTCGCCTGATGATCTTCGCCGACCGTGTGGAGATCATCAGCCCTGGCCACCTGCCAGATAGACTAAGCCCCGAAGATATTAGCCAAGGAAAGACCATTCGTCGCAATCCCACGCTCACAGAACATGCCTCTCACATTTTGCCTTATCGCGGCATGGGTAGTGGGATTCCACGAGCGCTCGAGGCTTGGCCCCGGATTGATTTGCAGGATGACCCTTCGGGCAATCAATTCAGTGTCATCGTCTGGAGGCCGGAAGCAGAATGGCAGGGCGACACACCATCCGTCACCGACCAAGTCACCGACCAAGTCACCGACCCAGTCACCGACCCAGTCAGCCCGGAAGTTGCCCGCTTGCTAGACTCTCTGGAAGGCGAAATGACACGGGCCGAGCTACAGGACATGCTGGGCCTCAAACATCAGCCCCATTTCCGCAATGCCTATTTGCGACCTGCACTGAACGCTGGGTTGATTGAGCAAACGATTCCAGACAAGCCCAATAGCCGCTTGCAGAAATACCGGCTAACGGCCGCTGGTCAAGCATGGCGGCAACGACAGAACACTAGTGGGTGATTTGCGAGACCCCGCACGTGGCGGGGTCATCAATGGAGAAGACAGTCTCTATCACTGCGTCTTCGCCTTAGCCTCCCTGTTGTTGCATCTGCTCCTGCATCTGTTGCATTTGCTGCCGCCGCTGGGCCATGGCCTCATCCAGTTGATCACGCTGCTCCTGAGTGAATACGTCTTCGATCTGAGACTGCATGATGACGCTATCGGCGGTCATCTCGGCCGTTAGGTCGCCAAGACGCTCGGCATCTGCGCGAATGGCCGCTTCATCGTAATCGGGCTGGACGTGCTCGCTGAGTTGCTGCTGCAGCTCTCGGGCTTCCTGCTGCTTGGCACTGCTTTCATCTTGCATCTGGGTCAAGAGGTTGTTGAGTTCATCCTTCTGACCGTCATCCAGATCCAGCATTTGGTCGAGTTGGTTAACCTGGTCATCGACACTGGGAGTACCACCCCCCATGGCGCCGCCACCCATTTGCTGGGCCATGGCAGGAACACTGAATGCCAGTGCGGTGACTGCTGGAACCAAAAGTTTGGTTAGCTGCATCAAAAACTCCAATTGCGTACAAAGTGAATAACTACCCGACACAATCCTGACGGGCCTTGCTCTACTCTCGCATTCCGACAATGCTGTTTTCAAAAAATTCGTCGCGACAGCCAATTGTTGATTACCATGAGCGGGGCCTGCCGCGCCCTTTACACTCTCGGAGACGCAAACGTGCTCACGCGCTACCCCCTAGTCACGATCGTTATCGCCCAGCTTTTCGGTACCTCGCTGTGGTTCAGCGTTAACGGCGTTGGCTTGGCGCTTCAGGAGGCTGTCGGACTGAGTGAGGGTGACCTCGGACTCCTCACCATTGCCGTGCAGGCCGGGTTTATCACCGGCACCCTGGCGATTGCCACCACGGGCCTGGCCGACCGCGTTCGCGCCAGCCATCTGTTTGCCATCTCGGCTGTGCTCGGGGCACTGGTTAACGCCGCCTTCATTGGCGTGGCGGATAACGTCACGCTCGCCGCGATCGCGCGTTTCGCGACCGGGCTTTGTCTGGCGGGCATCTATCCGCTGGGCATGAAGCTGGTGGTCAGTTGGACACCCAGCCACGCCGGGGCGGCGCTTGGCTGGCTGGTCGGCATGCTGACCCTGGGCATCGCCTCGCCGCACCTGCTGCGCGGACTGACCCTGCAACTGCCCTGGCAATGGCCGCTGCTCCTGGCGTCGCTGCTGGCGCTTGTCGCTGCACTGATGATTTATAAGCTGGGCGTTGGCCCGCACCTCCCTGCCAAAGCCAATGGTGGGCGGCCCTGGGCGGGCCTTGCGGCGTTCAGACATAAAGATTTTCGGGCAGCCGCACTGGGCTACTTCGGCCACTGCTGGGAGCTTTATGCACTATGGGCCCTTGTACCGTTTTTGGTCACACGCGAACTGGAGCGCCTTAATGCGGCCAGCAGCGCCCAGTCCTGGATCAGCTTTTTGATCATTGCCATCGGCCTGCCCGGCTGCGTGCTGGCCGGCCGTTGGAGTCGCCGCTATGGCAGCGCTCGCGTAGCGTTTGTGGCACTGGCCACCTCGGGCGCCTTATGCCTGCTCTATCCGCTGATCGGCGGGGCGCCACCGCTTTTGTTGATCGCCCTTTTACTGCTCTGGGGCTTTAGCGTGATCGCCGATTCCGCACAGTTTTCAGCCCTGGCCAGCGCTACCGCGCCACCCGAGCGTCTAGGCGCGGCGCTTGCCATGATGAACGCCATTGGCTTTGGCCTGACGATACCCTCGATCGCGCTGGTCACCGCCCTATGGTCGGATCAGGGCCTCGCGGTGATCTGGTGGCTGTTGCCGGGGCCGGTACTTGGATTGATCGCCATGCGTGGGCTGAATCGTCACCCGGCCAGGGCCTGACGCCCTACCCTTAATCGCGCTATACTTGACGCCATTTTTTCGACCCCATTTATGAATTCCATGCTTCCCGGCGGGGAGCATCGTTGCGGTGAGCCAATCCATGGAAAAGACCTACCAACCTGAACAGATCGAAACTCGCTGGTACGAGCGCTGGGAAGCCGACAACCGTTTCGCGCCGACCGGACACGGCAAACCCTTTTCGATCATGATTCCACCGCCCAACGTGACCGGCAGTCTACACATGGGCCATGCGTTCCAGGACACCATCATGGATACCCTGACGCGCTGGAAGCGGATGCAGGGCAACAACACCCTGTGGCAGGTAGGCACCGACCACGCCGGTATCGCCACGCAGATGCTGGTCGAGCGCAAAATCGCCGCCGAAGAGGGCAAAACCCGCCACGACCTGGGCCGTGATGCGTTTATCGATAAAGTCTGGGAGTGGAAGCAGGAATCCGGCGACCATATTACCCGCCAGCTGCGCCGCATGGGCGCCAGCGTCGACTGGTCCCGCGAGCGCTTCACCATGGACGACGGCTTCTACAAGGCCGTCCAGGAAGTCTTCGTGCGTCTGCATGCGGAAGGCCTGATCTATCGCGGCAAGCGCCTGGTCAACTGGGACCCCACCCTGCACACCGCGATTTCCGATCTGGAAGTCGAGAACAAGGAGCAGCAGGGCAGCTTCTGGCACTTCCGCTACCCGCTGGCCGATGGCGTCAAAACCGCTGACGGCAAGGACTATCTCGTGGTCGCCACCACCCGCCCGGAAACCCTGCTGGGGGATACCGGCGTGGCGGTCAACCCGGAAGACACGCGTTATGCCTCGCTAGTCGGTAAGTTTATCGAGCTGCCGCTGGTCGGCCGTCGGATTCCCATCGTCGCTGACGAGCATGCCGACATGGAAAAAGGCTCGGGCTGCGTGAAGATCACCCCGGCCCACGACTTCAACGACTACGAGGTCGGCAAGCGCCAGAATCACCTGCTGATCAACGTCTTTTCCAAGGACGCGGCAATTCTTGAGCAGGCCGAGATCTACGACCTGAAAGGCACTCCCCAGCCGGATGAAGACGCCAGTCTACCCGCCAAGTACGCCGGGCTCGACCGCTTCGAGGCACGCAAGCTGATCGTCGCGGACATGGACGCTCTAGGCCTGCTCGAGCAGGTGGAAGCCGTCAACAACACCATGCCCTACGGCGACCGTTCGGGTGACGTCATCGAGCCACTGCTCACCGACCAGTGGTTTGTCGCCGTGGAGTCGCTTGCCAAGCCCGCCATCGAAGCGGTGGAAAAAGGCGATATCCAGTTCGTACCCAGGAACTACGAAAACATGTATTTCGCCTGGATGCGCGACCTTCAGGATTGGTGCATTTCCCGCCAGCTGTGGTGGGGCCACCGCATTCCCGCCTGGTACGACGCCGACGGCAACGTCTACGTTGCCCGCAGCGAGCAGGAAGTCCGCGAGAAGCACGGCCTGGGCGATGATGTTGAGCTCACCCAGGACGAAGACGTGCTCGACACCTGGTTCAGCTCGGGCCTGTGGACCTTCGGCACCCTGGGCTGGCCGGAGCAGACCCCGGAGCTTGAAACCTTCCACCCGACCAGCGTGCTGGTCACCGGCTTCGACATCATTTTCTTCTGGGTGGCCCGGATGATTATGATGACGCTCAAGTTCACCGGCGAAGTCCCCTTCAAGACGGTTTACGTTCACGGCCTGGTGCGCGACGGCCAGGGTCAGAAGATGTCCAAGTCAAAGGGCAATGTGCTGGATCCCATCGACCTGATCGATGGGATCAGCCTGGATGCGCTGCTCGAAAAACGCACCGGTAACATGATGCAGCCGCAAAAGGCCAAGGCGATTGCCAAAGCCACCAAAGAAGAGTTTAAAGACGGCATTGAAGCCCACGGCACCGATGCCCTGCGCTTTACGTTCCTCTCCCAGGCGACGACCGGGCGGGATATCAAGTTCGACATAAATCGCCTGGACGGCTACCGCAACTTCTGCAACAAGCTATGGAACGCCTCGCGCTACGTGCTGATGAACGCCGAAGGCGAGGATTGCGGTACCGACGGTGGCGAGGTTGAGCTGTCGCTGGCCGACCGCTGGATTATCTCCCAGCTGCAGAAAACCGAAGCGCAAGTGACCAAGGCGATGGACGAGTACCGCTTCGACCATGCCTCCCAGGCGCTCTACGAGTTCGTCTGGAACGAGTACTGCGACTGGTACCTGGAGCTTTCCAAGCCGGTACTCTGGGAGGATGACGTACAGGGAAGTACTAATGCCGCTGGAGACAGGACGTCGGGAGCGGCCTTGCTTGAGAAACGCAAGCGCGGCACGCGCCGGACGCTGGTGCGCGTGCTCGAAGCCATCCTGCGCCTGGCGCACCCGATGATGCCCTATATCACCGAAGAGATCTGGCAGCGCGTGTCACCCCTGGCGGGCATGTATATGGGCGACGACGCGTCGATTATGCTGCAGGCGTGGCCAGAAGCCGACAACAGCAAGATCGACGAGCAGGCGACCCGCGATATCGAATGGCTGAAGGGCGTGATCATCGCCGTGCGCAACATCCGCGCCGAGATGAACATTGCCCCCGGCAAGCCGCTGGACGTGCTGCTCACCAAGGGTAAGCGGGAAGACGCCGAGCGGCTTGAAAGCTACCGCCACTTCCTCGCCAAGCTCGCCAAGCTGGAAAGCGCCACCTGGCTTGAAAACCCCGACGACGCCCCGCTCTCCGCCACACAGCTGGTGGGCGACATGGAAGTACTGGTACCCATGGCCGACCTGATCGACAAGGACGCCGAGCTCAAGCGCCTGGCCAAGGAGATCGACAAACAGGACAAGCTGATCGGCGGCATCGAGAAGAAACTCGACAACGAAGGCTTTATCGCCAAGGCCCCCGACGCCGTGGTAGAGAAAGAACGCAGTAAGCTCGCCGAGTTCCAGGCCGCCAAAAAGCTGCTGGAAGAGCAGCGGGCTAAAATCTCAGCGCTGTAAGCCACGCGGCGCCAGGCAGCTCTTACTGCATGGCGCCCGTGCTACCTTGCCCGGCGACCCGATAGCGCCTATAACTGGGAGATGGACTCGCCCAGCACAGACAGCGTTTCGGCCCGACACCCCCTGGCGGTGTTGCGTTTTCTTGGCCTGGTACTATTGGGCAGTATCGTCGGGGGCGTGGCGGCGCTGGTCGCCGTCGGTTTCGTCAATGCGGTGTTATGGCTCAACGACCTGTTGTTGATCTCCCCGCGAGGCCAGATGATGGCGGCCAACACCAAGCTTGTGATCCTGGCCACCCTGCTGGTACCAACCCTGGGCGGGCTGCTCGTTGGTCAACTGCATCGCGGTCTTCCCGGGGGCCGTCCCCACACACCTACTGACGCCATCGCTGCCGTCCAGACCCGCCGGGGTCGCCTACCCGCCAAGGCGGGTGCGCTATCGGGGTTAAGCAGCCTGGTGTCGTTGGGCGCCGGTGCTTCGGTGGGTCAGTACGGGCCGCTGGTCCATCTCGGCGCGACGCTCGGCTCGCTGATCACCCGCTTGCTGCACCTGGGGCGCTCAGAAGACAATATCACGATCGCTTGCGGGGTGGCTGCTGCCATTGCGGCCGCCTTCAATGCGCCCCTTGCAGGCATCGTCTTCGCCCACGAAGTCGTGCTGCGCCACTATGCCCTGCGCGCCTTCGCTCCCGTGGCCGCCGCCGCCATCGTCGGCTATGTGCTGGCCACCCAGTTGCTGGATCAAGGGGCGCTGTTCCATATCACCGAGCCTGGCGTACCCCAGCCCTGGGAATTCGCTCTTTTCCTGGCCCTGGGTGGCCTGGGCGCCCTGGTGGCGGGCGCCTATATGCATGCCATTCTTGCCATGGGGCAGCTAGCTAAGCGGCTACCGTTGCCCGCCAGCCTGCACCCCGCACTGGCCGGGGCTTTGCTCGGCTTAACCGCGCTGTGGGTGCCCGATATCCTCGGCATGGGCCAGGAAACCCTGCGCTTCGCCACCTTGCCGGGGGCCTACGGCGGCGGCGAGCTGCTGATGGTCCTGCTGCTCAAGCTGGCCGCGACCGCGTTGTGCCTGGGGCTGGGCTTCGCCGGTGGCGTCTTCAGCCCAGCGCTGGTGATCGGTACCCTTTTCGGTGCCCTGGTCGGGACCTTGGTCGCCGAACTGGGCGGTGGCCAGGAGACGTTTATCTTCTATGCCGTGTGCGGCATGGTTGCGGTCACCGCGCCAGTACTCGGCGCGCCTCTTACCACTCTGCTGATCGTCTTCGAACTCACCGGCAGCTATGCCTTGACCACCGCCGCCCTGGCCAGCGTGACGCTCGCCAATCCACTGGCCGCCCAATTGTTCGGCCGCTCGCTCTTCGATATTCAACTGGCCCGCCGTGGCCTGGACCTCTCCGCGGGGCGCAGTCGCGCCGTGCTCCAGGAAACACGATTGACCGAGTTGATCAGCCACGATGCCGTCACCCTGGCCCCTGCGACCCCACTGGACGCCGCCATCTCGTGCCTGAGCACAGCAGGTCATGGCGAAGCCTACCTGGTGGACGACCGAGGGCGCTACCAAGGCTGCGTGACGTTGGCAAGCCTGGAGACCCTCCGGGTAGGCGGCGAGGCAACAACCCTGACCGACTGTCCCGAAACGCCTCGCCCCGTGCTGGATCCTCACGCATCACTTTGGGACGCAATGCATCAGTTGGAGAAGGTCACCGGTGAGGCCATCGCCGTTGTAGATAACGAACGGCGCTTTCTTGGGGTAGCCTATGAGTCGAGTATTGCTCGAGCCTTCTTGCATCACAGCGACGCCCTACGGCGGGAGGAACACGGTGCTGGCTAGACGATGGATCCCAGGACTCCTGACCGGGCTGCTTGCCCTGACATCTCCTACCCAGGCGGACGTGCCTGACGCCGCCAGTCCGCTGACCGTTCTGAGCTGGGGCGGTGCCTACGAGCAAGCCCAGCGCCGCGCCCTCTTCACCCCTTTCACGGAGGCTCACGACGTACCGGTGGCCGTGGACAGCTATAACGGCGGCCTGACGGAACTACGCCAGGCGGTGGCGGATAACGATGTCTCCTGGGACGTCATCGATATGACCCGCAGCGAGGCCATGGCAGCCTGCGAAGAAGGCCTGCTGGAGCCGCTCCCCCCCGAACTGGCGGCCCCCGCGCCGGACGGTACCCCGGCACCCCAGGATTTCTTCTCTGGTGCCCTGGGGCACTGCTTTATCAGCCATTCGATCTTTGCCACTGTCGTGGCCTATCGCCGCGATGCGTTCCCCGGGGAGCGCCCCACTCGCATCGCCGATCTCTTCGATCAGCAGCGTTTCCCCGGCCCCCGGGCCTTGCAGCGCATCCCGGCGGCTAATCTGGAGTGGGCGCTGCTCTCCTACCGGGTCCCCCGGGAAGAACTCTACCGCCTGCTCAGTACCCGCCGTGGCCTGGACCTGGCCTTCGCCCGGCTGCAAGGCATCGACAAACTCCACTGGTGGGAAGCCGGCGACACCCCGGTGCGCCTGCTCGAAGAGGGCAAGGTGGTCATGGCGTCAGGCTACAATGGCCGCTTCTTCGCGGCCATGGTGGAGCGCGATCTGCCTATCGAGATTCTCTGGGACGGCCAACTCCAGGAGCACGAGACCTGGGTGATCCCCCGCGGCGCTCCGAACCCCGAGACGGCCCGAGCGTTTATCCGCTTCGCCACCACCAGCGAGCGCCAAGTGGCGCTGGCCCGGCATATTCCCTATGGCCCAGCGCGACACTCTGCTGCGATGCAGGTCACTACCCACCGCGACACTGGCCTGGACATGCGCCTGCATATTCCCACCCACCCCATCAACGCCCAGGGCGCGGTGACCAAGGACGAGGCCTGGTATGCGCGTACCCAGGAGCGCGTCGAAGCCCTGTTTCATGAGGCCCTGATGACACAGGAATGAAAGCCATATGCGATTGCAAAATGGGTGGTTATAACGCCCGAACTCTTGGCGGCACCGGAAAGGGAGCGGTTTGGTTTTACCCTACCGGTAGTGCACAGATTGGACCAGGAACAAAACACAGCATAACCTGACCAACGTAACTGGACCGTTTGTTCCTGCCGCTCAGGACCCTGTCACGGACATTCGCTGAGTGAAGCTGTTAAATTCACCCATCGAGGTCACTTCCACCATGCGAACGCCCTCCGAAAAATTCAGCAACACACCACCCACCCTGCCGCCGCTCGACCCTGAGCGTATCGCGCTGTTTGAGGAAGCCGGCCTGACGGTCAAACAGCTGGAACCGCTGGGCGTCGAGATCTACGGGGCTGACGTTCGTCAGCGACTCCCCGAGCCTGTCATCGAGGCGCTGGAAGTGGAAATGGCGAACCGTGGCTTCATCGTTTTCAAGCATCAGGCAGACCTTTCGGCCGATGAGCTGGTCAACGCGAGCAAGTGGTGGGGCGCAGGCGAAATCCATTCCACTCATGGCGTCCACCCGGCGACGCCCGGCATGAACCGGGATATCTTCCGCTGCTCCAATGATGACCGCTACGGCATCCTGGGCGTGGGGCCCCAGTGGCATAATGATGGCAGCTTTGAGGCCGCCACCTTCTCCCACTCCGCCTACTACATGGCACGCGCCCCTGAGCAGGGCGGCGGCACCCATTTCGCCCATCAGGGGGCCGCCTTTGATGTTCTGCCCGAGGAAAAGCAGGCTTTCTGGGAGCGGCTGGTGTCCGTCAACTCGGCGTCAGGCGTGAGTCACCCCGTGGTCCACAAGCACCCTATTTCTGGGCGCAAGAGCGTATGGCTGCATCTGGGAATGACCGGCGCCGTCATCGAGCGGCTGCCGGAAGAGGGTGTCGCCATTGATGAGCTGCAGCAGACACCCGCCTCCACCGAGCAACTTCGCCTGCTCAACGAAGACGAGATGAAGCAGCTTTTGAGCGACTATAACGACCTGCTGAATGCGTCATTCGAAAAAGGGTACGGCATACGCTACCACTACGACACGGGCGATCTCCTCTATATAGATAACTGGGCGCTGGCCCACCGGGCAGCGCCTGAAGCGCATATGTCGGCAGAGGAGCAGGGCCTGAGGATCATGGATCGCGTGACGATCAAGGCCAGGCAGAACCTGGCGCCGCACTTCGAATTGCCCCAGTACATCAACTTATCCGGCCCGCATCCCTTCAATCGCGACGGCATCTGGAAAGCAGGTGGCGTAGGTTTTCGCTGGAAAGATGATATTCCCATGCAAAACTAGGGCTGTTGGTATTCCGCCTGGGCTGCATGACCGCGCCTTTCCGCCGCGCCTGGATCATTTTTAACCATAAACCGTGTAAGGTTGGCGTTAGAACAACCACTTAGTGGCAACGATGACTTGTTCAACACGGATGACGCCATGCCGACACCTTTAGAGGCGCGCCTGCAGTCCCTGGAAGCAGTGCTGCAACAGGCCCAGATTCGCTACCAGTCGCTATCCCCGATGGCGGATACCGGGCTTGCCCACGACCATGTTTGGATAAACCGCGACGGTGGCGACTGGGTGGCACGGCTTCCCAAACAAAGCCAGATGAACCTTGGCCCCGCCGATAACCTCGCCTACGAAGCGGCCTGCTACCAGCGTGCCAGCCAGGGCGGCCATGTGCCACGTTTACATGGCCTTCTGGAAGTAAGCGATACCTTGCCGCGCGGCGGCCTGTTGGTGGATGCTATCTCAGGCCAGTTGGCCCAACTACCGCAGGATTTACCCCGCATCGCTGAAACCCTGGCCAGCCTGCACCGGCTGCCACTGCCGGACCAGCCTGCCCCACTGCTAGCGCCAGCAGACCCATGGCGGGCCATGCGCGAGGAAGTGGCTCGCCAGTCTGAATGGCTCGAACAGGCCGACTTGAGCGCTGAGGTGGTGGCACGCATTCGCGATGAACTGGCGGCTCTGCCGGTGGCGCTTGCCGATGCCGAACGCTGCCTGATCAGCTTTGACACCCACCCCGGCAACTTTCTGATCGATGCCGAGGGGCGCGCGGTGCTGGTGGATCTGGAGAAGTGTCGCTACGGCCTGCCGGGCATCGACCTGGCCCATACCAGCCTCTACACCTCCACCACCTGGGACCTGAATAGCCAGGCGGTGCTGTCATTGGATGAGGTCATCGGGTTTTACCGCCGCTGGCAGGCCGCCATGGGGAAGTCGCCCAGCGCCGAAACGCTGGTGGCCTGCCGACGTGCCACCTGGCTGTGGTCGCTGACCTGGTGCGCCAAGTGGCGTGCCCAGCACCTGCGCGCCAAGGACGCCCAACAGCGCGGCGAAGACTGGTCGGCGGAACTCACGGATGCCACCGTCATTGCCCACGTACGCGACCGAGTCGAGCACTACCTGTCCCCGCCGATCATCGATCACGTTCAAGACGAACTGCAGCGCCTGCGCGCGACGCTTTAATTGACGGCCCTTGAATAATCCCTGCTCATCCTGACAGAGGTACCCCATGCTGAAACGCCGATACCCCCTGATAGCCCCCTTACTGGCGCTGACACTTCCCGCCGTGGCAGCACCCGATCCCAGCGACTGGTCAGCCGTGCTGGACGAAGCTGACGGCCAAACGGTCTACTGGAACGCCTGGGGCGGTGACTCACGCACCAACCGCTATATCGACTGGGTGGCCGAGCAAATGCAGGCGCAGTTCAATGTTGAGGTGGCGCACGTAAAGCTGGATGACACCAGCAGTGCGGTATCGCGGGTACTGGCCGAGAAGCAGGCAGGCAACGATGACGAAGGCAGCATCGACCTGATCTGGATCAACGGCGAAAACTTTGCCGCGATGCGCGAGAGCGACCTGCTGTTTGGCCCCTTCGCCGAGGCACTGCCCAATTTTGCGCTCACCAACGCCGACGACAACCCCGAAGTGGTCACCGATTTCACCCTGCCCACCGAGGGCTATGAGTCGCCCTGGGGCAAGGCACAAATCACCTTCTATTACGACAGTGCTCTGACCGACACCCCGCCTCAGGACATGTCGGCACTGCTTGAGTGGGCCAAAGCCAACCCTGGCCAGTTCAGCTATCCACGCATCCCTGACTTCACCGGCAGCACCTTTTTGAAGCAGGCTCTGATCGAACTCACGGACCAGGATGATGCCCTTTACCAGCCGGTGGAAGACGCCGATTTCGAGCGCGTGACGGCCCCGCTGTGGGCCTATCTGGATGAGCTGCACCCGCACCTGTGGCGCAGCGGGCGTACGTTCCCGGACTCTGGCCCCAACCTGCGCACCCTGATGAGCGATGGCGAGTTGAGTCTGGCATTTTCCTTCTACCCCACCGATGCGGCCGTCGCGGTAATGGAGTACGAACTGCCGGAGAGTGTGCGCAGTTACGTGCTGGAAGGCGGCACTCTGGGCAACGTCCACTTCGTTGCCATTCCCTATAACTCGCCGCACAAGGCCGGCGCCATGGTCCTCGCCAACTTCCTGCTATCGCCGGAAGCCCAGGCACAGAAGCAGTCGCTTTCGATGTGGGGGGACCGCAGCGTGCTGGATATCGACCAGCTAGACGCCGATGCCCGAGCGCTGTTTGAGCGGGGCGAGCAGCATCCTTCAGAACTGCCGACCGATGCGTTGTCCAATACCCTGCCCGAGCCGCACCCAAGCTGGATGACCGCGCTGCAGGATGCCTGGCTTGAGCGCTATGGCGTGAACTAGGCAAATGCTGCGACTAGCCCCGACACTGCTCATCGCGCTACTGGCTCTGCCTGTTGGGGCGGGCCTGTTGATGGTATTGCTGCCCGCCTTTGGCTATTTGCCCGCACTGGGCGGCAACACCGTCAGCATGGCCCCCTGGCACAGCCTGTTCGCCCAGCCCGGGCTTGGCCGTTCGATAGCGGTGAGCTTCGCCAGTGGATTGCTGAGCACCCTCATGGCGCTGCTGGTGGTTGTGCTGTTTCTGGCCGCCAGTCGCGGCACCTGGCTGGACCGCAGCATTCGGCGGCTGGTTTCACCCTTGCTGGCGATCCCCCACGCGGCCGTGGCGTTTGGTCTTGCCTTCCTTATCACCCCTTCCGGATTACTGGCACGCTTTTTCTCTCCCGGGCTGACGGGCTGGGAGCGGCCTCCCGACTGGCTCATCGTCAACGACGCCATGGGGCTGACATTGATGGCCGGTCTGATGCTCAAGGAAGTCCCCTTTCTGCTGCTGATGGGTCTGGCCGCATTGCCTCAGCTTCAACCAGAGCAGCGCGTCATGCTGTCGCGTTCACTGGGTTACGCGCCGAGTATTGCCTGGCTGAAAACGGTCTTCCCGGCACTCTACCCGCTGATCCGGTTACCCATCTACGCGGTCATTGCCTACGCCACGTCGGTGGTCGATATGGCCATGATTCTTGGCCCGACCTTACCGCCTACACTGAGCGTCTCGATTCTGACCTGGTTCAACGACCCCGATCTGAACCGTCGTTTCATGGCGTCTGCGGGCGCCGTGCTTCAGCTAGGCGTCACCCTGGCCGCGCTTACCACCTGGTGGCTCGGCGAGCAGTGTGTCAAGCGGCTCAGCCACCACTGGCTGGTGGATGGCACTCGTCAGCGTGGCGCCCTTGCTATCGCCGTGGGCGGCCGAGGATTGCTGGGGCTGACGACCTTGCTGGTCATCAGCGCCATCGCCGGGCTGGCAGTGTTTTCGGTGGCGGGTTTTTGGCGCTTCCCCGACGCCTTTCCCGGAACGCTTACGCTCGATCATTGGCGGCGCATTTTGCCAATGGTCTCTACGCCGCTGATCAATACGCTCAGTGTGGGGCTGGCCGCAACGCTGATCGCCGCTGTGCTGGTGGTCGCCGCGCTCGAAAACGCAGCGCGCCATCACCTACCGGCCCATGCGGGCCAATGGTTGCTGTACCTGCCGCTGATCATCCCCCAGGTCGCCTTTCTGTTTGGTTTGGTGGTCGCCGCGGAAAGCATTAACCTGCGCCCGCAAAGAGCGCTGGTGGTAGCCGCCCACTTACTCTTTGTCGTGCCTTATCTTTACCTGTCGCTTTCGGAAGCTTACCGACGCCTGGACCCGCGCTGGCTGCACGTTGCCCATTCGCTGGGGGCTTCGCCGTGGCGGGCCTTCTGGCAGGTGCGCCTGCCGCTGCTGCTGGCGCCGCTGCTTACCGCCTGCGCGGTCAGCCTGGCGGTGAGTATCGGCCAGTACCTACCCACGCTGCTGCTCGGCGGCGGTCGTGTGCCCACCATCACCACCGAAGCGGTGGCCATGGCATCCGGGGGCAACCGGCGGCTGATCGCCGTGCTCGCACTGCTCCAGGCACTACTTCCCTTTATCGGCTTTAGTCTGGCGCTGCTGATACCGCGCCTGGCCTGGGCAAAACGTCGCCAGATGCGAGGAGTTGCATGACACTGAACCCGACGCTGCACATCCAGCAGGTGCAGATCACGCTACATGGCGAAACGCTGCTGGCCATCGACCGGACCATTGCGCCCGGCGAGGTGCTCACCGTCATGGGCCCCTCCGGCTCGGGTAAGTCAACCCTACTGGCTTACCTGGCAGGGTTTATGTCGCCCGCCTTCAAGGCCCAGGGGCAGGTCTTCCTGGCCGACACGCGCCTGGACACCCTGCCTGCCGAAAAACGCGGCCTCGGGCTGTTGTTTCAGGACCCACTGCTGTTTCCTCATCTCAGCGTGGGCGGTAATCTGCGCTTTGGCATTCCTCAACGCACCGCCAACAAACAGGCGCAGGTGGTCCAGGCGCTGCACCAGGTGGGGCTCGCAGGCTATGAGGCGCGCGACCCAGCCACGCTTTCCGGCGGTCAGCAAGCCCGCGTGGCCTTGATGCGCCTGCTGCTCTCACAGCCACACGCGGTGCTGCTCGACGAGCCGTTTTCCAAGCTGGATATGGCACTGCGCCAGGAAATGCGCTCACTGGTGTTTAACCAGCTGCGCGACGCGGGCCTCCCCGCGCTGCTGGTCACCCACGACCACGCCGATGCCGACGCCGCGGGAGGGCCGATCATTGAACTCGGCTGACCCGACAGCTCGCCTCAGCATCGTGATACCGGTGCTCAACGAGGGAGCCTCTTTGGCGTACTATTTAACGGCACTGTCATCGCTTGGCGAAGGCGTTGAAATCATCGTGGTCGATGGCGGCAGTAGCGACGCAAGCCTTTCCATCGCCCGACCGCTGGCGAATAGAGTGATTGCCAGTCAACCCGGGCGGGCGCGGCAAATGAATCTCGGTGCTCAGCATGCCAGCGCCCCGGCGCTCCTGTTCCTGCATGCGGATACTCAACTGCCCAGGGGCGCCGTTGAGCAGATACTCAAGGCGCTTGACCGCCATGCCTGGGGACGCTTTGCCATCAAACTCTCGGGCCGCAGCCGCTGGCTGCCCGTGGTCAGTTGGATGATGAATCTGCGCTCTCGACTCACCGGCATCGCCACCGGCGACCAGGGCATCTTTGCGCGTGCGGACACCTTCAGGGCCGTCGGTGGTTTTCCCGCACAGCCGTTGATGGAAGATATCGAACTTTGCAAACGACTCAAACGGATCTCGCGCCCCGCCTGTCTACGCAGCAAAGTGGTAAGCTCGGGCAGGCGCTGGGATCAACACGGTGCCTGGTCCACCATCCGCCTGATGTGGCAGCTGCGCTATCGCTACTGGCGCGGCGTTAGCGCCACCCAACTGGCCAAGGAGTATCATGATGCCCGGTGAAACGCCCCAGCTGCACCTGCTCGCCAAGGCGCCGCTGCCAGGGCAGGCAAAAACGCGCCTGGCACCGTTGCTTGGCACAGAGGGTGCCGCGGATGCCCATGCGCAACTGGTCCGTCACTGTGTCGCCAATGCCTGCAAAGCCCTACCTGCTGACCACATCACGCTATGGACGGCACTCGACCACACTCACCCATTGTTTGGCGAGCTTTACGAACGCTTTGGCGTGACGCTCGCCCAGCAGCCGGAGGGCAATTTGGGGGCACGCATTCGTCATGCTTTGAACAGCTCTTCGGGTCCCGCCATCGTGATGGGCAGCGACTGCCCGAGCATCACCAGCGACCTGATCACGGCCTGCATACAGCAGTTCAGTACCCACGACGTGGTCATGCTCCCCGCCGAGGACGGCGGCTATGGGCTGATCGGCACCCATTGCGACTATCCGGGTCTGTTTGAGCTGATCCCCTGGGGAAGCGACAGGGTGCTTAGCGCGACCCGGCAACGGATTGAAGCCCTCGGCCTTCGCGCCAGTTACCCCGCCACCGTATGGGACGTTGACCGACCGGAGGACTGGCAGCGCTGGCAAGCCATCGAGTCGTCGATGTAAGGAAACACGCTGCCCACCCACTGAGCCCTATCCTGAAACGCTTTCCCTGGAGATGACCGTGACCCGACAACGCATACTGATGGCAACCTTACTGATCGTGGCCATCGGGGCTTTCTTTCTGAGCGGTGCCCACCAGTGGTTCACCCTCGATACCCTCAAAGCCTACCAAAGCGACTTTCAGGCGGCGTTCAATCAATCCCCCTGGCAGGTAGCGGGGATCTTTTTTGCCGTGTATGTGGTGATGACCGCGCTGTCGCTGCCTGGGGCTGCGCTGCTGACGCTGCTTGGCGGCACACTGTTTGGCCTGGGCTGGGGGTTATTGATCATTTCCTTTGCCAGCACAATAGGCGCTACGCTGGCCTTTTTACTATCGCGTTTTCTGTTTCAAAAACCGATTGAGAAACGCTTTCCACGCCAGTTTGCTGCCGTCAATCGCGGTGTCGAACGCGACGGCGCCCTCTATCTGTTCACCATGCGTCTAGTCCCGGCATTTCCCTTCTTCATGATCAACCTGGTGATGGGCCTGACACGCATCAAGACCGTGACGTTTTATTGGGTGAGCCAGGTCGCCATGCTTCCCGGTACCGCCATTTACGTCAATGCCGGCGGGCAGCTGGGCGAGCTTGAAAGCCTCGGCGGGATTGTTTCACCGACGCTTGTGGCGTCCTTTGCGCTACTGGCGATTTTCCCCTGGATCGCACGGCGCATTGTGTTGCTGGTGCAAAAGCGCAAAGCCTATAAAGACTTCACCCGGCCAGCGCGCTTTGACTACGACATCGTCGTCATTGGCGGCGGCTCGGCCGGGCTGGTGACCAGCTATATCGCCAGCGCCGTCAACGCCAGGGTGGCATTGGTTGAAAAACACAAGATGGGTGGCGACTGCCTGAATACTGGCTGCGTACCGTCCAAGGCACTGATTCGGGCCGCCCGCGCCGCCCACGAGATTCGCACCGCACCACGCTTTGGCGTGACGTCAAGCGAACCGCAGATTGATTTCGCCAAGGTCATGGGGCATGTGCATCAGGCGATTCGCGATATCGAGCCCCACGACAGCGTCGAGCGCTACACCAACCTGGGCGTTGAGGTGTATCAGGACCACGCCACCCTGACGTCGCCCTGGGAAGTTCAAGTCGGCGGTAAAACCCTCACCGCCCGCCATATCGTGCTGGCCACCGGCGCCCGCCCCAAGGTGCCGTCGCTACCGGGCATCGAGCACGCGCCCGTACTCACTTCTGAAAACCTATGGTCGCTGACAGAGCTGCCCGAGCGCCTGGTCGTCCTCGGCGGCGGCGCCATCGGCTGCGAGCTTAGCCAGAGCTTCGCCCGCCTGGGCAGCCAGGTCACGCTGGTGGAAGGCATGCCCCAGTTGCTGGGCCGGGAGGACCAGGAGGTCGGCGAGGCCATCGAGAACACCCTGGCCAGCGAAGGGGTGACGGTGATGACCGACACCAAGGCACTGGAAGTTCTCAGCGACGGGGCAGGCTATCAGTTGGCTGTGGAGCATCAGGGGGAGCGCTCGGTACTGGCCTTTGACTACTTGCTGGTGAGTGTCGGCCGCCAGGCCAATATCGAAGGGCTGGGCCTTGAGGCACTGGGGATATCCCCTTCACCCACTGACACGCTGGAACTTAACGAGCGACTGCAAACCCGGCTGCCCAACATCTGGGCCTGCGGCGACCTCGCCGGGCCCTACCAACTGACCCACGCTGCCGCCCACCAGGCCTGGCACGCGGCGGTAAACGCGCTGTTTGGCGAGTTGAAAAGCTTTGCCGTGGATTATCGCTTCATGCCCGCGGTCACCTACGTCCAGCCTGAAGTCGCCCGGGTCGGCCTCAACGAGAAAGAGGCCATCGACAAGGGCATTGCCTACGAGGTAACCCGCTACGCCATGGCGGAAAGCGACCGGGCGATTGCCGAAGACGCAACACAGGGCTTTATCAAGGTGCTCACCGTGCCGGGCAGAGACAAGATTCTCGGCGCGACCATCGTGGCGGAAAATGCCGGCGAATGGCTGGGTGAATTCACCCTCGCCATGAAACACGGCCTCGGCCTCAACAAGCTGCTGGGCACCATCCATCCTTACCCGACCCTGGGCGAAGCCGCCAAGGCAACGGCGGGCGTGTGGAAAAACGCCCACAAACCCGAACGGGTGCTCAGGTTGTTGAAGCGCTACTTCAACTGGCGGCGCGGTGACTCATAGCGGCAATTCCTCCTGGAGTCGTCTCTTGGGATCATGCCTAGTTATCCGGGCGCTCTTTTGTTGCATAGGCTTTCGCGAAGGTTTCCATCACTTCGTGCACCAACTTACGTTGCTCGATAGGCAGGCTACGGTATAGCGCCAATAGCTGGCGCTCCTCGCTGCTGGGGGATGTCCCCCAAACCGCCAACGGCTCCTTGACAGCGAGTTGCCCTCCGTCACCGTAGCGTAATTGGTGAGGATCGATTGCCAGCCAGTGCGCCAATACCTGCAGTTTTTCCTGGCTGGGAATGGAATCGCCACGCAGCCAGCGCCTGACCGCCTGATACGTAATCGGCTTTCCCCAGTAGCGCAGGTTGAACTCACGCTCCAGCACAGAGGAGCGCACATCGTACCCGGCTGTTTTCATGGCGTTTTTTAATCGCTCGGCGAACATCTGTTTTTCATTCATGCCGCCAATGTGAAGCGATTATTCAATAAAAGTTGAATAATGGTTAACCTTTTGTTTGAATCGTTACTTCAATTTCAACCCATCGCGTTTCACCCATACCAAGGCACGTCCTGGCGGTTAGGGAGGCACCGTGCTTTAGGAGTCATTCAGGATGAGTGGCGTACCTTCTACACCAGCCAATAAACCAGCCAGTAAATTCGATGACCTGTGTCTCGCACTAGGCCTCATCAGCTCATCGAAAACGCCCAAGGAGCTTTTTGAGCGACTCGCTAAAACGCTCCACGAGCTGGCGGACCACCAGCCCATCGCGCTTTATCGACGATTGGAATCAGGCGAGCTTCGCCTGACCTACTGCTACCCTGCCGCCAGTGCCATACCGTCTTACCGGCAGCTGCTTACCTTTCGCTCACTGGATGAATTACGGACGTCCAACTATCACCATTATGAATTAAAAGGCCAGCATGGCGTGTGGGGTTACATAGGGCTCCCAACTGCCCTGCCCGAAGACGCCTTGCAGTGGGTAACCGTCCTGATCGATATCGCCGCGCAGCGGTTGCACCTGCTGAAGGCAGAACACATGGCCGAGCGTCAGCTTGGCCTCAAAGCGCGCCGCCGTCTACTGTCTCGCGACATAAAACGGCTAACCTCCCTTGCCGATTTCTTACAGCATCATGGTCACGGCTGGTGTGACATCTTTCAAGCAAAGGGTATCGCCCTGGTCCACAAGGGCGAGCTTTATCATTTCGGAGAATGCCCGGATCGCCAGCAGATTTTTCAGCAGTTGGGTCACATGGATGCGGCAACCAGTCAGGACAGCACGGTCGAATTAGACGGCGATTGCCAGGGCGGGCTTGCGGCGCCTCTGATCCTGGCCAGTCACCACCTGGGTTGGCTGTTGATTTTCCGACAGCAAGCCATGGTGGCGCCTGCCGACGCTGCCTCTATCGCCCAGTTCAGTTTCTGGCTGCCGATTGAAGCCTCCATGGTGCTGGAGCTCGCCGATGACTTGGCCGTTGCGATTACGGCCCTGGACGTCGTACACGTCAACCGCCAGCTGCGAAAAACCAATCAGCGACTGGAAAGCCTTGCACACACCGACCTGCTCACCCGATGCTGGAATCGCTACTATACCGAGTCCGTTATTGAAGAATTGTGTGCTTCCAAGGCGACCTGTGCGATTTTGATGTTTGATATTGATGACTTCAAACGTATCAACGATACCTATGGTCATCCCACCGGGGACGACATACTTCGTGAGCTCCCGCGTTTAGCGACCCAAGTGTTGCGCAGCAACGACCACCTGGGACGATGGGGTGGCGAAGAGTTTATCGTGGTCATTGCTGACGCGACACTAGAAGAAGGGGTTTATATCGCCGAACGACTCTGCCGACATATCGAACAACACCCGTTTTCTATTCCCGACGCCGTCACCATCAGTGCAGGGCTTACGACCATTCGAGCGGACGAGAGCCCGCGGCAATTATTGGAGCGAGTGGATAAGGGCATGTATCTTGCTAAAACAGCAGGTAAAAATCAGGTTATGATCTGTTAAGACAACCTATCGTTTCAGTACACTCGCGTTTTGAGGGCCATTGGCATGCAGCATCTTTTATTGATCGGTGCGGGCCATGCCCACGCCTTCGTGCTGGAAGCCTTTGCCAAACAGCCAGAGGCGGCGCTCGCCATCACCGTGGTCAGCGACAGCCCGCTGGCGGCCTATTCCGGCAGCGTACCGGCCTGGTTGGCAGGCGAATGTACACTGCGCGAGACACAGATCGACGTGGCAGCACTTTGCCAGCGAGCTGGGGCACGTTTTATCGACTCTCCTGCGGTGACGTTGGACACATCGGCGCGTCAGGTCACCCTGGCCAACGGCGATACGATTCACTTTGATGTGGCTTCGCTGAATGTCGGCTCGACCCTGGCGCTGCCTGCGCAGCAGGGTGATAACCCTCCACACCTACTGGCCATGCGCCCGCTCAGCTCACTCCATCAGCGCTGGCAGGCATTGCGCGATGACGTCGAACAGCTGCCCCACGGCGCGAGCCAGCGGGTGGTAGGTGTAGGCGGCGGTGCGGCGGGCTGCGAAACCTTGATGAGCGTGATGGCGCAGCTACGCCATCAGCGCCCGGACATTGACTGGCAGGGGCACCTGCTCAGCGCATCGCCAAAGCTGCTCCCCGAGGCCGGACGCCTGCCACGCTGGCTGCTTCAACGGGCATTAGCCAGGGCAGGCATCAAGGCCCACCCCCGCGTTCGCGGGGAGGCACTGGTTGGCGGAGGCATATTGACCCGGGCGGGCAACCACATCGAGGCGGATATCGTGCTCTGGGCCACCGGGGCTGTCGGCCACCGCTGGCTTTCTGATACTTCACTGCCACTGGATGCGCAGGGGTTCATTCAGGTGGAAAATACCCTGGCAGTGGTCGGCCAGCCGAACATCTTTGCGGCTGGTGACTGCACCGCCTTTGACCCACCCTTACCCAATGCAGGGGTTTATGCGGTACGTATGGGACCGCACCTGGCAGATAACCTGCGTGCGGCGTGCCGCGGAGCAGCGTTGTCGGCCTGGCAGCCCCCCAAACGCGTACTGGCACTGATCGGCACCGGTGGTAGCCGCGCCATTGCCAGCCGCGGTGCCATGGGTTTTTCCGGCAGGTGGGTATGGCAATGGAAAAAGCGGATTGATGCGCGCTTTATCGCCCGCTTCAATCCGCCTTTTGAGGGCTGACTGACGCCATCAGTTCGATTCCCGCCAGCCGCCCAGTACCCGGCTGTCCGGCCCGAAAAATACCAGCCGGTCATGGTCGATCAGGTAACGATACGCGGTCTCCAGCATATCGGTCACCTTCTGTGCATCGCCCATCTGGGGGCACGCCATGCGGGTGGTGGCCAGCTCGCTGAACTCGATACGCTGGTTGTCACCCAGTGTGGCTTCACCGGTAAAGCGATTGCAGCCATCGTGGCCGCGCACGCTACCGTCTCGGCTAATTTCAAAGAACGGGGTGTCAGGCATCGACAACCGCTCATTGGTGCCAACCAGCAACAGGTTCCAGCGCTGCCCGACGACCGGCCCCGACAGCGAGTCTCCGCCTGGTTCCGGACCCGGCGCGGAACTTGGCCCCGGCGCACTGCTACAGGCGCTCAGCAATAGCGTTACCGAAGCAAGCCATGGCAGTAACCGCCAGTTTTTGATCGTCATGGTGACCTTTCCTTATCGCACGATTACCAGCTGCCGGTATTTTCCATGGAGGCCCAGGGCTCTTGCGGCGCCAGCGCCTCGCCTTTTTGCAACAGCTCAACCGAGATGCCATCCGGCGACTTGACGAACGCCATGTGGCCATCACGGGGCGGGCGATTGATGGTCACCCCGTTATCCTGGAGCTTTTGACAAAGCGCATAGATATCGTCCACCCGGTAGGCCAGGTGACCAAAGTTGCGACCGCCGGTATATTCTTCGGGATCCCAGTTGTAAGTCAGCTCGAGTTCCGGCGCGGTGAGGCGTGAGGAGCGCGCTTCATCCTCCGGCGCGGCGAGAAACACCAGCGTAAAACGGCCTTTATCGTTTTCTTTACGACGAACTTCCTTGAGACCCAGCAGTTCACAGTAAAAGTGCAGCGATGCGTCCAGATCACTAACGCGTACCATCGTATGTAGGTATTGCATGCCATCTCTCCTTGTTGCGTCCTAAAACGAAAATCGGGGCAACGTATCCGCCCCGCTGGCGTTGCTGATGCGCCCAGCTTAGCATTCCAGTGACATTTATGCGGCCGGTAATATCCACACGGCGGCACCGTCAACAGCCAATTTATTGGACAGTTGCTTTACGAGATAATATCTTAGTGACAATCATGTATCATTAAAACCCTTGTGCATCAACGCGGGGCTGGCCCCGGGGAGACGTCAGTGGATTCAGTTACCCAGGCAGCATTGGGTGCTGCCCTAGGGGGCGCTGTTTTAGGGCAACGCCTTGGGCGTAAAGCAGTCCTTATCGGCGCACTGCTGGGCACCTTGCCAGACCTTGATATCGCTATCGACTATGGCGATGCCGTCTCCAATGTGACCGAGCACCGAGGCTTCAGCCATTCACTGTTTGTGCTCACGGGCCTGGCCGGTTTGCTGACGCTTCTCAGTGCTCGGTTGGCACCCGCCAGGGATATACCGCTCGGCCTATGGGCCGCTTTCTTCGGCCTGACCCTGATCACGCACCCGCTTCTGGATGCCTTGACCACCTACGGCACCCAGCTTTTTTGGCCGCTTGAGTCGCCGCCGGTGGCCTGGCCGATTATCTTCATCATCGACCCCTTTTACTCGCTGCCTTTGCTGGCCTGCCTGATCATCGCTCTTTTCACCCGTCGCGTCAGGCGCTGGTGTGCCTGGGGCCTGGGCGTCTCCTGCGTCTACCTGCTACTGGCCTTCAGCGCAAAGCTGACCGTTGAACACCGGCTGGCACCTGTACTCGCCGATCAGGGGCTTGAGGACGCACCGATTCTGGTCCAGCCGACACCGTTCAATATTCTGCTGTGGCGGGCCACCGTGGTTGACGGTGACCGCTATCATGAAAGCCTGGTGAGTCCTTTTGATCGCGACGCGCCCCCGACACTTGAACCGTTGCGCCGGGGCGCAGCCTTGGAAGACATTGCGCTTGATAGCCGGGCTGGGCAACGCTTGGCGTGGTTCGCCGGGCCGTTTTTGCGCTACGAGATGCGCCTCATCGACGGGCAACTCACTTTGCTGGCCACTGATATACGATTGGGGTTTCCTGGGTACCATCCGTTCAACTTCACCCTTGCCACCCGCCAGGACAACGCCTGGCGGCCGCTCGCCGCAAGCGTGGAGATTGGCAGCGAGCGGGACGTAGCACTCACCACGCTATCGCGCCTGGCAGCACGCGCAGCGGGCGACCGCAATGCGCTCTGTGCCACTGCCTTTGTCATGCCCAAATGGCAGCCCGACCCTCTTGCGCTGCCTTGCGCGTCACCCACCAACCCTTAGGCTGACGGCGCGATGCCCTGACCACACCCACTGTACTGCTCGCCGTCGATGGTGAGCGTGACCCGCGCCGGGAAAGGATGGCCGCTCATGCCGTCGAAGCAGGCCCCGGCTTCGATACGTACCCGGAAAAAGTCATCGGCATCAGCATTTTCCAACACCACACGCCCAGCGTCGTTATCCATCACGCTGACCATATAGGGCAGCGTTTCAACGTTTTCGCCGTAGTCGGTCGATAGCGTCAGTTCGGGGGCGTCATGGGCAAGTTCTACCGTCCAGCCAGGCTCGTTGCCCTGGCCACGGAACATGACACCGGGGTGCTCCTCTCGGGTGGAAGCCTCACGCCGGGCGGCCAGCTCACACTTGAGTTGACCGCGGGGGGTTTCGACCAGCGCCTGTTCACCACGGTTCCAGAAGCTGATCTCGCCATCCTGGTAGCGGGCACCACTGGCGACAATCGCTTGCGGCAAGCGCCAGGCCCCGTGCAACGACCAGAGCCGTAGGACGTCACCATCGACCGCCGTGACTAAATGCTGGTTCGCCGGGCGACAATGCCAGGCTTCGAACTGTTCGGCCTGACCGGAAAACAGGGCCGAGGGGAATAAAGGGGCTTTGGCATCCAAACCGGTATCGCCTTTGGCCCTCTCGGCACTTGAAGGCGACTCCATCGCAGCGCAACCGCTGATCGCTACAAAAGCACAACCTAATACAAAAAACCGTGACGGTGTCATCATGACGATACGCTCCTGAAGTGAGGAATAGATAAATTAGCCGCGTTTAAAGGCATGTAAATCTTGAGGATCAAACTGCTCGACCTGGAGCGGCAGGGCAAGCGCTTCGCGCCGCTCCTCGACCCGCTGGCGTTCATCGTTATCACTGGGCGTACGACCATTGAACTCAGCCAGTTGCGCCAACCCTTGATGGTAAAACGCCAGGATGTCCAGCGCCGTGCGGTTATCTTCCTGCATCGCCTGACGCAGGGCCGGCAGATGGCTGTTGATCCGCGACAGGTGTTGCTTGAGCTGCCATACATAGCCCACTTCCTGCATCCACGGCCGGTCGCGCAGCGCCGCAAACATGGCGCTGGTGGCCAGCAGTCCCAGTATGCCGCCTAACACGTTCAGCCATAGGCTGGGGCCAAAGGTGGTGGTCAGCAGCATGGCAAACAGCAGGCCAAAAATCAGCAGTTGCCCAACCATGATGAAGGTGATCATACGCGCCTTACGGCGATAGGTATGGGAATCGTAGGGCTCTAGGGTAAACACCATGGCCAACCTCACAAACGGGAAAAGAGTGACATTCTCCCATGATACGGGGCTGGCCAGGGCAAACAAGTCATAGTGTCAGGTCGCTATGCCAACCGCTCCGCGGCGGTTTTCAGCAGGTGCTCGGTGGTTTCCCAACCCACACAGGCGTCGGTAACCGATACACCATAGCGCATGGCACCGGGCTTTAACGGCTGCTTGCCTTCAAATAGATGACTTTCCAGCATGAGCGCGACCAGATTGGCCTCACCCGCTTGGCGCTGGGCGAGTACATCAAGCATGACTTCGCTTTGGCGACGGTGGTCCTTGCGCGCATTGGCGTGGCTGCAGTCGACCATCAACCGTGGGTTCTGCCCCGCTTCACGCAGTGTGTTGACGGCCTTGCGTACATGGTGGGCCTGGTAATTGGGTTCGCCATGGCCGCCACGCAGCACCACATGGGTATGCGGGTTGCCTGCCGTTTGCTGCATGACCGGACGGCCCGCGTCGTCCAGGGCAAACCGCTGATGCGAATGGGCTGCCGCCTGCATGGCGTCGATCGCTACCTGGACATCCCCGCTCGTGGCGTTCTTGAAGCCGACTGCCGCCGCCAGATCGCTGGCAAGCTCACGGTGCAGCTGCGATTCAGTGGTCCGCGCGCCGATGGCAACCCAACTGAGAGCATCCTGCAGATAGGGCGCCAGCATGGGCTGGAGCAGCTCCGTCGCGACCGGTAAGCCACGCCGTGCTACGCCCTGCATCAGCTCACGGGAAAGCGCCAGGCCGTGCGCCATGTCGCCACGGCCATCCAGATGGGGGTCGTAAGCCAGCCCTTTCCAGCCAACGGTGGTACGCGGTTTTTCGACGTAAACCCGCATCACCGGCAGGAGGTAATCGCTTACCTCGTCACTCAAGGCGGCCAGACGGTCAGCATATTCGAGCGCGGCAGCGGGGTCGTGCACCGAGCAGGGGCCAACCACCACCAGCAGCCGGTTGTCCTGACCGGCGAGGATGCGCTGCACGGCGCGGCGCTGCTCGGCAACTTGTTCGTCAAGGGCGCCATCCAGCGGCAGGTCGCGACGTAATTCGAGGGGTGTCGGCAGCATCGCGGCAGGCTCGCTTATGGCAGTAGAGGTAGCGGCAGTAGTGAGCATCGAGCTTGCAGTGGCATTCATCGGGTTAACTCTCCGTAGGGGTCTGACATCGACCATGACATCGTGTATCCAGCGCGCCACCTGCTAAGGCACAGTCGGAGGTGGCAGCTGTCACCGACCGCGCGTCGCTAAATCGCCAGCCATAGCGGTAGCCGGGATAGCGGTTAGCCATGGGGTGGAAAAAAGCGCGATAGGTCATGGGTCAGCTCCTTAATGCAATACCTGTGAACAGGGAAGAACGCTCGAAACGCAAGAAGCCCCGGCGGGGTTACCAGCCGGGGCTTCTTTGCATTCGGCAGGCAACCCTTGGGGTGTGCCTGCAGGCGCGACGTTAGGCGTCGGCCATCGGCACACCGTTGCTAAACCAATAGCCATAGCCAAAGACGCTTTGCACGCAGCTTCCACCTGCCATTCCTGGCAGACGGTCAGCCGTTGAGTTAGTGCGTGATAATGACATAAAGCGTCCCGGTGGAAATATTGGCCGAATACGGGCCGAACGTTGCAATCTCTGAACTTATCTTGCCTGCATGCGCCGCGAATAGCAACGGGTCACCAAGGACTATTGGTTGCGCGGTGCGTAGGAAAACACATCCGAGAACACGCGATCCTCAGCGAGTCCCTTGCGCTCCAGCACGTCCATGCAGGCGTAAACCATACCGGGTGAGCCGGAAATGTAGACGTCCCATTCGCTGGGCGTCATGGCGGCCTGTTCAAGCGCCAGGTCAATGCGCCCCTGATGATGGCTGATACGCTCGCCGGCTGCCATCGGCTCCGTCAGCGGAAATTCGGTGACGGCCTGAAAGTCGACATTGGGATAACGCTGCGCCCAGTCGCAGGCCAGCACTTCGGCATAAAGATCGCGATGCTCACGCACCGCCCACCACAGCGAAATCCGCCGTTCAGGCTGATGGGTCAGCGAGGCTTCAATGATTGCCTTCATTTGCGCGAAGCCGGTACCCGCCGCAATCAACCACAGCGGGCGCGTGCTTTGGGTATCCAGAACGCAGTCGCCACCAGGCAGCCGCACGGTGAGCTGATTGGCGACCTGAAGAAGCTCCCGCAGGCGCGCCGAGTTTTCACGCTCAGGCCAGTGCTGAATGTGCAGCTCAAGGATACCGTCGCCGCGCTCGGCACTGGCGATCGAAAAGGGCACCCAGGTCGACTCATCGAGCTTGAGCTCTAAGTATTGTCCTGGCGCGTGCTGCATGGCTTCGGCGCGCCCTTCGAGGGTGACACCGAATACGTCGGGATTGAGGTCCTCGACGGCTGTGACCTGGCAAGTCAACATCCTTGCACTCATGAAAGCCTCTTTGGTTAAAAATCAGTCGGGATACTGGCTTAAGCACCGCTGCCTTTGCGTGGGGACGGCAAGGGAATATCGATACCCAGGCTTTCCCAGCGCGCATCGACCCGGGCCTTGATATCTTCGTCCATCACAATCGGTGTGCCCCACTCGCGATCGGTTTCACCCGGCCATTTGTTGGTGGCATCCAGGCCCATCTTCGACCCGAGCCCCGACACGGGAGACGCAAAATCGAGATAATCGATCGGGGTGTTTTCCACCATGACGGTATCACGGGCCGGGTCCATACGCGTGGTGATGGCCCACATGACATCTTCCCAATTGCGTGCGTCCACATCGTCATCCAGGACGATGACGAACTTGGTGTACATGAACTGGCGCAAAAAGCTCCATACCCCCATCATCACGCGCTTGGCGTGGCCGGGGTACTGCTTCTTCATGGTCACGACGGCCATGCGGTAGGAACAGCCTTCCGGCGGCAGGTAGAAGTCGATAATTTCAGGAAATTGCTTGTGCAGAATGGGCACGAACACTTCGTTGAGCGCCACGCCCAGAATGGCGGGCTCGTCCGGTGGCCGACCGGTGTAGGTCGAATGATAGATCGCGTCACGGCGCATGGTCATGCGCGTCACGGTAAACACCGGGAAGTGATCGACCTCGTTGTAATACCCGGTGTGGTCGCCGTAGGGACCTTCGGGCGCCATATCGTCGGGGTAGATAAAGCCTTCGAGGATAATTTCCGCCGAGGCGGGCACGTCCAGTTCGGCGTGACCACACTTAACAAGCTCGGTACGCGAACCGCGCAGCAAGCCGGCGAAGGCATACTCGGAGAGCGTATCGGGCACCGGGGTCACCGCGCCCAGGATGGTCGCCGGGTCGGCGCCGAGGGCGACCGCCACAGGGAACGGCTCGCCCGGATGCGCCTTTTGAAATTCCTGAAAGTCCAGCGCCCCGCCGCGATGGGATAGCCAGCGCATGATCAGGCGATTTCTGGCAATTTTCTGCTGGCGGTAGATCCCCAGGTTCTGGCGCTTTTTGTGCGGCCCCTGGGTGATCACCAGCGGCCAGGTGACCAGCGGCGCTGCGTCGCCAGGCCAGCAGTGTTGAATGGGCAGACGCCCAAGATCGACCTCATCCCCTTCGAACACGATCTCCTGCACCGGCGCACGCTTGACCTGCTTGGGCCCCATGCTGAGCACCTGCTTGAAGATGGGCAGCTTGCTCCAGGCATCCTTGAGGCCCTTGGGCGGATCAGGCTCTTTCAAGAAGGCCAGCAGCTTGCCGACTTCGCGCAGCGCCTCGACCGACTCCTGCCCCATGCCCAGCGCTACCCGCTTGGGCGTGCCGAACAGGTTGCCCAGCAGCGGCATGTCGTGGCCCTTGACGTTTTCGAACAGCAACGCCGGGCCACCGGCACGCAGAGTGCGGTCGCAGATTTCGGTAATTTCCAGATAGGGATCGACTTCAGCGGTAATTCGCTTCAGTTCGCCTTGGGCCTCAAGGGCCGTGATGAACTCGCGCAAATCATGGTACTTCAATGCACACTCCCTGGCTGGCCATCTGGCCGCTGGGTCTGTTTAAGGAAACCCTAGCGGCGCTTCATCGCGTCAAAAAACTCCAGATTGGTCTTGGTATCTTTCAAGCGGTCAATCAGGAATTCGGTGGCGGCGGTGTCCTCCATGGGATTCAACAGCTTGCGCAATATCCACATGCGCTGCATCTCTTCCTCAGAGGCCAGCAGGTCTTCACGTCGCGTGCCGCTGCGACGAATATTGATCGCCGGGAAGACGCGTTTTTCCGCCAGCTTACGGTCCAGGTGCGCTTCCATGTTACCGGTACCCTTGAACTCCTCGAAGATGACTTCGTCCATTTTAGAACCGGTGTCTACCAGGGCGGTGGCAATAATCGTCAGGCTGCCGCCCTCTTCGATATTACGCGCCGCACCGAAGAAGCGTTTGGGCTTCTCGAGCGCGTGGGCATCCACGCCGCCGGTCAGCACTTTACCCGAGCTTGGCACCACGGTGTTGTAAGCACGCGCCAGGCGGGTGATGGAGTCGAGCAGAATCACCACGTCCTTCTTGTGCTCGACCAGCCGCTTGGCTTTCTCGATGACCATCTCGGCCACCTGGACGTGGCGGGCGGGTGGCTCGTCGAAGGTCGACGCCACCACTTCGCCACGCACGGTGCGCGACATCTCGGTCACTTCCTCGGGGCGCTCATCGATCAGCAGCACGATCAGATGGCACTCGGGGTTGTTGCGCGTGATCGAGGTGGCGATGTTCTGCAACATCAGCGTCTTGCCCGCTTTGGGCGGTGACACCAGCAGGCCACGCTGACCTTTGCCGATCGGCGCGGTCAGGTCGATGATCCGCGAGGTCAGATCCTCGGTGGAACCGTTACCGATTTCCATGCGCAGGCGATCGTCCGGAAACAGCGGCGTCAGGTTCTCGAAGAGAATCTTGTGCTTGGCGTTTTCCGGGCGGTCAAAGTTGATCTGGCTGACCTTGAGCAGCGCAAAGTAACGCTCGCCCTCTTTGGGCGGCCGGATCTTGCCCGAGATGGAGTCGCCCTTACGCAGGTTAAAGCGACGGATTTGTGAGGGCGAGACATAGATATCGTCCGGCCCGGCGAGATAAGAGCTGTCGGCGCTGCGCAAAAAGCCAAAGCCATCCTGAAGAATTTCCAGCACCCCATCGCCGTAAATATCCTCACCGCTTTTGGCATGCTTCTTGAGGATGGCGAAGATGATGTCCTGCTTGCGCGAACGGGCCAAGTTATCGATACCCATTTCACGGGCGATATCGAGCAGCTCGGGAACGGTTTTTTGCTTGAGTTCAGTGAGATTCATCGGTGTGATTAGAAAGTTGCTCATGAAAGCTGGGCGCTAAGCGCCGAAATAGGACAGGAGGCGTAGCGCTTGGTTATATGGCTAGGCGCCGTGTGATGCGTTCAGACCCCGGGAAGGCACTCACTCGAATAAAGGGGCTAGGCTGAGACTTATTAACCACATGATTAATGGTGACTCAGTTCGAGGGTGCTAGTGCTGATAAGTCTGGTCAGCACAGGAACGGCTGGACCAGCGGGCTATCTGACGACTTGGACATCTGGCCGACATCATCGGGCGCGATAGTCAAAAACTTCACCGCGCAGTCGCGCCAATTACAGCGCTGAATAATGCCTGGGGCGACCTGGGTTATATATGGGTAAATCCGGTCGTATCAAGCCAGTAGCTCGATGTTAGTCAACCCCCGCGTCAAACGCAAGCTTTTGGCAATTGACAATAAATAAAGCCCCCCGCAACCTTGGGTCAGTCAACACGAAGGATAGCTCATGCCCAAGGACATTTCGCTCCCCACTGACGCCGCTGACGCAGCGGCCGAAAACGGGGCACCCCAACGTTTAGCGGCCATCGACATGGGGTCGAACAGCTTTCATTTGCTGGTGGCCAACTACCAGAATGAGCGCCTTCAAGTCGTGGCACGCCTCGGCGAAAAGGTCCAGCTTGCCGCCGGTTTGGATGAGGAAGGCCAGCTCAGCGAAGCCGCCATTCAACGGGCGCTGGATTGTTTGGGACGCTTTGCGCCGTTCCTTACCGGTATCACTCAACAAAATCTGCGGATCGTGGGCACCAACGCGCTGCGCGATGCGCATAACAGCCAGGCCTTCATCGAACGCGCCGAGGCCCAGCTTGGCCATCCCATCGAGATTATTGCCGGTCGCGAAGAGGCTCGCCTGATCTACCTGGGCGCCGCCCATGCCCTGGCGGAAAACGGTCGCCGCTTGATTGTCGATATCGGCGGCGGGTCCACCGAGTTCATCATTGGCGAGGCCTTCGAGCCCAGAGCGCTGGAAAGTCTGCGCATGGGCTGCGTGACCTTTTCGCGGCGCTTTTTCCCCGAAGGCGAGCTCAGCGAAAAGCGCATGCGCCGTGCGGAGCTGGCCGCGCTCTCGGAGCTGGCCAATATTCAGCGCCCCTACCAGCGCCTGGGCTGGGACGACCCGGTGGGTTCCAGCGGTACCATCAAGGCAGCGGCCAGCGTGCTCTTCGCCTACGGCGACACCACCCAGGAGGGTCTGATTACCCGCGGCGGCTTGAAAAAACTGCGCGAACGGCTCATCAAGTGCAAACGCCTCGACAAGGTCGAGCTCGACGGTTTGAAATCCGACCGCGCCAAGGTGTTTCCTGCCGGGATAGCCATTCTGAGCGCTGTTTTCGAAGCCTTTGACCTTGAACAGATGCGCTTTGCCGATGGGGCCCTCCGGGAAGGGGTGCTGTACGACATGGCGGGGCGCAATAGTGCCGAAGACACCCGCTCGAAAAGCCTCGACGTGCTCAAGCGCACCTATGACGTGGATAGTCGACAAGCGGACAACGTCGCGGATACAGCCAGTCGACTGTTTGATGCCCTGCGCCATGACTGGTCGCTGAGCGACTCGCTCAGGCGTTACTTGCGCTGGGCGAGTCACGTGCATGAAATTGGCCTGGCGATTTCCCACAGCCAATTTCACCGCCATGGCGCCTACCTGCTTGAACATTCGGACCTGGCCGGCTTTTCGCGCCCCGAGCAGCAGCTGCTGGCGTTTCTGGTCCGCGCCCACCGGCGTAAATTTCCGCTCAAGGAGTGGCAGGCACTGCCTAACAACCAGCAGGCACAAAGCGCCAAACTGGCACGCCTACTGCGGCTGGCGGTGTTGTTCAACCATTCACGGCCTGAACAGTCCCCGCCGCTCCCCGAGGTAAGCGCCGACGCGGATCAACT